>JAFTRY010000031.1 GCA_017462035.1 Clostridia bacterium
GCGGGCGTTCACAGTGTATAGTGTAGTAACATAGTATACAGGTAGTGCAAGGACATAGTATACAGTTTTATGGTAAAATAAAGGCATCAAAAAATCCAAAGGAGAAGTAAAGATGCCTTGGAAGGATAAAACTGTGGAAGAATTAAGGAAAGAGTTTGTAGAAGCTGCAAAAAGCTGCGAGAACCTCAGCGCATTATGCCGAGAATTTGGAATAACCCGTGCAACAGGCTACAAGTGGATCAACAGGTACGAGAACCGAGAAGGATTTACAGATCGTAGCCGTCGTCCCAACATTACTGCTAATAAAACCGCCGAGGAGACAGAACTACGCATAGTACAAACTCGAAGCATCCACCCCGGATGGGGAGCAAAGAAGATAAAAACTGTACTTGAGAACAAAGGCGTTGAAATGCCTTGTGTGAAAACAGTCAACAACATCTTGAACCGTTACGGTTGTATCTCAAAAGAAGAATCTCTAAAACACAAACCTTTCACACGTTTTGAGAAAGAACAGTGCAACGAGATGTGGCAGACGGATTTTAAGGGCGAATTCAGGATGCAAGACGGAAAATATTGCTTCCCCTTGGATATCTTTGACGATCACAGCAGATACGTCATTAAGATCAAACCGTCCACAAGTACATCAAATCTTGTATTACCCACTTTTAAGGAAGCTTTTTGTGAATTTGGTATGCCCAATTCAGTGCTCTCAGACAACGGAGCTCAATTTGCAGGCTTTCGTCAAGGCTATACGCAGTTTGAAAAGTGGCTTATGAAGCATGATGTTTTGCCAATCCACGGACGCATCAAGCATCCTCAAACACAAGGCAAAATAGAACGGTTTCATAGGGCAATGAATCAGGAACTGTTAAAGTACTATACACCAATAGATATCAACGATGCGGAGCGAGTGCTCAACCATTGGCGGAACAGCTATAACGATGAACGACCTCATGAAGCATTGGGAATGAGGTGCCCTTCGGAGATATATACACCCAGTAATCGCACTTATTGTGACCAAGTTAAAAAGTATGAATATGGGGGAGAATATCACGTGATCAAAGTGAACTCTTGGGGGTATGTCAGATTTGACCGTTTTCAGATCTATTTGAGTGAAACGATGATAGATGAGCTCATAGAGTTCAGACCTAACCCCAATGGAGATACGTTTGTTGCTTGCTATCGCAATTTTGCGATCGGGGAGTTTGACGTACATACGGGTAAACTTCTCCACCGTAAAATCCGGCGTCTTTGAGCGGCTCGTAGCTTTGGAAAGCCTCTCTCCGCTACGCTCCGTTCGGCTTTCCAAAGCTATTAACTGTAATCCCAAATGTGTATACCATGTCCTTACACAGATTGTTTACAATGTTACTCTTGACACACAGAACGCCCCTACGAGTTTGAGGAAATTTTCCTGTCTTCATCCTACGAAAATAAATAATTACCGAAAGATTCCGTCCGTCGGAATCCACGGCAATCCCACCAACCACCCGAAGGTGTTCGTATGAACCTTCGGGTGAGATTTTTCCATAGCAAAGCCTCCCCGGCGCATGGGGCGGTGGGGACGTAGGGGGGATTTTCAAGGGGGAACGCCTTGAAAACGCTTTCTTCGCCATTCTTTGTCGTTTCACAAAGAATGGCATAAAACCTTCACCAAAGTAATTTTCCCATTCAGCAAAGAATGGCATAAAACCTTCACCAAAGTAATTTTCCCATTCAGCAAAGAATGGCATAAACCACATCAAAGTAACTTTACCATTCACCAAAGAATGGCATAAAACCTACACCAAAGTAACTTTCCCGTTTACCAAAGAATGGCATAAACATACACCGAAGTATCTTGTTCCGTTTTTTACGATTCCTATGTTAAAAAAATCGCGTGCCCTCCCAAAAAATCTGAAAACCCCCTTGTTTCCCCCTGCGTATTGTGCTATAATAAATTGAAAATCAGCAGGGAAGGCGGCAATGATATGAGCGGTGCGCTTAGGCAGTTGTTCAATACAAAAAAACGGGACGTGGATATGACCGCAGGAGGAATTTCCGGTCACTTGATCCGCTTTGCGATACCGTTGCTCCTTGGCAACATTCTCCAACAGCTCTACAATATGGTGGATACCTGGGTGGTAGGAAACTACGTCAGCGGGGAGGCGTTTTCCGCCGTGGGAACCGTGGGACCTATCATCAATCTGCTGGTCGGCTTCTTTATGGGGCTTTCCTCCGGTGCCGGTGTGGTGGTTTCTCAGTATTACGGTGCCCATCGGGAAAAGGATGTCCGCCGTACGGTGCATACCGCCATGGCAGTAACCTTCATCGTCGGCGTGGTGCTCTCGATCATAGGCGTTCTCATGGTGCCAACTATGCTGGATCTGATCAAAACACCCGCGGAGGTTCGGGACGAGGCGGCTGTCTATCTGAACACCTATTTTTCCGGTCTTCTGGGGCTTGTGGTCTACAATATGGGGGCAGGTATTCTGCGCTCGGTGGGGGATTCCCAACGCCCCTTCTACTTCTTAGCCCTTTGCGCCCTTGCCAATACAGTGCTGGACCTTGTGTTCGTGCTTGCCTTTGATATGGGTGTCTTCGGCGTGGCACTGGCAACGATCCTGTCTCAGGGTGTGTCCGCTCTGTTGGTGGTGATCACACTCATGCAGAGCAAAAACTGCGTCCGTTTTTCCTTCCGGGGTCTTCGGATCCATGGGGACGTTCTCGGAAAGATCGTGAAGATCGGTTTGCCTACGGCACTGCAAATGGCAATCACCTCTTTTTCCAATATTTTTGTCCAGTCCTACGTCAATTACTTCGGCACAGCGGCAATGGGCGGCTGGACGGCATACGCCAAGATCGACCAGCTGGTGATGCTGCCCATGCAATCCCTGTCCTTAGCATGTACCACCTTTGTGGGTCAGAACCTGGGTAACGGAGACGTGACAAGAGCCAAGCGGGGTGTGCGGGTTGCCCTTGCCATTGCCTGCGGCGCAACAGCGGTGATCATCATACCCATCGTGCTCTTTGCTCCCAGCTTGGTGATCTTCTTTAACGATGACCCGGAGATCGTTTCCTTCGGTACGCTTTTCCTTCGCTGGCTCACTCCCTTCTATATCCTGTGTTGCGTCAATCAGATCTACGCGGGTGTCCTGAGAGGCGCGGGAAAATCGGCGGCGACCATGGTGATCACGCTCGCCTCCTTCGTGGGCTTCCGTCAGCTCTATCTGTTCATTACCGCAAACTTCATTTCCAATACTGTCATCCCCATCGCGATGGGGTATCCCGCGGGTTGGCTTCTGTGTAGCTGCTTGATGTTCTTCTATTATCGGTGCGTGAAGCTGGAAAAGGGAAGGATCGTTACGTAAAACCTGCATAAAACCTCTGTAAAATTGAAAATACCTGTTGAAAAACGGTGTGGAATATGGTATAATATAATGAAACGATAATAAACGTCTTATCAAGAGTGGTGGAGGGACAGGCCCTGTGAAGCCACGGCAACCTGCCTCCGAGGGAGCGTAAGGTGCTAATTCCGGCAGATGAGAATTTTGATCTCCGGAGCAGTCCGGAGATTTTTTTGTGAAAAAGGAGAAGAAAAATGAAAAAAGTACTGTTTACATCCGAGTCGGTGACCGAGGGTCATCCCGATAAAATCTGCGATAAGATCTCTGACGCGATCTTGGACGAGCTACTTCGCCAGGATCCCATGTCCCGCGTGGCTTGCGAGACCTTCTGCACGACGGGGCTCGTGACCGTCATGGGCGAGATCACCACGAAGGCATACGTGGATTTCCAGACCATCGTCCGCGAGACGGTGCGCGAGATCGGCTACACCCGCGCCAAGTTCGGCTTTGACTGCGACAGCTGTGCGGTGATCAGCTCCATTCACGAGCAGTCTCCCGATATTGCTCTGGGCGTGGATAAGTCCCTGGAGGCGAAGGAGGGTACGCTTGACGACGGCTTGGATACCGGTGCCGGTGACCAGGGTCTGATGTTTGGATATGCCTGCAATGAAACCAAGGAGCTCATGCCCCTGCCCATTTCTCTGGCACATAAGCTGGCGCTCCGTCTGACGGAGGTTCGGAAGAACGGAACCCTCAGCTACCTCCGTCCCGACGGCAAGACCCAGGTGACGGTGGAATACCATGACGACCTCCCCGTTCGGGTGGATACGGTGGTCATTTCCTCCCAGCACGGTGCGGAGGTCGAACTGAAGCAGATCCGTGAGGACGTGATCCGAGAGGTCATTACCCCCGTGGTTCCCGCTGACCTCATGGACGAAAATACCAAGATCTATGTGAACCCTACGGGACGTTTTGTCGTTGGCGGTCCCGCGGGAGATACTGGGCTTACGGGACGGAAGATCATCGTGGACACCTACGGCGGATATTCCCGTCACGGCGGCGGAGCCTTCTCGGGTAAGGATCCCACAAAAGTGGACCGCTCCGCCTCCTACGCCGCCCGGTATATCGCGAAGAATATCGTAGCCGCCGGCGTGGCTGACCGCTGTGAGGTTCAGGTGGCATACGCCATCGGTGTGGCAAAGCCTGTGTCGGTGATGATCGATACCTTCGGAACGGGTAAGGCTTCCGAGGACGCGATCTCCCAGGCGGTGAGCCGCCTCTTCGACCTTCGTCCCGCCGCTATCATTCAGCGCTTTGATCTCCGCCGTCCCATCTATTGTCAGACCGCCGCGTACGGTCATATGGGCAGAGAGGACATCGACCTTCCTTGGGAGAAGCTGGACATGGCGGAGGAGCTGAAGCGGGAGCTGGGACTCTGAGCGGCAGCTTCGGCTAAGAAAGGGTCAAAGGACTCGAAAAGAAATTTATTGTAAGAGACGTACTGACACAGCGCGAGGCGGAGTCGGCGGAGTGGCTGATTTGTGCCGCACTGTGTCAGTATCTGCTTTTTTTCCGGGATAGAACGGGAAATCGTTAGGAAAGGAGGAAGACGGGATGGAATCGGGAAGACGTGAGGACGTGTCCGGCTTGCACAAGCTGGAGGGGAGCGTGGAGCGTGTCATCTATGCCAACGAGGAGAACGGCTATACCATCTGTGACCTGGCTGCCTCCGAGGACGGAGAGATGATCACGGCGGTTGGGGTCATGCCCATGATCGGTGCCGGGGATCATCTCTGCCTTTATGGCAAATGGGTGCATAATCCCAAGTACGGCAGACAGTTTGAGGTGAGCCAGTATGAGCGGGTCATGCCGGCGGATACCGCCTCCATGCTTCGCTATCTCGCCTCCCGCGCCATTAAAGGGATCGGACCTAAGACGGCACAGAGGATCATCGACGAGTTTGGGGAGGACAGCTTCGACGTGATGGAGAACCACCCCGAATGGCTGGCAAGCATCAAGGGAATCTCCATGAAGACGGCACTTGCCGCCTCGGAGAGCTTTCGGGAACAGGCGGGGATCCGCTTTGCCATGATGTTCTTTCGGGATTATTTCGGGGTTGCCACCACGGTGAAGATCTATAAAAAATGGGGAAGCGGCGCGGTGGATATTGCCAAGAAGAACCCCTACCGTCTTTGCAACGAGATCGAAGGAATTGGCTTCGAGAGGGCAGATGCCTTGGCGGAGGGCTTAGGCTTTCAGAATGACCACCTGGAACGGGTCATGAGCGGCTTGCGGTACGTTCTCTCTCAAAACGCCATCCAGAACGGACACGTATGCCTGCCCCGTGAGAAGCTTCGGGACAGCGCGGCACAGCTGCTTCGGGTATCCCCCGAGCAGGCGGAGGAGGGAATCTCTCTGCTGCTGAAGAGCGGGGCACTGCATTACGTTCTCCGAGAAGGGAGAGCCATGATCTACAACAAGATATCCTACGAGGCGGAAAAATACGTTGCCGAAAAGATGATTCTGCTGGATCGGATGTGCGCCTCCCTGGATCTGCGGGATATCGACCGTTTTATCGAAAACGAGGAGGCAAAATGCGGGATCCGCTATGCCTCCTTGCAGAAAAAAGCCATATCGGACGCACTGCGCTACGGAGTCATGATCCTGACGGGAGGACCCGGAACGGGTAAGACCACAGTGGTTCGGGCACTGATCCATATTTTTGACAGCATGGGGTACGAGATCGCCCTGGCGGCTCCCACGGGACGGGCGGCAAAGCGGCTCTCCGAGGCAACCTCCATGGAGGCAAAGACGCTCCACCGTCTTCTGGAAATGTCCTTCGAGGGGGAGGAGCGGTCTGCCTTTAACCGAAACGAGCATAATCTTTTGGATGAGCAGGTGATCGTGGTGGACGAGGCATCTATGATCGATAACGCCCTGATGTGCGCTCTTTTGAAGGCAATCAAGCCGGGGGCGAGACTGATCGTGATCGGTGACTCGGATCAGCTTCCCTCGGTGGGAGCGGGGAACGTGCTCCGCGACGTGATCGACAGCGGGCGGTTCGCCACGGTTCGCTTGAACGAGATCTTCCGCCAGGCAAGTCAAAGTCTGATCGTTACCAATGCCCATGCGGTCAACCGGGGGGAGATGCCCGACCTGACCGTGAAGGATAATGACTTTTTCTTTCTGCGGCGCGGGGGAGATCGGGAGATCGCTCTCACCATTGCCGACCTCTGCCGAAATCGCCTGCCCAGAACCTACGGCAACCTGGCAAGAAACGGCATCCAGGTCATTGCCCCCTCTCGCAAGGGAGAAGCGGGAACCGAGAGCTTGAATCTGTTGCTTCAAGCAACCCTGAACCCTCCCAGCCGTTATTTGCGGGAGCATAAATTTCGGGATCGGATCTTCCGAGAGGGAGATCGGGTCATGCAGACCAGAAATAATTATGACATTCTCTGGAGCAGAAGCTATGACGATAAGACGGGAAGCGGAATCTTCAATGGTGACATTGGAATCATCGAGGAGATCAACGAGCCCGAGAGCTATATGACCATTCTCTTTGATGACAGACGGCTCCAGTACGATTTTTCCCTTTTGGAGGACCTGGAGCACGCCTATGCGGTAACGGTGCACAAAAGCCAGGGAAGCGAGTATCCCATCGTTATTTTGCCTATGTGCACGGCGGCTCCCATGCTCCTGTCCCGCAATCTTCTCTATACCGCCGTAACCAGAGCGGAAAAAATGGTGATCTTAGTGGGACGGGAGGAGATCGTGGCGGAAATGGTGGCGAACAACCGCCAAACCATGCGCTATACGGGACTCTATGAGTGGCTCCGGGAGGAAGAAGGGAAATGAAGCGGCAAATCGGAGATACCTTGCCGGGACAGTACCTATTTGTCCATAAGTGTGCCGGATGCGGCAGGATCCTGAGACCCGAGGAGCGGAGAGAAGCCTTTTGCCCCGCCTGCCTTCTTCGATATCGGGCGGGAAGAGTGGAGAGCTGTCCCCGTTGCTTCCGGAGTGCTTGGGAATGCCGCTGTATGCCCTCAGAGCTCGCTCGGGCAGGTATGCTTTGCCTGCGCAAGGCGGTGTTCTACCATTCAGAGAAGCAGGGAGAACCCCAGAATCAGATCATCTACCGCCTAAAGCAATCACCCAACCGAAGAATGGCGGAGTTCTTGGCAAAGGAGATCTTGGGTGCCATAGAGGAGGAGCTTCGGATCCTTGGCTATGATGGGGAGCTTGGTGAGGTCAGACTGATGGGACTTCCGCGGAGCAGAAGATCGCGGAATCGCTATGGTTTTGACCAGGCATCCTTCATTGCCGGAGTGATCGGGGAGAAAATGGCGATCCCCTGCGTGTCTGCCATTGGGCGGAGATGGGGCGGCAGAGAACAGAAAAAGCTGGGAAGCCGACGGAGGCTCCGCAATATCCGGCACTCGTTCTTTCTTACAAAGGAAGGGGCGGAGGTGTCGGGACGGTGCGTGATCCTCTTTGATGACGTGGTGACCACAGGTGCCAGTATGGCGGCGTGTACGAAGCTCTTGCGAGAGGCGGGAGCGACAGCGGTCATCGGCGTTTGCGTGGGACAGAACAAAAGGGATCAGATCGGTAAAAGAACCTCTTGATTTTTTGAGAAAATCATTGTATAATAGAAGCAGTGATGAAAAGTTACCCTAACTGTTGGGGGGAAAGATGTTTAAATTCAAAACGAAGCAACTGTTTTCCAAGGATATTGGAATCGACCTTGGCACGGCAACCGTCCTTGTGTTTGTGGAGGGAAAGGGGATCGTGCTCAATGAGCCGTCGGTGGTGGCGGTGGATAAGAATACGGATTGCATTGCCAAGATCGGCAAGGACGCTCAGGTCATGGTGGGGCGGAATCCGAACCATATCGAAATCGTCCGTCCCCTTCGGGACGGGGTGATCAATCGGTATGACGTGACCGAGAAGATGATCTCCTATTTTATTCGCAAGGCATGCGGAAGTGCCATGCTTCCGCCCCGGGTGGTGATTTGTGTTCCCACGGGCGTGTCGGAGGTGGAGACGAGAGCGGTTATGGACGCGGGTACTCACGCCGGGGCAAGGAAGACCTATCTGGTGCCTGAGCCGGTGGCGGCGGCGGTAGGAGCCGGTCTTGATATTCACAGTCCCACGGGACATATGGTGGTGGATATCGGCGGCGGTACCACCGACGTGGCGGTGATCTCCCTTGGGGGCATCGTGGTGTCCAAATCCATCAAGATCGCGGGAGATAAATTCGACGAGGCGATCATGCGCTACGTGCGCAGAAAATATAATATTGCTATTGGGGAACGAACGGCGGAGCAGATCAAAATACAGATCGGTGCCGTGTACGAGCACGGAGAGGCAAAATATATGGAGGTCAAAGGACGGTGCCTGGTTCAGGGACTGCCTAAGGTGGTGACTCTGTCCTCGAAGGAAATGCTGGAGGCAATGATGGAGCCGATCTCCGCTATTTTCGACGCTGTTTGCTCGGTGATCGAAAAGACACCGCCGGAGCTGGTGGGAGATATCCTGAAGAACGGAATCGTCCTGACGGGCGGCGGCTGTCAGCTCTACGGTCTGGACCGCCTGATGGCGGACGTGATCGAGATCCGTACCCGAGTGGCAAAGGAGCCCGTGAAATGTGTTGCTCTCGGCACGGGGCGGATCCTCCGTTACTTGGAACATATGCCGGACGGCGTGATCGACCTGTCACGGGTCAGAGCGAAAATGTAAAAAAGGGACTGCTTTATTTGGTGACTTCCCCGTCTAAATGAAGCAGCCCCTTGTTGAGTCTTTGAAATCAGTGGGCAGAGAAGAACTGCCCGAAAGGAGTAGATATGTTGGTTGAAGGATTTGCGTACCCGAAGGTCATGCGTTATTTCGAGGAGATCTCCGCCATCCCCAGAGGCTCCTATCATGAGGAGCGGATCGCCTCTTATTTGGAGGAATTTGCCCGGGCGAGAGGACTTGCCTGTTACCGCGACGAGCTTGGAAACGTGCTGATCAACTGCGATGCCGCCGAGGGCTACGAGGACAAAGAGCCGATTCTCATGCAGGGGCACACGGACATGGTCTGCGAAAAGAATGAGGACGTGATCCACGACTTTCTAAAGGATCCCCTGGAGCTCTACGTGGAGGAGGGATGGCTTCGCGCCAGAGGAACCACCCTGGGGGCGGATAACGGCGTGGCAGTGGCGGTAATGCTGGCGATCCTTGACGGTGCCCTCGCGGGACACCCCGCCTTGCAATGCCTGTTTACTGTCAGTGAGGAGGTAGGGCTTGACGGAATCAAAGCCTTTGACCTGAATCGGATCTACGCGAGAAAAATGCTGAATATGGACAGCGCGGATGAGAATCTCATCGTGGTCGGATGCGCCGGCGGCATGAGATCGGAGCTGACGCTTCCCGTACGGAGAGAGCCCTGCGCCGCGCCTCTCTGGAATCTTCGCCTGACGGGACTGGCGGGGGGACATTCGGGGGAGGATATTCACCGAGGCAGAGCCAATGCCCATAAGCTGATGGGGCGGATCCTTTACGATTGGATGGCGAGAGAGCCGGGACTCCGCTTGGTGTCGCTTCGCGGAGGAAATAAGGATAACGCCATTCCCAGAGAAGCCGAGGCTTGCGTGGCGGCTTTGGGAGGAGCCGATGGCGTGGCGGCTATGGCGGAGGTGCTTCGAGGCGAGCTGTGTCCCGAGGACGGGGCATTTGCCCTGGAGGTATCCGAAGCGGAACCGTCGGAGCTTCTTCCCATGGACGCGGAGAGTACACAGCGGGTGATCTTCCTTGCGCAAACGGTGACCAATGGGGTCATTTCCATGTGCCAGGATCTGCCCGAGTTGGTGGAATTTTCACGGAATATGGCAGTGGTAAAGACAGAGGAGGAGCAGGTGCGGGTGATCTTTTCCTCCCGGTCTGCAAAGGATTCCCAGATCGACCGCTCGGCGGCAGAGCTGGATGCTTATGCCGCGCTGCTGGGCGGTAGTACACGCCACTATAACCGCTATCCCGGCTGGAGCTTTGAGAAAGAGTCGGAGCTTCGGGAGGAATATACAGCGGCGTACCGTAAGCGGTTCGGCAGGGAGCCCGGACTTGAGATCATCCACGCGGGATTGGAGTGTGGAATCGTCAAGGAGGGAATTCCGGATATGGATATCCTGTCCTGCGGTCCCGTGATCACCGATCTCCATTCTCCCAACGAGGCAGTGCACCTGGGCTCCTGGGAGCGGTTTTTCTCGGTCATCAAGGAAATGCTGGAGGCGAAATAAAAGCATTGCTCCCCGAAGGTCCCTCGCGACCTTCGGGGATTTTGCGTAGCCAATGCCGCTTGCGGCATTTCTCCCACAGGGGCAGGCTAAAAGAAAGTCCGTCGAAGGACATGGAAATCCTCCCAACCATCCACCCGAAGGTGCTCGTATGAACCTTCGGGTGAGACTTTTCTTTAGCCGCTGTTTCCGTTGGCATTTTTCTTGACAGCTACTGGTTTGATGAAAGACACTAAAACAATCGAAGCCGATAAAATGATGTGAGAAAGTATTTAATACATTCTTTGTTTCACAAGTAATGTTTTTACCAAATTCTCAAGCTTTATTGACAAATTGGCAGAAATGTGGTAGAATATACCCGTCACACGAATTGAATAGTTTTATCCCCAAAACGGGAAAATACTTTGGTAAAAAGTGTTTTCTCTCTTTTCTCATTCCGTTATTGGGGAGCAATTCGTGTGACAACAATTGAGGGGGAAGCATTTTTTCGGTGCGTTCCTTTTGGAGCGCACCTTTTTAGATGCTGATGGGAAATATATGAGCAATGATAATTCAAAAAAAGTAATAGATAGTATCGGCGTAGAACTCACGCCCGGAGAGCCTACCGTTTGCCTTGGCAACGGAGAGCAAGGCTTTGAATGTTGTTGCGATGAGTGCGACTACTATTTGCTTTGTTTTCCCGGAATTTGATTCCAAAAGCAAAAGAAAGAATTAAACCAAAAACCCACACACCCTACTATGACAAAAGTAACGCAAAGGTACTTTTGTCATTTTTATATCAAAAGTACTTTTGTTTCTCGTTGTGGCTCGGTCATGCTCCAAGTACTGACTTGATGAAGGACAATGAGCAGGACGTGCCCCTTTCCTACCGGTTGGTGAATGGTCTTGATGTCTTCGACAACTGCAATCCCCCACACCAACCACCCGAAGGTGTTCGTATGAACCTTCGGGTGAGACTTGCTCCATAGCAACGCCTCCCCGACGCATGAGGCGGCGGGGATGTAGGGGGGATTTTCAAGGGGGAACGCCTTGAAAACGCTTTCTTCGCCATTCTTTGTCGTTTAACAAAGAATGGCATAAACCTACACCAAAGTAACTTTACCATTTTTGGCTGGCGTTCACAGAACGCCCCTACGGGTTTGAGGAAATTTTTCTGTGTTCTTCTTACGGAAAACAAAGGATTACCGAAATATTCTTGCAAAGCTGTTCTTTAGAGTACGCTTCCATCCTTCGTCCTTTTTTGGCATCCCCGTCAACCGATCTCCCCCTTCCCATTTTCCCAATAGATGGCTTGGGTGCGGCGAAGGGGATAATGAACCAGCTCCGTCCCCTCCAGATCCTCATGAAAAAGCTGAACGGCATTGATCTGACTGTTCTCGTAGGTCTTGTAATAATAGATCCCTAAGTCGGTATTGCAACAGGAGGAATACTGGGTCCGCTCACACCCTTTGCCTGTCCGTACACACCCCTCTACCTGGGAAACCATGTCTAAAATATGAAAAAACTGCCCCACCGACGGAATCTCTTCCCTTGGGATCACCGAATTCCATTTGGCAAAGGATGCCCGAATAAAACGGGATGAGGAGGAAATATCGCCGGGCAGCCCCAGTGCCCCCATGCCTCGGCTTACAGAACGGAGAGAAAGCCCCGGAGCGAATCGATTCTCCGCCTCTCCCGCGCTCAGATTCATATACTCGTTGATATGCTCCAGATGGTAGGGAAAGGGGGGATTGTTGGTGAGAACACCCATGGGATCGTCCCAAACCAGTACTCCCTCTGCTGTCGCCTCCAATACAGCCGACTCCTCTCGGTCCGCGATCAGCCAATGGAGCTCCGCCAGAGGGATGTCCTCCCGAACGGGAAGGTTCAACAGAGAAAGGCGGGATAAAAGTTCCCGCGCCTCGGAAACGGTTCGGCAGGTTCCTAAAAGCCGAGGGATCAGCTCGTAAGGGGTCAGATTCTCCTTGCCCGCCGTGAGAGGGCGGTAGACCGCATTCCCCACGAAGTTTAATCCGGCGACACTCAGCCCATACTCGTTGGTGCCGTCAAAATAAAGAGGATAGCCCTCCAACAGCGTCGCCATGCCCAGAAAGGCAAAATGACGGAAATCGGTTTCCCCCGCCCGATAGGGAAGGGGAAAATTTCTCGGGGTCACGGTTACCTCCTCCCCAAAAGTACTCTCCCAATCTAAATTTCTTCCAAAATAATGATGCTTTCCGTGAAAGTCCAAAGCGGTACACATAAGCGCTCTCCTTTTTCTTTTTTTCAGTATGCTCCCCACCAAAAAAACTTATGCAAATTCGGGAAAAAACGGGAAAGGTACTTGATTTTTCTCCATTCTTTGATATAATAAAATCAAGTAAGTATAAGGAGAAGACTATGGAATTTTACTCAAAATGGATCTGCCATCCGGATTTTCTGGGTGCCGAGTGCCCCGACCATTACTACAAGGAAACCAAAACAAAAAACCGCCTGGAGGAGACGGATCCCAGACAGAATCATCACGTGTATTTCGCGAAGAAGATTACCGCTCGGAAGGGAGCGGACTACCTTGTCCGTGTCTCAGCCGACGACTACTATAAGCTCTACGTCAACGGTGTCTACGTTTGCCAGGGTCCCTCCCCGGCGTACCGACAGTTCTACGCCTATAACGAGGCGGATCTGACCCCTTACCTTCATGAGGGGGAGAACGTGATCGCCCTCCACGTGTATTATCAAGGACTCCTTAACCGTGTCTGGAACAGTGCCGACGGCAGAGAGGGAGCGATCTTAGACCTGTTTGAGAACGGTACTTACCTCTGCGGAACCGATGAAAGCTGGCTGTATCACCTCGCCGAGGAATATGAGGAAGGTCTGGTAATCGGCTATAAAACCCAGATTATGGAGAATCTGAACTTTACCAAGAAAATTCCGGGGCTTCCTTTTCTGGAGGGAGAAGGCTGGCTGCCGGCGGCGGTGGATCCGAACCACGGACATACCTTCTGCGACTGCGTTCCCACCCTCGAGGTTTACGAAAGAAGACCCACTCAGGTTGTGGAGCGTGAGGATGGATATTTCTTTGATTTCGGTCAGGAGATCGTGGGACAGCTTTTCCTTCGCGCCAAGGGGAAGCGAGGCGAGACGGTAGAGGTGGTCTGTTCGGAGGAACAGGTGGAGGGAGATACCCGTTGCCTCGATCCCATGCGGACCAAATGCTCCTACCGGGAGATCTGTACCCTGTCCGGCGGGGAAGATACCTTTGATTTTTATGATTACCGCGGCTTCCGCTACGCAAACCTCTATGTGGAACGTAAGTCTGTGATCGATCTTTCCTCGGTCTGCGCCATCGTGCGCCACCACCCCTTCCCGAGAGAGAAGGGACTCTATCAGGGCAGTGATCCAAAGCTCGCCGCTCTGTGGGAGCTCTGCCGAAATACCATTCAGTATTCCACCCAGGAGCTCTTCCTGGATTGTCCTACCAGAGAAAAGGGGCAGTACCTGGGAGACTTTACAGTGACGGGACTCGCCCATCTCTACCTGACGGACGACGGGGAGAAGTACCGCAAGACTCTCTTCGATTTTGCCCGCTCGTCCATGATCTGCCCCGGCATCATGGCGGTTGCTCCCGGCGCGTTTATGCAGGAGATCGCGGACTTTTCTCTCCAATACCCCTTGCAGGTTTGGAACTATTATAAGGTCACCGAGGACAAGGGAACCGTATCCCGTCTCCTTCCCACCCTCCGGGGGCTCCTGTTCCACTTCGCGAAATTTGAAAACGAGCAGGGACTTTTGGTTGGGGTGAACGACAAGTGGAATATCGTGGATTGGCCCAAGAATCTTCGGGACGGCTATGACAACGAGTTGAATGTCATCATTGAGGAGGACTGCCTCCATAACGTAGTCAACGCGCACTATCTGGGTGCCCTGTTGGCCTTGGGGAAGCTGGAGGATGCCCTTGGCGAGCCCCGTATGTATTCGTCGGAGGAAATACAACGTCGGATCCAGGTGTTCGAGGACACCTTCTACGTGCCCGAGAGAGGGCTGTACGCGGATATGCCCCTGTCTCTTTACCGAGAAGAGGGTAGGGAGCCGCACTGCGCGCTTCACTCCAATGTGCTTCCCGCCTTCTACGGCTTCTCCGCAGAAGAGGCGAGAGAACCCATTCTTCGCTTGATAGACGAAAAAGGATTGAGCTGCGGCGTGCAGTTCTCTTACTTCGTTTTGAAGGCTTGCGGCGAGCTGGGGGACCGGGAGCTGGAATATCGGCTGTTGACCAACGAATCGGAGCATTCCTGGTTCAATATGCTTCGTGAGGGCGCTACCACTACCTTTGAGGCGTGGGGGAAGGAGCAGAAGTGGAATACCAGCCTCTGCCATCCCTGGGCAACAGCACCCGTCATCGCCATCACGGAGGATTTTTCCCGCGATGATTGGAGAACGGAAGGGGTATGACCGTGACACGGGACAAAGGCTTTTATCGCAACTTTTTCTCCCTGTGGTCCGTGTTGGTATTGAACAATGTGATCGTCCTCAGTGTCAATCTGGCGGATAACGTAATGCTTGGAAATTATAGTGAGGCGGCACTGTCCGGTGCCGCCACTTGTAATCAGCTCCAGTTCGTGTTCTCTCAGCTTCTCGTAGGACTGGGAGGAGGCGCGGTGATACTGGGAAGTCAGTACTGGGGACAGGGGCGAACCGACCGGGTAAAAAGGGTCGGTAGCTGGGCGATCCTTTGTAGCTTCGCCGTGGCGGCGGTTTTCTTTTTGGCGGCGGCACTTGTTCCCGAGGGACTTCTCAGACTCTTTACCGATTCTCCCGAGATCGTGGAGGAGGGCGTACGGTATCTTCGGGTCATCAAGTACAGCTACCCTGTGTTTGCGCTGACCACCATGCTGTTGCAGATCCTCCGCTCGGTGGAGAGCGTCAAGATCGGCTTTTACGTGTCCCTTGCCGCTCTGGCGGTGAATATTGCCCTGAACTATTGCCTGATCTTCGGAAAAATGGGATTCCCGGTGCTGGGTGCCGAGGGCGCGGCTCTGGCGACACTGATCGCTCGGGTCGTTGAGCTTTTGGTGGTGGTGGGATACCTTTTCTTTTTTGAAAAGAGGCTTTGCTTCCGTCTTCGGGACGTGTGGAATAACGATACCGGTCTCCTTCGGGGATATTTCAGGCTCAGCCTTCCCATCATGATTACCGACGGACTCTTCGGCGTGTCCACCGCGCTGCAAACGGTGATCCTGGGGCACATGACCGATGCCGCTATTTCCGCCAATTCGGTTGCCACCACGCTGTATCAGCTTCTGAAGGTGGCTTCGGTAGGCTCCGCCGGCGCGGCGGCGGTGATCATCGGGAAGACCATCGGAGAGGGAAGAGAGGATAAAACCAGAGAGTACGCGAAAACCATGCAGATCATCTTCCTTTTCGTGGGCTTGCTGACCGGCGTGACGCTATTCTTCCTGCGAGCCCCCATCATTTCTTTGTACCGGATCACGGAGGAGGCGAAGACTCTGGCGGACGAATTCCTGCTCGTGCTGTGTGTGGCAGGAATGGGAATGGCGTACCAGATGCCTACCAATACGGGGATTGTCCGTGGAGGCGGAGACGCGAAATACGTGTTGCGCTTGGATCTGATCAGCATTTGGGGCATCGTTTTGCCCCTGTCTGCCCTGGCGGCATTTGTTTGGGGACTTCCCCCGGTGGCGGTGATCGCCTGCCTCAATGCCGATCAGGTGTTCAAATGTATTCCCGCGGTGATCAAGGTAAATCGATTCCGCTGGATCAAAAAACTGACCGAACAATGAAATTCATCCAACAACGAGTAAGGAGAAACGAATATGAAACTGGAAGGAAAATCCATTGCCTTTTTGGGAGATAGTATTACGGAGGGGTACGGTGTCAGTGACCGCGCCAACAATCGCTACGACAACCGCTTGAAGCGGATGTGCGGCTTAAAGGCGGTTTACAATTACGGCATCGGCGGAACACGGCTGGCGCACCAGAGCACGCCCAGCGACAACCCCAGACACGACCTGTGCTTCTGCGGAAGAGCCTATAATATCACAAAGGAGGCGGACGTGATCCTGGTGTACGGCGGCGTGAACGACTACCTCCACGGTGATGCGCCCATCGGACAGTACGGGGACAAGACCCCAGCCACCTTCTGGGGAGGAGTCTATTTCCTTATGAGCTTTTTGAGAAAGACCTATTCCGACAAGACCCTGGTGTTCCTGGCACCCGCTCATTGCCAGAGAAAGACCTACTCCGACCTGGAGCCCTCGGACGCGCCCAGCAAGCGGGAGGACGCTATGCCTCTGCTGAACTACGTTCAGATTATCCAACGCCAAGCACAGGATTTCGGGATCCCCGTGCTGTCTCTTTACGATTCTCTGGGACTGGATCCCAAGGATCCTGAGATCTACCGCACGTATACAGTGGACGGACTCCACTTTAACGACGAGGGACACGGAGTCCTGGCAAATTGTATTCGAGATTTTCTGGAAGCGTTGCCCGAGGCTTGAGACCAATGATACGTACGAAAACCTTCCTTCATGCCTGTACCTCTTCCCTTGGCGGAAAGACTGTTGCCATTACGGGAAGTACGGGTGGGATCGGGGGAGAGCTTTGCCGGTATTTGGCTGTGCTTGGCGCTTCACTGATCCTTCTGGATCGAAATGAGGAGCGCTCCCATGCCCATCGGGAACGATTGATGGGGGAGTATCCCGGCGTAACGGTGGAATGTATTCCTCTGGATCTGGAGGATATCCGCTCGGTGAAGCGGGCGTGTGAGTGCCTTCATACGCGGACACTCGACGTGTTCATTCACAACGCGGGAGCGTACAGTATTCCCCGTCATAAAACCTCCTGCGGGTATGACAACGTGTTTCAGATCAATTTTGCCTCCCCCTACTACATGATCGATTCGCTTCTCCCCCAGCTTCGGGAGAGGGGCGGAAGGGTCATTGCCGTGGGAAGTATTGCCCACCGCTATTCCCATATAGACCCCCATGACGTGGATTTCTCCGCTCGAAGCACTTCCTCCAAGGTGTACGGAAACGCCAAGCGCTATCTGATGTTTGGTCTGTGGGAACGGTTTCGAGGGGAGGAGGGGGCGGAGCTGGTGATCGCTCACCCCGGGATCACGCTGACAGGGATCACCGCCCATTATCCTAAGGTGATCTTCGCTCTCATCAAGCACCCTATGAGGGTGATCTTCATGAAGCCCCGACGGGCATGCCTCGCTATCCTGTGGGGACTGTTTGAGGATTGTGGGTATGGGACCTGGTTGGGTCCCGGACTCTTTGACGTATGGGGATTGCCGAGAAAAAAGAGACTTGGCGGTTGCCCTTCGGCAGAGCGGGAGGAGATCGGGCGGCTTGCCGCGCGGGTATTGAAGCAATGTAAGGAGTGTGCTCAATGAAATTTATATCCTGGAACGTCAATGGATTCCGAGCCTGCCTGGAAAAAGGATTCCCCGAATTCTTTCGGGAGCAGGACGCGGACTTCTTCGCTATTCAAGAAACAAAAATGCAGCCGGGACAGGCGGAGTTTTCTCCCGAGGGCTATTACCAATATTTTTACAGTGCCGAGAGGAAGGGGTATTCGGGGACAGCAATCCTTACCAAGCATGAGCCCCTTTCGGTTCGATATGGCTTGGGAATTCCTGAGCATGATACCGAGGGACGCGCCATTACCCTGGAGTATGAGGACTTCTACTTGGTGAACGTGTATACCCCGAACGCGAAGCAGGAGCTGGCGAGATTGCCCTACCGCATGGAGTGGGAGGATGCCCTTCGGAGGTATCTCGTATCCCTGGATGAAAGAAAACCGGTGATCTATTGCGGTGACCTGAATGTGGCGCACGAGGAGATCGACTTGAAGAATCCCAAGACCAATCGGGGGAATGCCGGCTTTTCCGATGAGGAGCGTGGCAAATTCACCGAGCTGCTTGCCTGCGGCTTTTCCGATACCTTCCGAAGCCTGTATCCCGAGCGAGTGGCATATTCCTGGTGGAGCTACCGCTTCCAGGCAAGGCAGAAGAACGCGGGGTGGCGGATCGACTACTTCGTGGTGTCAGACCGCCTTATGCCGCGGGTAAAGGATAGTATGATCTATGAATCGGTTACGGGAAGCGATCATTGCCCCGTAGGCTTGGAGCTGAATGAAGCCGCGCCGGATTGAAAAATCACATAAAATGACATTAAAAGACAACAAACGTGAGGAGCTTCTCCCACCAGTTGGTAAACGGTTTTAGCGTCTATAACAACCGCAATACCCCACACCAAAACAACTTTCCCGTTTTTTTGCGGGCGTTCACAGAACGCCCCTACGGGTTTGAGGAAATTTTTCTGTGTTCTTCTTACGGAAAACAAAGGATTACCGAAAAATTCCGTCCATCGGAATCCACGGCAATCCCACCAACCACCCGAAGGTGCTCGTATGAACCTTCGGGTGAGACTTTTTCCATAGCAACGCCTCCCCGACGCATGAAGCGGCGGGGACGCAGGGGGATTTTCAAGGGGGAACGCCTTGAAAACGCTTTCTTCGCCATTCTTTGTCGTTTCACAAAGAATGGCATACATCTACACCAAAGTAACTTTACCATTCAGCAAAGAATAGCATACATCTACACCAAAGTAACTTTACCATTCAACAAAGAATGGCATATCTCGCCAGAGCAATGACTCTCCCTCATAGTCACACCGAATTTCCACTGCCTGTGAAAAAAATAAAAACGCTGTTGAAATTTTAATTTTCATGTGCTATAATAAAATGTGTAAAACGAAATTTGTCGAATCACGTAGATTTTCCGTGAAAAAGGAGAGAAAATAATGGCGGAGCTGTCTTTTGAAAGCGATTACGTGGAGGGCTGTCACCCTCAGATTCTGAATCGGTTCATGGAAACAAACCTGGAAAAGTTGCCCGGCTACGGTATGGATCACTATTGCCAATCGGCAAAGGAAAAGATCAAGATGGCTTGCGGCGACCCCAAGGCGGAAGTATACCTGCTCACAGGCGGTACCCAAACCAACCAAATTGTGATCGATACCATGCTGGATTCCCACGAGGGCGTAATTGCCGCAGTGACGGGACATATTCAGTCTCATGAGGCGGGAGCGATCGAGTATACGGGTCATAAGGTGCTTACCGTGCCCCAAATTCTGGGAAAGCTCCAAGCTTCCGATCTTTCGGCACTCCTGGACGCTTACGAGGGGGACGCTAACCGATACCATACCGTCTGCCCGAGAATGGTCTACCTCTCTCACCCCACCGAGTACGGTACTCTGTATACCCTGTCGGAGCTCACCGAGATCTCTCGGCTCTGCCGTGAAAGAGGGCTCTACCTCTTTTTAGACGGCGCACGCCTCGGCTACGGCTTAATGTCCCGTCAAACCGACGTAACCCTTCACGATCTGGCAAGACTCTGCGACGTGTTTTATATCGGTGGAACCAAGGTGGGCGCACTGTGCGGCGAGGCGGTGGTCTTTACCCATGGCTCGACCCCCGCGTATTTCTTCACGAAGATCAAGCAACACGGCGCGCTCTTAGCAAAGGGAAGACTCCTGGGTATCTCCTTCGATACGCTCTTTACCGACGACCTCTACTTCAAAATCAGCCGCCACGCCATCGACATGGCGGAAAAAATGAAAACGATATTGAAGGAGGAGGGCTTCCGCTTTTTCCTGGATACTCCTACCAATCAGATCTTCATCGTCCTGGAGAACACCTTCTATCAAAAACTGACGGAGCGAGTCCGCTGCGGCTTTTGGGAGATCTTTGACGAGAATCATACCGTGGTTCGCTTTGCCACAAGCTGGGCAACCTCGGAGGAAGACGTGGAGGCGTTTGCCGCCGTTCTGAAAGAACTGAAGCAGGTATCAATTTAAAATAAGATACGAGAGGTGCAACATGGGAAAGGCATATGTACTTTATAACCCCTTGGCAGGAAACGGACGGTGTGCGGAGGATATTCATTTGCTGGATGGGATGATCTCCGATGAGAAGGTCCTTTGGGATATGACCGCGTCTGAGGATTACGGAGGACTTTTTGCCTCTATGGAGGAAGAGGACTATGTGATCCTTTGCGGCGGAGACGGCACGCTGAACCGTTTTATCAATCAGGTTACTGAGGAGATGTTGGAGCGGGAGATCCTGTATTTCCCCAGCGGAAGCGGAAACGACTTTGCCCACGACCTGGGACATCAGCATGGAGACGCTCCCTTTGCCATAGGAAAGTATCTTCGAGATCTGCCCACCGTGGAGATCCGGGGAAAGACCTGGCGGGTTCTCAATGGGGTAGGCTACGGCATCGACGGATACTGTTGCCAGGTGGGCGATCACCTGCGCGCGACATCCGATAAGAAAATCAATTATACGGGGATTGCCATCAAGGGACTGTTGTTCCACTATAAGCCGAAGAACGTGACCGTTACGGTGGACGGTGTGCCCCATACCTACCGAAAAGTGTGGCTGACCCCCACCATGCAGGGGCGTTACTATGGCGGCGGCATGATCCCAACTCCCGATCAGGATCGGTTGAATGAAGAGGGAAGCTTGTCTGTCATGGTGCTTCACGGCTGCTCCAAGTGGCGGGTGCTTACCATCTTCCCGTCGATTTTTAAGGGAGAACACGTAAAGTGTAAAAAGCAGGTGGAGATCCTGACGGGTCGAGAGATCACCGTCGAGTACGACGTGCCGACAGCGGCTCAGATCGACGGAGAGACCGTTCTGGATGTGACGTCTCTCACAGTACGCGCCGCATCCCCTTGCGGTGCTAAGAAGGAATTGGCAACGCAAGAGGCGCAGGCATAAAGTAAAAAGAAAGGTCAAGAGGAGTTTCTTGACTTTTCTTTTGAAATGTGATAAAATACTTGTATTAAGATTTTGACTGTAACCAGGAAAGGAATATTCGGATATGCGGAAACAATTTATAGAGCTTGCCCATATTTTTCAGATTCCGGGAGAGATTCGATCCATCGACGTGATCAGTAACGGGAATATCAATACCACCTATGACGTGACCATTTGCGACGGGGGGACGGACCGCCGGTACGTGTTCCAGAAGGTCAACATATTTGTGTTCAAGAATCCCAAGCGGATCATGAAAAATATCGAAATGATCACGACCCACGTTGCCAATAAGCTGGAGGCGGAGGGAAAGAGCCGGGACCTGGTTATGCACTTCGCCCATACAGCGGCAGGGAAAAACTATTATATGGAGGATCAAGGCTTCTGGAGAGTCTCGGAATACGTGCCCAATACGGTGACCTATAATAGCTGTGAGGACCTGGAGCGCTTGAAGTCGGCGGGCAGAGCCTTCGGCAACTTTCAGACCATGCTGTCGGATTTTGATGCCAGCAGTCTCTATGAGACCATTCCCAATTTCCATAATACCCGAAGCCGTATTGCCGTCCTGCTTCGCCACGTCAACGAGGATCCCTGCGGACGGGTAGACGAGGTAGGGGAAGAGATCGAACGGATCCGTTCGATGAAACATCTGGCTTGCCGCCTCAATGAGCTTTTGGATTCTCAGGAGCTCCCCCTGCGAGTGACCCATAACGATACCAAAATCAATAACGTGCTCTTTGATCGGGACGGCGGAGAGGCAAAGACCGTGATCGATCTGGATACGGTTATGCCCGGCTTGGTCGCTCACGATTTTGGCGACGCGGTTCGCTTTGCCGCCAATACGTCTGCGGAGGATGAGCCCGATCTCTCTAAGGTCTCCCTGGATATGAATCGGTTCCGTGCCTTTGCCGAGGGCTTTATTCCCGAGGTGGCAAATTCCTTGACTCCTATGGAGGTAAAGACCCTTTCGTTGGGTGCCTTCACCATGACCTTAGAGCTGGCAGTGCGCTTCTTAGACGACTATATCACGGGTGATCAGTACTTTAAGACACTGTACCGGGGGCATAACCTGGTTCGTACCCGTTGCCAACTGAAATTGGCTGAGGATATGTTTGAGCATCTGGGTGAGATGAATAAGGTCGTAGCCGATATTTCCGGAATCCCGTTCTGAATCATACCGGTGATTCCTCCTGAAGCAGAGGAATCACCGGTGCTTTTATTGGCAGTGTACGTACGAAAGGAGCCCCGTCCGCCGGCGGTTATGGTCGGTATCGGAGAGAAAATGGGTGCTTTTTTGACGTTGTTCGTTGATATGCCTTACTTTTTGAGGAAATGCGCCATGTTATTTGTGTAGATTGATTATTGCAATTTGTCGGAATTTGTGATACAATATCCACATAAACCGTTGATGCCGACAGGACCGAAAGGAACCGGCGGCGGAGGGGCTCTGGAGAATCTCCGTAGGGAGTGCCGAAGGTGCAAGGTGAACGTTCACCGAATCTCTCAGGCAAAAGGACAGGGCGGACAAGACCGATGAAGCTTTTTGGTTTGTGTCTGTAAATGTTTTACTCTTTGGAGCCGCTGAACGAGTTCAGCGGATTTTTTTATTTAGGAGGCGTATATGGAAGCATTACTCAAGGTAGTTCAGACATTGAACGCATATTTGTCTGACTACATTCTCATCATTCTTTTGATCGGTACCGGTCTGTTTTATTCCTTCCGCACCCGCTTCGTGCAGGTTCGTTGCTTTGGCGAAGGCATGAAGAAGGTGTTCGGAAATCTGAGTCTTCGGGGCGGAAAGCAAACGGGCGGTCTTTCCTCCTTCCAAGCACTGGCAACGGCAATTGCCGCGCAGGTGGGTACCGGTAATATTGTAGGTGCCTCGGGTGCCATTCTGATCGGAGGTCCCGGCGCGATCTTCTGGATGTGGATCATTGCCTTCTTGGGAATGGCAACCATCTACGCCGAGGCGGTTCTGGCACAGGAAACCAGAGTAGTTGACGCGGAAGGCAACGTACAGGGCGGTCCCGTTTACTACATCAAGACAGCGTTTAAGGGCAAGTTCGGTAAATTCCTGGCAGGCTTCTTCGCCGTGGCTCTTACCCTGGCACTTGGCTTTATGGGTGCAATGGTACAGTCTAACTCCATTGCGGAGTCCTGTCATACGGCATTCGGTATTCCCGGCTGGATCGTCGGTATCGTCATCGCCGCAGTCTCCGTCTTTATCTTCATTGGCGGTATTCAGAGAATTGCTTCGGTAACCGAAAAAATGGTTCCCCTGATGGCGTGTCTCTTCCTGGTAGGCGGTCTTGTGGTTCTGGCATTCCGGATCCAGTACATCCCCGCAACCTTCGGTATGATCTTTAAATATGCCTTGACTCCCAATGCCCTCATTGGCGGCGGTATCGGATATGCTCTGAAGACCGCCATCAGCCAGGGTGCCAAGAGAGGTCTGTTCTCCAACGAGGCGGGCATGGGCTCTACGCCTCACGCTCACGCCATGGCAAAGGTAGAGAAGCCTCACGACCAGGGCGTGGTTGCCATGATCGGTGTGTTTATTGATACCTTTATCGTTCTGACTATGACAGCATTGGTGGTGATCTCCACTCTCTACGTAGGCGACGGTGTTCTGGCAGGCGCGAACGCCGAGAACTACGGCGCGCTTCTGGCTCTGAACAATATCTCCAAGACCAACGCTATGCAGACTGCCGTATCCTCCGTATTCGGTAGCTTCGGTAATATCTTTGTGGCGATCTGCTTGCTCTTCTTTGCCTACTCTACCATCATCGGCTGGAACTTCTTTGGTAAGATCAACGTGCAGTACCTCTTCAAGAATAAGAAGAGCGCGGTGATCGTTTACTCGGTTCTGTCCGTTATCTTCATCTTCTTGGGTTCCTTGCTCTCCAACGACCTGGTTTGGGAGTTGACCGACTTCTTCAACTACTTGATGGTCATTCCTAACGTCATTGCCCTCGCCGCTCTGTCCGGCATCGTGGTAAAGGCAAGCCGCTCGAATAAAAAGGATAAGAAATAATAGAATACATTCTGAGGGACAAGGACGAAGAAGCTTCTTCGTCCTTGTCCTTTCGCATGTGATCTGACGTGTACGCAGCACCCCGTCCCATTATCGATTACCCCGCTTTTTTCTTGACAAAACTTGGCGGCTGTGCTATAATGAGCGTAACGTCAAAAAAGGAGAAAGACCATGGCACGTATTCAGGATTTGGATCCCAATTTTTCGGTACAGGCAGAGTTTGACCCAGAGGACTTTGAGTTTTATAACATAGAGTCCGCCCCCTTCGTCATCGAGGGACTTCTCAGAGAAGAGAAGGGCTTTTGCCGGATGCCCTCGGCGGTGGCAAATCAGGTAAGCCAGGGAGTCAGCGAGCTGAATTGGAAGACGGCAGGCGGTCTGGCTCGCTTTCGCAGTAATACCAAGCGCATGGTGCTGGTGACCAAGCAACATACCCTTACCAAGGTTCCGCATATGCCCCTCACCGGCTCCTGTGGCTTTGACCTGTACGCCATCTGGGACGCCAAGGAGGAGTACGAGGGAACCTTCGTGCCTCCTAAAGACATCGAAAACGGGTATACCAGCTATTTGCAGCTGTACGCACATTATCTGTCCGATGGGAGAAAGGACGAGACGAGGGATATGATCCTCCGCTTCCCCCTTTACAGCGGAGTCAAGGAGGTCCTCATCGGACTGGAGAAGGGAAGCACGCTGGAGGCTCCCACACCCCGTACGCAGAATACACATATTGTCTATTACGGTTCCTCCATTACCCAGGGAGCCTGTGCCTCCCGACCGGGAAATAGCTACGAAAGTATCATCGACCGCCGCCTGGGATGCACGCACGTGAACCTGGGCTTTTCGGGAAACGCCAAGGGCGAGCTGATCATGGCGGAATACGTCAATCAGCTTCCCATGTCGCTGTTCGTTTACGATTATGACCATAACGCACCCGACGCGGTACATCTGGAGAAGACTCACGAACCCTTTTTCAAGCGTGTCAGAGAGGCTCACCCCACCCTCCCCATCGTGCTTATGTCCATGCCCAAATCCCGCTTGAAGCCCAAGGAGGTACTTCGCCGAGAGGTGGTGGAGCGTACTTACCGCAACGCGCGGGCGGCAGGGGACGAGAACGTGTACTATATTGACGGAACCACGCTGATGACCTACTGCGGCTGCGACGGAAGTGTGGAGCTGACCCACCCCAACGATTGGGGACTCGCGTCCATGGCAAAGGTCTTGGGGGACCTTTTGGAAACGATCCTTACCAAATAAACGAACCTCAAACCCATAGAACAAACAAAAAGAGCCGTATTCTTAAAGACAGTTTTGCAACTTAAAGAGTACGGTATCTACCGACAAAAATGACAGAGAATACTTTACATTCTCTGTCATTTTTCTATTTGTTTTGTACGGTCATTTTTACCCATAGCAATATGTTCTTCTTTGCTTTTTTGATCAAATTCGGGGAAACAAAGCAAAAAGTAGTCGCACTCGTCGCAACAACACGCAAAGCCTTGCTCTCCGTTACCGAAACAAACGGCAGGTTCCCCGGGCATAAGGTCTACACCGGTAATATCCATGCCCTTTTTTGAATGTTTTTGCTCATATATCCTCCAGTCAGCATATAAAAAGGTGCGTAGCCGAAGCCACGCACCGAAAAACGCAAACTCCGATTGTTGTCACACAAACTAATCGGAATAGGAATATTTCAGCCATACCCAACTTGGAGGAGCTTGCGTTTTTACCAAGTCCCTAAAGTTGAGTATGTCAAAAAAAGGGCATAATATCCCTTGAAGCAGAAAATACATAAAATACCGATTATTCAGTTTGTGTGACAATAAGATTATATCATATTTTTATCGAATTGTAAATACTTTTGGAGAAGCTTATAAAAAAATACTTTTCAAGAAAAGCGGTAATGTCATCTTATCGTTTCTTATAAGCATTGACTTAATTAAAGACGTACTTATACTAAGAAGTCCCCGCCCGTGTCATCCTGAGCGAAGTAAAATTGCGCAGCGATTGCGAAGTCGAACCGCGTAGCGGTGCGAGGCATGAGCCGAGCAGGATCTGGGGCGAGTACAAGCGTAGTTACCTCTCGTAGATCCCGATGCGCTGCATCGCCCTACGGGTTCGACTACAGCGGAGACTCGCTCCGCTCCCTACCGCTTCCGCTCAGGATGACACGAGGGCTTCCTACGGAAAATCAACGATTACCGAAAAATTCCGTCCGTCGAAGGACGAGGAAATCCCCCCACACCAACCACCCGAAGGTGTTCGTATGAACCTTCGGGTGAGACTTGCTCCATAGCAAAGCCTCCCCGACGCATGGAGCGGCGGGGACGCAGGGGGATTTTCAAGGGGGGAACGCCTTGAAAACGCTTTCTTCGCCATTCTTTGTCGTTTAACAAAGAATGGCATACCTTTACACCAAAGTAACCTTACCGTTCAACAAAGAATGACATAGAACCAAACTAAAGTAACTTTCCCATTCAACAAAGAATGGCATAAACCTACATCGAAGTAACTTTCCCATTCAACAAAGAATGGCATAAACCCACATCGAAGTAACTTTCCCATTCAACAAAGAATGGCATAAACCCACACCAAAGTAATTTTCCCATTCACTAAAGAATGACATAGAACATTACTTTTGTCATTTAAATTTGTAGTCCTTAATCCATTCTTGATAAGCACCGCCTTTGTGTCCACAAACGCAAAATACGGTATATCTCTTTCGAGATATACCGTATTCTTGCAAAACTTCCCTTTAGAGCACTGCTCTAATCGTTTAGCGTGATGTTCTTAACGGACGAATCCCGCTTAAACGGGGAGTATTTTATAATAGATTGAAATTCGCTTATTCAGCGGTCTCCTCAGCGGGAGCTTCCTCGGCAACTTCCTCAGCGGGAGCCTCCTCAACGGGTGCCTCCTCAGCAACTGCCTCAGCGGGAACCTCCTCAGCGGGAGCCTCCTCGGCAACAGCTTCGGCAGAAACCTCCTCAGCGGGAGCCTCCTCGGCAACTGCCTCAGCGGGAGCTTCCTCAGCGGGAGCCTCTTCTGCTACGGTTTCCTCGTCGGAACCGTCGTAGATGTAAGCACCGGTGACGATCTCACGGCGACGTTCCGCGCCGCTTGCGGCACACAGGGTCTTGCTCAGAATCATCATAACGATCTCCAGCGCGAAGAGGAGCACCAGACCTACA
Source organism: Clostridia bacterium (assembly GCA_017462035.1). Taxonomy (GTDB): domain Bacteria; phylum Bacillota; class Clostridia; order Oscillospirales; family CAG-272; genus HGM12713. The sequence continues at coordinate 27,647 of JAFTRY010000031.1, forward strand.
ACAGCAGCGGTGTAGGCATTCTTGGTATCACCAACCAGCTCCAGCTTGAATTCCTCATGGTTCATGAGAACAAAGGGAAGAATTGCGGTGATCAGAGCGATCACACCGGTTACGATGTGAGAGTCAGACTTGCTCTTGGACATACAAGCGATGCGAGTTACGATCTGGCTCAAGTACTTGATCACAACGATGGTGAGAATCACGAACAGAACGGTAATCAGTACGGGAAGGAAGTCGGGCTCATTCTCGGTCTTGGTTATAGCGGAGCCGATAGCCTCAGCACCCTCCTTTACGGCATAGCTGCCCAGTCTCTTAAAGAGAACGTTCATGATGTCGGACTTGATGATATTGGTGAAGAAGATCAGGTAAGCAACCAGGCTGCCAACGGATACGATCTGTACGGTGTTCAGATATGTAAAGTCAGCCTTGTCGTAGTACTTCAGACGGGACACAACGAGGTTTACGATCAGAGCGGCAACGCACATTCCCAGAATACCGGTTACGGCTCCGCCGAACTGAACCTGGGGAACCATGACCATAACCACCAGCAACAGGGGGAATACGGAGATGATGCTTCCCAGAGCCTTGGCGATCTTGTGGAATGCCTTGCCGGGATCGTTACGCTTGGTGATGATGGCAATCAGCGCGCGGATAGCGGCGATAACACAAACCAAGGGCAGAATAAATACTAAGAACATGAGCAACAGATTGCACAGACCGACCATCCAGTGGGTCTTGAAGCTTGCGATGAGAGCAAAGAAGAACACGATGAAGTTCACCAGATCCTGGGACAAAAGATCTTTGTCTTTGGACTTGTTCTTGGAGTCCTCCAGATCGTTCAGGGCTTCTTCGGCATCCTCCAGGTTCTCAGCGTTGTTGAGCTTGTTGACGTTTTCCTGGGTTTCCTTCACGCTGTCAACAGCGGCACTGATCACGTCAGCCAAAGATCCGAAGGAGCGGATCACAAAGGGAAGGCTTACGTCGATCTTGTCGGGAATCTCGATTTTCTCGTCTCCGCTCTTCATGTCGTTCAACAGGTCGACAACGGAGGCTTTGGTTTCGGAATCAATGTCTACGTCCATAGAGAAGATGGTTCCGAAGCTGGCAAGTGCCATAACCACGATCAGAACGACACAAACGATGTTCTGGATCAGAGTCAGCATCTTGCCGGAAAGAATTTTTGCAAGGGCTTTACTGCGCATGATATGTTTTCCTCCTAATAAAAATTTATACAAAGTAATTGTAGCACAAACCCCAACAAGAGTCAAGGGAATTTTCACAAATTCTTCACAAAAATTTCAATTTTTTCAGTATGGCGGACAGACGGCGGATGACGCGCGTTTTTATGCTCAGACGAAGGAAAAAATTCATGGAGGGAAACGGGGGATTGAGGATAAGGAATGGATGGAGGGCACATACTAATCACAGAAATCATCGCAGAAAGGAACTACCTATGAACAAACCTCAAATCATCAAATGCTGTGCCAGAGAGATCTTAGATTCCAGAGGAAATCCCACCGTGGAGGCATCTGTCTTTCTGGCGGACGGAACCGTGGGCGTTGCCAGCGTTCCCTCCGGAGCGTCTACCGGAATTTACGAGGCGCACGAGAAGCGGGACGGGCACGGAGACCGCTACCTGGGGAAGGGGGTCACCGAGGCGGTCTGCGCCGTCTGCCGGGTCATTTCTCCCGCCATTACCGGGATCAGTGCCTCAGAGCAAGCGGAGCTTGACCATCTGCTCCTGCGCCTGGACGGTACCACCAACCGCTCCAAGCTGGGTGCGAATGCCATCCTTGCCGTTTCCCTCGCCTCGGCAAGAGCCGCCGCCAACTGGTACCATACCCCCCTCTATCGCTACTTGGGTGGCGTAGATGCCTACCGCCTGCCTGTACCCATGATGAATATTCTCAACGGCGGTGCCCATGCCGCCAATAACGTGGAGATCCAGGAATTCATGATCGTTCCCACAGGTTTGGATCGGTTTTCCGAGGCACTTCGGGCTGGGAGCGAGATCTACCATGCCCTGGGAAAGATTCTAAAGGAGAGGGGACTTGCCACTACGGTGGGGGACGAGGGAGGCTACGCGCCCAACCTTGAGAGTGACGAGCAGGCAATCGAGCTGATCTGCGAAGCCATCACCGCCGCCGGATATACCACGGAAAAGGTCAAGCTTGCCCTGGATGCCGCCGCCTCCGAATGGTACGACGACGCGGGAGGCTACCGTTTACCGAAGACAGGAAAGCGATTTACACGGAGCGAACTGGTGGAATACTGGAGAGGTCTTTGTAAAAAATACCCCATGATCCTGTCCATTGAGGACGGATTGGATCAGAGAGACGCTGAGGGATGGCGAGAGCTGACACAGGCAATCGGAAAAGAGGTCATGCTAGTGGGAGACGATCTGTTCGTGACCAATACCGAGCGGCTTCGGCGTGGAATTCGGGATGGAATTGCCAATTCTATTTTGATTAAGCCGAACCAAATCGGAACCTTGACCGAGACCCTGGAGGTGATCCATTTGGCGAAGGACGCGGGTTACCGCTTTATTCTTTCCCACCGTTCGGGAGAGACGGAGGATACGACCATTGCTGACATTGCCGTGGCAATGAATGCCCCCTTTATCAAAACGGGGGCTCCCTGCCGAAGCGAGCGGGTGGCAAAGTATAATCGTCTGCTTCGGATCGAATCGGCACTGAACAGCGGTGGCAGATTCGGCTATTCGGGCATGCCCGAAGCCATTCCGGATCGTGTTCACCGTGCCTGACGGGAACTGTCATATACAAATGAGCTCCCCGGGGTCAATGACCTCGGGGAGCTTCGGCTTTGCGGATACTCCCATTTTATCCATTTATTTATAGGAAATGGGGTAAAATTACTTAGGTATGATTTTATGCTATTCTTTGGTGAACGAGTATGTTACTTTGGTGTAGGTTTTGCTTCGCTCAGGATGGCACGGGCATGGACAAGGGATTTTTTCAATATCTCCGTTTTTTTCAATATCTCCGCAGGGGCGTTCTGTGAACGCCCGCCAAAAACGGTAAAATTACTTTAGTGTGGGTTTTGTGTCATTCTTTGTTGAACGGTAAAGTTACTTCGGTATAGATGTATGCCATTCTTTGTGAAACGACAAAGAATGGCGAAGAAAGCGTTTTCAAGGCGTTCCCCCTTGAAAATCCCCCTGCGTCCCCGGCGCTTCATGCGCCGGGGAGGCTTTGCTATGGAAAAATCTCACCCGAAGGTTCGTACGAGCACCTTCGGGTGGTTGGTGTGGGGGATTGCGGTTGTCGAAGACATCGAGACCATCTACCAACCGGTAGGGGAGGGGCACGCAAAAAACGGGAATGTTACTTCGGTGGGATTGTTGCGGATTTCGATGGACAGAAATGCTTCGATTGCGTATTGTTTTGGGGCAGCGGAACCATACCGTTTTGCGCAAGTTTCTGCTTGTACGTTGTCAGCGGTCAATCCGTGTTCCCGTACGGAAGCCGATGGGTCTCGATCACCTCGTCTCCCCGGTTTGCTACGATCAGCGTATGATCGGCGGAAAATACGAAGCCGGAGCCCGTAAAGGTTTTTTGCTTTCGGTTGGGGGCGGCTCCTACCCAAACGGGGCAGGGCTGTCCTAAAGCGTCTGCCGAGCTCCCGGGCATGGACAGGGAAAGGGTGTGCAGATGCCCGCAGATCATCAGATCAGGGTGAATATTCTCCCGAAGCAGAGCTGCCCACTCAGAAAACAGGGACTCTTCAATGTTGAAGGGAGGCTCATACCGACGGGTGAAGGGATTGTGAACCACTACCAGACGGCACCGAACACCGCCGTCTTCATATTCATCTCCTTTGCGGAGAATCAGCTCCTTCAAAAAATCCGTTTCCCGAAGGCGAAAGTGGTGACAGCAGTTGGTAAAGCCATATTCCGGATGGGAATCGTCCTTGTCCTCGCCGCAGTCCAGAATCACTCCCCATATAGGTCCCAAGCGAAAGGAGAAATAGGGCTTCCCGTAATCTGTGGGGGTATAATCGGTCAGCTTCTCCGCACAGGCTCCCCGAGTGTCGTGGTTCCCTCGGGCGAATACCACGGGGATCTCCCCTCCGGTGATTTGCCAGGCGATCTCGTAAATGGCGGAGAAATGACGAATGTCCCCGCTGTGATCGATCACGTCTCCGTTGAGAATGAGAAAATTCAGGGGACCGTAACGCTTCTCAAAGGCGCGGGCGGAAGCGACGGGGGCATCCACCATGCCGTGAGCGTCGGCAATGTGGTATGCGCGAAGGGGAAAGTCTCCCACGGGTCGAAAGGAAAAGCGCTCCTCTACCGACTCGCCCGTCTCGGAGAAGTAGGGCTTTCGGCAGAGCATTTCCCGATAGCACACGGTATATTCACGGGCGCGGTCCAAAGCCTCCGCGGGAACTGTCACGCGGTGTACGGATACCGAGGAGCGAAGAACACCGCCCGCGTCGTCGTGGTAGAGCTTTTCTCCTACCTTGACCCACATGAGGGTGGGAAGGGAGACGGGAATCAGGATCTGATAAGTATTTCCCACGGCAAATACCGTAGGCTTGAGGGAAAGCGCCTGGGACATAACGGAACCTCCTGTTTTTTCTTTTGTTATTGCCGTTATAGCATCATTATAGTACATTTTCGTCCAAAAGGCAAGGGTATCCGCAAGTTTTTTCGAGGATTTCAAAGACTTCAAAGAATTCGAAGAAGTGAATGACTTCAATGACTCCTGTCGAGAATAGAAGAAAAAAGTGTCAAAGGAGAGAGGTCGGGGGTATACTGTTACTAACCAAATCAAATTGGTTGAGATTGATAGAATGGGTGAGGAGACTCACAAAAGGAGAATATATGAGGATCGTATGGTTAACGGCACTGGGGGTAGGGGGAGCCACTGTCTTTGGGGCAATAATGGGCTTCCTGTTTCAAAAGACCTCAAGACGCTTTTCCGATGTGGTGCTGTCCTTCGCGGCGGGGGTGATGCTGGCATCTGCCATGCTGGGGCTGATCCTGCCGTCCCTGGAGTACGGAGGACGCTTCGGCTTTCTTTGGGCAACGGCGGGGATCTTTGGGGGAGCCTTCTGTCTGAATCGGTTGAATCGGTGCCTCCCAAGGATCTATCGCCTTATGGGCGTACCCGCCGAGGGCGAGGGGCATACCAAGCTTGGACGGGTGCTCCTGTTCGTTACGGCAATTGCCATTCATAATTTCCCCGAGGGAATTGCCGCGGGGGTTGGCTTTGGTACGGGAGATGCCTCTCAGGCGATTGCCATTGCCGGAGGGATCGCCTTACAGAATATACCCGAGGGAATGGTGATGATCGCTCCCATGCTGGCGGTGGGGATCTCGCCCTCGAAGACCTTTGTCTGTGCCGCGCTAACGGGGATGATCGAGGTGGCAGGAACGCTGTTGGGGTACATAGCGGTGCGGGCGGCAACTGCCATTTTACCCTTTGCCCTCAGCTTTGCGGGGGGAACCATGTTGTACGTGATCAGTGACGAGATGATTCCGCAGACTCACGAGGACGGAGGGGGACAGAGAGCAACCTACTCTTTGCTGTTGGGTGTTTGCCTAGTGCTCGTGATGGAGGCGTTTTTGGGATAAAAAAGGCGGGACGGTTTTTGAGCGCATACGAGGGGGAGGGGCAATTTTGGAATCGTGTTGCAAAAACGGGGCGAATGTGATATAATAGTGTCACGAATACACAGCCCGGCAAAGAAGGGAAAGCCCTCTTTGTCCGAGGTGAAAGGCAACTCTATGACACGACACAATTCTTTATACCGAATGGTACTGAGCTCCATGTTCCTCGCTCTTGCAATGTTGTTACCCTTTCTTGCCGGTCAACTTGAAAAAATTGGCAATATGCTCTGTCCTATGCATCTGCCCGTTCTGCTCTGCGGTTTTTTCTGCGGCTGGCAATGGGGGGCGGTACTGGGACTGGCGGCACCTCTGCTGCGCTCCCTGCTGTTTGGCATGCCGGTCTTGTTTCCCATGGCGGTATGCATGAGCCTGGAACTGGGATGCTACGGCTTTCTTTCCGGATTTTTATATCGGTACCTCCCTCAAAAGCGGAGCTCGGTCTACCTCTCCCTGGTGATTGCCATGGTAGCGGGAAGACTTCTGTGGGGCGGGGCACGGTTCCTGTGTGTGGGACTAGATGCCGATCAATTCGGATTTGCCGCCTTTTGGAGCGATGCCGTGGTAACCGCCATTCCCGGGATCCTCATACAGTTACTTTTGATCCCTCCGCTGGTGATCTTGCTGAAGCGGAAGTCCCCAAGGAGGAATTGGTAAATTGATAAAACAGAACAGCAGGAGACGAACGCCGCGGCGTTCGTCTCCTGCTTATTGTATTCTGAAAATCCCTTCATTGTTGAGGGGGAAAATGTGTTTTTTCATTCTCTAGTGAATGGGAAAGTTACTTCGGTATAGATGTATGCCATTCTTTGTTGAACGACAAAGAATGGCGAAGAAAGCGTTTTCAAGGCGTTCCCCCTTGAAAATCCCCCTGCGTCCCCGCCGCTCCATGCGTCGGGGAGGCTTTGCTATGAAAAAAGTCTCACCCGAAGGTTCATACGAGCACCTTCGGGTGGTTGGTGGGATTGCCGTGGATTCCGACGGACGGAATTTTTCGGTAATCCTTTGTTTTTTTGTAGGAAGAACACAGGAAAATTTCCTCAAACCCGTAGGGGCGTTCTGTGAACGCCAGCTCCCGAGAGGGGATGTATTTCCGGTCCCGAGGATTACAGATCCATGTCGGCGAAAATGGGGTAATGGTCGGAGCCCGCGGTAGCAACCTCGTCTACCACAACACCGTATACGTTGACCTTTACCGATTCACCGTTAGCAAGAACGATGTGGTCTACACCACCTGCCAGGTCAATGGCGGCATCATCGTTTTCATCCGGCAGAACCATGTGCAGATCCTCGTGGAATACGGGATAGGGTCTGTGGTAGGTTCGCGCCTCGGAGCTGTGGAGCGTTGCCACGCCGTTGCGTCCGATATCCACGTATCCAACCTCGGGGGAGGTGAAATGTACGTAATTGGGCTGCGACCAAACGGCGTTGTAATCACCGCCGATGATGATGGGGCACCGATATTCCGCCTGGAGCCTGTTGAACAGCTCAACGGCTTCGATTGCCTGAAGTCCCTTGACTCCGTTGCTTCGGGTACACATGTGGGTGGAGACCACGATATACCGCTTGCCGGTGGCGATGGTTTCAAAGACACCCCAGGTCAGAGCCTTGGAGGCACAGTCACGGTTACTGCAATTATTTCTGTTTTCGTCGTCGATCTGATGGCGGTACCAGTAGTACTCACTGGCAATGCACCTCGTGGTGGCGATATTGTAGAAAAGGGGGGTATTGTTCGAATCCGAATAGAAGGTCTTCCCGTTTACGGTAACCTCTTCGATATTGTCAATGCCGTAACCTCCGTTCTCTACCGTGTCGGCGTTGTGAACCCAGGGATTGACGGTCTCCTGGTAGCCGATCTCGGCAAGGAGCTTGGCAAGGTCTCTGTCCTTGGCGCGGTCACGCTTGGAGCGGTTAAACTCCTGACAGCCCAGTACGTCGGGCATATACTGCTTTACCGTCTCACGGTTCAGCACGTTTCTCAGAGAGGGAGCCGGATTGTAGAAGAGGACGTTGTAGAACATGGTTCGTATCTCGCCCTTCTTGTCGTAGGCGTAACGGTCAGATTCCTCCAGCTCGGAGAGAGAATCTAAGTAAGAGCCCTCTGCGGCAAAGCCGTGCCGGAGGGAGAGAAGATCAGCCGCCTCGTCGGTCTTCAAATACTTGGCAATGGCAAGGTAGCCGTAGTAGGTGCTGGCGGAGCAGGTGACGGTGTTGCCACTTACCGCGACACTCCAACCACCGCGGGGCAGAGAACTGTCATCCTGCAAAAGGATCCGAGGCGAGCCCGCGTCCGCCTCCTCGTCAAAGCGCACCTCTTCGCCGGTGGCTTTGGAAAAGGCGACCTTTAACGTGTACGCCATCTGTCTTTGAATGAAATTTTCCTTGTCATAAACGACAGCACTTCCGTGAAATAGAGAACTCATGTTACTTTACTCCTCTTTTCTCATTCTTTATTGCGGAATAGGTCCGCTGAAGCTATGCACATTATATAATAAATTGCCGGGGGTGTCAAGGCAATTTGGGGGATTTTTTAATTGCTTTTCCTGTGCCGCACGATCCTTTACGGTCTGGTGCGAGTCAGCTGTTCTCGGTACACGGAGGGAGGAACCCCGGTCTGTTTTTTTACGAAGAGACTGAAATAATTGATGTTGTTAAAGCCGCACTTTTCGGAAATTTCCTCGATGGTGTAATAGTTGGATTGCAACAGCTCACGGGCATAGGTCATGCGGAGCTGATTGATGTATTTGAGAGGGGTCACCGAAAGGTGGGCGAGAAAGAGCTTGCGGAAATAGGTGTCGCTCATACCGCACTGACGGGCGAGAGAACTGACGGTCAGGGTGTGGTCGGTGAAGTGGTCGTGGATGTACTCTACCGCCTCCCTGAGCTTGTCGTTCCCTGAGATACGCTCCCGCTCGTTCCACTGATTTTCGATCTCAAGAAGGATCTTGTAGAGAATGGCGTTGCATTCATGGGCATATCCCGCCTGCTTTTTTGACCAGGCGCGGTACAGGTCGGTAAATTTCCGTTCAAAATATTCCGGGTTTTTCGGCGTAAATTTTTTTACCGAATGGGGCAGAGGGTCGTCGGCGGTGAAATGAACCACAAGAAGCCGCTCCGCTCCCGCTACCTGCGTGTAGGTCAGATTGGCGGGGACGAAGGCAATATCTCCCGTTTCAAAGATCACGCCCGAGTCGCCTGCCGCCTGCATGCTGGCATTTCCGCGAATGCGGAAAGAGAGCGCGTGGAAGGGACGGTAATCGGAGCGGTCATTCCGACCGTTCCACTCCAGCTGTAGGACACTCAGAATATGAAGGGTTATACGATCAGATTCAAAAAACATGCTTCATCACCTCGGAGACAGTATAGCATCTTTTGAAAGAGCTGTCAAGAGGGGAGTTTTGAAATGTATAAATTTCGTTTTGAAATCTGCATGGAGAAAGAAGAGAAGCCGTGATATGATATAGGCATAAAAATTATTTTCAGGAGGAAAATAACATGGCAATCAAGCATACCGCCGTAAGCTATTACGGGCTGAACTACGTCGAGCATGCGGAAAAGGATTTTATGGAGATGAAGGAGCACGGGTGCGATACCGTGATCCTTGCCATTACCGAGTTCGACATGGATTTCTGGTTCCCCAATATCAACAACATCGTCAAGGCAGCCCATCGGCTGGGACTGCGGGTGATCGCCGACCCGTGGGGCATTGGTAAATACTTTGGAGGCGAGCAGGTCAGCCTGTTCCTGCAAAACAACATCCACCACCGCCAGGTATCCGCATATACGGGTGAGGTGTTGAACGCCGCTTGCTTTAACACCAACGCCTTCCGCGACTACTTCCGAGGCATCTGCCTGAAACTGGCGAAGAATACGGAGGTAGACGGCTTTTTCTGGGACGAGCCTCACTATGCTTACCCCAAGTCTTACGCCTCCATTACCGGCGGCGCGGGAGACGATTGGGCGTGCCGTTGCCCCGAGTGCATGAAAAAGTTTGAGGCGTACTACGGTTATGAAATGCCTAAGTTCATGAATGACGACGTGAAGCAGTTCCGTTGGAGAGAGGCACTGGAAACTCTGACCGACGTCTCGAAGGCATTGAAGGAATACAATCCGAAGCTGGAAATTACCTGCTGTGTGCACGCCACCCTGAACGGCTACTACGTCACCGAGCTTCGCGGCTACGACAACTGGGACATGGTAGCCTCCTGTCCCTACTTTGATGTGTTTTCCACCACCATCATCAACTGGAGCCTGCCTCGCAGCTTCTTCGAGGAGATCACCCAGCGTACGGTGGATATGGCGAAGAAATACGGTAAGCAATCCGAGCGTTGGCTGATGGGCTACAATAAGCGTCCCGACGATCTCTCACAGGTGGACGAGGTGGTCGATCTGTACGAGTCCATGGGCGTGGACCGTTTGGCTACCTGGACCTACCGGGGCGGTTACGGTACCTCGGTTGCCGCAAAGGATCCCCTGGCACTTTGGGACCGTATCGGAGACAACTATAACCGTGTTTTGAAAAAATAAAAATACATAAAGGGAGAAAGAAGAAATGCTGAACGATTTCGGATATTATAAGGCGATTATTGAAAACCTGGAGAAGGTGAACGCCACCCAGGAGGAAAATATTAAGAAGGCGGCGGAGCTTATGTGCGGTGCCATCAAGGAGGACCGTCTGATCCACGTGTACGGAGGAGGGGGACACACCACTCTGCCCGTAGGTGAGATGTTCTTCCGGGCAGGCGGACTTGCCTGTATCAATCCCGTTATGGAGACCGGACTTTCGGTGTTCAATCAGGCACTGAAATACCTGGAGCTGGAGCGGACGGTGAACTACGGAAGTGCCATTATGCGCTACTACGATCTTCAGCCTGACGACGTACTGATCATCTTCCATAACATCGGTATCAATCCTGCCACCATCGATGCCGCTATGGAGGCGAAGAATCGGGGTGCCAAGATCATTGCCGTGTCTTCCGCGGCATGGCAGACCGAGATGCCGGAGGATCACTTCATCCGCCATCCTAATAAGACCAACCTCTTCGACTATGCCGACGTGTGCATCGAGGACTTCAACCCCGTAGGAGATGCCGTGGTAACGGTTCCCGGCTTGGAGACTCCCATTGCTCCTGTGTCCAACGTGGTGGACTTCTACATTGCTCACCTCTTGGAGATCGAGACCGTTCGCCAGTGCGTGGAGGCGGGAATCCAGCCCCCCGTCTGGTCCAGTGCCAATACCCCCGGCGGCGACGAAAAGAACGCCGCATACCTTGCCAAGTACAGACCTAGAGTCAAGATGCTCTGATCAGGGAACATCAGATTGATAACGTAAGAAGGAGTTGATCCAAAATGAAACAGTTGCAAGAAAAGCTGGATTTTCTGCTGAAAAAGTATTCAGTAGGGAGAAAAGCGATCATAAAAAATGAAAATTGCGTGAATATCGACGGGAAGGATATTCCTCTTCTGTCTCACCGTTCCGAAAGACGGTTTGTGGAGCTGAAGAACGTGGCGCATAACGGCACCTTGAAGGGAATCAGCGTGATGCGCAGTGCCAATATCGCGGTGAAGGGAAGCGACCTTTCCCGGATGCTCTACCGAGAGCTGGATCTCTGCCAGTGGATCCTGGAGGATCCCATTGTCAGTGTCTTTGCCGTAAATAACGGACCCACCATGAACGTCATCGCTCATACCCAGGGGGGATTGGTTTGTACCGTCGAGCTGTCGGCAACGCTGAGCCAGGGACAAAAGCCCATTGATAAGCATGAGATCATCTCTCAGCGCGGAATTGCCTGTGACAAGGTGGTGGATACTCAGATCATGCAAAATTCCATCTACCTCTACGGCGAGACCACTCAAGCGTATACCGACGTGGACTTCGAGTTGTATGGCTTGGAGATTCCCGAAATCGCGGTGGTCCGCCAGGCGTTTGCCGTGGCAAAGAACGGCAATGATGCCGAGCTGATCGAGGCAGATCATCGCCTGGAGCGGTTGGTGGCACTGGCTGAGGCATCGTTAGTAAGTGGTCAGAAGGAGGTTCTTTGAGATGAAACCGTTGAAGATTGCCATGATGTCCATGACACACGGACATACCAGAAAATATTATCAGACTTTGAAGGAAAACCCAAAGCTTGAGTGGATCGCCGTCTCCACGGCAAACGATACCGTAAAGCAGGTGTTTCTGGACAGTGTCACGGGAATTCCTTGCTATGACAGTGACGAGGCGATGCTGGATGCTCATCCCGAGATCGAGGCAGTGGTCCTTGCCAGTGAAAACAAGGACCATCTGCGTCAGATGAAGCTCTGCGCCGAGAGAGGGATCCATATCCTCTCCATGAAGGTACCCAGCTTCGACATGGAGGAATATGACGAGATGATCCGCTTGGTGGAGAAAAACGATGTCATCTGCCAGATCGAGCTGGAGCTTCACTATAACCCCGTGGTAGTCCGCATGAAGGAGCTGCTCGCCTCGGGAGCCGTGGGGAAAATTCAGTCCTTTAACGCTACCAATATTACCCTTTCTCCCGTTTGGGCATTCCCCTGGCAGGGTGACCCGGAGAAGAGTTACGGCAGAGTCGAGAAGATCGCCGAGGGAGATCACCGCTTCCGCGGAGGTGCTCTCTGCGACCACCCCCATATCTTTGATATGATCTGCGAGATCACAGACAGTGATTTTGATACGATCTACGCCGAGGTAGCACCCAATATCCGTCCTGACATTCAGGTGGAGGATATGCTGTCCGTGGTTGGTAAAATGAAAAACGGCGTGATCTTCTCTCTGGACCCCTCCTGGTCCAAGATGGAGGAGAGATTGCCCGTTCCCGGTCCCGGCTGGGAGGTGTTCCCAAAGCGGATGGAGGTGAATATCACCGTCAACGGAGAGAAGGGAAGCTTGCTGACCGATTGCTTTGGACCCAACGTGTATCACAACGGTCTTCCCAATGACCGTTATACGGTACAGTATACGTATTTCGACGAGTGGATCGGACTTGTGGATGAGTTTGTGGATAATATTCGCAACCATAAGCTGCCCAAGATCAACCTGGCGCGTCACAAAAAGACCATTGCCGCTATGAACGCGGTTTACGAAAGCATTGCCACCGGTAAGGTTGTCAAGCTGTAAGCTCTGTTCGTAAAATGCTGAACAATATTATAATTTATGTGAGCGTATTTTCGATTTTTTAGGTGAAATTGAACTAAAAAACTTTATTTTCAACAAAAAAATCGATAAAAAAGCTATGGACACGAATCATATTTTGTGATATAATCAAAACATCAAAATCGAAGAAAAATGGAGGTAGATTTTTCATGAAGCGTATTCTGTGTTTGGCGTTGGTTCTTCTGATGCTCTTGCCTATGGCGGTTGCCTGCAAGAAGGAGAATGAGAAAGTCGACGCGAGTACCACGGGTGTTGCGGATGACACCACCAACAGCGGTCCTGTGGATCTGTTGGACACCATTCCTGCCGGGAATTACAATGGAAAAGAATTTGTGATTTCCGTACAAGACGCGCACGAGCTGGAGGTTAAGGCTTCTGAGCTGACGGGAGATCTGAAGAATGACACGGTTTACTACTGGCTGGAGGAGATCAACTCGCGCTACGGTGTTCAGGTTCTCTCCCAGGTGCCTGACGGAAACTATTGGACGCACCAAGTAAATGAGACCTCCTCTGGTAACGTAACCACCTCGATCTACGGTCACCATGCCTTTGAACTGCACAGACCCGTTTCGTCGAAGATCTATAAGAACTGGAACGATATGGGTGATTACATTGATCTGGAGGCGGAGCGCTGGGATAAGACCATAAACGACGGAATTACCTGGAGCGGCGTATTTTTCGGCTTGTCGGGCGACCTTGGTTACTCGAAGCTTCAGGGAGCGATGGCGACCTTCTGCAACGTAGGTCTTTTGGACGAGATCGGCTATACCACCGAGGATCTATACAAGATGGTTGATGAGAAGACGTGGACCTTTGAGGCGTTTGAGAATATCGTGAAGGACATTTACATTGACACTGACTACGATAACAAAAAAAGTGCCGGGGATACCTTCGGTTACGTGGCTACCTCCGGTAACTCCCACGACATTTGGTTCACTCAGTTCGGTATTTCCATCACTGAAAAGGACGAGTCGAACAATACCATTACTCCCACTCTGAAGAATGACCATAATATTGACCTGATCGAAAAGCTTTGGGCGTTCTACCATGAGAATCAAGGCGTGTTCTCTAACAACGGTGTGAAGGCATACGGTCCCGAGGATCGGTTCTTCTCCGAAGGTCGTGCGGCGATGATTACCACCCGCCTGTCCTATGCGTCTCAGTTCTCCGAGGATCTGGGTACCGATGCTTACGGTATTCTTCCCGCTCCCTTGCAGAATGAGGATCAAGAGGAGTATTACACGAAGCTGTACGACGAGTACATGATCTGGGGTGTTTCCAAGTCTGTTTTGGACGCTGACGTTGACTTTATTGCTCACATTACTGATGCCCTGTGCGCCGAGTCCTCTCAGACTCTGTATCCCGCGTTCTACGATATTTTGTTGAAGCAGAGATACTCTAAGGACCCTGATACCGCTCGCATGGTCGACCTGGTCATGAAGAACGTGTCCATCGACAGCACCTTCATTTACAATTCATATTTGGATACATATGCGACGTTGGTTCGCAATCTGTTGTGGGTAAACAGCAGCCCTGAGTTTACTTCCTCTTACGCAAGATTTGAGACTTCGCTGCCCCAGAAGCTGGCAGATCTGTACAAGCTGCACGAGGAATATCATTAAAAAGTCGGAATCAGCGCGAGATTTGCAGATCATCTGATTCCATAAACAAAACTACCATAGACTCATTTCTGGGTCTATGGTAGTTTTTATATACCGATATCGGGACCGTCCCGTTTCTCCTTTCGCCTCGCAGGGAAGAGAAGCCGCGCAATACAATCCAAAAACGGTACCATACCGATCAAAGCGTCCCTTATATTTCCGCAAGCCTGTGCCTGTATTCCGTGGGAGTGATCTTGTATATTTGAAGGAAGGAACGGTTAAAGCTGCGAATACATCCAAATCCCGACTCATATGCGATTTCCGAAAAGGTCAAATTTTGCATTTTGATCAGCTTTGCGGCATAGGTGCAACGGGCGTACTGCAAGTAATAGCTGAAGCCCAGTCCGGTTTGCTTGGAAAAAATCTTGCTGATGGTGACAGGATGCACGCCAACGGCAATGGCAACACTCTCCAGGGTCAGCTCCTCTCGGAAGTGCGTGTTGACGTATTCCAAAATGCGGTAAGCGGTTTGGTCAAAGGCGGTCTTACGTGTCTCAAATTCACAGCCGTGAACAATGTCATAGCAGAGAGGTGCCAGAACAGCCTCCGCGCCGATGCAGTCCACCACGTTGTTTTCATCGGGTAAAATTTTGCCGGCAAGCTCCAGGGAGGCATTTGAAATAGGAAAAATATGTCTTTTAGGAGAATGTGTTTTCACAAACTCAAAAAAATAATTCACAATTTCACCGGAAAACATGAGCACGTGGCATTGATTGGGGTGTCGGGAATGAAACAGGTGCGGCTCAAGGGGGGCGATAAAGGTCCCGTATCCTTTTGGAATCGAGTATTCTTTCCCGCCGATGGTCATATGAAGCTCACCGTCGGTAACAAGAACGATTTCCATGGTGATGTGTATATGTGTCACACATTCCACGTCCGTGTGCTTGGCGGACGCGAAAAGAAAGGGGATATTTCCGTCTAAGAGCGTGATTTTCTGATCCATACTTCATTACCTCCGCGCTAAAATATGTCTTGCTATTATATCATAGATGACTTGCAAATGTAAAGAGATTTTGATATAATTTAAAAAAAGTGAGGTAAAAATGAGTATTGCACTTCTGTTTTTCATATCCTTTGCCGTTGGCGTGGGCGCCAAAGCCTTTTCCAAGCTGTGCAGTAATATGGTTGCGCAAAGCTCCGCGGCAAAATATTCACTGATTTTGGTGGTCAATAGCCTTGTGGCTTGCTTGTTCTTTTGGATTTCAAGCGGCTTTTCGCTTTCGGTAAACACATATACGCTGTGCTACTCGATCATCTATGCTCTGGTTGTCGCGATATCGATCCTATCGGGGGTCATCGCGTACAGATACGCGAGTATTTCCGACGTGAACGTGATATCCGGAGCCTGCGGCATGGTCTGTACCGCGGTGGTCGGGTGGAGCTTTTTTTCCGAGAGGGTAGAGACGGTAGAGCTGTTACGGCTGGCTGTTATGCTTGCAGCAACCGGTTTTGTGTTTCTCGACCAAAAAAGAAAGGTGTCCGCTGAGCACGCGGCAACAGCTGTAAGAAAGAGAAATCTGGTCTCCCTGGTGGCGGTCATGGCAGTGATCGCGGCATGCGGATGTGCCAATACAATGGTTCTCAAATGCTTCGCCATGTCGAAATCCGTGACGGATGAAATTTCTTTTTTCTTTTTTACGAACGTCGTTTTGTGCGTGGGAGCCGCCATGGTTTTTTGGGGGGCATGTCTGCGAAAAAAAAGAAAGCTTCGTGACGCGCTCCTGCTGTTATATCCTAAAAGACTGATCTCTATTGCCGGAAATACCGTTTGCTCCAATATTTCATCGGTGGTCAGTGTGCTGATCATTGCCCAAATGGATGTGTCGATCTATTCGCCGATATCTTCCGCAATCGGTATTATGGTCGGCTTAGTCGGCTCACTGATCTTCCGGGAAAGACTGGGTGTTTTCTCATATGTCGCGGCGGCACTCGCCTGTGCGGCGGTCATTATATAGCACGTATTAAGGAGGTCTATTATGTATCAACTTCGCAACTCCGCAACCATCTATGTTTCCCAGACGCATGGGGACGATAAGCTGTACAGCGGTCTGGCACCTGTCGCCGACGATTACGGAAACGGTCCCTTCAAAACCCTGGAATATGCCCTGTCGGTCCTTCGGACCATCCGAAAGGCGGGTGTCGAACGCCCGATGACGGTGTCGCTTACCGAGGATTATTTCCTGACCGCCCCCCTTTCCTTGAGTGACGGTATTCGGAGGGTGACCTTAGAGTCCTTCGGCTCTCGGAAAAGGATCATCGGAGGGGTGCGTATCGAGGGCTGGAGCCATGACCGTTTTAACGGCTTTCCGTGCTTTTCGGCAAAGCTTTCGCCCAAAGACGACGGAACACCGTGGAATTTCACGGATCTTTACGTCAATGGAAAGCGGGCATCCGCCACTCGGTATCCAAAGACGGGAACGCTAAAGCTTTTGGATTCTGAGGATCAACAAAAAAGAGGAAGGCAGGTTCGTTGCTCTCACGTAGCGGGCTCCTCCAAGTGGTTGATTGCCAATCCGGAGGATCTGGCATCCGTGGAACAGATCGAGGACGCGATGATCCATTACTACCATTATTGGATCGATGAGCATTCTCCGATAGAGAGCTATGATCGAAGCAGCGGTAAGCTGGAGATGCTGTATTCCTCCCGCTTTACCGTCAGCACTCTTTGTGAGGCGAATTCTCACGGAACCACTTACTTTTTGACCAACGTGCCCAACACCTTCGATACCCCCGGCGAATGGTATCTGGATAAAAAGCGGGGAACCGTCTATTATATTCCCGAGGACGAAGATATGGCTCCCGAGACGCTTGAGGTGTTTGTGCCTACCGTTTCTCATCTCATGGAGATCGAGGACAGTGACCTTCGTCTTCGCAATTTGGAACTTACGTGTACCCTGGGAGACTACGCGAGTACAAAGACCTTCGACCCGGAGCAACAGTGCTTCGTGGACGGAGACATTCCGTACGGAGGGGATATTCAATCTGTTTGCTGGGCACCGGGTGCCATTGTTTTCCGAAACGCGTTGCGGTGCGGAATGTTTGGCTGTCATTTGCACGGTGTGGGTGTTCACGGGATTGATATTCGGGAAGGGTGCCGTTACATTCGTATAGAAAACAACTGCATTGAGGATATCTGCGCGGGCGGGATCAAGGTCTTCGGAGGAGAGCCGGGCTCCGAGCCGTCCAAAGCGGTTTCGGATTGCCAAATTCGGAACAATCATATCTCCCATTGCGGTAAGCGTTACGCGGCGGGGTGCGGCATTTTGGTCTGCCATGCATCCAACAACGAGATTTCCGGGAATGAAATTCATGATCTGGAGTATTCGGGCATTTCGGTTGGCTGGGTATGGGGCTATGGCGAAAGCCCCACCTACGGCAACGTGATTCGAGGTAACCATATTTACAACGTCGGCAAGGGAAATTTGTCGGATATGGGAGGAATCTACCTGTTGGGAAAACAGCCGGGCACGGTGGTGTCGGAAAACAGGATCCATGACGTTACCTGCTTTCACGACGGCTACGGCGCATGGGGGATCTATCTGGACGAAGGCTCCAGCTATATTACGGTGGAACATAACGCGGTTTACCGAACGGGTCAAGAAAGTTTTCATTTGCACTACGGCTCTCACAATACCGTCCGCAATAATATTTTCTTTGGGCTTGGTTCGTCCTGCGTGAGAACGAGTAAGGAAGAGCTCCATGACGAGATCGTGTTCGAGCAGAATATTCTGATTACCGACGGTGCTCCGATCTACGGAGGCGGAAGGGCGAACCATACTCTGGGTGGACGGCGTAACCTTTTGTGGGATATCAGTAAAGCGGCTCCCACCCCCGGCGAGAGTCGGGAGGGGAAGCCCTACAGTCTTGAGGTATGGCAGAATGTTTTCGGACTTGAAAAAGGGAGTATCGCTGAGGATCCCAAAATCAGCGGGCTCCTGAAATTCGATTTTACGCTTTCCGAGGATTCTCCCGCATTGTCTCTCGGCTTTACGCCTCTTGCGGACCACGTAGCAAAAAACAAATAGTGTGTGCTTATAGAAAGTAAAAAGAGAAGACCAAATGTCGAATTGTCACTCGCAATGCGAGTGACAATATATCGAGTTTGAGAGATTTGTGCCCGCAAATTCAGTGCTTTGCCTGTCTTAATTAAAGACATAAAATCGATTTCTGCTTGTTAGAGATAAGTAAAAACTTGCACCAAACTAAGCCTTCTCGTGGGAGAACGCTTAGTTTTACGTTTTTTCGATATAATGAATTAAAAACATCTTTACAAATTTCGAAAACGGTGTTATAATAGATGTTGCCAAGCTAATCAAATAATGCAAAACAGGTATAATTTTCGTTTAGGGGAAGTATACTCTTTTTCCGCATATGCAAAATATGAATTTGATAAAATGCAAATTCCACTTTGTATATGCGGTTATACCGATTTGCAAATGATTAGTTTGGCGACTACCGGAGTTTGCGTTTTTGTGCGTCTGCTTCGGTGGGCGCACTTTTACTGTAAAACCTTCTGAGGCGTTTTGCAAGGTATGTCGCAACAGGATTCCCGATAGTGCAATGATTCCCCTGTGTGAAGACTGCATTGCGGAAGCGGTGAAGATTTATAATGAAAGAAAGTAACGCAAAGGTACTTATGGCAAGTGATTTCCATAAGTACCTTTTGTTACCTTCCGGGTTGTGCGGTAACCCTTCGCTCAGGGTGACACGGGCGTGATTTTGCTTTACAAAAATCTGCTTTATGGAAAGCTCCCATTCGAGTTGAATTTTTTGTTGGGGGTAAAAGGACAGCTTGAACCTGTTTCGCTTACGCTCAGCGGCAAGTTTGTTTTGACGGACATCGTCCGTCATTTGCTTCGCAAACCGCCAAACATTGCCTTCACCGAGGAACCCCGACCAGAACCTGAGGGTAATGTCACCTCGGTGAAAGATTTAGCCTTTGCCGCCGATTATATCACGCGGACCGGTGCATTCTCCGGTTATAGAATTTACGCGTAAGCTTCCGTGTATAAATATAGGCTCCGAAGGTAATACTTCCCAACCCTCATAAAAGTGATGGTAAGGAGAACTTTGCACTTCTAGGCAGTAATATTCACTGTCCTCGGAAGGCTTTTCGGTTATGACAACCTTGTAAATGTACATTGTTCCTGCTGCACAATCCCGGCTCTCATCAATACCTGCTAAATAATCATCAGCAATTTTCCATGCCATCTCGGCATTGATCGGATATTGACACGAAAGCTCAAAAGGCGAAAAACTAACCCACGTTTTACTGTTGTCACAATAATATGCACTATATTCTTCCTGCGTTACCTGGCGATCCTCAAGGTAATATTCCGCTGCCTCTACATACCATCTTTAAATTTTAACTTGTAAATTTCCTTAATAACTGCAAAAGAACCATCAAAGGTTATCTGATTTAAGCCCATTGTTTTTGCATCCGTTATTGAATCGCTATCAGTTGAGTACCAATAAAATGTTCCATCCGTGTTTAATCTGTAAAGGCTCTTTGAATCAAAGCTATAGCTGTAAATCTTGCCGTCATAGTAACGCAGAATAATATGATCTCTTTGGGGTGATTGTATAATGTATTCGTCGATCCCGTCGCCGTCCATATCCAATATTGCCTTATTGATAAACTCACATTCTCCAATGGTCACATTATTGGTAAGAAAGCGACAGTCATTTAAACTGATCTCACCCATTTGTTCGTCAACAACGTATATTTCGTTACTTATTGCCGCTTCGTACATCGTCATAGCAATCTCGGCTTCGGAGGGCGAAGTAATATGATCATTTTTGATATCATTATTTAAATCGGTTGAGCCGCTATTTTCGTTTGACGATAGATCATCTTGCGCTTCACTTGATTCACACGAAACCAGCGAAATTATCATTATCAAGCAAAACAAAAAAACAAAATATTTTTTCATTAAGCTCCCCTTAAAATTCTTATATACAATACCACTATATCATATCAAAAAATCACTGTCAATAGGGTGGGGGAAAGTTTTTTAAAAGGCACTTTTTTGAGTCGAAGTGGTGGAAAAAACCAAAATGAGAAATACACACCATGAAATTTAGTACAAATCAAGGCGTAAGCCTTGCATATCACCAATTCCGTCAAGAATTGCATATCATCAAGCCGCATAAATACACCTTCGGTGATGAAATACACGCTAAAGCGTGATGATATACCAAGCCTGCGGCTTGGATAGAAAAAAGACCGTTTTCGAACGGTCTTTTTTCTTGGTTCGGGTAAAAGGACTTGAACCTTCACCGAGGAACCCCGACTAGAACCTGATGGTAACGTCACCTTGGTGAAAGGTTTTTCTACACCCTTTTTATATCAATCATAGATAGCATAAAAGGTGAAGAAAATCAAGTATATTTGGCATTAATACTCGTCCAAGTCGTGATCTCTTACAAATCTTTCAAATTGCCATTCAGGTCCATCAAAAAGCAATTCAAGTAAGGCTTGTTGCAACTCGTTCTTTTTCATATGTCCAATATATGCCTGAACTCTATCGTAAAGTTCTTCTTCCCATGCTTCCTCTTCTTCTTGAGCTTTTAAACATTCCTGATGAAACCTGATCACCTCTTCGGGATATGCGGTAAAATAGGTTGCCACTATATGCTTACAAACAATACGCTTACCGTCTGCGTGAGGACAGTTACAGGTCGATTTTCTCGGATGTGCAGCATCAAGATTTACAATATATGGTTCACTCGCCGTTCCAATAACGTCAGCAGTAAATATGCCATCGCTTATCTCTGTTAGGTTCTTAACTTTTTTATCTTCATAATAGTCGCGACCGCGCCAAACAGATGCCGCGCTTGCACATTCAAGTAATCCCATAATAGCTCTCCATTATTTTTTATATTCGTGCGGTCGTTCCACGTAATCCTTGACCTTATAATCACCGATTTTTTCGTACTTTTCAGATTTTTTTTCCGCAATATTTTCTTCCGTATTATCCTCGTGAAGAATCGCATCAAAGAAAATTCTCTCGATATATTGATACTCGGAGTACATTCCTTGCGATGCCCAGACCATCGCGTTGCGAACGTATGAGCTATGCACACGGAACAACTCGTGATCTACCTCAAATCCGAGATGCTTTGCAAGAAGAACGGCAAATACAATTACAGTTTGAGTGTTGCCCTCACGGAACGGGTGTGTCTGCCATATAGCTGCAATAATTCTCGTCAAGCGAAAGACGATATCTCTGTCATTGTCGCCCGTGCGCTTCAGCTTACCGACCTCCTTCATGGTCTCGGTGAGCTGCTTTTTTATCTCCTTTGGATAAGCGTATCGAACGGTGTCACCGCCGAGAACATCCTCGGGCTTGGTCATCATAATAGTCCGGAACTCACCGCCCCATTCATAGATTTGACCGAATATCGTTCGGTGGATGTCGAGCAGCGTATCCACATTGAATTTATCGTATTTTCTGTCATATATTGCCGTCATCGCAAGATTGGTAATATCCGCCTCGGCAGTTCTCAAAAGCTCGGTGTCCTTGATGTTCGCGCGATTTTTGAGAACGTCTGCGTCATCGTATAAATAGGGATCTCTCATTTATCTGACCTCCACAGGAAAACCGTATTTTTTGAGTGTGTTCTCATAAACCGAAAGAAAAGACACCTCTCCCGCGATCCACTTTCCGACCTCACTCTGCGTTTCAGTAGTTGCAAAAAATCCCTCGACAGCGTTCATAGCTCCCGCAAACGAGGATGCTTTTTGTCTCTCTTCCGCTGTCAGATGCTCCATCGGCATACACGCCTTCAAAAGTAACAGCTTGTTGTAAACCTTAGTATCGATCAACTTCGCCGCCGCTTCAAGCTCGGAAATACGAGCCTTTACACCTGACAATTCCTCACTTAACGAGGCACGTCTTGAAAGTCCGTCCTTGACCGACTCCATTTCATCATCTGAAATATACTTTCCAACGACTCTCTTACCCACACGCCGTTGCAGATAATACTGCGTCTTGCCGTGAATAACTTTTTTTGAAATATATCCGTGTGGCAACACTTGAAGCTCGCGTTCAATATCCGAATGCTTCAAAAGCGCCTTTTTGTATTGTGCTTCTATGGAAATGCTCATCATATCACCTCCGTTTTTACTGATATTATTATTTATTATTATATCATATTATAACCTACTTGTCAACACAATACAGCAAAATGTAGGTTGTATGATGTAGGAATTGGCAGACACAGCACCTTTGCGAGCAAAAATATACTCGAGAGGTGATGTATCCGCCAATAATTTTCAAAAAAGAAAAGCCTCGAAAACGTAGTGTTTTCAAGGCTTTCAGTGGTGCGGGTAAAAGGACTTGAACCTTCACCGAGGAACCCCGACTAGAACCTGAATCTAGCGCGTCTGCCAATTCCGCCATACCCGCGTATTGAGTTTTTGCTGTTAATTTTTACACGAAGCAGCTCTTCGAGGACGGGGCAACTAAAATCAAGAACCGTTCACCAAGGTGTCGTTACCTGAAACTAGCGCGTCTGCCAATTCCGCCATACCCGCATATTGTTCTTACCGAACGGATAATATTATACTACAAACCCCTGCGTTTGTCAATAGGGTTTTTGAAATTTTTAAAAAAACTTTTCGGAGACTTGAAAACAGGGAAGAAAGGGAGGATCCTCCTTTTCGTTCTCGTTATATCGCAAAGCCTCCGTCTACGCCGATTACCTGTCCGGTAATGAATCCGGCTTCTTTGGAGGCGAGAAATACAGCGAGGGAGGCAACATCCTCCGGTGTGCCAAGTCGACCTACAGGCGTTTCCTCTTTCAACTCCCGCAATGTATCTTCACTCAGCTCGCGATTCATGTCGGTCAGGATCACGCCGGGCTCAATGCAGTTCACTGTAATTCCGGACAGTCCCAGCTCCTTTGCCAGTGCCATGGTCATGCCTCGAAGCCCCGACTTTGCCGCGGAGTAGTGAACCTCGCAGGAAGCACCTACCTTTCCCCACATGGAGCCGATGAAGATGACACGTCCGCTCTTCTGCGAGATCATGGGCTTAAGTGCCTCCCGAGTGACGTAAAAAGCCCCGGAAAGGTTGGTATTCAGCATATGACTCCAATCTTCGTCGGTTAGCTCCGTAAAGAGCTTGATCTGAGAGATTCCGGCGTTGTTGATCAGCACGTCGATCCCCCCCAATGCCAGAAGGGCGGCATCGGTGGCTCTTTTCGCGTCCTCAGCCTTTTCGATATCAGCGCGAATCCCCATAGCACCGGTATTCCGAGATATCTGTTCCGCAAGATCGGCGCGGTTATGATACAGAAAAGCGACTCGGTCTCCTTGCCTCGCGAAATATTCAACACAGGCGCGTCCGATGCCCCGGGTTCCGCCGGTAACTAAAACCCTCATGCTGTTCTCCTTTCAAGCAATGCTGATAGGGTCATTATACCGCAAACCCGTCCTAAAATCAATGGATTTAAAGAAATTTATTGTTTTTTTGCGGAATTTCTTTGCGGAAAACGCAAAAAACTCTTGACAGGAGAACTAAAATATGGTATAATCTTGTCTTGGTACGGGTTGTGGAACCGCACGCCCGTCTCCTTACTGTGCGTAAATTTTTGTATACGATGCGCACGGTCTTAAGTCCATAGGGAGGTGTAAAAAATGGAAAAGGTTATCAATTCTTACGAAAGCC
The DNA here is from genome assembly GCA_017462035.1 of Clostridia bacterium. Lineage (GTDB taxonomy): Bacteria > Bacillota > Clostridia > Oscillospirales > CAG-272 > HGM12713. Next base: position 51,770 of record JAFTRY010000031.1, read on the forward strand.
TGTTCATTGTTGATGTAACCAAGGGTGAAGCTGTCACCGATGCAACTGTGAACAAGTTCATGTCCTTGATCGAGGCAAATGCCGAGGTCGTTGACGTGGCAAAGTGGGGCAAGCGCCGTCTCGCATATCCCATCGATGATATGCCCGAAGGCTACTACGTGGTCGTTACCTTCAAGGCAGATCCTACGTTCCCCAGTGAGCTGGAGCGTGTCTTCAACATTGATGAAACGATCATGCGTTCCATGGTAATCAAGCTTGAGTACGATGCCGCTGAGAAGAAGGCTGCCAAGTTGGCTGCTGCCGAAGCTGCTGAGACCGAAGCTGTTGCCGAAGAAACCGTTGCTGCTGACGCAGAGTAATCGTTCGCGTTCAGAGGAGGATTAAAATGTCTGCTTTGAATTTGAACAAGGTTGTTCTGGCAGGTCGCATTACCGCGGATCCTGAGCTGAAACAGACCCCCTCGGGAGTGTCTGTCGTTCGGTTCACACTGGCGGTCAATCGCAGATTTTCCAAGAGCAACGAGCAGGGTGAACAGCAAACCGACTTCATCAGTATGGTTGCTTGGAGACAGACCGCTGAGTTTATTTCCAAGTACTTCAGAAAGGGCTCCGCACTGTGTGTGACGGGAAGCATTCAGACCAGAAGCTGGACCGACCAGCAGGGTCAGAAACGCTACGGCACAGACGTGGTGGTGGATGAAGCAATGTTTGTGGACTCCCGCAGTGAAAGCACCGGAGGGCAGGGTAATGCCTATGTTCCCGATGCTTACAGCACTACCCCTTCGTATTCCTCGGCTCCGAGCACCGCTCCGAACTTTGAGGAACTCAACACCGACGACGATCTTCCGTTCTGAGGATCGCGCGGTATCAACAAGATTACAGGAGGTTATTGAAAATGGATAGAACTGAAAACACCGCAGTACGCCCTCAGCGTCCTGTTGTTCGCAGAAGAAAGAAAGTTTGCATTTTCTGTGCAGACAAGGTTGATTTCATTGACTACAAGGATTCTGCAAAGCTGAGAAAGTTCATCAGCGAGAGAGGCAAGATTCTTCCCAGAAGAATCTCCGGCACCTGCGCGAAGCATCAGCGTGAGCTGAACACCGCGATCAAGCGTGCAAGACAGGTAGCTCTGCTTCCTTACGTTACCGACTAATCAGTAGCGAACAGGGGTTATTTCACTTCCGTGAAGTAACCCCTGCTTTTTTGTGTATGAGCGATATGAAAATCATCAAAAAACTTGTTTTTTGAGAAAAAACATGATATAATAATGCAGAGTTGACAGGCGGTGGGACCCGCTTGATTACAGGAAAGGAGTCATAAGATGCATTTTGAGCAAATAGAGTGGCAGGGAATCGGCGCGTGGATCCGATATCCCGATGGATATGAGGAAGGGAAACGCTATCCCGTGATCCTGACGCTTCACGGGGCAGGGGGACGGGAGCTACCCCTGGAAAACGTGCTGAACCATACGTTTTTTGAAAAGGTGAACAAGCTTTCCGATTTTCCCTTTGTATCCATCGCCCCCCATTGTAATGAAAATTCCTGGTTCGATATGTTCGAGCGCTTGAAACAATTTGTGCTTACCACACTGTCCCAGCCCTTCTGCGACGCCGAGAGATTCTATCTCATGGGTGCCAGTATGGGAGGATATGCCACCTGGCAGCTTGCCATGAGCATGCCCGAATGCTTTGCCGCCATCGTACCCATTTGTGGAGGCGGTATGTCCTGGAACGGCGCGCGGCTGGCGAACGTACCCGTCTGGGCGTTCCACGGTGCGCTGGATACCACGGTTCACGTGGAGGAATCGGAGTGGATCGTAGCGCGGATCAATAAAAACGGTGGAAACGCCAAGCTGACCGTGTATCCTGAAAATGCCCACGATTCCTGGAGCGATACCTTTGCCAATCCCGAGGTGTATGCTTGGATGCTCAGCCACCGCAATCAAAACGAAAAGAAATTGATCGACATCTATAATAACGTAAAGGACTACGGTTGATATAGGAATGGAGAACGATATGGAGATCAGAAGAAGGATCATCCCCATTGATAAAAAGGTTCCCGACTTGAAGGAACGGGAGTATATCTTCTTCGCCGTTTCCTTTAACCATTTCAGAGAGGTTATGAGGCGAGAGCCGATGCTTTGGTTCAATCGGTTCGTTTGATACGATCCATGTCAGTTAAAAAGAGTATGCCGCGGAAAATTCCGCGGCATACTCTTTTTGAGTCTTGTGAGAGAAATTATTTCATTTTCGCCAGAGCGGTAAGGACACCCTCCAGATTCTCGCGGTACTTGGCAAGCTTGGCGCGCTCACCCTCTACTACGGCGGCGGGAGCCTTTGCCACGAAGCCCTCGTTGGAAAGCTTCTTCTCCAAGCGCTCGATCTCACCGGTCAGCTTCTTCTGCTCTGCCTCCAGACGGGCGATCTCCTTTTCGGTGTCTACAATGTCGGAAAGAGGCAGAAGGATGGTTGCCGAATCGGTAACGATCTGTACCGCGTCGTCAGCGGACAGAATGCCCTCGAAGCTCTCGGCAATCTCCACCTCAGAGGCAGAAGCCAGACGGGTAAAGAAGACAGCTGTGCTCTCGTTGAAGGCATCGGTGTAGCGGGTCGCAATGTAAACCTTCGCCTTGCGGGAGGGAGCTACGTTCATCTCATTCCGACGGGCACGGATCGCCTTGATCGCGCCGATGACACGGTTCATCTTGGCGGCATCTGCCTTAAATACCAGATCCTCGCGGAACTTGGGATAGGAGGAGATCATGATGCTTTCGTCATCGTGAGGCAACGCCTGGTAAATTTCCTCGGTAATAAAGGGCATGAAGGGATGCAGGAGCTTCAGGGTGCCGGTCAGTACGTAAGCAAGAACCTGCTGAGCCGTGCGGTTGCCACAGGACTCCTTGTCCGAAAGTCTGGACTTGGTCAGCTCAATGTACCAGTCGCAGAATACGTCCCAGGTAAAGTCATAGATGGATGCCAGAGCCACACCTACCTCGTACTTGTCCAGAGCAGCGGTAACACCTGCCGTCAGCTTGTTGAATTCGTGAAGGATCCACTTGTCCTCAGCGGCAAGGGTCGCTGTGTCGGGAAGCTTTACCTCGTCAATGGTCAGATTCATGCGGACGAAACGGGAGGCATTCCAAAGCTTGTTGGCAAAGTTTCTTGCCGCCTCGATCTTCTCGTCCGAGAAGCGCATGTCGTTTCCGGGGGAGTTGCCGGTTGCCAGTGCGTAACGAAGAGCGTCCGCGCCGTACTTGCTGATGATCTCCAGAGGATCAATGCCGTTGCCCAAGGATTTGGACATCTTCCGTCCCTGCGCGTCACGAACCAAGCCGTGAATGAATACGGTGGAGAAGGGCTCTTTGTCCATGTGCTCCAAGCCGGAGAAGATCATACGGGCAACCCAGAAGAAAATGATATCGTAACCCGTCACCAAGGCGCTTGTGGGGTAATATTTCTCGAGCTCCTCGGTCTTGTCAGGCCACCCCATGGTAGAGAAGGGCCAGAGGGCAGAGGAGAACCAGGTGTCGAGAACGTCGTTTTCCTGATGAACAGCACCGCCGCAATCGGGACAGGTGTCTATGTCGGTCTTGGAAACGGTGATCTTGCCGCACTTGTCACAGTAGAAGGCAGGGATTCTGTGACCCCACCAGAGCTGACGGGAAATACACCAGTCATGGACGTTTTCCATCCAGTTTACGTAGGTCTTGCTGAATCGCTCGGGCACGAACTTCACCCGTCCGTCGCGAACGACCTCCAAGGCAGGCTTAGCCAAGGGCTCCATCTTGACGAACCACTGGTTGGAGGTAATAGGCTCCACGGTGGTTCCGCAGCGGTAGCAGGAACCTACGTTGTGCTTGTGGGGAACGGTCTTTACCAAATATCCCTCAGCCTCCAGATCGGCAAGGAGTGCCTTGCGGCAAGCATAGCGATCCATGCCCTCGTACTTTCCGGCAAAGCCGTTCATGGTGGCATCGTCGTTCATGACCTTCACCTGCTCCAGACCGTGACGCTGACCGACTAAGAAGTCGTTGGGGTCGTGAGCGGGAGTGATCTTCACACAGCCGGTACCGAAGCCCATCTCAACGTACTCGTCAGCAATGACGGGAATCTCTCTTCCCACAATGGGAAGGATCAGGGTCTTGCCGATCAGATGCTTCATCGCGTCGTCGTTGGGGTTCACCGCAACGGCAGTGTCGCCGAACATGGTCTCGGGACGGGTGGTTGCTACCTCTACATAAGCCTCCTCACCCTTGATGGGGTACTTGATGTGCCAGAAGAAGCCGTCCTGCTCGGAGTACTCCACCTCGGCATCGGATAGGGCAGTAATACAGTGAGGACACCAGTTGATGATGCGGTTTCCGCGGTAGATCAGCCCCTTGTCGTAAAGGTTTACGAAAACCTCGCGTACAGCGCGGGAACAGCCCTCGTCCATGGTGAAGCGCTCACGGCTCCAGTCACAGGAGGCTCCCAGCTTCTTCAGCTGGCTGATGATGCGGTTGCCGTACTGATGCTTCCAGTCCCAGACACGCTCTAAGAACTTGTCTCTGCCTAGGTCGTAGCGAGTCAGCCCCTCGTTGACACGAAGCTGCTCCTCTACCTTGATCTGGGTGGCAATGCCCGCATGGTCGGTTCCGGGAACCCACAGGGTGTTGAAGCCCTGCATTCTCTTGTAACGAACTAGAATGTCCTGAAGGGTCTCGTCCAGGGCGTGTCCCATGTGAAGCTGACCCGTTACGTTTGGCGGTGGAATGACGATGGAAAAGGCGGGGGCGGGATTTTTTACGTCAGGGGTGAAATATCCCCTGTCGCACCAGTTCTGATAGATGCGATCTTCAAATTCCGAGGGAGAATAGACCTTCGGAAGCTCGTTGTAGGAATTCATAATGACCTCCATAATAGAATATAGAATAAATAGAACACAAAAAGGGAGCAAGATACCGCGGGAGGAGCTCTCCTCATTCTTACCTCTTTTTTGCTTTTAGCGAAAAAGAAAAAAGCCCCAAGTCCCATATCAGGACGTGGAGCACGCGGTACCACCTGACTTTGCCTCTGCCTGAAAGGGAAGAAGGCACACTCAAATCCGATAACGGCGGAATCCGTCACGGGCTACCGCATCGGTCACCCGTACCACTCCAAGGCGACTTCCATTCCACCCGACACGGACTCACACCAACCGTCCGCTCTCTTTGCCCGGGGAGAGAATGTACTACTCCTCATCACAGTGTTTCAACAAAGCATATTATAGCATAGCTTGACCCGTAAGTCAAGAGAAAGGGAGAAATTTTCTCTTGATTTTGAGATCGGATAAAAAAAGCAACCCGATCGGGTTGCTTTTTGGAGCTGGTAATCAGAATCGAACTGATGACCTCGTCATTACCAATGACGTGCTCTACCGACTGAGCCATACCAGCATCGCCATGCGACTCTAATATTATACCAAATCATTTTTCATTTGTCAATAGGTTTTTAAGAACTTTTTTAAAAAATAAAATCTTTTTTATTTCTGGAAAAAGTGTAACCTTTTCACCAAGCTGCCGACTCTTTGAGTAAGAGGGAAACATCCCTGTAAGGAGGAAAAAGATGAAAAACATGACCTGGAAGAAAATTTCGTGCCTATTTCTTTGCCTGTTCTTATTGTGCAGCATGCTTGCGTCCTGTGGAAAATCCGAATCCCTGAACGACGAAGAGGTGGAGATCATGAACGAATCCACGTCGGGAAGCACGGGAACGGATCATATGCTTACGGGCGATCAGATTGCGGACTCTGCTGAGGGAGAGAAGCAAGAGGATACGGCGAAGATCATCCGTACCGTGGGGCTGTACGCCGAGACCCAGCATTTTGACGACGCAATCAGCGAGATTGAGACTGCGGTGACCGCTCTTGGGGGCTACGTGGGAACCTCAAATATTCAAGGAGCTAATTTGTATCAAAAAACAAATAAAAACAAGGTCGTGACTTGCTCTGCCGATTATACACTTCGGATTCCGGCAGAAAAGCTGGATGAGTTTCTGACTACGGCAGGGGAAGCGGTCCATATTACCTCCACGGAAAGTACCGCTACCGATGTTACAAGCGAATACTATGACATTGAGGCACGGCTGAGCGTCCTGGAAACCGAGCGGCAGGTGCTGGAGCGCATGCTGGCAGAGTCCACCAATGTGAGCAATATGATCTCGGTGGAGGAGAGGCTGTATGACGTAATCTATGAGATCGAGTCCTATGAGAGTGCTTTGCGAGTGTATGACCATAAGGTGGCTTACTCAACCGTTACACTGCATTTGCGGGAGGTGACCGACCTGACCGTGTCGGAGGAGAGCTTTGGAACTCGGGTAAAGAACGCCATCGCCGAGAGCTGGTCCAACGTAGTGGAAGGCGTACAGGATTTCTTCATTGCGCTAATCTACGGTTTTCCCGTTCTTCTGATCCTTGGTATTGCGGCGGGCGTGATCGTAACAATTGTTGTGAGAGCCATCAAGCGTAACCGGAATAAGAAATTTGACGGCGAAGGAATGAAAGATTAAACAAGGAATTCCCCGGAGCGCATATGCACCCCGGGGAATTTTGGTTTAGAAAAACATATCTGATTGAATCTTATTGATTTCTTTTATACCCAAAAGTGTATAGGTTATTTGCGTTTTGAAGCTTGCCCGAACCCAATTCCGATAGGAATTCACCCTCGCTAAATGCAGATTTATCAAGAGTGTTCCTAACGCTGGTTATATATTGGGTTATTTCAGCGGAAAAAATGGCAGTTCTGTCAACGGTGGCTTTTTGCATGATCAGGTCGATCATGCGAGCCATATCCTCATCCTTGGAGTATTTTTCTTTTAAAATATGATTATAAAACGCGGGATAAAGGGTTTGGGAGGATTCCGCACATAGGGCATCAGTAATGTGGGCAACAAAATCAATGTCCGCCTCAGGGGTTGCTTTGGAAACTCCCCAGGTCAAATAGTTGCTCGTAAGCTTGGTGCAGTAATCATTTTGATTTTTATCAAGTAGGGGAGCAGGCAAAATACCGAAACTGTTCGTTCCCAGTTCCTCGGCAAATCTCTCAGCGGAGGACAAGGTTCCGGTGATCATAGCCGCTTGATCATCGGCGAAAAAGTCATACTCTGTTTTTGTTATGGAAATATCATTGCTTGAAAGTACCCCCTCGTTTTTATGGAGAAATTTCCATAGTTTACCAACAAGCGACACCATTTCGGGTGTTCTGAGGGTGGAAACAATGGTATCGCTTTCATCCAAGGCTATACTGTCAATTCCAAATTGTGTAAGCCAAACATCATGGGAGGATAGTGACTGTGCTACGTATCCGTAAACATCACCGTCCCCTTTCTTCTTATCCTTGTCCGCATCAAGGTAGGTGTTTTTGATCATCTTCTCAAATGCCTCAAAGGTCCAGTCCTTTTCGTCAACCATCTTTAGCAGATCGGCGGTAGAATAACCCAGGTCACTCATGATTTCCTTGTTATAATAGGTTACCATGGTGTTATCAATTTTGGAATAACCCAGGTCTCCGCTCAAAACGTAGAGCTTATCCATCCAGGTTAATTTTTCATTGATATTCCTATCCCAGCGATCTGTATTCAGATTTATCATATTCCCCATCGTGTTCCAGTTTTTATACAATTTGGCACGGATGGGCGTGGCAACGGAGATGAGTGTGCAACCGTAGAGGTGTACCGTCCCCTGTCCAGCGTCAATCTCATTTTTTTGTTTATCGAAGAACTCAGTATTGGATCTTGCTTCTCCTCTGATGGAAACGTCGTACCGCAAATTGATCTTTTCATACCATTTATAGACGGTATCGTTGACGAATTCGCCGGATAAACTGTCACTACAAACTTCATCTTTGTTGCGTTCCGGTACCGCAATCAGAAATTCCTTTTTCGAATAAGAACCGGTAGGAATTGTGTCCAGCAAATCATTTGATTCTTGATCTTCTGAGGATTGGACTTCCTGCTCTCCAGTCTGTGTGCTTCCCTCATCGTTTTTGCACGCGAACAACGTAGGCAGAAGCACGAGCATAGCTAATATCAAACAAAAAATACGCTTCACGGAAAATCTCCTTTCTAATGATTGAACTCGATTGATTTAATAAAGGTTTTCATGACTTTTTCGTTCCTTCACAGAGAACCTTTCATGCCAATTTTGCCATATTTTTGATAATTTGTCAATGGCTTTGGGTGTGTTTATGCCGATATGGCTGATTCTCAAATGGTGTGTTTTATTTCTGTGCCTTTCGGTAAGCTCCGGGAGTCACGCTGTAGCGCTTTTTGAATTCCTTGTGAAAATAACTGCTGTTTTCATATCCCACACGGTTGATGATGTCACCGATCGGCATGGCGGTGGTGCGGAGAAGATCCCGAGCGGCATCAAAACGCTCGTTCATCAGAAGCTCCTTAAAGGTCATGCCAAAGGATTGACAAACGGTTCGGCTGAGATAGGAGGGGGAAAGCCCCATCATGTGCGCCGCCTCGGTGAGGGTAGCAGTGCTGTAAGAGGTACGTATGTAATTAAGGATCTTTTTTTTCAGCTTTTCCTCGTAGCTGTCCTGCGCGGCAGGCTCCTTCGCCTCTTCCATGGAGGCAAGATAACAGAGCAATAGATTGAGGGATTGCTGGAGAATATATCCGTCTCGGTTCCGCTCGCAAATGACGGAGTGGATCATGCTCTCCATCAGATTCCGTACGGGAAGACTGTCTGAGACATCGAATACGCAATAGGGAAGACCGCCTCGCTTGAGAAGATTCTCAAAGGTCTTTCCCGGAAGCTGAGAATTTTGACGCAGGGAATTGAGCAGTACCTCAAAGAGATCAGTAGAAATGATCAGATTGATGCCGATATCGTTCTTTCCTGCGGCAAGAATGGAATGTTTGGTGTCTCTCCCCAAAACGATCAGCTCGTCGGTGTTGAGAACCAGCTTCTGTTTTCCGAATACGTGGGTGATCCGCCCACTGCATACGTACATGATCTCAATGAAATCGTGGGAGTGGGTGGGAAACTCACGAAAGCGGGGGTGAGGGCGCAGACAAATGGCGGCGGTGGATTCTCCAAAGGAAAGATGAGACATGTGCCTCCGCTCAATAATAAACCGCCCCGACTTGGCGTAGAGCGAACGGGGAGAGGGATTTTCGGGAATTAAAATATATTGCTCCTCCTCGGTGATCTCCGATAATTGCTCAATAATCTGTCTTTGCATGACCGTCTCCTTCCGTTTTTTTTGCGAGCGGTTTGTAGCTATTCTTATTGTAACACGTTTTTGGGGATCGCGCAATAGGAAAAGGCAAAAAAAGACACTTTTTAGGTAAAAAAGCGACCTTATTATCAAGCCTGTGGTATGTTAAAATATAATCAGAGAACACTCGCAAAGATTCTACTTTATATTAAGGAGGAAACCCCAATGAAAACCTATTATCTTGCAATCGATATTGGCGCGTCCAGCGGCAGACACATTCTGGGCTGGATAGAGAACGGCAAGATCGAGTTGGAGGAAGTTTACCGCTTTCCCAACGGCACCTCGTTGAAGAACGGACACCAGTGCTGGGATCACGAGGGATTGTTTGAAAACATTGTAAACGGTATGAAGCGTTGCGCTGAAATCGGAAAGATCCCTTCCTATCTTGGAATCGATACCTGGGGCGTAGACTTTTTGCTGTTGGATGGCAACGGAAAGGTGATCGGTGACGCGGTAGGCTACCGTGATAACCGCACCGAAGGAATGGATGCCAAGGTATACGAGCTGATCCCCGAGGCTGAGCTCTATGCCCGTACCGGTATCCAGAAGCAGATGTTCAATACGGTATATCAGATGATGGCTCTGAAGGAACAGAATCCCGAGCAGCTGGCAGAGGCAAAGACCTTCCTCATGATGCCCGACTTCCTCAACTACCGTCTGACCGGCGTTTGCCACCAGGAATATACCAACGCGACTACCGCTCAGCTGGTGAACATCGAGACCGGCGAGTGGGATCTGGAGCTGATGGACAGGCTGGGTTACCCCACTCACCTTTTCGGTAAGCTGAGCATGCCCGGTGAAAAGGTAGGAAACCTGTTGCCCGAGATCGTGGAGAAGATCGGCTATGACCTGACGGTCATTCATCCCGCCTCTCACGATACCGGCTCTGCTGTTCTGGCAGTTCCCACCAACTCCGACAACGTGGCATATCTGAGCTCCGGAACCTGGTCGCTCATGGGCGTGGAGTCTCTGATTCCTAATTCCTCTCCCGAGGCTTGCGCGCATAACTTTACCAACGAGGGGGGCGTGGAGCACCGCTTCCGCTTCTTGAAGAACATCATGGGTCTGTGGATCATTCAGTCCATTCGCCGTGAGCTTGGCGGCAAGTATTCCTTTGCTGAGCTCTGCGATATGGCAACGGCTCTGGGTGATACCCCCTACCGCATCAACGTAAACGATCAGAGCTTCTTGGCTCCCGAGAGCATGATGGGTGCTATTAATAAATATTGCGGCACCGAGAATATGCCCCTGGATCATATGCTCTGCTGCGTATACCATAGCTTGGCTGAGTGCTACGCTACCACCATTGCCGAGATCACCGAGGTAACAGGCAAGAAGCCTGAGGCATTCCACATCATCGGCGGCGGAAGTAAGGATGACTACCTCAGCGAGCAGACGGCGAAGCTGCTGGACATTCCCGTTTACGCGGGTCCCACCGAGGCAACCGCCATCGGTAACCTGCTCGCTCAGATGCTGGGTACCGGCGTGTTCTCTTCTATTGCCGAAGCAAGAGAAGCCGTATTCGCTTCCTTCGACGTAAAGAAAATTGAAGCCTAAATTAAAAACATATATCAAAATTTGAAAGGAGTACAACATCATGAATCAGGAATACGTAATCGCGAAAGAAAAATACGCGGCACAGGGTATCGATACCGATGCCGTGATCGCAAAACTGAAGGAAGTACCGGTTTCCCTCCACTGCTGGCAGGGTGACGACGTTGTGGGCTTTGACTTTAAGGGAGCTCTCAGCGGCGGTATTCAGACCACCGGTAACTATCCCGGAAAGGCAACTACTCCCGCACAGCTGATGGCTGATATCGATAAGGTTCTGAGCCTGGACGGCGGTAAGCATAAGCTGAACCTCCACGCTTGCTACGCAATCTTCGAGGAAGGCGAGTGGGCAGACAGAGACGCTCTGGAGCCCAAGCACTTCGCAAAGTGGGTAGAGTTCGCAAAGGAAAGAGGTATGGGCATCGATTTCAACCCCACCTTCTTCTCTCACCCCAAGGCATCCGGTCTGACCCTGTCTTCTCCCAACGAGGAGATCCGTCAGTTCTGGGTACGCCACGGTCAGGCTTGTCTGCGCATCGCTGAGTACTTCGCGAACGAGACTGGTGAGCCCTGCGTAATGAACATCTGGATTCCCGACGGATACAAGGATATTCCCGCTGACCGCTTCTCTCCCAGAGCTCGTTTTGCTCAGTCTGTGGACGAGATCCTGGGTATTGGCTACGATAAGAATAAGGTTTACGTAGCACTCGAGTCCAAGGTGTTCGGAATCGGTCTGGAGTCCTACACCGTAGGCTCTGCTGAGTTTGGTCTCGGCTACGTTCTCAGCCGTGGCATCACTCCTCTGATGGACAACGGTCACTACCATCCCACCGAGGTGGTTTCCGATAAGATCTCCTCCATGCTTCTGTTCTCCAAGAAGCTGGCTCTCCACGTAACCCGCTCGGTACGTTGGGACTCTGACCACGTGATCCGCTTGGATGACGAGACCAAGGAGATCGCGAAGGAGATCGTGGCAAGCGGAAGAATCGACGACATTGCCATTGCTCTTGACTACTTTGACGCAAGCATCAACCGTATTGCTGCATGGACCGTTGGTCTGCGCAACTTCCGTAAGGCACTGCTGATTGCAATGCTGACTCCTCACGCTGAGCTTGCAAAGCTCCAGAAGGAGGACAACTACACTGAGCTGATGGTTCGCCAGGAGGAGCTGAAAGGCTATCCTTGGGGTGCTGTTTGGAACGAGTACTGTGCGCAGTGCGGCGTAAAGGGCGGCGAGGAATGGTTCGAGGACGTAAAGGCTTACGAGCGCGACGTTCTTTCCAAGAGAGCATAATCGGAACGGATCAATATATCAAAGCAAGTCCCCGAGACCAAACGGTCTCGGGGACTTTTGAATCATTTACTTCGGTGTGGATTTATACCGTTCTTTTTAGAACGGTCAGGGCTGTCAAAATAGACAAGAGTTTTGGTCAAGCTTTTCCAAAAGCTTGCACCGACAAGGGCGCGTAGCCCTTGTCGCCCTCCGCAGAGGGCGACATTCTCCTTTCGGCGTTTCTTTTTGATAACTTTTTCTTTGCGCCTCCAGCCTGCAAAGAAAAAGTGGCTGGGGAGCTTGTGCTATTTAACGAAAGCACGGTTTTATAATAGAGTTTGTCAGTAGTCTGACCGTTCTTTGTTGAACGGGAAAATTACTTCGGTGTAGATGTATGTCATTCTTTGTTAAACGACAAAGAATGGCGAAGAAAGCGTTTTCAAGGCGTTCCCCCTTGAAAATCCCCCTGCGTCCCCGCCGCTCCATGCGTCGGGGAGGCTTTGCTATGGAAAAAGTCTCATCCGAAGGTTCATACGAACACCTTCGGGTGGTTGGTGGAATTGCAGTGGACATCGGTAGATTTTCTTTTCTCCTCTGGGAGAATTTGTCGGTTGTGACGTTTTTTGGGAGCTCGTTTTTCTTAATGCTATTATGGTATAGAATCGGCAGAGGTATGATTCCTCTGCCGAAATTTGTAGATATCCTTACGAGAAAAAACCAGATCGACTCCTTTGAATCTTACAGCGTCTTGACAAAAGCCTCGATGCGTTCCAGTGCTTGGGTAATGTGCTTGATGGAGTAGGCATAGGAAATACGTGCAAAGCCCTCACCGCTCTCACCAAAGGCACCGCCGGGAACGATGGCACACTTGTAGTCATAGAGCAGCTTGTTGCAGAATTCCTCACCGGATAGACCGTAATCCCCAATGCGAGGGAAGATATAGAAGGCTCCCTCCGGCTCGAAGGATTCAATGCCGATGCTCTTGAGTCCATTGTAAATATAACGGCGGCGGCGGTTGTATTCGCCGACCATCATCTGAATATCCTCCTCGCCGTTCTTTAGTGCCTCAATGGCGGCAAACTGAGCGGTGGTGGGAGAGGACATGATGCCGTACTGATGGATCTTCAACATCTGCTCAGCGATCTGCTTGGGGGCGCAGAGGTAGCCAAGCCGCCAACCGGTCATGGCGTACGCCTTGGAGAAGCCGCTGGCAATGACGGTGCGCTCCCGCATTCCCTCCAGAGAAGCAATGGAGCAGTGATTGCCGGTGTAGGTCATCTCGGCGTAGATCTCGTCGGAAAGAACTAAAATATTGGTGTCCCGGAGAATTTCGGCAATGTCCGCCAGCTCCTCACGGGTCATGATGGCGCCGGTGGGGTTGTTGGGGTAGGGAAGAACCAGCATCTTGGTCTTTGGGGTAATTGCCGCCTTCAACGCCTCGGGGTCGATCTTGAATTTGTCCTCAAATTTGGTTTCCAAAATCACCGGTACCCCGCCAGCCATACGGGCAAGAGGGGCATAGCAAACAAAGGAGGGGGTGGGGACAATGATCTCGTCTCCCGGCTCAATTACCGAACGGAAGGCAATATCGATTGCCTCACTTCCGCCCACGGTCACGATGACCTCGGAGGCGGGATCATAGGATACGCCGAAACGGCGGGTCATGTAGTTGTTGATCTCACTGCGGAGCTCCATCAGACCGGCATTGGCAGTGTAGTAGGTCTTGCCTCGCTCCAAACTCACGATCCCAGCCTCGCGGATGTGCCAAGGGGTCTGAAAATCGGGCTCACCTACGGTAAGTCCCACCACATCTTGCATGGTGCTCATGAGATCAAAAAATTTACGAATTCCCGACTTGGGAGTGTCAACCACCGTACGGGATAATACTTTGCTATAATCGATCATCAGTTAAAGGTTCCTCTCTCGTCGATTTCAGGGGTTTCATAGAGAACACCCTTGTCCTTGTATTTGTGGAGCACAAAGTGGGTAGCGGTGGACATGACCGCTTCAATGGGGGCAAGCTTCTGGGATACGAAGAGGGCAACCTCCTTCATGGTGCGTCCCTCGATCAGTACCGACAGGTCGTAGGCACCGGACATCAGATAAACGGATTTTACTTCGGGATAGTTGTAAATTTTCTCCGCTACCCGGTCAAAGCCGCGGTCAGGCTGAGGGGTCAGCTTCACGTCGATCATGGCGGTCACCGATTCCTGCTCGGTCTTTTCCCAGTCCACGATGGTTTTGTAGCCGAGAATGGTACCGTTTGCCTCACATTCCCTCAGATCCGCCTCAATGACCTCTCGGTCACAGCCCAGCATTACGGCAAGCTGATCCGCCGTGAGACGGGCATCGTTTTCCAAAAGCTTTAAAAGTTCCGTGTTCATGTGTAGTTCTCCTTGGAAAGTATTTACCGATTCTCGGTAAAGTGTTTGACGATATTTTCATAGGATAAGCCGTACTTATCCGCAATATCACGGGCATAGCTCTTTCCGTCCGGCTTCATACGAACGATCTTGAAGGAGCGCTTGCCCTCCTCGATCCCAGCCACCAGCGTGTCAATGGCAGCACCGCCGTCGGGGGCGGTACGGGCGTTGATGGCATCGATCTCTGCCGCCAGCTCATGCAAGTGCGTGGAGAAGAGACAGCGGCAGCCTACACGGCTCAAGCCAGCCAAAACCTCAGCGGCAATGTAGGAGGCTTCAAAGGAGCCGGTGGAGGAAAGGGATTCGTCCAGAAGCACGAGGCTGCGGGAGGAAACCTCCTCAAAAATGTCACGCAGACGGGCACATTCCTCACCGAGCCGCCCCTTGTCAATGGTGTCGTCGGCACCGGTGGGGAAGTGGGTGAAGATTCCGTCTGCAATGCTGACGGTGGCTCGCTCCGCGGGTACGAACATGCCCAGCTGCATCATGGCAAGGGACAAACCGATGGCACAGGTGATGACCGACTTACCGCCTCGGTTGGGTCCGGTAAGTACGTAGATCATGGCGTTGTCCCGATCAAACTCAATGTCGTTGGGAACGATCTCGTCGTTCACCTTCAGAGCCACGCAGGGGTTGTATAAGCCATAAGCACGGAATACCGGCTCACCGTTCTCGGGAATGGTAGGACGGCAGAGAGGAAGCCCCTTGGCATCCAGTTGGCGGAGCAGGGCGGTTCCCTTGACCAGAAATTCGATCTCAGGCATCAGATTCAAGAGAAAATCGGTGTTCTCCAATACGTAGCTCTGCACGATCTTCTTCCAGGAACGGAGGGACTGCTTGTAGACCTCGTTGATGGCGGAGTTAAATGCCAGAGCCAGAGCGGTCTTCTGATTCTCCGATTGCTTCTTGCTGAAGGGAACCAGGTTGGCAATACAAGTGTATTCGTCGTCCTTGAAATTCAGACGAAGAATTTTTTCAATCACGTCTCCCGAACGGAAGGGCTCGGGGTTGATGGAAAGAACGCCCGCACTGGAGGGACGGAGCTGAGCGTCCAGATTCACACCGATGGTCACGCTGCGAATATCCCGCACACGGGAGGTCAGCTCGGAGAGCTTCTGATTCAGCTCGGCGTAATACTCACTGTTCACAAGCTCCATGATCCGCTGAGTCAGCGCGCGGAAGGCGTGACTGCGCAGACGGTCACGGAGCGGAGACAACCCCTCGCTCAAAATATTCAGACTGGAAATGTACAGCTCGATCTCGGTGATGCTCTCCAAATAGGACTCCGTGTCGCCGCTGTCCGACTCCAACCGGCGAAGCTCCATAATATCAGTCAACACAGGGATCAGCCGGTTGAGGGTTTGAGAGATCTCGGGACAGGCAAGCATATCTCCGAAAACCTCCATGCGGTGGAAGATGACCCGCCGGTCCATGGTGAAGTATTCATCCAGATTGCTGTTTTTGAGGTGAAAGACCTCGTTCAATCCCAGCTCCTCCAGGACGAACATGTCAATGGCAGGGCGATCCTTACCGCTGTAATGGGCATTTTGGGCAGCCTCGTCGGGGAAGATCAAGCTGAACTTGGATAAATCGGTAACAGTGTTCATTCGGCGAACGGTCCTTTCTTAGAGGATTTTTATCGGGTGAGGAAAAACACAAGGATCAAAAGCTGGATCGCCATGATCACGGGAATTCCCAGCATAAATTTTAAGTGCTTGGTTTTGTGGCGGATCACCAGCATGGTCAAAAGCATGGCAACCGAGCCGCCCAAAGCGGAGAGAAGAAGCAGGGTTCGTTCTCTGGTTCGATGCTTTTGCAGATGCTTGGCGGCAAATTTGTCATAGCAACAAACGATCAGGGAAAGAAGGGAGATGGCGGCGAGGTAGACGAGTAAAATAATCAACTCCGTAGTCATGTCCGTCTCCTTTACGCTTTCTTTGCGGGGAAGCTGTCCTTCAGTCCCACGATGCGGTTGAAGGTGTTCTCGTGCTTGGAGTCCTTGCAGTAATAACCGTCACGGACAAACTGGAACTTGTCACCCTCCTTCGCGTCAGCCAGTTCCTTCTCGATCATGGCACCCTTCACGACGGTGAGAGATTCGGGATTCAGATAGTCGTTGTAGGTCTTGTCCTCAGGAATGGCGTTTACGTTTTCAATGGTGAACAGACGGTCATAGAGCATAAGGGTCGTTTCCTGTGCCTCCTTGGTACTGAGCCAGTGAATGGTTCCCTTGATCTTTCTGCCGTCTACAGGATTTCCGTTTCCGCTTTCCAGATCGGCGGTACAACGGATTTCGGTCACGTTACCTTCTGCGTCCTTCACGATCTCGTTGCAACGAACGATGTAAGCACCCATGAGACGGACCTCTCCTTCGGGCTTCATGCGGAAGAACTTGGGGGGAGGTACCTCCGCAAAGTCGGAGGCATCAATATAAAGCTCACGGGTGAAGGGAAGAGGACGGGTGCCCGCCTCGGGGTTCTGAGGATTGTTGGGAAGGTTGAAATATTCCACCTTGTCCTCGGGATAGTTGGTTACGACTACCTTGATGGGATGCTGAATGGCAATGCGGCGGGGTGCCTCGGTGTTCAGCTCCTCACGGATGCTGTGCTCCAGCATGCTGATGTCCACCAAGCTGTTCGCCTTGGAAATGCCCGCGCTCCGTACAAAGTTGAAGATGGAGGAGGGGGTGTAACCTCTTCTGCGGAGACCGCAGATGGTGGGAAGACGGGGGTCGTCCCAGCCGTCCACCATGTCATTTTCCACCAGATAGCGGAGATACCGCTTGGACATAACGGTGTTGGTCACGTTGAGACGGGCAAACTCTCTCTGCTTGGGGGGCATCTCGAAGCCGATGTTGTCGATGACCCACTCATAAAGCGGACGGTGATTTTCAAACTCCAGAGAGCACAGAGAATAGGTGATTCCCTCCAGGGCATCCTGAATGGGGTGCGCATAGTCGTAAAGGGGGTAGATGCACCACTTGTTACCCTGGCGGTGGTGAGAAACGTGAACGATGCGGTAAATGGCAGGGTCACGCATGTTGATGTTGGGAGAAGCCATGTCGATCTTGGCACGGAGCGTGCGGCTTCCGTCGGGGAATTCTCCCGCCTTCATGCGGCGGAACAGATCCAGGTTCTCCTCCACACTACGGTTGCGGTAGGGGCTCTCACGACCGGGCTCGGTGAGGGTTCCGCGGTACTCCTTCATCTCCTCGGCGGACAGATCGCACACGTACGCCTTTCCGTCCAGAATCAGCTTTTCCGCGTACTCATAGCACTTGTCAAAGTAGTCCGATCCGTAGAATATGCCGCCGGAAGGCTCAGCACCCAGCCAGCAGAGGTCACGGTAGATGGACTCCACGTATTCCACGTCCTCCTTGGAGGGATTGGTGTCGTCGTAGCGAAGGTTAAAGAGTCCGCCGTACTTTTTCGCGGTCTCATAGTTGATGAGGATCGCCTTGGCGGAGCCAATGTGCAAATATCCGTTGGGCTCCGGAGGAAAACGGGTGTGAACCTTGATCTCGGGATGCTCCAGACGGTCGGCATCGATAATATCGTGTATAAAATTATTTGCGATTTCTTCCATGGTATCTTACCTCTCGTTGATAATTTTCGTCAAAGACCGGCACGGGTGGATTCGATCCGTCGGGTCACTTTTTCCTTGCCCAAGATCTGCATGACGGTGTATAGGTCGGGGGCGTTCATCTTGCCAGTGACGGCAAAGCGGATGAACATACTAATGTCAGCCACGCTTCCGCGGAAGGCGGAGGGGTCTGCCTTGTAAGCCTTCATATCGGGTGTGTAGCCCAGAGCTTGACCAATTGCCTTGATCTTCTCGAACCAGACGTTCATGTCATCCGACGGATCGTAAGATTCAAGGAAAGCGGACAGGGTCGCCCGAATGTCGGAACGGTCATACTGCTCGGGATAGCCGCCCTCGTAGGCGAGAAGCTCGTCGTAGAAAAATCCCATGTAAGGCTTGGCATCTGCCCAGGTCGCCAGATCCTTTCTCGGCTTCTTCCCCCCTCGACCAATGGCAAAGATCCGCTCCGCAAAGGAGGGATCCGCGTCAAGAAGCGCACCAAAGGCGGGATCGAATTCCCGCGCCCATTCTGTGACACGCTGAGTCACAGTAGCCGCATCCATACGGGAGATGACGTTCTTGGAAACGTCGTTCAGCTTGTTGAAATCAAAGAGACAGCCCGAAACCGACATTTTCTTAATGTTGAAGGGGAAGTCTCGGTAGCTCTTGTCCGGGTTCTGCATTCTCCACTCCTCATAGTTGGAGTTCAGCAGAGTCATGACGTACTCGCAAACTGCCTCGGGGCAGTAGCCCATGCGGGTGTAATCGTCCATGTTGGCACCCATGTCCCGCTTGGAAAGCTTCTTCTTGTTGCCTGCCTCGTCCAGACGCATGATCTGAGCGATGTGCATGTACTTGGGAGCCTTGAAGCTCAGATAACGGAAGAGCTGTAGGTGCTTGGCAAGGCTGGGAAGCCACTCCTCTCCGCGGATTACGTGGGTGGTTCCCATGAGGTGATCGTCTATGGCGTGGGCAAAGTGGTAGGTGGGAATTCCGTCGGACTTGAGAAGGACGAAATCCTCATCGTTTTCGGGGAATTCCATGTTTCCCTTGACCAGATCGGTAAAGCGGATCTTCTTCTCTCCGTCACCGTCGGCAAGGATCCGAAGCACAAAGGGATCCTTGGCGGCAAGATGCGCCTCTACCTCTTCCATGGTAAACTCTCTCCGCTTGAGCATCTCGGCGCGGCGCTTTTCCGCCTCCGCCTGCCAGTCGGTGTTCTTGATCTCCTCCTTCTTGTTCACCTGCTGGAGCTCTTCCAGTTCCTCCTCACTGGTGAAGCAGGGATATGCCTTTCCCTCGCGAACCAATTGCTTGGCAAAGACTTGGTAAATAGGACCTCTCATGCTCTGCTTGTAGGGACCGTAAGCACCCTTGTCGCAGATCTTACCGTCCTCGCCCAGGATGGCACCCTCGTCAAAGCTTACGCCATAGACCGAAAGGGTTCGGATCAGTGCCTCAGCCGCTCCGGGAACCTCTCGCTTGGCATCGGTATCCTCGATCCGCAGATAGAGCACGCCGCCGCTCTGATGGGCAAGCCGTTCCGCTACGGTGGTAGGGAAGAGTCCGCCGAAGTGAACGAATCCCGTGGGGCTGGGAGCGAAACGGGTCACCTTGGCACCCTCGGGGAGCTGGCGAGGCGGAAATTCCGCTTCCACGTCTTCGGGGGTCTTCTGAATATCGGGGTATAAAAGCTCGGCTAACTTGTTGTAGTCCATGTTGATCATCCTTTCGGTTTTCTGCGAGAAATTATAAGAAATGAGAATTTATAAAAAATAAGATACGTTGTCCAGCGCGAAGGACAAACGGGCAGAGACTCCGTGACCGGGATAAATGGTCAGAGCGGGAGATAAGGAGCGGAGGGAGGCAAGAGAGACTTGCATTTGCTCCTGGCTTCCGCCCCAAAGATCACATCTGCCGTAGCTTTCGGCGAACAGGGTGTCACCGGTCAGAAGGGAGTCGCCGCATAGATAGCATACCGAGCCGGGTGTGTGCCCGGGGGTGTGGAGAACGGTGATTGACTCGTCTCCCAGAGAAATGGTTTGTCGACGAGATAAAAGCTCCTCCGCGGGACGGTATACCCGTTCCTTTCCGAAGAAATCGTAAAAAGCGTTTTTTCGTCCGTCGGTAAGCATAACGGCATCCGCTTGGTGGATCCGAGCACTGATCGGAAGAGCATCTCTGAGGGTGTCCAGAGAGAGAATATGGTCGAAATGCCCGTGGGTCAGGAGAATTCCCTCCAGAAAAGCGTCCTCTGCCCGAACAGCGTTTAGGATCGCCCCTACCGATACCGCGGGGTCAACCACCAGGGCGTGAGTCCCTGATACGACCAGATAGGTGTTGGCACCAAAGGACTCGGCGCAAATGGGGACGACTTTCATGGTAACCTCCTCTCGAAACGTGGCGCAAGAGCCACATAATCAGTTTATTATACCACATTTGATCAAAATTGTCTACATTATAAGAAATATTTTTTCGCTTTTTTCAAGGAATATTAAGTAAAAGAAGGAAAGTGACTTGCAAAATCGGGAAAACTCTGCTATAATGCTATGGTAAGCATGTGAAAAATGGGAAAGGAGGGGCATATGGAAGAACAAAAGAGGATTGCCCAAGAAATTTGGACGGAGCTGGAAGGACTTCCTGTTGCCGATTGCTGGGCAGTGCCGACGCTCGGCGGAATGTCCCCTACCAATCCATGGGAGTGCGTCCGTAGCGCGGAGAAGAAAAGGGTGGCGCGTTGGCTCTCCCATGAGAACTCCCGAAATCCCGAAGAGTACTCCGATTTTGAGGCTCTTTCCGCCTGGGAGAAACTGCGTCTTCTTTGCCCGGGAATGGGCGCGGACCAATGGAGCCGAGAGGAATGGAAATGGATGCAGGTGGAGGAGGAGAATATCCAAGATCGTTGGTGCTTCGGGACAGAGTTCTTGAGCGGTCTGCCCGAGGCATGGGAGCCATGGTTCGCGGCTCAGAGGGTGACCGCGCTGTATTTGCCAATGCCGCCGGAGAGTAAGCTCTTCCGCCGACGCTTTGATATAGAGGCTCTGCTGGAAAACGCGGACGGAAGCCGTCCTCTTGCCGATTGGATAAGGGAGCTTGGAGAGCAAATGGTGGAAGACGGGGAGCCCCCCCATGTTTACCTGCGCCTGCCCTCACGCTATCAGCGTCCCGACCCCTATCACGCCGGGGAGGCGTTTCGAAAGATGACCGAAGGAAAGCCGTTGAGTGAGGAGACAATCACCGCCCTGCGGCTCCAAGTGCTCATCGACCTCCTGATTCGGTTGCCAAAGGAGCTCACGCCCGTGATCCATTGGGAGGGAGACCTCAACTCCGAGGGAAGCCGGCAGAGCTTTGCGTATCTAACGGAACGGAAGCTGCTTCGGGGAGAGATACGGCTCAAAACGAAGCTGGGCGGACATCCGCGGGAGTGGATGGAGGCATACGAGACAGAAGATCCCCGCATACAGACGTTTCCCGAGCTTGTACTTTCCGTCTCGGATTTTACCGAGCGCATGGCAGATGAACTGACATGCTTGGCAAGAGAGTACCCCTTGGGCGGTATACGGCTTGGCGGGATCGAGACCGATGGGGTAACCTTTTTCATAGGACACCGCCTGTTCCGTAAGTGCCTTTCAGAAGTGCTGACGAACCTTGGCTGTACCAAGGAGCAGGCTTGCCTGCTGGCGCGTAAGATGTTGGCTGTCTGACACGGAGACCGAACGGAGAACGCTGTCCATTTTGCCTTGAAAACTGGAAAGGATGAGATCATGAAATATACAAAGAAATGCCCCAAATGCGGGGGAGAAAATATCGTCAGATTTGACGGATACACGGGAGCGTACGGTGCTGGAAATAACGTGATGGTGGGGAAAAGCCTCTTCTCGGCGGTGAACGTGAACCGATACGTCTGTTGCAGCTGCGGCTTTACGGAGGAATGGATCGACCGCGAGGATCTTGAAGAGATTGAAAAGAGTAAAAAAGCGAAAAAATAAAGCTTCGCTTGAGCGACCCGTGAAGAAACCAAGCCATTACCGAAAAATTCCGTCCGTCGGAATCCACGGCAATCCCACCAACCACCCGAAGGTGTTCGTATGAACCTTCGGGTGAGACTTTTTCTATAGCAAAGCCTCCCCGACGCATGAAGCGGCGGGGACGCGGGGGGGATTTTCAAGGGGGAACACCTTGAAAACGCTTTCTTCGCCATTCTTTGTCGTTTAACAAAGAATGGCATAAACCACACCGAAGTAACTTTCCCATTCACTAAAGAATGATGTAAAACCCACACCAAAGTAACTTTACCAGTCACCAAAGAATAGCATACATCTACACCAAAGTAATTTTCCCGTTCAGCAAAGAATCGCGTAAACCTATCCCAAAGTAACTTTCCCGTCGAGCTAAAAATGACATAAAACCTATACCATTCAAAACAAAAACGGCGTACCCACGGAAAATGCGGGTACGCCGTCAAGCTATTCCTTTTTATTTACTTCCTTTCCACTCGTTCCAGCAGGTAAACCCTAAAATCAGCGCACCGCCCACGATCTGCCAAAGGGTAATAGATTCCCGAAGCAAGAACACCGAAAGCAGAACGGCAAGAAGAGGATCCGTATAGCTGAGAATGGCAATTTCCTGCCCAGGGAGCTCCTTCATGGAGGAGAAATATAGACAGTAAGCAAAGCCGGTATGGAAGAGTCCCACTACCAGAAGCATGATCCAGGAGGGGGCTGTCATGGCGGAAAAGGAAGAAAATCCGCCGCTGAACAGAACGTAGGGAACCAGAATGACAATTGCCGAAAGAAACTGCAAAAAGGTACGGGGAATACCCGAAACACCCTGAATCTTTTTGTTCAGAAGCATAACCGCGGCATAGAAGCAGGCGGCACCTAACCCCAAAAGAATCCCCAGAAAATGGGAACTACCGCCCGATATGTTTCCGACTCCCGTCATCAGTACCAATCCAAGAGTAGATGCCCCAAAGCAGATCCAGCCCTTTGCCGTCATTCGCTCGCGGAAGAGCCGGGGAGAAAGAAGGGTCACCAGAACGGGGGCGAAATAGTAGCTGAGGGTGGCAACGGAAACGGTGGTATACTTGTAGGCTTCAAAGAGAAGGATCCAGTTGATCGCTATGGCGGCACCCGATGCCAGTAACCAGGGAAGCTCCGGGCGAAGCGTCGCCAAAGAAAGCTTGACTTTGCTTGCCAGTAAGACCGCCCCCAGAAAGAGAATCGCGATGAGAGCGCGGGACAGTGCCAGCGCGCCGGAGGAAATGGGGATCGTTTTGACAAAAATACCAATGGTACCGAAGATACCCATGGAACATAAAAAGAAAATTCGTGCTGAGAGAGGGCTTTTCATCAGAATACCTTAAGCTTATCGGGAACGTGAGTCTTCCAGCTTTTCCAAAAAGGCAAAGAGAGGGTCAAATCCGCCTCGGGGCGTAGGAGGGATCTCCCCCTTGGTAATGAGACAGTCGTCGAGAAGAAAGGTGGAAAGTCCCGCTGCCTGCGCCGCGGCAATATCCTCCTCCCCATTGTTCCCAATCATCAGACAACGGGAAGGGTCCAGCCCCAGCTTGGCGGTGATCTCACCGTAATAGGCAGGGTTCGGCTTGCAGGTGCCGGAATTGCTGTAGTCGGTGATCAGACAGAAATCCTCCGGTGCCACACCCGCCCAGCCAAGACGAGCCTCCACTGCTACTCTGGGAAACATGGGATTGGTGGCGAGCACCACAGCGGGGGCTTTCGATTGGGCAAGGGCTACGGCGCGAGCGGCGAGCTCCGGCGCGGGAGAGGTAAACTCCACACACTGATGAAACCCGTTTCGGTAAAAATCGTCAAAATAGGGAATGTGGTCGTAGCACTGACTCCCCAGAATCCCCGAAAAGGTCTCCCAAAACGCTTCCTCGTTGGGACGAGAGCCGTCGTTGAGCACCATGGAGCGGACACCCTTCCACATGGCGGGGACCAGAGTCTCCTCCGTGTATCCCAAGTGGGCTACCGCCAGAGAAAGACAGTGCAGATATCCCATAGTGAACCTGTCGTTGTCCATGGGTAAAAGGGTTCCGTCCAAATCAAATAATATTCCGTCAAATTTCATATACTGATTCCTTTTGTTCCTTTAGGTGATTTTGCAATTTTTTTGCTCGGCGAAAAACAACTCCAAGTATAGACTGTGGGACACGGATAGGGTAACACGCCGAAGCAGGAGACGCTCCTCGGACAGAGTATCCGAGGGAGGCAGACAGGACTCGGGCTTTACGCCGCAGATGATCGCGAAGGCATCCTCCAGTTCACAGCAGAAAATGTCGTACGCTTGAGGGAGCGTTGCGCTGTCTTTTTGCGTTTCCATCAGAGCTACAAGATGCTCCAAAGAGAGCACATGCTTGCTCACGGCAATGAAGATCAGATAGGCGATCTGCTCGGCACCGTACTGCTTTTTGACGGGAGGTGCGATAAAACCTTTCTTTACGTAATTGCTGACCATGGAGGAGGTCAGCTCCGCGCAGCCCGCCGGGGCAATAAAGCCGTTGATGTAGGTGGTGACCTGTTCCAGATATAAGCCAACCGTGGGGATCTCTCGGTAGCGGGGAAGGCGAAAATCCGACACGGCTCGTGTAATTTTTTGCTTTAATTCTAAGTTCATCATGGAAGTATTATACTCCATAAGTAAAAAAAAGTCAAGTATTTTTAAAACTACTTGACAACTACTTGACAAATCAACAAAATTTTGGTATACTATCATCGGTTTTTCAAAAACCGATAAAATGGTCTAAGGAGTATAGTATGAATTTTAAGATTGTATCGGACTCTTCCTCCGATCTGTTACATCTGGCGGATGTTCCTTACGCGACGGTTCCGCTGAAAATCGTTACCGATGAAAAAGAATACGTGGATGACGGGGAGCTGAACGTGGTGGAGATGCTTGGCGACCTGGAGCGATATAAGGGAAAATCCGGCTCAGCCTGTCCCTCACCTCACGATTGGAAAGCGGCGTTTGGTGATGGCGAGCAGATCTTCTGCGTAGCAATTACCAGCGCGCTGTCGGGAAGCTGTAATACCGCGCGGATTGCCGCGGAGGAGTATACGGAGGAATTCCCGGAACGGCGCGTGTACGTGATCGATACGCTGTCCGCGGGACCCGAAAACACGTTGATTATTGAAAAGCTACAGCAATGGATCCTGGAGGGGAAGGAATTCGACGAGATCGTGAAGCTGGTCGCCGAGTATCAAAAGCGGACCCGCTTGGCTTTCGCGCTGGAATCCTTGCATAACCTTGCCAATAACGGACGAGTAAGCCACGTCACCGCGAAATTCGCGGGAATGTTGGGAATTCGCGCCGTGGGAATGGCAAGCGAACAGGGAACGCTGGAGATGACCAATAAATCCAGAGGTTTGAAGAAAGCGTTGGAGGACATCCTGGAGAATATGCGAACCACCGGATACCGCGGCGGCAGAGTCAATATTCATCACTGTCAAAATCTGGGCGGTGCGGAAAACCTGAAAAAAGCACTGTTACAGCGATTCCCACAAGCGGAGGTCATCATTCGCCGTACCAGAGGTCTGTGTAGCTTTTACGCGGAACGCGGCGGTTTGCTGGTAGGTTATGAAACCGCTCTGCTCAAAAAGGCGGGAGCAACGGTTTAAAACGGAATATTCCATGTTTAAACATCATTGAGAGAGTCTGTATCGTTCGTACAGACTCCCTCTTTTTTGATTTCCGAAAACCATCGGCTATACGACCACCTTCGGGTGGTTGGTTTGAGGGATGCGGTCTATGATACATAGGACCACATTCCACAAAAATTTCCAAAATCTCTTGTAAAATTCTAAAGAATATGATATAATAATTGTGCTCAACAAAACTAAATATTTTGAATTTGTGGTATTTTCCCTTTATGGGAATTTTGTACCCTTTTTTAGTCATAACTACTTTTGGATTTTGGTAAAAACGCAAGCTCCACTAGGTAGTTATGGATAGCAATACCCTAATTCTATTTAGTTTTGTTGAGCGACAATCGGGGGTTGCGTTTTTCGTGCGCTGGCTTCGGCTGGCGCACTTTTTGCGTTGATACCCGAAGATCTTTTTTACAACGAAGGAGAACACACATTGGCGGACGAATAACTTTTGAGGTGATGAGCCTTGATATTGAGTAAGCAGGAGCAAATAAAAATCTCCCCGCATGGTGAACAAATCTGTTTTAACGGACTTGTTCACCATGCGGGGGGTTCTTTTTAACTGATCGTTACTTCAATCTCGTGCTCATCCCCATCCGCAAAGGCAGGGATCATGTTTCCTTCGATGGGCGTGCCGTCCACCTTCAGGGATACCTTGCTTCCTCCCTAAAATAATACCGCAGGCGATTTTTGTACCGGAATTTCCCGAGGGTTGGGTGTGAAAATCGTCCGGAGCACCGTGAATGATTACAGTTTTCTCAATAATTTCGTCCACGGTAAACTCGTTGGTCAAGAAAACAGAATAGGCGTATCCGCCGGAGCCAAAAAGGGGAGGAAGATCCCCCGCATGGAAGGGGTGAGGGCATCTTCGAGGGTTGTAGTGACTTCCCGCGTCAGCAAAAGGATCCCTCCCGTTTCCTGCGCAGAAGCCGCCCTCGTGAAGATGAAACCCAAAAATCGGTCTTTCGCATTGACCTTGGGAATCGGGGAGTCCCTGTACTTCTGCCGCTACAAGTACTCCATAGGGCGTTCCGTAAAAGCGAACGAGACCGTATAAGTCGGGATAGGAGGGGCTTCCGACGACCCGTGCTGTTGCGTCGGGGCGTCGGGAGAGAAGGGAAGTAAACCGGGGAAAAGAAGCATGTTGATTCATGATACCACCACCTCGTTTTTTTATCAGAATATGAAAATCTGACGGTGTTGGTTCCTCATGCCCCGGAAAGAGACAAAAGTTTTGGTCAAGCTTTTCCAGAAGCTTGTGCCCACAAGGCGCGTAGCCCTTGTCGCCCTCCGCAGAGGGGAAACTCTCAATATAAATTAGCGTTGCGCCCCTGAGGACACAACGCTAATGATCAATATAAAGTTTTGGGGGTCAAATATTAGCCAATCGAATCGGGAATCTCTACGCCGTTGATGGCTTCGCAATCATTGCTGATCAGCTTAAAGCTTCTTCCATTGGAGGTGTAGAACAACATCCAACCGTTGTCAATATCGTAGTAATACGCGTAAGTCCTCTTGGAGTTGGGCTGTGAGAAGTAAGGAACACTGCTGATCTGGGTGGAATCCCACTTAGCGGCACTTTCCTCAGAGCCCTCCTTGGATGTGAATACACTCACGTTCACGTCATCAGACATGGTGAAGTAGATCTCGTTGGCGTAGTTGTGCAGGGAGATCGTCGTGATCTCGTCGGCAATTCTTGACTTTTTCTCGGTGGAAACCTTGTAGAATCGGAGGTGATTTTCCTCGTTCAAGCTGTATACGTTTCCTTTTTCGGTTATGGCAAAGTCAATAACGTCCTCATCGATGGACTTCTTGGGATAATTGTCGTCACTGAGATCCTGCTGAACCAGGGTCATCTCACTGTTGATGTAATAGAAATACTTGCCCTCAGAGTCAAATTTTCCAAGGAAGGAGGAGATCTTTCTGATCTCGTATTTCTTGTTGAGGTAGTAGGTGGCAATGCCCGCGTTCTCACTCAGAATATTAACGCCCTCCAGGTAGATGTCACCGAAATCCGCATAGATAGCAATGGTGGGATCCACTACAGCGGGGGTCAAATAGCTCTTTGCCAGTTGAACGGTCTCGTGATCGTCAAAGCGGTACAGACAGGTGTAAACCTCGGCACCGTTGCTGGTGGAGAATAGGATCTCATCACCCTTGACGTTGATGTTGGTGATCGCGCCGAAGCCGGAGCTCTTGTCAATAAGGAGCTTTTCCTGATCCTTGGAGGTGATGATGTACAGGTTTTCTGCACCGTCTTTGCTCAGTGCCTTTCCGTAAATGTAATCTCCGTAGTTGGAGAGAGCCACGGGCTGGCAGTTCTTGGCTACCTTGGTAGAGGACCCGTCCTGATAGAGATGCAGATGGGTCTCTCCCGCGCTGTTTTCCACAGCGGCAGTAAAGACGATGGTGGAAGCGTCACCCGACAGAAGGAAGCTGCTGGCTGTGGGGTCCTTGGTGATCATTTCCTCGCCAACCTCTTCGGAATAGAGGTAGTATTTCTCGTTCTCACGGAAGACCACACCGGGCTTCAGAGAAGCGAAGGCAATGGCATCGGCAACGGGAGAGGAGGTGATAGATTCAAGCTTCTTTCCGTCCAGTACAAAGATCTCTACACCCTCAGCACTGGTATCGGTAACGTAAGCAAAGGAGTGATCCGCGGCGGGAATGACCTCGACCTCACCCTCAAATTTGTAGTCGAGAACGGAGCCGTTGACCGCCACGTGGAAATTTCCGTCGCCGTCTGCGTAGGCAATGTACGCGTTATCCTCATATGTAATGTGACCGCCGCCGGCAAGGGCAATGCCGATAATCAGAACGATCAAAAGCAACAATGCCGCGGCAATCGCCACCGCGAGGATGACATTTCTTTTTCCGTTATTGTGTCCGGGTCGACCTCCGCCGTTGCGTTCCGGAGGACGTCTTCTCACGTCATCTCTTCCGGCATTGGGATGGAAGGAATGAAAATCCTCAGCCTCGGAAGCTCCGTTTTGAAATTTCACGGGATCGCGCTGTTCGACAGAAGTCCGCCGAGAAGCGGAGGGGGTGCCTGCCTGAGCGAACGCTGGCCGCATCGTATGATTAGAAAGCATAAATACCTCCCTATATGTAGTATGTCCTTTTCAATATTCTACCATATATATGCTCGATTTACAAGAACATCTTATTAAAAAACTGTGAACAAATCGTTAATACAGGAGCAAAATATGGTAAAAATAGATGAAAAATGTCATATGTTGGACGTACGTCCTATGTCGTAGTGAAAAACAGGTTTTGCGGGTCATAATCCATGGCTTGCCGGCATATGTTGTTACAGAATCTGAAAAGGAGACAAGATGTGGTAACGGTGATCCAAACTCAAAGACCTGCGGGTGAGCGAGTCAGCTTTGGACGGAAGCTGGAGACGGGGTTTCCCGAGCGGCTTCGCCAGGAGTTTTCCGATATCGTGTCCCGCTTGGGCATGCCCGAGGAGCTTCGTTTGCGTGCCGAGCGGAACGGATCCATTAGCGTCGAGGGAAAAAATTTCTTTCTCCGCACGGTGCTTACCCGCGGGGAAATGGACGGGATCATGCTTTGCCTCTGCGATGGGTCTCTGTATGCCCATCGGGAGTCCATTGCTAAGGGGTATCTGACCCTTGACGGCGGGATCCGCGTGGGAATCGTGGGACGGGCGGTGATCGAGGATGACAAGGTGGTGGGAGTATACGATATCACGGGATTGAATCTCCGTTTTCCGCGACGCTTGCCCCATCTGGGGGCACCTATCGTATCGCTGCTTCGCCGTCAGCCTCCGGGACGGGGTATTTTACTCTACGCTCCGCCCGGGGGAGGGAAGACCACACTCTTACGGAGTGTTGCCGCCGCTATGGCATCGGGGGAATCCCCTCTTCGGGTCTGCCTTGTGGATACCAGAGAGGAACTGTCTTTTTCTCTGGAGGAAAAACGCTTGTGCCTGGACGTGCTGCGAGGATATCCTCGGGCACTGGGGATCGAGATCGCTACCCGTACCATGAACGCTCAGCTCATCGTTTGCGATGAGATCGGAGAGGTGGAAGAGGCGGAGGCAATGGCGGCATCGCAAAACTGCGGGGTACCCTTCCTGGCATCGGCTCACGCCGAATCGCTGGAGGGTTTGCTTCGGCGAGAGGGGATTCTCCTTTTGCATAAAGCGGGCATATTTGGTGCCTACGTAGGGATTCGGCGGAGACAGAAGGGATTGGAGCCGGAATATACGGTTACGAATTGGGAGGAAGCCAATGAGCGTATTGAAACTTCTGGGAGTTCTGTTGCTGACGGGTAGCGGTATCGGCGGAGCGTGCTGGCTGAGCGGTCGGGCTTCGATCGCTCTTTCACAAGTGGAGGGCTTGCTTTCCCTTTTGCGGTTGATTCAGCTACAGGTGGAATGCTTTGCCATGCCCGCGTCCTCCATTCTCGCCCGATGTGATCGGAAATTGCTTCGCCAATGCGGGTATCGGGGAAACGATATTCCCACGGATTTTCGTGACTTTGCTCGGCAATGTGAGATCGCCGATCCGACAGCCGCGGAGATCTTTCGCACCTTTGCCGAGGAATTTGGCAGAGGATATCGGGAGGAGCAGGCGCGAGGGTGTGAATATTCTTCGGGCTTGCTGGAGGAACGGCGGGCGGTACTGGCTGAACAGCTTCCCATGAGAAAAAAACTTTATTCCACGCTTTGCGTGTCGGGGGCTGTGGCGTTGATGATCCTATTTCTGTAAAGGCATATGACAGGCTCGCCGTTCCCTCAACGGCAGAGGGGAAGACGGAGAAAAGGAACGGGAAAAACAGGTGAAACGAGGTAGAAGATGGACGTAAGCTTAATTTTAAAAATTGCCGGTGTGGGAGTCCTTGTGTCGGTGGCATCGGCAATTCTCAATAAATCGGGTCGGGACGAGCAGGCAATGCTGGTGACCGTGGCGGGCATTATCGTGGTTATGCTGATGCTTGTGGGTGAGATAGGAACGCTGTTTGAGACCGTGGAATCGGTATTTGGCTTCTGATGAGCGGGGAATTACTGAAGCTCTGCGGTGTCGCCGTGCTCTGCGCCATGGTGGGCTTGCTTCTCGCCAAATGGCAGAGAGAGTACAGTGCCCTTGTTCGCGTGGGAGGAACGATCCTTGTGGGAATTGCCCTTTTAGGGGGACTCCGGGAGGGACTGGACGCGATCCTGGGGCTGGTAGGTGCCGAGGCGGTAGAACCATACGCAGACGTGATGCTTCGTGCTCTTGGAATTGCGCTCCTAACCCGCCTGTGCGGCGAGATCTGTCGGGAGTGCGGTGCCGGAAGCGTGGCGGTGGGAGTGGAGCTGGCGGGAAAGATCTCCATTCTTGTCTTGTGTATTCCCCTGATACGGGAGATTTTGGAGCTGGCAAATGAGATCCTCCGGATGCAAGAGACATAGAGGGGAAAGAAAAAGAAGGGATACCGACAGGGAAGGAAGCGGCATATGAGATTACGGAGAAGCAAAGGCATTTATATCTTGATCCTTTTTTTCGTGCTGATGCTGGCGAGGGTGTTTTCCCTGTCGGCATTGGCAAGCACGGAGCGCAATCAAGAGGACATGCCCAAAGGTTTTTCAGAATGGGTGGAAGCGTTTCCCGAGGACTTGGCTCAGTTGCTTCCCGAGGGAATGGATTCGCAGAATTCCGAAGAGGCGGGGGAGGCAACGCTGGAGCTGATGCGACCCGAGACCCTGCTTTCCATCATCGGCGAGCTTCTGAATGTAGGAGTAGGGGATGCCTTTCGGCTGTTTGTGAAGCTGGTGGGACTTTTGCTGATCGCTTCGGTCTTTGGGGCATTGCGCGCATCCATTTCCTCGGATACCGTGTCGGGAGCGGTGCATTTTTGTACGACACTTGCTATTTTTGCCGCGATCATCGGATTGCAGGCAGAGCACCTGGAAAGAGTCGCCCAGTATCTGGAACGGCTGAGTGCCTTGGTGGGGGCAATGATTCCCGTGACGGGGGCGGTGTGGGCAATGGGAGGAAACGTGACTACCGCCTCCGCGGGGACAGCAACGCTATCGGTTTTTCTTACCGTCTGTGAGAGCCTATGCGCCAAAACCGTGATTCCTGTTTGTGGCTTTTGCACGGCAATGGCACTTTGTAATACCCTGTCTCCCGAGCTTGGAATGCGCGGGGTGGCAGGAGCGGTAAAGAAGACATACACCTTCCTCCTCGGTATGATCATGACGGTTTTGGTGGCAAGCCTTGGCTCCCAGACCGCCTTGACAGCGGCGGCGGATTCCACTACTGCCCGTACCGCTAAGGTGATCGCCTCCGCCGCCATTCCTGTGGTAGGCGGCTCAGTGGGAGATACTCTCCGAACGGTAGCCTCGGGCGTGCGGTATCTAAAGACCATCCTGGGGATCGGCGGGATCGGGCTGATTCTTCTCCTGACGCTTCCCACCCTGCTTTCTCTGATCCTCACCCGTGTGGTCTTTCTGCTTTGCGGGGGGATCGCCGATCTTTTGGGCTGTGAGCGGGAAGGAAGGCTCCTGGGGGAGCTTGGAACGATGTACGGCTGTATGATCGCGGTGGTATCTATGAGCGCGGTTATGTTTATTTTGGCACTTTGGATCTTTGTCAAAAGTGTGGTAGCGGTAGCATAGGAGGGACGCGTGTCTGAATACTGGATGACACTGATTGGCGTGTGCCTGCTGGGAAGTCTGTTACAGATCATTTCTCCTGAGGGCGACCTAAAAAAATATGTGCGGTTAGTTTCGGCTTTTTGCTTGATTTTGGCACTTGCGCGCCCCCTGGCACAATTTCTTGGCGAGAAGGGAGGACTGTCACTGGGAGATCGGTTGGAGGAGATGTGGGAGTTGGAATCGGTAGATTATGAGGAAATTTACTATCAAAATCTTTTAAGCGGAGGGGAGAAATATGCGGAGGAAAAGATAAAAAGCTTATTGTTACAAGAATTTGATCTGAATGAGGACGATGTGAGTGTCGAGGGGAGATTTGAGACGAAAAATGATATTATAAGCATAGAAGAGCTGACTCTTTACCTTCATGAGACTACGCTGTCCGTCGATCCGAGAGAGATGATCGCCTATGTCAACGAAACCTGGTCATGCCCATGTACGGTGATCTATGATGAATATGCGGAAAAATAAAAGGTTAGATGACACAAACCGTTGAATAATTTATAAGTATGAAAGGAAAACTATGTCGGAAAATGTCAAAACAAGTCCCCTTCGGGACAAAAAATGGCTCTTGTGGCTTTTGACAGCCGCTCTGGGCGTGGGACTCCTTTTGTTCGGTGGGCTCAGCGGGACGGATCAGGAAAAAGCGGAAGAAAAAACGGTCTCTCCCGCAACGCTCGATCCCGAGACGTACGCCCGTTCTGTGGAGCGGCAAATCGAGGATCTTTGCGGCAGAGTTCAGGGGGCTGGAGAGGTGCACGCCGTGGTTACGCTGAAGGGGGGATATCGGGCGGTGTATGCCACCGATTCTCAGAGTTCAAGCGGCGGCTATAAAAACAACACGGTTCTCATTGGAAGCGGCTCTGCGGAGCAGGGGATCTTGATCTGTTATGAAAATCCTGAGATTGCCGGAATCGGAATCGTGTGCTCCGGAGGGGGGAGAGAGGAGGTAAAGGCGCAAATCATTGCCTTGGTATCGGCAAGCTTTAGCCTGGGGAGCAATAAAATTTACGTTGCCTCCGGGTGAAAGTCATAAACGAGCGGTATGTCCCATATATATGTAGCGTATTAAAAAAATTCGGAGGAGCGAATGATGAAAATGGATCAATTCAAAGAAAAAGTAAAAGGCTTCTGTCAGCGGATCGGAAAGCGAAATTTCATTATTTTCGGAGCGGTTCTGCTGATCGTCAGTGCCGTAGCGGTGAATCTGGTAATTCTGGCTCAGAAGGAGGATGACGGGTTCGATTATGACCAATCGGCAGGCATGTCACCCAGTGACACCACTTCGGCAGGGGTGGACACCCAGACCTCGGCGGATTCTTATTTTTCCAGCGTACAGATTAGCCGTCAGCGTACCAGAGACGAAGCCATTGAGGTTTTACAGTCGGTGGTAGATAACGCGTCCTCCACCGAGACGGCAAAGAACGAGGCGTTGGCGGAGATCAATAAGCTGGCAAACGTGATGGCAACCGAGGCAAACATCGAGACTCTGATCCTCGCCAAGGGCTTCGAGGATTGCGTGGCTGTGATCAGCGGTGAGGATGCCAGCATCGTGGTCAGAAGCGAAGGTTTGAATGCGGCACAGATCTCCCAGATCAATGAGATCGTATATAATGAGGCGGGGATCAATCCGGTGAATATTACCATCATCGAACGGTCATAAGCGATTTTCGCTTCACCAAAGACGTTCGGCAGGCATATGCTGGAATGCAACGATATGATGGCAGGAGGATATGCCCATGAAGCATGAAACTCTCGTGGAGGGGAGTGTCGGGACTTCCCGATGGGAGCTGT
This sequence comes from Clostridia bacterium, assembly GCA_017462035.1. Lineage (GTDB taxonomy): Bacteria > Bacillota > Clostridia > Oscillospirales > CAG-272 > HGM12713. The sequence goes on from JAFTRY010000031.1 coordinate 85,970, forward strand.
TTGCCGCGGCAAACAGCGGAAAAGGCTTTTATAGCTATTATCCCCAGGTGTTTGAACGGGATGAAATCGACAAGAGATACTTAATCAAGGGAGGTCCCGGCACAGGAAAGAGCAGTTTTCTGCGCGAGGTGGCGAAGCGCGCGGAGGAAAAAGGCGCGGCGGTGGAATATTACCGATGTTCCTCGGATCCCGATTCCCTGGACGGGGTGATCTTGAACAGGAGAATTGCCCTGCTGGATGCCACCGCCCCCCACGCGGTGGAACCCTCTTTGCCGGGAACTCGGGATGAGATCGTAAACCTGGGGGATTTTTGGGATTCCCGTATGCTGGAGGAAAGGCGAAACGATATTTCTGCCTACTCGGCTCTCAAGGGCAATTGCTACCGGAAGGCGTACCGATTTCTTTCGGCTGCCATGGAGGTAAGTGAGGGGAATCGAGAAATGGTGGAGCCCTATATTCGATGGGAGAAGATGCGGAGAGCTGTAAAGCGGCTCATGCGGAGTGTTCCTGCGGGAAGGGAATTTCAAGTGATTCCCGGGCTCATGGATTCCCTGGGAATGAAGGGGGAGGTGCGCTTGCCCACCTATGAGGAGCAGGCGGAGACTCTCTACGTATTGGAGGATTCCTTCGGGATCGCAAGTGCTTTTTTATCCATGGTGATCGGAGAGGCTGAGAACAAAAAGGTAAGCCTTCGGGTCTCCTATCAGCCCCTTTGTCCGACGCTTCCAAACGGTGTGCTGTTGGAGGAGTCCGGGATTGCCTTTGTGCTTGAGAGTGCTGATCGGGAACCGACAGGACACGTCAATATGAAACGCTTCTTGGATCAGGAAGGTGTCCGTCAGATTCGGGGGGAGTACCGAAGAAATCTTCGGCTGGCTGAGGGATTGCTTCAGGCGGCAACCGATTCTCTCGCGGACGCGGGACAGTACCATTTCGAGTTGGAAAAAATCTACGTCGCCTGTATGGATTTTCGGGCGGAACAAAAATTTATCCGCTCCTTCTGTCAAAAGCTCCTGGAAATACTTTGACAGGCGCAAGAAAAAACAGGCTGCTTCATTTAGATGCAGAAGTTACATTTTTGCTCTCTGTCGTACTTTTGTACGGCAGAGAGCAAAAATGCGGCTGACAAAACACACGTGGATATAGATATTTATAAGAATATCTATCTCAAAAGGCGATTGATCAATCTTTTTGATCGACAACCGCCTTTTTGTTTTATGATTGGTTCGTGTGTTTTTGATCTGCGCTAAATGAAGCAGCCTGTTTTTCTTGGATCATTGTCTTTCGATGATGGCTATTATCATGCGTTTTGCTTGCTCTATGTCGGTGTGTACCCGCTCCGAAAGCTTCTCTACCGAGTCAAAGCGTTCCTCGGGACGAAGGAAGGAAAGAAATTCCACCGTCGCTTCCTGTCCGTATAGATTGCCGTTAAAATCAAATAAATGGGTTTCAGCGAAGACCTCCTCCCCTCCGACGGTGGGGCGGATGCCTACGTTGCTGATTCCAAACAGAGGCTCAGGATGGGAGGAAAGAGTGACGCGGGTCACGTAAACGCCCCGCTTCGGGATCACCATCCCGCCTGGGAAGCGTTGGTTCATCGTGGGGAAGCCCAAGCGGCGCGCCAGCTTTTGCCCGTCGATCACCGGGGCACAGAGGGAGAAAGGGTTGCCCAAGAGGGTGGACGCGTCGCTCATTCGTCCCTCTTGGATGGCGTGGCGGATGGCGGAGGAGCTGACTGAAACACCGTTTACCTTTACGTCCGGGAGAACGGTCAAGCCAATATGGGCTCTCTCGCAGAGGGTGCTTAGAAGTGCTACGTCTCCCTGTCCCTCGGCACCGAAGGAATAATTATAGCCGCATACCAGGTGGAGGGCGGACAGGCGGTCCTTAAGGATCTGAAAAAAGAATTCCTCAGCGGGCATGGTCCGTATTTTGTCATCAAAGGGAGGGCACAGCATGATGTCCACACCCAAATGCGCAAGGGCGTTCTGTTTGGATACGGGATCGGTAATGGTTGCCACGGAGCCGGGAAAAAGAAAATTCCTGGGTGGTTCAGAAAAGGTCCAGACGGCACAATCACAGCCAAGTAGGTCGGCTTGGCTTCTGGCACTTTGGATAACCGCTTGGTGCCCCCTGTGGACCCCGTCAAAGAATCCGAGCGCTATCACGGTAGGCGCGGGGGCGATATATTCAAGAGAGGACGAGATACGCATGGGGAGCTCCTTTCCTGCCAAGCGTTTGTCCGCTTTGGCGTATGATACATTATTATACACGACGGAAGGGGATTTGTCAAGAAAGGATGACCGATCGGTAAGAATTTTGTTTTGGACGGTTGATTTCTTCCCGAAAATATGTTACAATTACTGTGTATGAAATCTGCGGAAAAGGAAACTGTAATTATGACCAATCAGGAAAAATTCAAGGAGATCTATCGGGCGTGTATTCAGAGGGAGGGCTCGGAAGCGTTTTTGGAGTATCTCACCGAAAAGACCGACTTTTTTACGGCTCCCGCCAGTACCCGTTTTCACGGTGCCTATGAGGGGGGGCTTTTGGAGCACAGTTTGAACGTGTACGAATGTCTGAGCGATTTTGTAAAGCGCCCTCGGTTTCGTGACACGTACGGCTTTACCTTTACGGAGGAATCCATTGCCATTGTGTCTCTGCTCCACGATATTTGTAAAACGAATTTCTACAAGACCGAGATGAGGAACGTGAAGAAAAACGGAGTCTGGGAAAGTGTGCCCTACTATACCATCGAGGACACACTGCCCTATGGGCACGGAGAAAAATCGGTGTACATTCTCTCCGGCTTTATGCGCCTGACGAGAGAAGAGGCGTTTGCCATTCGCTATCACATGGGCTTTTCCGGACCCGAGGACGCGAACCAGGTGGGACGGGCGTTAGAAATGTTCCCCTTGGCGTTTGCTTTGTGCGTTGCCGATATGGAGGCATCTTATTACATGGAGGGAAGCAACGCTCCCAAAAAATCGTGAACCGGTTACGAGAAATCGGTGAAAGGAGAACCTTATGTCTGTGCCTTATCCTACTCCTCATATTCAAGCCACCCCCGAGCAGATCGCTAAGACCGTGCTGATGCCCGGAGATCCCCTACGGTCAGAATTCGTGGCAAAGACCTTTTTGGAAAAACCGGTGCTTTTTAATAACGTCCGGGGCGTTCAGGGCTATACGGGAACCTGGAAGGGAACACCCGTTTCGGTGATGGCAAGTGGTATGGGGATGCCCTCCATCGGTATTTACAGCTATGAGCTGTTTCGTTTTTTCCAGGTGGATCGAATTCTGCGGATCGGATCCGCGGGGGCACTTTGCGAGAAAGTCCATCTGAGAGATCTGGTCTTTGGAATGGGTGCTTGCACCAATTCCGCCTACGGGAAGCAGTTTGGCTTGGGAGAGGGCTATGCCCCCATTGCTGACTACGCCCTGTTGGAGGGCGCGGTTTCCTTAGCCCGTGAGCGAGGGCTTTCTTATCATGTAGGCAATCTCCTTTCCTCTGATACCTTTTACGATGACGATGCCGAGAGAACCCTCCGCTGGCATAAAATGGGGGTCCTCGCGGTGGAAATGGAGGCGGCGGCACTCTATATGAACGCCGCCCGAGCAGGCAAGCAGGCACTTGCCATCTGTACCGTTTCCGACTCCTTGGTAACGGGAGAGGCGACCTCGGCAACGGAACGCCAGGAGTCCTTTACCGATATGATGACCCTGGCGTTGGATCTTGCTGTTGGCGATGGGACCTGAGGGGGGATCCATGAGAAAAAAACGGGTTTTTCTGATCGTTCTTGACAGCGTTGGGATCGGAGACGCTCCCGATGCCGAAGCCTTTGGAGACGTAGGCACTCACACGCTGCGCGGCGCGTATCGGACGGGACTTCTTGATATTCCGAACCTTCGGAGGCTTGGGCTGTGCCGTATTGACGGCTTGTCCTTTCTTGGAGAAGGCACCCCTTCCGTGGGCGCGGTGGCGCGTCTGAGAGAGGCTTCTCGTGGAAAGGATACTACCATCGGACACTGGGAGCTTGCGGGGCATATTTCCCAGGAGCCCCTACCCACGTTTCCGGAAGGCTTTCCTCGGGACTTTTTGGAGAAATTCTCACGGAGGGTCGGACGGGGATTTCTTTGCAACCGACCCTATTCGGGTACAAAGGTGATTTCCGACTACGGGGAGGAGCACCTGCGTACGGGGAAGCTGATCGTTTACACCTCGGCGGACAGCGTGTTCCAGATTGCCGCCCATGAGGACGCAGTACCCCTGGAGGAGCTTTATCGCATTTGCGAGACCGCCCGGGAAATGCTGACGGGCAAGCTGGGCGTGGGACGGGTCATTGCCCGCCCCTTTACGGGAAAGGCACCTCATTTTACCCGTACGGAGAACCGCCGTGACTACTCCCTAGAGCCGCCCCGCGGTTTGTTGCCCGAGAGGGTGCTTGAGAGCGGCATGGAGTCTGTCGCCGTGGGAAAGATCGGAGATATTTTTGCTGAACGGGGCTTTTCACGGATTCTTCGCACCCACTCCAACCAAGAGGGAATGGCGCGGACGGAGGAGCTGATGAGGGAGGACTTTTCGGGACTCTGCTTTGTAAACCTGGTGGACTTCGATATGCTTTGGGGGCACCGGAGAGATGCCGAGGCGTACGCGCGGGGATTATCGGAATTTGACATGTGGCTGGGAAGCCTTTTGCCCCTCCTTGGCAAGGAGGATCTTCTGATGATTACCGCCGATCACGGCTGCGATCCCACCTTCCTTGCCACTACCGATCACACCAGAGAAGACGTACCTCTTATTGTTTACGCCCACGACCTGGCACCGACCAATTTTGGTATCCGGGAGAGCTTTTCCTGCGTGGGTGCTACGGTGGAGTCGCTTTTGGGGCTGACCGTCTCTCACCCGGAGAGGGTGCTGCCCTTGAGAACCATATAGAAGGAGAGGGAAATACTTTTGAAATACAAAGAACTGTTGACTCTCGCCGAGGAGGCGAGAGGGAGGGCTTATGCTCCCTATTCCGGCTTTACAGTGGGAGCCGCGCTCCTTTGCGGGGACGGTGAGGTGTTTATCGGATGTAATATCGAAAACGCCTCCTTCACACCTACCTGCTGTGCCGAACGGGTCGCCCTGTTTTCGGCGGTAGCGGCAGGAAAGAGAGACTTTTCCGCCATTGCCGTGGCGGGAGGGAAGGAGGGAAACTCCGCTCCTCTCTGTATGCCCTGCGGTGTTTGCCGACAGGCACTGAGTGAATTTTGCCCGGAGGTCCTTCCGGTCATTCTGGAGGGGGAGGACGGAGACGTTTGTTCCTTTACTCTCGGAGAGTTGCTCCCTCACAAATTTTCCCTGTGAGGGATCCGTCACCCGGGGGTGGAGGACGGTATCGTCCCACAATACGTAATAAATTAATGAAACATTCTTGGAGAAGCCATGAAAAAAACTCTATCCAAAAAACAAAGAGAAGCACGCCGAAGAGCGTGGATCCTTGCCCGGTATATTTATCCCATCGTCATGGTGGTTTTGGTAGCGGTGAGTCTGTGTATTCCTTGTATGCGGTACACCACCGCCGATACCGGAACCAACGAAACCATGTCACAGTGGGAACTGATGTCTAATTCTTGGGAGCACTCCAGGCAGTATTTGTTTGGGAGCGCGGAACAGACCAGCTCCAATACTCTGTTTTGCCGAGCGGTGTTCGGGACGCTGATTGGATTCTTCGCACTGTTCCTGGTGGGATCTGTGGCGGCGGTTTGGTCCAGCGTAGGTGCCTTTTGCTATTTCCGTGATCCCGATGACAGAGGAACCGGAAGCATCCTGTATCTGACTCTATTTCCCAATCGTGTGGCGGTCTGCTTGCTTGTGGCACTGATTTTGCCCATGCTGACCTTTCCCAGGCTTCTCGTTTTCTTTTACGAGCGGTTTTTTCACTATTCCGTCTTGATGAACGTGACCTTTCCGGAGCCTCTTTGGATCGGAGGTGTTTTATATCTGCTGTTTCTTGTGGCGACTGTCGCTTTTGCCAAAAGAGAGCGAGCCATGGGAATGAGTCCTTATCCTAAAAAGAAGCCTCGCGGACTGCCCGCGGAAGAGCAGGCGGAGGATACAGGTTCCTATCAGCCGCAGTTCAGCAATGAATCGGAGCGTGTCTATTACGAGATGAATCAGCGAGCCAGAGAGGAGCAGGCGGAGCGGATCCGCCGATTGCTGGAAAAGACCGAGAGACCCTCGCCACAAGAGGACTCGGAACACACCAAAACGGACAGAAGTAGGAAAGAAGAACATGATACATAATCAATTGGAGAGCCGCTATTTGGCGGCAAAACGGGCATTGTTTGACCGCTGTTTTGAGTCGTTGAACGAGCGCCAAAGAGACGCGGTGTATACCACGGAGGGCTCCCTCCTGGTTCTTGCCGGTGCCGGGAGCGGAAAGACTACGGTGCTGGTGCGTCGGATCGTCTTTCTGATTCGGTACGGCAACGCGTATTTCAGTGAGTACGTACCCTACGGAATCACCGAGGAACGGGTACGGGAGCTGGAGCGTGCCGCCGACCTTCCCGGGGAGGAGATCGAGGCGATTTTGCCTGAGTTCATTTCCTCTCCCTGTCCGCCCTGGCAGATCCTTGCCATTACCTTTACCAATAAGGCGGCAAACGAGATCAAAAACCGTCTGCGGGGCGCGCTTCCCGAGGAGGGAGCGGCGGACTCGGTCTGGGCGGGCACCTTTCACTCGATTTGTGTTCGTATTCTTCGCGCCTACGGGGACCGCCTCGGTTACGAGAAGGGCTTTACGATCTACGATGCCACCGATACGAAAAATGCCGTTACCGAGACCATCAAGTCGCTCAATATAGATGAAAAGACCTTGCCTGTGAAGTCGGTGATCGCTGAGATCGGACGGGCAAAGGATGCTCTGCTTACTCCGGAGGAGTATGAGGAGGAGTTTGGCGGTAAGGATTACCGTCTGCGCCAGATCGCACGAGTATACCGGGGGTACCAGGATCGCTTGAAAAGCTCCAACGCCATGGATTTTGACGATCTCATTATGCAGACCGTCCGTCTCTTGGAGGAGGACGGGGAGGTACGGGAGTACTACCAGAGGAAGTTCCGTTACGTGTCGGTAGACGAGTTCCAGGATACCAACCTGGCTCAGCTCCGTCTGACCCTCCTTCTCTCACAGGGACATGGAAATATCATGGTGGTGGGCGATGACGACCAGAGTATTTATAAATTCCGAGGTGCCGTGATCGACAATATCCTTCACTTTGACAAGAAGCTAAAAAATACTAAGACCATTCGCTTGGAGCAGAATTACCGCTCCACCCAGGTGATCTTAGACGCGGCGAACGGCGTGATCTCTCACAACGTGGGTCGAAAAGGGAAGACACTTTGGACAAGCCGAGGAGGCGGGGAGCCCATTACCCTCCGAGTTTGCAACGATCAAAATGAGGAGGCAAGAACGCTTGTGTCCGAGATCCAGGGCTTGGTGGCAAAGGGAAGCTACCGCTACCGCGACTGTGCCATTCTTTATCGCACCAACGCCCAGTCCAACGTCATCGAGCGCACCTTTGCCAAGAGCGGGGTGCCCTATCGGATGCTGGGAGGACTTCGCTTTAATGACCGCAAGGAAATTCGGGATATCGTCGCTTACCTACAGTTTATTGCCAATCCCTCGGATAAGGAGCGGATGAGACGGATCATCAACGAACCCAATCGGAAGATCGGAAATGCCACCGTGGAGGGGGTCGAGATCATCGCGTTGGAGCAGAATTGCTCGGTGTATACGGTGATGCGCCATGCCGATTCCTATCCCGCACTGTCCCGCTCCGCCTCAAAGCTCAAGGCGTTTGCCGCTATGATCGGGGAATTGAGAGAGCTCTTAGAGACCGATATTTCTCTGGAGGCGTTGGTGAAGCAGGTGTTGGATCGGACGGGCTACCGTCAGATGCTCATTGACGGAGGCGAGGAAGAGAAGGAGCGTTTAGAAAACCTGGAGGAATTTCTTTCGGGTGTGATCGAGTACGAAAAGAACAACGAGGAGCCCACGCTTTTCGGATTTTTGGAGGAAAACGCCCTTGTGTCTGAAGTGGACAAGTACGATGAGGAGGCGGATGCCGTGGTGATGATGACCGTTCACTCGGCAAAGGGCTTGGAATTTCCCGTGGTCTTCCTCCCCGGCATGGAGGACGGAATCTTCCCCGGTATGCAAAATATCCTGGGAAGTCCCGATGAAATGGAGGAGGAACGGCGGTTGGCGTATGTGGCGATCACTCGAGCCAAGGATCGACTCTGCTTTCTTCGGGCAAAGAACCGAATGCTTTACGGCAGAACCTCTTATAATCCGGTCTCTCGGTTTGTGGAGGAGATCCCCGCCGAGCTCTTACGGGAGGAGCCGACGTATGGCTCCGCCCCTTCCGGATATGATCGGGGTCCGAGGACCTATTTTTCCGCCTCGCCTTCAGAAAGAACCCCTCTTGCCAAAGAGGACGGCGGCTTTACCCTGATGAAAAAGGTCGTTCCTAACGAAAAAAAGACGGTGACGCTTCGAGAGGGTGACCGAGTACTGCACTTGACCTTCGGGGAGGGTGAGATCCTCTCGGTTCGCCCCATGGGCTCTGACGTGCTCTATGAGGTGATGTTTGACCGTGTGGGAACCAAGAAGCTGATGGGAAATTATGCCCGTCTAAAAAAGCTGACTCCTTCGGATGAGCTTCCGTTTTGACATTTTTGCTAAATCAAAACAAAGATATTTGGTGAAAAAGCGAATTGAAAACTTAGAAAAAATCGTTTATAATAGAGCGGATTTCGGAATTCTGACCGTAAATGATCAACCGAAGAAAGGAAACGATTATGAAAAAACTTTTATGTCTGACCTTAGCTCTGTTGCTATTGGCGGGAACCTTGGTTGCCTGCAAGAGCGATAAGGAAGAGGAGAATCCCACGGAGTCCGGAACGGATACGGTAACGGTTGGTGATCCTGTTACGGAGTACGCCTTGGTTCGCGCCGCAACGGCGGATAAATATTTGGTGAAAGCCGTGACAGCCTTGAAGAAGGACATCGATGCCGCCGCGGGCGGAGAGATCGAATTGAAGGATGACCACCTCACTGGCGACGAAACGGCTGACAACGACAACAGGGAGATTTTGATTGGCAAGACGAACCGACCCGAATCGATTGCCGTGTACGAGGAGCTGGGCGACTCTTATAAATTCATCATTCGCCAGGTTGAGAACAAGCTGGTAGTAGCTGCGCCCACCACAGAGCTCTTGAAGCAGGCAATCGAATATTTAACCGCCAACTACCTTCAGAACGCAGGAAACGGTACGTATCCCTTCGGGACGGATATTTCCTACACCGGGGCGGAGCAGAGCTATCTGGAGCTGGTGACGAAGAAGGAATTGAACTACGATATCGTGTACCCTTCCGCCGCAAGCGCACTGTTCAAAAATGAGGTGACCGCAGTGAGCAACGCACTGAAGACGGTTGCCAAGACCGCGCCCGAAATGATCACAGACGCAAGCTCAGCGGTAGATTCCAAGAAAGCGATCGTGCTGGGTCCCGTGAATCTGCCGGGGGTTTCGGATATGGTCAATGAACTGCCCTATCTGAGCTACCAGGTGGTAAAGAGCGGCAATAAAATGTTTTTCCTGGGACGGGACGATGCCACCATGATCACCCTGTGCGAGAAGCTGGTGGAGCAGATCGCCTGCGGTAAGTACGCCGACGGCACGGTTCGTATTTCCGTACCCGGCAAGGATGCCGAATTTGTTCACGATTGGGCAGATACGATCCCTGCGTTCCCGGAAAACGGCGGAACGCTCCACAGCGTGGCGGAATTTGCCGAGGGACTTTACCGTATTTACATTACCGGTACCACAGAGGATCAATACAACGCGTATGAACAGATCCTGGAAGACAACGGGTACAAGATGTACTCCGTCAATAAGATCGGCAGCAACCTGTACCGCACCTACAAGGGAAGCGAGTGCATGATTCATATGTATTTCAACAATACAAAGAGGGAGATCCGCATCCTGGCAGGGGACGTGGATGAAATGGTGGATTACGATCTGGCTCCCGTGACCGACGGAACCATCATAGATCCCTCCTGGACGCTGTTGGCTCCCGACTATTCCGCTCAGCCCGGCGGCGAAAACGGCATGGGATTGATCTTTACCATGAAGGACGGCAGCTTTGTCATCGTGGACGGCGGCTGGGGTTACGATACCAAGGGGCTTTACGATTACCTGGTAGCCAATAATCGCAGAGACGATGGGATCCTGATCCGTGCCTGGATCATTACGCATCCTCACGAGGATCATTACGGCAACGTGGTGAAATTCTCCAATTCCTACGCAAGTAAGGTTAAGGTTGAGAAATTCGTGGCTCAATTCGCGGTAGGACCCTATGCGGTGAACGGCAGTGCCGACGACGATATTGCCATTATTCTTCCCGCTCTTGAAAAGTTTGAGGGAGCGGAGCTCCTTGTTCCCCAGGTGGGTCAGAAGATGTATTTCGGCGAGCTGGAAATGGAATTCCTCTATACGGTGGAGTGCCTGTATCCCGCGGCAAACATTGGTGATGCCAACAACCACTCTCTCTGCGCGAAGATGAATTTCTACGGGAAGGATATCTTGATGATGGGTGACTCCTTCCAGGCGGTTTGTAACTATTTGGTGAACACCTACGGATCCTACATCCAAAGTGATTACCTCCAGGTTCCTCACCACAACGGAAACGGCGGAAATAGCAATTTCTATCAGACTGTAAGACCCAGCACCATCTTGGTAACCACCACCCAATCTAAATATGACCGCACCGTGGCGAACAGCGACGAGCCCCTTTACTTCCTGGTAAAGAGCTTAAGCTGTGTAAAGAATGTTTACGTGGCGGACAACGGATATAAGACAATTAAATAGTAAACACTCGAACAGCAGGAGAGCTTTCTCTCCTGCTGTTCTTGTCATTTTGACGAAAAGACTCCGTTTATTTTGGTAAAAAAAACGATTGCAAAGGGAAGGATTTTGTGATATTATATATACGACTTATATAAAATATATAATCATTTGTAAAAAAATATCAAATCTGGAAAGGGGTACACAATGAAAAAAATCTTATCGATCCTTTTGACACTGATGATGGTCGTAGGAACCTGTACGGCACTGGTGACCGCCACCTCAGCCGCCACCAACACTGCGCTTCCCAAAACCTGGGATTTTAACAACGTGTCCGGAACGGGTACCACACTGCTGAACAATATCGGTTGGACCTTGGTAGATTCCTCCAAGGAAAGCAATTTGAGTGCCACTGTTGAAGGAGGCGCATTGCGTTTGAAGAATTCCAAGGACTCCAACATTTATATGCTTGTTTGCGAGAACGAGGCATTGAAGGGTGCTTATACCCTCCAATATGATTTCAAGTACGCCGCCAAGAGTGATCTGCCGGCGGCTGTCGGAAACTATACTCAGTATAACAGCAAAACGGATGAATCCGGATTTTTCTCGGGCAATAACGGCTCCAGTGTCGCCGGTACCTGGCATGTTCAGCCCCGTTTGTACGGACAGCTTCTGAATGCGCCGAAGTCCGACGCGAACAGCTGGCTTAACGCCTCCAGAATGTCCGGAAACAGATTTGGTACGTTATCCGACAGTATCGTCGCGGATCAGTGGTTTACCGTGAAGATCGAATACTTTCCGGGGAACATGGTGAAAGCTTCTATCAAGACACAAGGTGCTTCCAGCTGGACCCTGACCGATGTTTACAGCGACGATCAGATCTCCAACTCCAGCGGAACCAAGGGCTTTATTACCAAGTACCTTCGTTTCACCCTTGGTCTCTACGTAGACATTTATCTGGATAACATTTCAATCACCGCGAGAGATTATACCCCCGAGGTGTACGGTATTCAGTATAAGGATTCCACTTCCTCCTTCGACATGCGTATGGTCGCCACCATCAAGGATGCCGCCTCCACAAAGGTAGGATATTACGTTGTGGTCAGCTTCTTTGACGAGGCAACGGGCGGGATCCGAACTGCCACGAAAAACGTAGAGTGTGACTACGTATACAAGAGCATCACCTTCAACGATGGGAACGGAACTGTAACCAAGACGGCAGATCAGCTCCGTGAGGGAATGACCTATCTGTTTGCGTTACATCTTGAGGGAATTCCTCTTGCTGAGACTTATTCCTATCACGTGATTCCTTACGAGGTACGAAATGGAGAGACTCTCTACGGTACTACTAAGAGCTTTGACCGCTCTCTTGCCAAGGAAAAGGTTCCCGCTTACGATACTGCCTCCGGAACGGTCAACGAGTTCATTGAATTCTGCGCCGGCGGCTATTATACAAGACAGGTAGTCGGTACCACTCTTGCCGAGTTCAATGCCTATGCTACGAAGCTTGGCAATGAGGGGTATACCCTGTATCAGAGCCGTGATAACGTGAACGGAAATTACTTCCGTACCTTCTATAACAATTTCATGATGGTTCACGTATACTACATGCCCGCGGCGAATACCGGCGGTGACTTTACCGAGGACGTGGTGCGTATCGTTGTGTCGGACACTCCCGTGAGCGATGCCTTCCCCAAGACTCCCTACGGTGACACGGCGGTGACCTCAGCCAGCATGACCTTCATGGCTGTGGATTATGCCGCTCAGAATGACGGAGAAGGCGGAGACAACGGCTTAGGCGTGATCTTCACCAATCCCGACGGAAGCTACGTTATCGTGGACGGCGCGTGGAAGTACGACACCACCGCGCTGTATAACTTCTTAAAGACCAATAACAAGAGAACCGACGGAAAGATCGTGATCCGCGCCTGGATCATTACCCACCCGCACCAGGACCACTGGGGCAACATTGTTGAGTTTGCCGCGCGGTACGCGGGAGAAAAGGGCTATGACGGTGAAACCTATGACTATACGGACGTAACGGTAGAAGCACTTGTGGCGCAGCTGAGCCAACAGTACTGTAACGCCAATACTCAGGTATACGAGGGCTCCAAGGTGATCCGTGAGGCAGCCGCGAAATTGGGCGCGAAGACCATCGTTCCCCAGACCGGACAGACTATGTATTTCGGTGAGCTGGAGATCGAATTCCTGTACACGCTGGAGAGCATGCTCAATCCCGGTACCGTGCAGAAATATATCGACGGTGTGGACGGAAACGAGCAGTCGATGATCTTCCGAGGAAGATTCAAGGACGCGAACAAGACCGTTCTGATCACCGGCGACTCATCGAGAAACGAGAGCACACATTTGGATTTGATGTATTACAAGCATTTGAGAAGTGACTTCGTCACTCTGCCTCACCATGGAATTGATCCGACTACCCAGCGCTTCTATGGAGATTCGATTCAGCCCCTGTACGTACTGGTTGCCACCAGCGCAGAACAGGCTCAATTGCGTTATGAGCGTTCGAAGTCAAGCTGGGCTTCGGATAGCGGTGCTCATCATTACGGAACTCCCACCACGGGCGGCAGCTGCGTAGCCATTGATTACGCAACGGGCAGGGGAGGAGCGTATTACGCCGCGGACGGTGAATACCGAACTTTCTTGATTGGTGCCGGAATGATTCCGCAGACCAATGATAGTGTACTGAAGGACGCGATCACCTTTGACAGCTTCTTTCATTGATCTCGCCCCAAAATAAAACCTTGTTGGATACCCAACGGCGGCAGGAGAGCTTTTTCTCCTGCCGCTTTTGTCAATTTTATCAAAATGCGTTAGGATTTTTGTTGAAAACGCGAATGGAAATTATTTGTAAATTGTGCTAAAATAAGTATGTACAATCATTTGGATTGCGGAATATATTGAACAAGGAGAATGCTATGAAAAAATTGTTATCCATGATTTTGGCAATTTTTATGCTACTTGGTACCTTTACGGCGCTGGTGACCACCGCGTCAGCGGCTACCAATACGTCCGTTTCTAAAACCTGGGACTTCGAGAATGTATCCGGAGAGGATTCCGCGTTGCTTGAAGCTCTCGGTTGGACGGCACAGAGCAGTGCCGGGACCCTAAAGGCATCCGTTACGGACGGAGTTCTGCGCTTGCAAAACCCCACAAAAACGCGTGAAGACCTGCTGGTCTGCGACAACGTAGCCCTGAGGGATGGCTTTACACTGCAATACGATTTTATGTATTCGGAAGCCACCGATCTGCCGGCATCGGTAAGCTGGAACGACAAATCCTACACGCAGTACAATGGGAAAGCAGACGAATCGGCTCATTTCTCGGGTGACTCCGGAACGGGGGATAACAATACCTGGCACGTTCAGCCCCGCATGAACGGAGATTTTTTGAATTCTCCGAAAAACAGTAGCTGGATCGATACGAGCAAGATGTATTCCAGGTACGCTTCCACGGTGTTCGGTCAGTGGTTTACCTTGCGGATCGAATTTTCCACCGACTATGGCGTTTGTACGTATTTGAAGCCCAGAGAAAGCGAAACCTGGACGAAGACCGATTATTATTCCGCGGAAACTCTGGCAACCGCTAAAGACTCGTCCACAAACTTCATTTCCCGGTATCTGCGGTTGGTGATCCGGGGCTTGGTGGACGTACAGCTGGATAATATTTCACTTTCTCCTCTGGATCAGCTGCCCAAATTCATAGGCTACCAGACCGCTCAGACCAACGACACCTTCACCCTTCGGCTGATAACCGCTATTGAAAATAAGAGCGGAACCAAGGTGGGCTACCTGCTCAAGGTAAGCTATTATGACGAAGCAACCGGCGTTTTGAATACCTCGGAGCTGAAAAATATTGAGTGTGACTACGTATATCAGTCCATAACCTACGGTAATACGACCAAAACCGCTTCGGAGCTATGGGCGGGAATGGAGTACCTGTACGTGTTGCATATTTCGGAGATCCCGCGGGGTGTGGGCTACACCTATGAGATTACTCCCTACGAGGTCAAGAACGAGCAAACTTTTTACGGCAGATCCGTTACGTACAGCTATGCCGATTTCCTCGCTGACGTTCCCGATTACGATACCTCGTCGGGTACGGTTCACGACGTGATCGAGTTCAGCGCAGGAGGTTTCTTTACCAGACAGGTAGAGGGAACCAGCAAGACCGAGTTTGATGCCTACGTTACCAAACTGACGAATGCAGGCTTCACCCTTTACCAGAGCCGTGACAACGTGAACGGAAACTATTTCCGCACCTTCTACAACAGTGAGCTAATGGTTCACGTGTATTATACACCCAATGAAAATACCGATGACTATAATTCGAACCTGGTCCGTATCGTTGCGTCGGATACGCCCCAGTCGGCGGCGTTCCCCAAGGAAGCCAAGGCTGACGCTACGGTGACCGAGGCAAGCATGACCTTTATGTCCATCAATTACGCTCAGCAGGTTAGCGGTGGCGAAAACGGTCTGGGCGTGGTCTTTACCAATCCCGACGGAAGCTACGTTATCGTGGACGGCGGCTGGAAATACGACACCAATACCCTCTACAAATTCTTAAAGGATAACAATAAGAGAACTGACGGCAGGATCGTGATCCGTGCTTGGATCATTACCCATCCTCACGAGGACCACTGGGGCAACATCGTGCAGTTCTCTAAGAGTTACGCTTCTCAGGTTACTCTGGAGTACTTCGTGGCTCAGCTGAGTCAGCAGTACTGTGTGGGCAAGGATCAGCAGACCTACAACGGTTCCAAAGCTCTTCGTGAAGCCGCCGCGCGCTTTACGGGGGCTAAGACCGTGGTTCCTCAGACAGGACAGATTATGCGCTTCGGTGAGCTGGAGGTGGAATTCCTGTATACCTTGGAATCCATGCTAACGAAAAAAACCGTTGCGGGCAGACACGGTGCAGGCGGAAGGGATGCCAACGAGCAGTCCATGATCTTCCGTGCCAAGTTCAACGAGGGACAGACGGTTCTGATCACCGGAGACGCCACCAATTACGAAAGCACGCGTCTGGAGACGATGTACAACACCCATTTGAAGAGTGATTTTGTCACTCTGCCTCATCATGGCATCGATCCTACTACCGAAACCTTCTACGGTACAAGTATACAGGCAAAGTACGTTTTGATCCCCACCAGCACCAATAAAGCGATTGAACGCTATAACCTCTCCAAGGAAGGCTCGAACGCAAATTATGGTTCCGAAACTACCGGTGGCAGCTGTGTTGCCGTTGACTACGCCTTGGCAAACGGCGGTGCCTTCTTGGCGGCGGACGGAGGGTACGCAACCTTCAACATCAAGAGCGGATATACCGCTGTCTTGAAGACACAGGTGAACGACGAGACCAATAAGGATGCCATCTCCTTTGAGGGCTTCTTTACGAACTAACATTCCCGTTGAAGGGATTGGGGTAAATAAAATCGGCGGCAGAGGAAATTTTCTCTGCCGCCTTGTCATTTTAAACAAAAAGAACGGTTATTTTTGTTCAAAAAACGAATTGAAAAGATACTCTAAATATAATAAAATAGATGTGAGGTAAATATAGTAAAATATAATGTAGAAGGAGTATGCTTTGAAAAAACTATTATCTTTTATTTTGGCGTGCTTAATGGTATTTAGCGTATCTGCCATACTGTTGACCACCGCGACGGCTGCCGCCGCGTCGATGGCAAAGACGTGGACCTTTGACGAGTCGACCCTTTCCAGCAAGACCAACAGTTCTTTGTTGAATGCCATCGGTTGGAGCACCGTGAGTGCAAATTACCCAAGCACCTTGAAGGCATCGGTTTCGAGCGGGGCGTTGCGGCTGCAAAATGCCTCCAACTCACGGATCGATCTTCTGGTACACACACACGAGGATCTGAAAAAGGGATACACTCTGGAATATGATTTTATGTATTCCGCCAAGAGCAACCTGCCGGCGGCAGTTGGCTCGTATACCCAATACAACTCCAAAGCCGACGAATCCGCCCACTTCTCGGGAAGCAAGGATACGGGGGATTCCAGCACCTGGCACGTACAGCCCCGTATCAACGGAAATCTGCTGAATTCGCCTAAAAACAACAGCAACTCATGGGTGGACACCAGCAAGATGACTCCCAATTATGCCTCAACCGTACTGGGCAAGTGGTTTACTGTTCGCATTGAATTTTCTCCGGAGAACGGTGTCAGTGTATTTGTAAAAGCAAAGGGTGCCACCGTCTGGAGTAGGACCGACAGCTATTCCGCAGCGACTCTGAACGTGGCAAAGACAAATACAAGCAGCTTCGTCACTCAGTATCTCCGTCTGTCCCTTCGGAACTACGTGGACGTGAATCTGGATAACATCAAGATCTCTGAGCCGAACGTACTGCCTACCCTCGTAGGCTATCAGGTTGCCGGCTCTAACAGTACCTATACTCTTCGGCTGATTACGGCAATCGGGGACAAGGACGGAAGCAAGGTAGGGTATCAGGTCAAAATGACCAGCTACGACAAGACCACCGGTGTCCGTAGTACCGCCACGAAAAACGTGGATTGCAATTACGTGTACCGCTCGATCACCTATAAAGAGGGGACCAAGACGGTCACCGCTACTGCCGAGCAGCTTTGCCCCGGCACGAATTATTTGTACGCGTTGCACATTGAAAATATTCCAAACAGCGTCGGTTATACCTATGAGGTCACACCCTATATGGTCAAGGACAAGGAAACGCTGTACGGCAATACCGCTTCCTTTGGCTACGCTGATTTTGCGGCGGACGTTCCCGTCTATAGCACCGCGGGAACGGTCAGCACTGCCGTTGAGTTCAGTGCCGGCGGTCATTTCACCACCCAGGTGGAGGGAACCAGCAAGACCGAGTTTGATGCCTACGTGAGCAAGCTGACACAGGCGGGCTACACGTTGTATCAGAGCCGCGACAATGTGAACGGCAACTATTTCCGTACGTTGTACAATGACACGAATATGGTTCACGTGTACTATATGCCCTCGGCGAATACCGGCGGAGATTTCTCCAAGAATGTGGCGCGCATCGTGGTGTCGGATGTCCCCAAGAGCGAGGCGTTCGCTAAGGAGGCATACGGCGACGCGGCAGTCACCGACGGTAGCATGACCTTTATGTCCATCGATTACACGAAGCAGGGCGGCGGTAACAACGGTCTGGGCGTGATCTTTACCAACCCCGACGGAAGCTATGTGATCGTCGACGGCGGCTGGAAATACGACACCACCGCGTTTTATAATTTCCTAAAGGAAAACAACAAGAGAACCGACGGTAAGATCGTGATCCGCGCCTGGATCATTACTCATCCCCACGAGGACCATTGGGGCAACTTCGTTGAGTTCGCCTCCCGATACTCGGGAGCCAAGGGCTATGACGGGCAGAGCTACAACTACAGCGACGTGAAGGTGGAGTACTTCGTGGCTCAGCTGAACCAGCAGTACTGCAACGCCAACGCGCAGGTCTATAACGGCTCCAAGTTGATCCGTGAGGCGGCTGTCAAGTTCGGTGCCAAGACCATCGTACCCCATACCGGACAGGTTATGTACTTTGGGGAGTTGCAGGTAGAGTTCCTGTATACCTTGGAAACCATGCTGAACCAGAACACGGTAGAAAAGTACATCAAGGGTGTGGACGGTAACGAGCAGTCCATCGTGTTACGTGCGAAGTTTGCTACGGGTCAGAGCGTTCTGGTCACCGGTGACGCTACCAAGAATGAGAGCACGCACTTGGATGTGATGTATAAGACCCACTTGAAGAGTGATTTTGTGACTCTGCCGCACCACGGCATTGACGAAACTACCTCAACCTTCTACGAGACCCACATCAAACCCAAGTACGCTCTGGTTCCTACCAGTGCGGAGCAGACCGCGAGCCGGTATAACAACTACAAGAACAAGACGGGTAGCATTACGAAGGCAATCGACTACGTAACCGCCAACGGCGGCGCGTACTATGCGGCGGACGACGGTTACCGTACCTTTGTGATCGAGGGCTGAGCTTAATCGGGCGTATCTCCCGGCTCAAAGACCGTTTCGATGACCTTTTGCGAGGAGGCGGGGGAATACCTCCAGGCATCTAAATGCCGTGTTTTCTCACAATCAATAAAATAAGGGATCCCCGACCGGGGAAGGGCTCCGCGATAGGAGTCGATCAGCACCAGCTTGATTTTCATTCGGTCGGGGATCATGCTTTTTATGTAGACCGCCGCAGGCTGTCCCACCGTGGCAAGAGAACGGTCTCCGTTTCCCTCACGCAGCTCCGCGAGCCCTGCCAGGTTTGGGGTAAGCTCCACGAAGACACCGTAGGACTCAACACTCCGCACGATCCCCGCTACGGTCTGACCCACCTCAAAGCGGGCGGCGTTTTCCTCCCAGGTGCCAAGCAGCTCACGCATGCTGACGAAGATGCGCTCCAGAGAGCGGTCCATCGCCTTGACTACCGTATACACGGTGTCACCCACGGCAAGACGGTCCGAAGGGTGGGAAATACGGGAGACGGAAAGGCAGTCTACCGAGAGCAGGGAAGACACACCGCAGCCAATATCCATAAATGCTCCAAATGGCTCCATATGGGTGACCTTGGCGGGCAGAATATCCCCTAAACGCAGTGTGGTAAGGTAATGCCGTAGACATTCCTCCTGAGCCGCGCGGCGGGACAGACGCGCCACGGTTTCTCCCCCGAGCTGTGTAAAACCAAGCACCTTAAAGCATACGGGCTTTCCCACTCGCGTAATGATGGCGATATCCTTTAGCTCCTCTCCCCGTCGGCAAAAGACCGCTTCCTGTCGGTCAATGATCCCCTTCATGCCGCCGAGATCCACGTGCAGACGCAGGGAACTGTCACAGAGAAGAACGGTTCCTTCCAAAATGAGTCCCTCCTCCATGGCGCGCTCCAAGCCGGCGCGGGAAGAGAGAAGCTCCAGATTTTCCGGATGGGACAGATAGGTTCCTTCCGGTCGATAACAATGATTCATGGGTTCTTTAACCTCCGTTTTTTTGTTTTGCTATACTTTATGTAACAGGGGGAACCGTTATGACCCGGAGCGGATTGAAAAAAATGAAATGGCAAAAAAGGATTCGGGAGGAAAATGGGTGATTTCGGGAGAAAAAACGAGGTATGTAAGATCTAAATTAAATTTTTTGAATTTTTTCAAAAAAACTATTGACAATCGGAACGGGTCGTGGTATAATAGGCAAGCATGAAAAATTATTTACAATATTCTGGAGGAAAATGCAATGTCAACTTATATGGCAAAAGTTGAGACGGTTGAGCGTAAGTGGTACGTTCTGGACGCGGCAGGAAAGCCCTTGGGCAGAGTCGCAACAGTAGCGGCTTCCATTCTCCGCGGTAAGCACCGTCCTGAGTTCACCCCCCACGTGGATTGCGGTGAGTTCGTAATTATCGTAAACGCAGATAAGGCAGTTCTGACCGGCAGAAAGCTGGAGCAGAAGTACTACCGCCGTCATACCGGCTACATTGGCGGTCTGAAGGAAGTTCAGTACAAGACCTTGATGGCAACCAAGCCCGAGCTTGCAATGGAGCTGGCTGTAAAGGGAATGCTTCCCCACAACAGCATCGGCGCAAAGTCCGCAACCAGATTGAAGGTATTTGCAGGCGCAGAGCACACCCATGCGGCACAGAAGCCCGTGGCAGTGGAAGTAAAGTAAGGGAGGACGAACCATGTATACAAGCGCAAAGCCTTATTTTTATGGCACAGGTAGAAGAAAGAAATCCGTTGCACGTGTTCGCATCGTTCCCGGCACCGGTGTAATCACCATCAATAAGAAGGACATTGATGAGTACTTCGGTCTTGAGACCTTGAAGCTCATCGTAAACCAGCCCTTTGGCGCAACCGCTACTGAGGGCAAGTTCGACATCATCGCAACCGTAAACGGCGGCGGTCTGTCCGGACAGGCAGGTGCCATCCGCCACGGCTTGGCACGTGCTTTGGTACAGGCAGATGAGAACTACAAACCCGCACTGAAGGCAGCAGGCTTCCTGACCCGTGACCCTCGTATGAAGGAAAGAAAGAAGTACGGACTCAAGGCAGCTCGTCGCGCACCTCAGTTCTCCAAGAGATAATTACCACTATATCGAAAAAGCCTGTATTCACAAGGAAAACCTGTGTTTATGGGCTTTTTCTTTATCCTCAAAAAGTACAGAAAACCAACAAAAAACCAACAGTTATGCAAAAGCATGGTTATTTGCTTAGATTTATATAGGTATTATATGTAATCAAATCTTGGTCAAATTGGTCATTTGATAATATACCCGAAGTTATTACAAATTATATAAGGGAATAAGGCTGAATAAGCAATACAGAAAGTGGTCAGAAAGTGGTCAGGGGTGACCAATATCGGCTGTCTACCATTTGCTCTAAACTCTAAACACAAAAGCACAGACAAAGTTAGATCAATGTCTGTGCCTTTTTTATCATGTAAAAAATTCATACATTCAAGCCTTTTTCACGCTTGATGTCAAAATGCCTTTATACAGTTTGGTAGCTATTTTTTCGCTGGCTTGGCTCTGTACCGCTTCGTTGGTGTGAGTATAGGTGTTAAGCGTTGTAGACACCTCAGAATGACCGACCATAGCACTAACGGTAGCAACATCAACCCCACTCTGTAAAGCCATTGTGGCGAATGTATGACGGAACATATGGGGGTGTATTCCTTTCATGTCGTACTTCTTACAAAATCGGCTGATATATGCTGTGGGGGCTTGTGGGTTCATCATATCGCCGTTTTCTTGAGTAAATACAAAGTCGTTAAGTTTTTGAATCCCTTTGAAAATCATACTGCGTTGTTCTTTCTTTAATTCTTTTAACAGTTGTATGGCTTCGCCTTGAGTGCTTAACATAACGATACGAGCTTTGCCGCTCTTCGGAGTAGTGATATAAGTTCCTCGACCTGCTGTATATTGGGCATTATCTTCAATGGTGATTCGCCCTGATTCAAGATCGATATGTTTCCATCTCAATGCCACTACCTCGCCCCGGCGACAACCGCTCTCAATGAAGAAATGGATCATGGCACGCCACTTCAACGGCTCTTTCTCAGCACAGTTAAAAATATACTGTACCTGCTCAGGACTGCACGCTTGAACAGGTTCTTCCCGGTCATCTTTCCTGGGCTTTGGGCGTTTCATATCCTGCATAGGAGAACGGACGATAATATTATTATCTGCTGCGGCTTGGAAGAACGAGTGTAGCACAATATAGTGTTTGATGATGGTTTTGTGGGCTAATGCTTCGCCGGTCTTCTCGTTCTTGCCGTTTGTTTGCAAATCGAGAAAATAATCTTTCATGATCAGCGTTGTAATATCCTCTATTTTATAGGTGTTCAAAGTTTCACCAGCACGCCGCAAGACAACACGATAATTGGCTATAGTGTTTGGGCTTCTAATCTCCATTTCTTTCAAATAGATTTCCACATATTTTTGAAAAGTGGGTTTTAATTCTTCTTCCCTAATTCGTTGGATTTCATATTCTTTGGCTTCGCTTTTGGTCATTACGCGCCCGGCTCTGCACTCAGCTTCAAATTCTCCTGCCATTCGTTGTGCATTTTTAAGAGCGGTTTTGTCTGATAGAGATACAGGCGGTTTATAGCGTTGTGTGTACATGGGTAATTGTTTTCCTGTGATAGGGTCTCGCCCTCTCGAAACTCGAATTTCATAGACCCTGGAACCATCTTTCAAGGTGCGTTTGGTTATGCTTGCCATGATTCAGCCCTCCTTGTCTTTATTAAGCGCAATCAATCCTGAAAATTCACGCTCAAAAGCTGTTGTTGCATTTGTATGTATGCCTATTATATAATCCAATTTTAACTGTATCATGTGGTAAACATAAGAGATACCCCACAAGCGATTTTGGATGGCGGTATAGTTTAATAGAAAAGACTTTGTATCGAGTGCTTCTTCCGTAGGAGTGAAAAAATCAGCATATAAGCCCTCCAATAATTGATATGCTATGCCTGCCTCTGCTGCTATGCTGTCAATTTCTTCGTTTATAAAATTTTCTTTTGATTTCATGTTTTTTTCTCCTTTATCTTGATTTTAAGGAGCGAATATAGTATAATATAACCGTACCCGCTCCTGTGGGTTCACGCTCTATATCTCGGTGCTTGGTCGGCGGTTGAGATATGGGGCTTTTCTTATGTAATCGAGAAGCGGCGGCTCTCGGTTTGTTTGGTGTACTGTGCGTAAAGGTCTGCGTGGGTCTTCTTGAAAGCGGTGGTGTCAAAGCGATTGCTTGTCATTCTTGTCCACCTGATCTTGAAAACATCTACCGTCATTTCTTCGGTGTTTCGCTCGATCATCTCGGCTTTGATTATGTCTTCCAGGGCGGTGATTTCCTCTGCGATTTCTTCAGCATAGGATTTCAATTCTTTCAACTCTCGAATCTTACTGATTAATTCACTTGTACTCATGGCGTATCCTCCATATAAAAATATATAGTGTAAGGTCTTTCTTAGCCTGACCTCATGACTATATTATACACTAAAAAGTTGATATTGTCAATAGAAAATTGATAAAAACATAAAATATTTTTTGATTATAACAAAACCATCTTGACATTGTACATTAAATAGTGTATAATACAATAAAGATCACTAAGGAGGATATAACAATGAGTTTGAGTGATAGAATTAGAATATTATTGATCAAAAGAGGGAATATCTCGGAAGCTGAGCTTGCACGCCGTTTGGGTGTTAGCCCTCAAAATCTCAATAACAAAATGAAGCGTGACAACTTCACCGAAAAAGATTTACAGGAAATCGCCAACGCTTTGGATTGTACTTATACCGTTACTTTCACCATGAATGATACAGGTGAAAATGTCTAATCGTCTTCGGGTTGAGGTCTAATTTTCCATAGATATGGTTCGCCGTATTCTTTTAGATACCATTTTTCAAATTCTTTTCGATGTTCCGGATCCTTAAAATATTCGGTTACAGTATGGGCTGTTAGTTTGGCAAGCCGTATCTTTATATCGTTTGGAAGATCGTTTTTCATTTATGCACCTCTATTGGGCTTGATTTTAACCCCTCAGAACGGTTTGCCTTGTTTAGTATACAAGCCTTTGCACAATAAAGCACGGGCTTACACAAGGCTTTTTAGCCGTTCTGAGGGGAGAGGATTAGGCGTTGTTGTCTTCGGTCAATACATCTTTTCGAATAGCTATATATCGCCCTGTTTTTCCTTTGATGGTCTTTCGGTAGTCTACACGCTCATTGTCAGTCATCAATTTTCCCTCATCTTTGAATTGCCGCCATAGAGCCGCTTTCGATGATGGGAAAGTGTTTCCGCTTCGTCCGTAAAAATTATATACCGCCGTATAGGAAACATCGGGAATTAAGTAGATATAATGGTCATCACGATAACCGATCGTTCTTTCGCTCGGTGTTTGTGGATTAACCGCTACGCCGTCTATCGTTTGTTCTTTCAGATCTATAATATCAACTTGCCGTATCTCCAACATCTGCCGCAAGAGATTGATAAAAAGCAATGTAGGCTTATCGCTCTTGACACGATCGCTTTGTCTTTGACATAGCATCAGAAATATCTGTTTTGCCGATTTTTTCATTTCGGCGGCTTGGTTCTTTGTGATCAAGTCTTTGTGCTGCAGAAAAGCTATTAACATGGAATACCCCAACATAAGGTTAGAAAACGCCGTTGCAATGCGTGGGTGTCCTGCATCCGTAAATAACTTTCGATATTCAATACTTTTCTTTCCTAAACGATCACTGATACTGTCGTAATTTTCTATAAGCCATTGAATATATTCTGCCATGATTGCATTAAGATGGCGGGTCTTGTTTTGCAACTCTGCCATTTTGTCAAAATCTATCATGCCCGGTTTTAATTCTACCGATACAGAACGGGCGATAGAACTTTCACCAATGTTTTGAAATGCTTCTTCTGCCGTAACGATCAAATTGCATCGGGCGGTATAAGAAGATTTGGCGGTGCAATCGGCATTTAGTCTACCTCTTGCCGCTCTGTCTCCGATAGCACTGGATATATATTTCTCTGCAGACTCATATTTGAGTTTATCGGCGGCGTTGTTGGTCGGTCTACGATCATCCAATAATAATACCATGTCCGCTCCAAGGGCTAATTTTCTCCCAATAGCATTTTTGGTGTTTTCAAAGTTAATTGGAGCTGGATCTCCGTAGTTGATACGACCGAAAAAGCCCAATAAAATTTTTGACCAGGATGACTTGAAGGTTCCTGTTTTGCCGACTAAATAGAAGGAGAAAGACGGCTCCGCACCTTTATCACGCAACATACCGTTCAATGGAGTCATAAAGCAGTATGCCAGGGAGGGAATTACCAATTCTCCCGGTGCAGCACTTGGCAGCAATTTCAATAATGTGCTATATCGGTCAGAGTCATCACAGGGGAAAAATCCGTAACACTTTTCCAGATCTGAATCCAATTCAACGATATACCGATTGGTTAAGCCATTGGCGGTGATGCTGTTTGTACCGTTCAAAAAGACTCTTTCGCCGTCAATTATCTTCCATCCGCTATGTGTATATACAGTCTCTATGTCGGCATCTTCACACTGCATTCCCATCATTTCACCACATCGGGCAATATTCTTGGAGCCAAGATAAACACGGCATCCTGCCCCGAATTTGGCATGAGGTTGATTCCCGATCATGTCTTTCTTTTCAATATCTATGGGGGATTCTAAAATTCCTCTCCGCAATGCACGAAATGTGATTTTATCAGTTTGTATAAATCCATCGTCAATTCGTTTCAGTTTTTGCAAGATCGGGGAGAAATTCATGAATGGAGTGTCAATAAAGCCGCTCGAATCTTTTAGGGGTTCTCTGTAGAAAGCCGTACCATCTTTGTTGACCACATATCGACCACCTATGACCTTATATTCTTCTATTGTTTCATTCATTGTTCTTCTCCTGACTTTTAATAATTTCCTCATACACTTCGTCATATGATTCGTCAGTTTTGACAAGCTCGATTCCTCGCTCTATAATGCTGAAAGATATTTCTGACCACAAACCCGTTTGACAGTTGTAAAGCGGTGCGGCTCTATCTCCTACATAAAACTCCGATGTCCTGAACAACCCTTCCTTCGGGTCAAGATAACATACCCTTATGTATTCTGGATTGAATGCTTTAAGGATTGCCGAAGCATCCTCTGTGGTCACGTTCTTCCATTTCAG
Source organism: Clostridia bacterium (assembly GCA_017462035.1). Classification (GTDB taxonomy): domain Bacteria; phylum Bacillota; class Clostridia; order Oscillospirales; family CAG-272; genus HGM12713. Next base: position 112,071 of record JAFTRY010000031.1, read on the forward strand.
ATCCAAGCCAATTACTTGACCAAGACGAGCTTTGTCCATTTGATACCCTTCGGTTCGTCCGGCATATCCTGCCGAAAGGTCTTCGAGCCTCCACTTGTAAGAAGACGGACACTTGACTGCAACGCCGTCAACCGATTTGATAGGATTATATTTCTCATTCATACTAACACACCGCCTTTTTGACTTGTTTTGTTAAGTTGTTCGATAAACAAAGGTACATTAACCATATATTTGACTCCCACATATACACCGGGGACACCCCCATCTTTGACCAACTTTCTAATGCAACTCTCAGCAATGCCGGTCTTTTGTGCCGTCTGTTTGATTGACATATAAGTTACATTATTATCCATTGTCCTTGCCCTCTCTTTCTGCCATGATCTGAGCGGCTTTTTTGATATAATACCGCTCGTTGGATTTTTTGATTTTGTCTGGGTTTTTCCGTCTCCATTCGGCTTTGTAAGCTCTACGCCTTTTCAAAGCATCCTCACGAAGCTCGGCAGCCACTTCGGCTTTGATTTTTTCTCTTTCTTCTTTTGTCATTTGTCTGACCTCCTGTTATTTTCCAAGTTCATAGCGATTGAAAATAAAAAAAGCACATTATTGGTTTGAGGTCTAAAAACCTCTCGCAATAATGCGCTATGATTGATCCATACAAATGGCATATTCGAAATAACTGATTTGGTTGCTATTAACTTGTATGGCAACATTATATCACCTCTTTGAGAATTTGTCAAGAGGTTTTCTCAAAATAATTACAATATATTGATCTTGGCAATCTATCGAAATGCCATATATAGTGTTCGACCGAATGATCATTTAACCGCTCGACCAAAAATTGACCGACTTGACCACGGCTTGACCATATAGACGGTCAAGAAATAGGACGGTATAACTTGCTGTACCGTTTAGTATTGTACGATATAGTATTTAATGACCAAATTGACCAAACTTTTTTATATAAGCCTTTTTATACTTTTCTTTATCCGAGCAGTTGAGAGAAGGGGGGTGGGGGTCGCCCTGTCGCCCCCTGGGTAGGGGGGTATAGATAGTGTGAACGAGCAGGACGAAAAACCAACAGAAAACCAACTATCAATAATAGTGAAAGAAATACGCTTTGATAAAAACTTATGAGAATATATAAAAACCACACAATAAAATCAAAACAGGGTGCCCAGATCATGCAATAAATAACTTATGACAGTTTATAATGTGGTATCCAAAGAGATAAAAAGAGCGTGTGATAACTCCAAGAGATAAGGAAAAAGGCACCCACAAGGTGTTGTATATACGGCACTCATCGATTTCGGTGGGTGCCGTTTTCCTTATCCCGCCTCGTACCGAGGCTGGCAAAACCGCCGGGGTTTTGCCATGTCGGGCTAAAAATGTTCCACCGGCACATTTTCCTAACGCCCTCACAGTTCTCAAAAAGATAATTTTGACCAAAGATCAATTATCAAAAAACTCCGATACCACAACGGTTTTCGGGGGGCTTTGTGCCAAGTTTGCGGTTTTGGTGCAAATTTGGTGCAAGTCGGTTGTTAAGCTAAAAAGGGCGTTTCAATTTGCAAAGAAACCCTCCGTCTATTTACATTTCGGGAATTTTGTGATATAATGAAGTTTGCAGATAAGAGTGAATTTGACGGAGGCTTTAAATATGACTTTATTGGAAAAGATGAAAAACGGGGAGCTTTACGATTGTTCCTTTGAGGTTATTCCCGAAGAACTGGGCAAAAAGCTCTGTGAGTGTAAGGAACTGATTCACGATTTCAATATGTCACGCCCTTCCGAGGTCAAGTACCGTGAGGAGATCATTCGGAAAGTGTTTGCTGACGTTGGGGAAAATTGCTATATTGAGCCGCCGTTTCATGCGAATTGGGGCTGTAATATGCATGTCGGAAAAAACTTTTACGCAAATTTCAATCTGACGGTTGTGGATGACGCGGACATTTACGTGGGAGACAATGTTATGATTGCTCCGAATGTTACGATTGCGACGGGGACGCACCCGATCTGTCCGGAGCTTCGAGAGAAGGCATATCAGTATAACCTTCCTGTACGTATCGGAAACAGAGTGTGGATTGGGGCAGGCTCGATCATACTTCCCGGAATTACGATTGGTGATGACTCGGTGATTGGGGCGGGCAGTGTTGTTACAAAGGATATTCCCGCGGGAGTCGTGGCGGTAGGGAACCCCTGCCGTGTCTTGCGTGAGATTCAGGAACAGGATTACGAATATTATCGAAAAGACCGCAAGATAGGTTTTGCGGTTGAACGAGATCCGAAGTAAATTATAAAAAAAGTAAAAAACTTTAAAAAAAGTATTGACAAGGGGAATGAATTGTGGTATAATATATCTCGTTCCGGTGATTAAACCGCGTTAACGCTGGTGTGGCTCAATGGCAGAGCAGCTGATTTGTAATCAGCAGGTTGATGGTTCGACTCCGTTCACCAGCTCCAACGGTTTCGCGGCTGCGGAACCGTCATAGGGGGGATTTCCCGAGCGGCCAAAGGGGGCAGACTGTAAATCTGTTGTCACTGACTTCGGTGGTCCGAATCCACCATCCCCCACCAGAAAAAAGCCGATTGCGAAAGCAATCGGCTTTTTTCAGTGAAATTCGCCTTCGGCGAGTGAAATACTCCTTCGGAGCGTGAAATATGCTTCGCATGTGAAATGCGCTTCGCGCGTGAGGAGGCGAATTTTATTTCACATTGCGACCAACGGGAGCAATATTTAACAATTCACGAAGTGAATTATTTCACATTCGGCACGAGCCGAATATTTCACTTGAAAAGCTAATGGTTTTATTATGTAATAACGGCAGAAAGGCGGTGTTATTATGGCAGAATCAAAGCTTCGGGAATTATCAACCGATTTCGCGGCAAAAGTTATCAGGACGTGTGACGGCATAAAAGGTCACTATTCTCTCGTCAATCAGTTAGAACGTTCATCAACCTCTATCGGGGCGCGAATATTCACGAAGCGAATTATGCTCATAGTAAAGCCGACTTTGTTGCCAAGTTTCAAATAGCCTTGAAAGAGTGCTACGAAACGGAATATTGGCTTGAATTATTTGTAAAATGGGAATTGCTCGACCGTGAGTTTGCAAAAGAACTTTACAATCAGTGCGGAACTATTCGCAGAATGTTGGTTACCTCTATCAATACGGCAAAGGAGAACAGCCATGTATGATAACATAGTAATTTGCCTTGGCACAGAAATTGAAAAACAACAACTATTGTGCGACTATCCAAATATAAAGAACGTCGTACGGGATGGCGGTTATTTCATTGTTGCAAAAATTGAAGAAACCATTGTCGGATACTTATGGGCTTTCAAAAGAAAAATCCCTGCGCCTGTTGAGCAAAGCGAAATTTTTATAAATATAATTGAAGTCATATATACAAACTTGCGTTGTCAAGGAATAGCTTCTGCTATGGTAAATGAAGTAATTGAAATTGCAAAAGAGGAAAAGGCATATCAAGTTCGAGCATATTGTGATATAAAAAATATACCGTCACACCGCTTATGGCTAAAAAACAAATTTTCTATTAGTCCGGCCAAAATGCCCGACGGCTCTATTGTCGGCTCTTTTGTAAGCTATGTTCTGTAATAATAGTTGACCTTTTCTTCGCTTTTACCTCGATTTTTGACCTTTTCACTCGTTTATGGCACATCACTTTGCGCCAAAGGTGCAATACATCACTATGGCAAAGCCATAACATCACTGCGGCGATGCCGCATCATCCATGTTTACAAACTACTATTGATTTGTTGATATCATTATAGAGTATGGCAAGGGAAGGATCGTTTCCCTTGCTTTCCTTTTTGAACTTTTTTGTGCTGCCTGAGGCGAAAAATGGCGAAAAATCCATAAATTTAAAACAGTTTTTATTTTAACGAAATAACTCAGCAACAATTTTGAAACACTTTTCTGTTATAATATCATAGTAACTTCGTTTTGACATCAAAGTTTCACGATTTGAAATACAGAGAAAGAATAAGGAATGGTTGAGTCGTGCTTCGTTTTATTTATGTAGTCATCATGCGTACTTTTTCAATTATGTATTTCGTGCCCAAAATGGCGTATTACGCCAAGCACCCGGAGCAGTATTCGGAGAAGGACCGTTATCACCTGGCACAGGACGTGATGGATCGGGTGCGCCGTACCGCTCGGGTGACGACCTCTTATGAGGGACAGGAAAATATCCCTGAGAAGAGCGGATATATGATGTTTGCCAATCACCAGGGGAAATATGACGCGCTGGGAATTTTGTTGGGACATAGTAAGTCCTGTTCGGTCTTGATGGATAAGAAGCGCTCCCAGATGTTTATCGCCAAGCAGTTTGTTGACCTACTGGGAGGGCAGAGAATCGAAAGAAATCATCCCCGCCAGCAAATTCGTGTATTAAATGACATGGCGCAGGAGGTCAAGGAGGGTAGAAACTATCTGATCTTTCCGGAGGGTGGCTATGGAAAAAAGAGAGACAATCGCTTAGATGAGTTCAAATACGGTTGCTTTACCGCCGCCGTGAAGGCAGAATGTCCTATTGTACCTGTTTTGATCTTGGATTCGTACAAGCCCTTTGGCATGAACTCACTGAAGAAGGTAAAGACCAAGGTGGTGTTTCTCCCCGCCATTCCCTATGAGGAATATGCCGGGATGAAGGCAAGAGAAGTCTGTGCTTACGTGAAGGAGAAGATTCAGGCGGAGTTGGACCGTCAGACGGAGAAAAGCGCATAAATAAAGGGGCAGTTCAATGCTGTTTATTTCGCATTTGAGACAGCCCCTATTTATTTGTTTTGTACTGTTACGGCTCCTTGGCGACCTGTCCCATGACAAAGACGTGAGACACTCGAATGTCGTCGTCAAAGACGATGATATCCGCATCCATGCCGGGAGCGAGAACGCCTTTGGGAAGCTTGAAGAGAGCCGCGGGGGTCTTGGTCATCATTTTTACCGCTTCGGTCAGACCGACCCCTACTTCTTGGATCATGAAGCGAATCAGAACGTCAGCACTGGCAATACTGCCCGCAAAGGCACTTCGGTCAGCAAGCTTACACACACCGTCCTCGATAATAAAGTCGGTGTTGACCATTCTACCGGTGGTTACTGAAGTACCTGCCAGAGCGAGGCTGTCGGTGATGAGAATCACTCGGTCAGACCCCTTCGCCTTCAAGATCAAGCGAACCAGGTCGGCGGGGAGATGCTTTCCGTCAGCGATGATCTCGGCGTAGAGATCGTCTCGAAGCAGGGCAGTCTCAATGACCCCCAGCCTCCGAAATCCATGATCCCGGGTTACTGTGGAGGTGCAGGAGTAGAGGTGAGTCACCAGGGAACAGCCCGCCTCCATGGCAACCTTCATTTCATCATAGATGGCGTTGGTATGTCCCGCGGAGGGGAGCACCCCGTATTGCTTGAGCGTGCGACAAAAGCGTCCGTCGGGATCCGACTCGGGGGCATAGGTCCAACGGGCAATGTGACGCGCGTGACGGGCAAGAAGCGGCTCATAGTCCTCGGGAATAGGCGGGGTGATAAAGTCGGGACACTGGGCACCGCATTGTTCCGCCGAGAGATAGGGACCTTCCAGGTGGGCACCCAGGAGATTGGGCTTCCTCTCGGGACGTTGCTTGGCTCCCGCCACATAGTCCACTGCCTTTGCCATGGTGGCGAAGGGAGCGGCGGAAATGGTAGGACAGAGGGAGGTGGTGCCGTGAGACAAGTGGAACTGAGCTCCCCTCAATACCTCTTCCTCTCCGTCAATGAAATCGTATCCTCCGCCTCCGTGGGTATGTAGGTCGATCAAGCCGGGAGAGACGTAGCTATTTCCTACGTCGTATTCCGCGTCATAGGGAAGCTCTTCCTTGGTGACAGCGAGGATCTTTTCATCAGAAAAATAAACGAACCCCTCCGTTATGGAATTCCCAAGAATGATTCGTGAGCTCTTGATTCTGGTCGTCATAGGAGAGAAGAACTGTCAGCGTCCAGATACAGGACGGCACTGGGGTGGCGGCGAAGAGCCGTGGCGGGGCAATCCTCAGAAATGGCATCCTCCAGAGTGTGCTTGACCGCGTTTGCCTTGGTCTTTGCGGGAACGATACAGAAGAGATGGCTGCCTGCCGTCAGCGTAGGACAGGTCAGGCTGATCGCCTGTTTAGGTACGCAATCGATGGAGGGGAAGCATCCGTCATTGACCTGTTGCTGACGGCAAACCTCGTCCAGGGGAACGACCTTTACCATTTTCGGATCGTTAAAGTCCGCAATCCAGGGATCGTTAAAGGCGATGTGTCCGTTTTCACCGATTCCCATGACTACAATATCCGTGGGATTTTCACGGAGAAGCTGGGAATACCGCTCACACTCTGCCTCGGGATCGGTGGCGGTACTGTTGATCAAATGAACGGAGGCAAAGGGAACCTTTCCGAAAATGTGGTCGGTCAAGAAGGTCCCGAAGCTCTGCTTAACGAACCGCTCGTCAAGACCGATGTACTCATCCATGTGGAAGGCATGGATCCGATTCCAGGGAATATCCGAATAAGAAATCAAGGATGCCAGAACGTCGTTCTGAGAGGGGGCGGCGGCGAAGATCATATTGATCTCCTTCTTCGTCTCCAAAAGAGAAAGGATCTTGGCGCGAATATCCTCCGCGGCAACCTTTCCCATTTCGGCGCGTGTTTCCATTGCCTTGACCAAAAGGGTGTCTTTTGTAAACTGTTTCATGAGAGAATCTCCTTTAATTGCTTCATTGCGGTAAGAAACGCGATTTCTTTACTTTCAAAGCGGTAGGGGTTTTGGAATGTTTTTCCTACCAGCTGATTCAGACCGTCAAAGGTCTCCAGATGGGGCTCCAGGGTGACGAATACGTCACGGGTGCTTGCCTCGCGGTGTTCCTCCAGAATTTCTCGGATGGAAGCATTGCCCATGCCGGGGGGCACGATGGCACCCTCATAGAGGGCATCCTTGATGTGGAAATACTCAATATAGGGTGCAAGGAGGCGGTAGGCATTCTGCGGATCGTGACCGTCCAGAACAAAATTACCCATGTCAAACACGGCACGGAGCTCTCCGCTGAACGCGTTCAGCAGATCCAGACAGCGATCAGGAGATTCGCCGTAGATCAGCGCCTCATTTTCGTGACAAAGGGTCACGCCGCTCTTTTTTGCCGCATCAAGGAGCTGCCCCAGCTTGTCAAGAACCTCTTCCCGACACTCTGCGGCAGTTTTTCCTTGATGGAGGTAAAAGCTGAATATACGAATGTTTCGTGCGTCCAGCCGCCCCGCTACTTCAAAGAGCCTCTTAGCACGCTCCATGTGAGCAGGGAAGTCGTCTGCCAGGTTGATCTTACCCAAGGGTGAGCCGATGGCGGACAGGCGGATTCCCGCGCTGTCCAGCTTTTTCTTGACCTCGTCGGCATCCTCCACCGTCAGATCGGCAACGTTTTTCTCGCCGAGAAAGCGAAGCTCCAGGTAACCTACCCGTTGCTCTCGGAGCATGGCGAGCTGGTCATCCAGATCGGCAGCGTATTCATCCGCAAAGGCGGAAAGGGTATAGTTTGCCATGTCAGATCTCCTCCAACTGACGGATGAATTCTTCTTTTCCGCTTTCGAGTCCCCGGTGAATGGCGTTGATGATCATAACGGGGACGATAAAGTCGCGGTAGCTCTGGGATTGCGTGCCGCCTTGAAGCAGACGGTAGAATTCCATGAACTCGGGCACAAAGCAATCGGTAACGGGATAGGTATCTCCCGCGAATTTGGTCTCACTGCTCACAGCCGCATAGTAGATCTTATAACAACGGTCTACGTAATCCAGGGTGACGTTAACGGTAGGGTAGTGCACGACACAGGTGATCACTCCGCCTTTTTTGAAGGAGTGGACCGATAAGGGATCATACCCGAATACCGTGCACATGGCTTGCACCAGATGCTGGGCGTAGAAGTGAAATCCTCCGTAAATGTTGTCATAATCCATAGGAGCGCGGAGATAGCCTCCCACAATCTCTCCGTCCGGCTTTTCTTTTACGATCTTCGCAAGCTCCTTTAGATGCTGCGCGTGAATCACGCAGGAACCGCCCGTGATGGGAATGTGTCTTTCCTTCAGTTCCTTGATAAAAGCCAAGGCATCCTCTTCCGTGTTGGTAATGGGCTTGTCGATAAACATGGGAATGCCACTGTCAAGATAGGGCTTGGCATAAGGGTAATGGTTGTCTCCGTCTCGGGCGGTGATAATCAAGCCGTCAATCTGTCCCACGAAGGCATCGTAGGAGGAAGCGACGGGAACACCGTATTTTACATGAAGCCGTTCGGCTTCCTCCGGCTCGTTGCTGTAGATACCGATACATTCCACGTCCGTCACCAGCTTTTGGGTATAGATCAGCTTGAGAAATACGTCCGCGTGGGAGTTTTCACAGCCGAGAATGGCGATCTTATACATGATGTGTCTCCTCTCAGTATTTTTTCGGAAGGGGATTTTCCGCGTGAACGGTCTCGATGACGCGGATGACCTGTGTGGCTTGCTCGGGAGTTACCTTCAAGGGAGTACCCTTGGTGAGATTTTCGTAAACCATCTCGTAAAAATCGTGAACGGCTACGTCAAAGGCACTGCCGCTGTACTTTTCCTGCTCCTCATGGGTGACCAGCTTTTCGGTGCAGTAGAGGGGAAGTCCCTCCTCGTTGCGCAGGGGTTCGATGATCAAAGGTTGCTCCGGATTCTCGCCGTCAACGATGTACTTCGTCTGGTAAGCCTTGGTGGTGCATTTATAGGTTCCCTTGGTGCCTTGGAGCTTGATGTTGTAATCACAGAAGGCATCGATGGAGGAGATCTCAATGTCTACCACGGGCTTTCCGGGGGCGGAGAGAATGATCTTCGCGTAGTCCTCCGCGTCGCCGCTGGTCAGTGCCAGATCCAGCTTGGAGTATTCCACTCTTACGTGCTCGTCAAACTCCAAAAAGCCCAGTCCGATTCCAATGGGATGAGGTCCCGTATTGTATACGCTTCCGCCCATCTTCATCTGAGTGGTCTGCCAGTCCCAGCGGCGGGACAGTCCGTTGAACCGGATGCTGACCTGCTTGATCTCGCCCAGCATGCCGCTTTCGGCAACCCTCTTGGCGGCTACGTAGTAGGGAGCCAGGAAGGTCTGCTGGAATACGGCAAGGGTCACCTGCTTTTCTTTGGCAATACGGATCAGATCGGAGCACTCGAAATAGTTTCTTGCCATAGGCTTTTCCACGATCACGTTGAAGCCATTCAAAAGAAGCTCCTTGGTGATGGCGTAGTGCTCGTCGGAGAAGGAAGCGTTCACCACAAGGTCAATGTCGGTTCTTCCAAACAGAGAACGGTAGTCCTCCATGACCTCACAGCCGGGATATTCCGCGAGAGCCCGCTGGCGGCGATCTGCGTCAAGCTCCACTACTGCCGCGACCTCAAACCAAAGGTTACTTTCTGTTTTCAGAAATTTTCCGTGAATGTCTCTGCCACTTCTGCCCTGACCGATGAGGGCAAGCTTTAATTTGTTCATAACATCCTCCCTGTATGAATTGTTTCTTGGATGAGTTCATTATATCTCAATTTTTCTGTTTAGTAAATAGAAAAAAATCGGTTAAAACATTGCAAAAAATGTAATCTTGTGGTATAATGAATGACAGTTAAAACATGTCAAGGAGGCGCTGATGGATATAATCAATATTTTGGAATACGCGGATGAGACCCTTTCCTACAATCACGCGGTGAAATCCCGCCAATCCCAAGAGGACTATCTGCCCCATTCCCACGACGTATTTGAACTCATTTTTCTGAAGCGGGGAAATATGACCTACACGGTTGACGGTCAGCGTTACCGTCTGCAATGCGATGACCTTGTGATCTCACGCCCCTTTGATATTCACTGCCTTCACGTGGAGGGACAGGAGGACTACGAACGGTATAATATTCTTTTCGACGAATCGGTGAGTCCGTTTCCTTTTTATGAAAGGATTCCGAGAAGCGTGAACGTCGTTCATTTCCGCAACCATCTGGCGGTGACCCAGTTGTTTGATAAAATGGACTTTTACTGTGACCGCTTGGAGGGAAAGGAACGGAAGCAGATGCTGACCAATCTGATCCAGGAGGTGTTGGTTCGGGTCATGCTGGAAGCCGACTCAGCCAAGGAAAGTCAGTATACCCCTGCCAATGTTCTGGTCTGCGCCGCTATTTCCTACATTGACGATCACCTGTTGACCCTTGGCAGTATTGAGGAAATTTGTCGGGAGCTGTATATTACGAAAAGCCACCTCCACCATTTGTTCGCGGAGCATCTGGGGATCAGTCCAAAGAAGTACGTTACGCATAAGCGCCTGGCACTGGCACAACGGGAAATTGCCTCGGGAGGACGTCCCACCGAGGTCTGTGTCAAATGCGGTTTTTCCGATTATTCCGCTTTTTACCGTGCCTACCGGAGCCGCTTTGGCAGAAAGCCATCAGAGCGGGTGAACGTGGAACGGGCAGTGATTACGCATGATAATACACCTCGCGTTTCTTTAAGATAATATAAGATAACATTGGAAACAAAAAACAAGCCTCATACGGACAACTACCGTCCGTATGAGGCTTGTTTCTTACAGATACCGCTTCATTCTCTCCACACTGTCTTCCATAAAGCGAATGGTCTGCTTTCCTAAGGAGAGCGCGCTCTCCGAACAGCTTTTATTTTCATATTCCCGAAGAAGCTTGGTGTTTTCGGTGATACCCATGGTAGCGCCCTCGATCATCATCTGTGCCAGATGGCTGGAGGTGGAATCCATGGCTGTGTTCATTGCCATTCCCATCTTGGACATCAGCTTGGTCATAATCCCTTCCTCCTCGGGGGTACCTCCCGCGTCGTAGAGCTGTCGGCTTGCGTCCTTGGCGAACTCCTCGTATCGGTTCAGCTCGGCGGTTAGCTCTTGCCTCAAATCTTCGTCCTTGACCTTGGGAAGAATGTTGATGATGGAATCGGCTCCCATTTTCATATTCTTGTATAACTCCTCCAAGAATTCCTTGGTGGTGCTTTGATTGGATCCGGAACTCATACGTGCCTCCTTGTTTCGGTGTGGTGCTTTTTCATTTATTTTTTCCTTCCCGTGGGATTTTATACTTGAAAACGAAAGAAAAGTATGGTACAATATTTGTCGTATGAAAAGACGTATGAAAAGAGAAAGAGGTGTTCGGATGAACGAAAAAGAAATTGGCGAGATCCGCCGTCGGTATCGCGCAAATAAAAATAACATTCACCGCGTATGCGGCTGTTTTGTCAATGAGCAAAAGGAGATCATTTCCGAATTTGATCAGAGCTTGGGACTGATGTCTGAGGAAGAGGCGGATCAGATTCTGACGGTGCTGAGAAAAGCCCTGTCGGGAGGAGTTGGCAGAAATCTTTTAGAGGTGGAATTTACCACGGCGCAGGTCATGGAGAGTGAGGAGCATCGGCTTCTCAGTGAGCTTCGAGGAAGCGAGCTGAAGGACGGGGAGTCGGTTCACGCCCTCTATGAGAAGATCGTTTCTTCTTTGGAATTTCAAGGAAACTATGTGATCCTTCTGGTTCATGACCGATATGACATTTTTTCTTATTCCGCCGACGGGGAAAAAGGGGATTCGTCGGAGGTGTTTTCCTACGTTCTTTGCTGTATTTGCCCCGTTAAGGAGGGAAAGCCGGCTCTGAGCTATTATTTACCCGGAAAGTGCTTCCGCAGTATCGGCACGGATACGATGATCGCTCCTCCCGCCCTTGGCTTTATGTTTCCCGCATTTGAGGATCATTCCGCGAATATTTACAAGGCGTGGTATTACACGAAGGATCTGACTGACAGCCATGAGGAGCTTGTTACGGCGTTGTTTCAAGGTGAGATTCCCATGCCCGCCGCAGAACAGCAGGTGACCTTTGGCAGTGTATTGGAGCAGGCAATGGAGGAGGATTGCAATCTGAGAGTGGTGCGCTCTGTCCAGAGCCAGGTTCGGCAAATGGTGGAGGCTCATAAGGAAGAGAAGAAAGAGGAGCCTTTGGTTCTTACCAAGGAGGAGGCAGGAGATATGCTCCGCTATTGCGGAGTACCCGAGGAGCGTGTGACGGTCTTTGAGGAGAAGTACGAGGAAGCCTTTGGCAAGGACGCTCAGCTGCCCCCCGGTAATTTGGTGGCTGGAAAAGCACTTCGCGTGAAAACACCGGAGGTTGCCATTCAGGTAACTCCCGGCTGCGGCGATCTGGTGGAGACTCGAGTCATCGACGGAGTCAAGTACATTTTGGTTCGCGCTGACGGGGAAGTGGTGGTGAACGGAGTCAACGTACATATCTGACTCCGGGAAAGATCATAGAACGGTCAAGATATGTTCAATGTTCGGACACAGATTTGTGTTAAAATGTAAATAATTTATGTGAGATACATAAGAATGGGAGGTAAAATCGGTGATGGAAGCGATGGCGGAAAGCAAGACACAGGAATGGATCCGAGTGGCGGGACTTTCCAAAACGGAGGGAGGGGTATCCCTTTCCGATTTTTCCTGCTCCTTTTCCAAGGGCGGTGTGCACGGGATCCTTGGACCCTCGGGGGCGGGAAAATCCTTACTGTTAAATCTTCTCTCCGGCAGTTTGGAACCGGAGGGCGGGCAGATCATGATGAGAGGGACGGTCTTTTCTGCCGATCCTGCCATGAAGGCAAAGATCGGATACGTACCGAAGGACCCCGTATTTTATTCCAATATGACGGTATTGGAGATTTTGGACTTTATGGGACAGGCGCGGGGTGTCGCCGCGGACAAGCGTTACCGACAGATCAAGGAAGCCATGGAGCTGACCGGTGTCGAAGAAATTCAAAATCGTCTCTCGGCTCGTTTGAATAAGGAGGAGCGGAAGCGTGTTTCCTATGCGGGGGCGTTGCTAGGAAATCCCGACGTGTTGTACATTGACGAGCCGATTCCCGTAAAGGATGCCGCTAAACGCGGAGAGTTTTCGAATCTGATTGCTATGCTGGGCAAGGTGAAGACCGTGATCCTGGCAAGCTCGGATTTTTCTGTCGTTCGTTCTCTTTGTGAGGATACGTTGATCATGGCAGACGGTAGACTTCTCGTACAGGATCGCTTTGAGGCTTTGGAAGAAAAGCTGTTGCGGAGTCGGAGTCTGCGTGTTACCACAAAGGGGCAAAAGGAGGCAATGACCGCGGAGATCCGAGCCCTTCCGGATGTATTGGATTGCACGGCTGAGGCGACACGCGGCGGTGAGCTCCGTCTGAGCGTGGAATATCACGCGGATCGGGACATTCGTGAATCCCTGTCCCGTTTGCTGGGAGAAATGGGAGCTCCCATCCTGTCCATGACGGTGGAAACGCTCTCTCTGGAGTCGGTGTACCGTTCTTTGACGGCAGCCAACGGCATGCGGGGATCGGAGGGAAGCAGTCTGCTTCCTGAAAAACAGGAGGTGGCGGAATGAACGTGATTTTGCGTCGGGAATGGAGATCGGTCTTCCACAGTCTGAGCAGTTACCTGTTTATGGGAGGCTTTGCTCTTCTTTGCGGTATTATCATGACCGTGTTCCATTTTTCTTACGGATATACGAATTTTGAGTTTGGCTTACCCTATTACGCCACGGCATTGGCACTGGTATTGCCCATTCTGACGGTGTGCTTTTTCCGTCCGGAAAAGAGAGGGGAAGGAATTCAGCTTTTACGGATGCTTCCTCTTTCGGCAAAGGATTGGATTCTGGGGAAGCTTTGGTGCCTGGTTTGCGTATGGGGTGTGATATGCGGTGTTATGGCGATCCTTCCCCCGATTTTGGGCGCGATCGGCGGAGTGGAATATCCGTCTGTCTATCTGGGACTCCTTGTCCTCTTTCTGTTCGGGCTGGCGTTCATCATGATCGAGGCGTTTATTTCTGTCTCCTTGAGCAATCGGGCGGCTGTTTGGATCGTCAGCTACAGCGTACCTGTTCTCCTTGTTCTGATCAATAACCTGGCAGATCTGCTTCCCTGGATGTGGGTGAGGACAGCAGTGGAATACGTTTCTCTGTTCGGTGCCATGACACCCTTTGTCTTTTCCCTTGTGGATATTCGCGTTCCGGTGCTTTACGGATCGGTAGCGGCGGTGTTCGGAATCTTGGCTTATCGCCGAGGTATCCGAATGATCAAGGAATAAGGAGGTGCCGAAATGAAAAAAGAAAAAAACAGAACGGTTGGCACTTCCGTCAGCCGCGAGAAAAAAGGAATTTTATTCACGGTGGTGTTGGTGATTGCTGCTATTTTGCTGAACCTGGGAGCGGCACTCATTCCGGGACGTTACCGTACGGCAGATGCCTCCGCCTCCGATTACTATACTCTTGCCGACAGCACCAAGACCTTCCTATCCATCCTGGATGAGGACGTGACTGTTTATTTGATCAACGCGGGCGGGAATGATCAGAGATTTGAATATTTTCTTCGCCGCTTTTGTCAGTATAGTAAGCACTTGTCCTTGCGATACGTAGATCTGGAGGACAGTGCCGCCTTGCTGGAAAAGGTGGGTGCCACGACAGATCAGCTGACATCCGTCGGCTATTGTGTGATGTTAGAATCCGAGAAGCGTTCGGAGATCATCGATTATAACAGTCTCTTCTATTATGAAACCGCCAATAGCACGTTAACGCAGTTGGGAATGTCGCAGATGTCGGTTTCCGACTATTATAGCTGGCTAAATACCTTTTACAGTTACGCAAGTCAAGATGAATCCTACGTGACCTATCTGGATGCTTTGTTGAATGAAACCGATATGTATTTTCAAGGTCAAGGCGTTATCTGCGCCATGATGGAGTACGTGGTGGCAGACGTGCTTCCCCTTCACTACGTTGTTACGGGACACGGCGAGATGGATTTTTCTTCCTCTCTTTTGGCGGGAATGCTGTCTACCTATGGGGAGACCTATGGAGTACTGGACGTTACGGCAACGGCTTCCATTCCCGAAGACGCAGCGAGTCTTTTGATCATGTCGCCTGCGGAGGATTATTCTGCCGCGGAGATCGATATGCTTAAAGCCTATCTGAATCGAGGCGGTCAGGTGACGGTGGTGACCGGCGAGTCCCACCTTACTATGCCGAACCTCATGTCCTTGATGGCATACTACGGCATGTCCGCGATCCCCGGCTTTGTGGGAATGGACGTAGAGGCGGAGGAAACTGAGGAGGAGACGGACGGCGAGGAGACGCTCGAGACCGAAACGGTGTATTCCTTGGACGTTCAGGTCAATACGCAACACGATGCCTTCGCGGCAGGTGCTTCTGAGACCACTCTGGCACCCGTGATCAAAAACGGGAACGCCATTACCTTCGGAAGCACTGGCGATGCGTCACTCCTTCTGACATCGTTGCTGACTACCTCCGACAAAGCCTTTATTGGGGAGGATCGGACGACCATGGGGCAAAAGACGTTGGCGGCTGCCGCGGAAACCGCGGCGGGAGCGCATCTGCTCTGGTTTACCGGCGCGGAATCCTATACGGTGTCTTTGGCGGATCTTTCCACCAATTCCGACGCTGTTTATAACAACTTCTGCCTGTACCTGGCGAAGGATTGGGCAACGCTGAAATATGAGAGCACAGTGGAAAATCCCGAGGCAACCCTATATCAGATGGATTATGCTTCTCCCACGGATGCGCAGGTTACCGTATTTGGAGTGCTTGTGATCGGGCTGATCCCGCTGACCCTTGTGGGAGTCGGTGTTGTACTTTGGTACAAGAGAAAAAAGGTATAAAATAAAAAAGAGTCTGCTTAGCGTTTGTGTCTGTAAATGTAGCACTTCGTATTATAACATACCCACCTCCCTTTACAAAGGGAGGCTTTTTTCTACCTCCCGGAAGGTAGCGAAGCGGCGTGAGCGTAATGAATAACAACGCGGTGCGTAATTAGAACGCGAGCGTGACCGAGCTGCAGCGAGAAGCGCAGAGGCTTTTGATAACATGGATAGACTGATGTATAAAGCTTTTCCTTTTTTGAAGGGTATAAATACATTGCAAATCTCGCAGAACCTTAATGACAGATCTGTTTATGATATTTTGCTCGGAGGGCGTATAGGTCTTAAACTTGCATCATCCGAATGTAAAAAATTGGAGTTTGCTTTGCTGGCGCTGGAGGATATTAAAGTTGAAGAAGACCTAATTGTCAGTCCGATAAAAGCTTGTTGGGATAAAGAAACACCACCGCAGGAGGTGGGTATAAAAGACAAAAAAGAAGCCGACAATTGTGATTTGGCGTTTCAAAATGATCGATTAAATGAATTGTATTTGTGTTCGAATTTGTTGGAAAAACGGTATATAAGAGCGAGGGAAAATATGAAAACAGGAAGCAAAATATTTATTTCGCACTCCATTAAAGATCTACATATTGCATGTGCGTTAGCAACCGATTTTATCAATGATGGTTTTTCTGTGTTTTTAGATGATTGGTCGATCGATTTTGGTGAAAATATAATTTCTTGTATTTCTGAAGAAATAGAAGAGAGCCACTCGCTGGTTATGTTAATATCTGAAGATTACTTCCGTTCTGCTTATTGTACAGATGAATGGACATCTTTTTATATGCGATATAGTAAAACAAACCAAAACTCTATATGCTTTTTTATGAAAAGAGTAAAAACAAAAGAGTCCGCAAGTTCATAATTTGTCGTTTATAACTATTGTTGCTTTTAGTGCTTTTTAGTCCATGGAGTGATAATAAATCCATTATGTGCTATACAGTCCACCTTTACCCCAATGGATTTTTAAATGTTTTTCGGGTGATATCCCGTCTTTTTAGTGCTTTTTAGTCTAGAAAACCGTGCTCTCGTGCCCTTTGGGTGATACTGTGTCCGTGTAGTCCACGCGCCCAAATGGTCAAATATGTGGTCAAAAATCCGCCCCCAAAAATCGTCGGAGGGCGGATTTTTTGCTTTTAGAGTATATTTCTGAGATGAAGTGGTCTTTTTATGTGGTCAAATGTGGTCGCAGTTTTGACTGTTCAACAAGATAGCAACCATAACACGTAGCCCCAAAACGGGATCGGATTCCCTCGTTGTGATGTGCTATTGTAACTCTTCTTCCGCAGTTTGTCAAGCGGTTTCACTGTTAAATTTTTGTGTCGCAGTAAGCAAAGAAAGGGGCGGGGAACGAGGTCATATCCGTATGTGCAGATTCATTAGTGCGTTTAGAAATGATTGCAGATTTTGTTACATGTAAAATGAATAAATTACAAGATGGTTGAATTATTTCGAAATTCCTATTGCTTTTTGTCGAGAAAATTGATATAATGGTAACTGTACAAAAATACTTTTTATGAGGTGGAACATGGCTGCAAGCTATAAAAAACTTTTTAAATTACTCATCGACCGCGAAATGAAGAGCAAAGAGCTCGCCGCAAAGGCAGGTATCAGCCCGGCGACACTCGCCAAGATGAAGAAGGATGGGGCAACAGTATCCAGCGATGTGTTGGTAAAAATATGTACTGCCCTTGATTGTACAGTCGATGAAATTATGGAAATTGTGCCAGGGGAAGCAAAATGAATATTATTAGTTTATTTAGCGGATGTGGTGGATTAGATTTGGGGTTTGAAAAAGCTTGATTTGAAATTTCAGTGGCTAACGAATTTGATAAATCTATTTGGGAAACATTTGAAGCAAATCATCCTAAAACCAAACTAATTAAAGGAGACATACGAAATATCAAGGAAGAAGATTTCCCAAACGATATCGATGGAATTATAGGTGGACCACCATGTCAAAGCTGGTCGGAAGCGGGAGCTTTGCGTGGCATAGATGATGCAAGAGGGCAGTTATTTTATGAATATATCCGTATCCTAAAAGATAAGCATCCCAAGTTCTTTCTTGCAGAAAACGTAAGTGGAATGTTAGCAGACAGACACTCAAAAGCAGTTCAGAACATTACATCTATGTTTGAAGAGTGTGGTTATGACGTTTCAATAACACTTGTGAATGCAAAAGATTATGGCGTGGCACAAGAACGGAAAAGAGTTTTTTATATTGGATTCAGAAAAGATCTTAAAGTGAAATTTGATTTTCCTAAAGGTTCTACACAAGAAGATAGTAAAAAAATCACATTGAGAGATATCATCTGGGATTTGCAAGATACGGCTGTTCCAAGTGCGGACAAGAACAAG
This sequence comes from Clostridia bacterium, assembly GCA_017462035.1. Lineage (GTDB taxonomy): Bacteria > Bacillota > Clostridia > Oscillospirales > CAG-272 > HGM12713. The sequence goes on from JAFTRY010000031.1 coordinate 130,190, forward strand.
CATAACCCTGAAGCCATCAACAATAATGAATATTTTACAGGATCATATTCTCCCATATATATGAGTCGAAATAGAGTGAAATCTTGGGATGAACAAGCATTTACGGTTCAAGCTTCGGGACGCCAATGTCAATTGCATCCGCAAGCTCCGAAAATGATCAGAGCAGGACAAAATGACTGTCGATTTGTTGAAGGTCAAGAACATTTGTATAGAAGACTGACAGTTAGAGAAGTTGCTAGAGTGCAGGGATTCCCAGATGAATTCCAGTTTATTTATACTAGTGTTGATGATGCATACAAAATGATAGGAAATGCCGTGCCTGTAAATTTGGCATACGAAATTGCTCTTGCAATTAAAAAGATTTTACAGAATAACAAGAAAAATGTTAGCAACAAATCCAAGGATAAAAAGGGGAAACGTAAAGTGAGTACGAATAGTAATAATCAAGGTATGGTATTCCTTGTAGTAATAAATATTGGGAAGATATTGCTCCTGTTTTTGATTTGTTGAAACGTGAGAAAATGAGGGGCGCAGAATGGGCTGACTTGGATGATAAAGAGGGCGATGTTTATGTGCCGTTGCTACAAGCATTTTTGGATGAAGTGTCTAGGGCGTACAGTGAAGACTCTACTATTGCGGTAAAAATGTTTGAGTACTTGGTTGGAATTAAAGATTATCATAAGATAGTTAGTCATGATAAAAAGAGAATGACATTAGTACATACTTTTAATCTTCATGGCACATTAAATCATCCGAGCAAAGAAAAAGTATCTGTGTTTGAGGTTTTAAAAGCAGATATTCCGACGGAAATAATTTCTATGAGGTTTAAGAAAAATAGCAATACAACTGTAGAAATTTATATGGATAATGGTTGGGCTTTTAGTTTTAGAATTCATAGTGCAAGCACGGATGTTCAACCGAGTTTGAAATTTGATGTTCAATTCATTTCTACACCTGTGTCTGTAATGAATATTGAGTGCAAATGGCATTAAATATTGGTAGTTTATTCTCTGGAATTGGTGGCATTGATCTTGCGTTTCAACAGCAGGATTTAATGTTTCATGGACTGTTGAGAAGGATATGGTTAATGAATGGTTAAAATCAAATTTCAGTTGATCAAGAGGGAGCAAAAATGACTGAGGTTGTAGCAGCACTTATATGGAATGGCGATAAGTTCATGATATGTCAACGCCCGGCACACAAGGCAAGAGGACTTCTTTGGGAGTTCGTTGGCGGCAAGGTCGAACCAGGCGAAACAAAAGAACAAGCACTCATTCGTGAGTGCAGAGAAGAACTTGCTGTGACGCTTTCTGTCGGCGACATATTTATGGATGTCGTACACGAATATCCCGACTTGACGGTGCATCTAACATTGTTCAACGCCACTATTGCCGAGGGCGAACCGCAGAAGTTGGAGCACAACGATATTCAATGGATCTCGCCGAGCGAAATACCTAACTATGACTTCTGCCCGGCAGATGAAGAAATATTGAAGAAAATTATCGAGGTGCATCTATGATTATCGAGCTGGCGCAAGGCAAGGACAAACAGAAAATAGCGAAGCTGGACAGCCATATTCCGTCACCGCGCTTGGGCGAGTGTATTTGGAACGGTCAAGTCTACGTTCTCAAGGACGACTCCATCAAAAACGGCGGTCAGAATCATCGCGTGAAGGATCCCGTTGTTGGTGTACTGCGCTACAGTCTCTTTTGGCAGACCATCCCGTTTCTTGATCTGCTCTACATTGATGAAGCGTACAGAAATCACGGCTTCGGTACGCGGATGATGCACGAATGGGAAAGCCATATGGCAATTTGCGGATACAAATACGTTATGACGAGCACACAAGCCGACGAGGATGCCTGGAAGTTCTATGAAAAGCTCGGTTATCACAAAGTCGGCGGATTCTTTCCTCCCGAACAGGAGGCAGAAGAATGGATGTATATGAAAGAATTGGATAAATAAACTGAAAGGAAAATAACTATGCGTAAAAATTTTGGAGCAAAGACCTGGCTTTACCCGATGCCCGTGCTGATCGTGGGCACGTATGACGAAAACGGAACGCCCAATGCGATGAATGCGGCTTGGGGCGGGATTTACGACACAAATCAAGTGATGGTCTGCCTTGCGGACGACCACAAGACCACCGAAAATATCAAGGCGACGGGCGCGTTTACCGTCAGCTTGGCCACGGCGAAGACCGTCGTGCCTTGTGACTACGTCGGTATTGTTTCGGCAAACGACGTGCCTGACAAGTTCGCAAAAGCGGGTTTCCACGCTGTAAAGAGTGAGTACGTAAACGCTCCCATCATCGAGGAGCTTCCTATGACCGTAGAATGCAAGCTCATAAAATTCAACGAGGACGGTATCTGTATCGGTGAGATCGTCAACGTGTCTGCCGACGAAAGCATTCTTGACGAGAACGGAAAGGTAGATGCGAAAAAGCTCGATCCCATCATCTACGACAGCGTCACGCACGCCTACTGGAACTTTGGCGAGAAGGTCGGACAGGCGTTCTCGGACGGAAAGAAGATCAAGTGAAGAATCAATATCTTGAGAATCTGAACAACATCGAGTTCGTTGTGACCTACGCCTGCACGGGGCGGTGCAAGCATTGCTCCGAGGGCGACCACACCTCTTGCGGTGAGCGGATCGATCCGCAAATTGCCGCGGATGCGGTGCGGAAGATCGCGGCGGAGTACGATATCAAAACTGTGATGACGTTCGGTGGTGAGCCGCTTTTGTACACGGACACAGTCTATGCGATCATGGAAACCGCAAAAGAACTGAATATCCCTAAGCGCCAAGTCATTACCAATGGATATTTTTCAAAGAATGCCGAAAGAATCCGTGAGGTCGCGGAACGACTTGCCGCGTGCGGCGTGAACGATTTGCTCTTGTCGGTGGATGCATTCCATCAGGAAACGATACCGCTTGACGTGGTGAAGCAGTTTGCCGCACAGGCAAAGAAATACGGCATACCGATTCGCCTTCAGCCTGCGTGGCTGGTGAGCGCTACGGATGACAACCCGTATAATGTAAAAACGAGAGAGATTCTCGATAGCTTCGCAGATTTAGAGATATCTGTTAGCCAGGGAAATGTCATTTTCCCCGAAGGAAACGCGCTGAAATATCTCGCAGAGTATTTCTCGGACGAGCTTCCCGAGAATCCCTATGTGGAAGATCCGCGCGACGTGCGTTGCGTGTCGTTCGAGCCTAACGGCGACGTTCTCGGCGGAAACGTGTATGAGCGCGATATTATGGAAATTTTAGAAAATTACATTCCGTGAGGATGGCGATTATATGGATAAGGATAAATACTTTTCGGATTATGAAGCGTTTACGGAAAACGAAATACTCGAAATCACCGCACAAGGCATTTCGCTGAAAAACGGAATGTATATTGATTTTGACGAGTGTACCGAGATTTGGGCAAGGGAGAACTCGCTGGAAAAATCGGAGTGTGTTGGTGAAAGAGATGCTACGGATTACAGCTTTACGTTTTATACTTTACCCAAACCCATAATGATTAAGTTTATCTCCAGAGGAAAGTTGATAGAGTTTTTCACGAGGGACGCTACATACCAGCGCTTTCGAGAGTTGCAAAAAAAGATTATTGAATTTGGATACAGAACTTATGATATGAGTTGATATATTGGAGAAACAATGACCAACCAAGAAATTTTGAAGATCGCGATGGCGCAGTCTGCCGTAGATCTCTCGGCGGATGCGAGTGATTTTGAAAAGAACGAAAACGTGGTCGTCACATCGCGTGAGAGTGACGACGCGAGGCGGTATTTGAAGTTGCCGTTTTCCTGTCAGCTGGTGTCGTACGGCAACAACGTGGTGGCATCGGTTTCACCCGAATTTTGCGAGATCACCGAAAATTACATAAACAAATATCCCGTCGAGCATCTGTTTGAAACGCCACATTTGCACGTGCTGAACGAGGCTTTGATGGCAAAAGGGCAGAAGATCTGTTTTATGGCGGAGTATTTTCTGCCCGACGTGAATGTCCTTCGTCCGCTTGATTGTTCCTATGAACTTCGCATTCTCACGCAAAAGGACTTTGCCGAATTGTACCTGCCCGAATGGTCGAACGCGCTATGCAAGGACAGAAAGCACCTTGACGTGCTTGGTGTGGGAGTGTACGATAACGGACGGCTCATCGGTCTTGCGGGTTGTTCTGCCGATTGCGATACGATGTGGCAGATCGGCATTGACGTGCTGCCCGAATATCGCAGGCAGGGAATTGCCTCGGCTCTCACAAGCCGCCTTGCTATCGAGATTTTGAATCGCGGAAAAGTGCCGTTTTACTGCGCCGCTTGGTGCACGTGAAGTCTGTCCGCAACGTCATTAAAAGCGGATTCCGTCCCGCGTGGGTGGAAATGACGGCGGAGCCGTGTGATACGGTAGATGAGATGAATGAATAAGAATTTGACGGAGATATAAAATGAACAACATAGAACGCAGGGACAAAGAATTAGCATACGTTTCCGATGAAGCGGTTATGAATGAACAAGCAAAATGCAGAAGAATACTGCAAAAACTGAATTTTATGGATAGAAGCGATTTCAATGGAATCGCAGAGGTTGTTAAAGAATTGTTAGGCGGTGGGGAAGGTGCTTTTATAAATCCTCCCTTCTTTTGCGATTACGGCTCGCATATTGAGGTGGGTAAGAACTTTTTCGCAAATTACAACTGCACCATTATAGACGTGGCGAAAGTAAAAATTGGGGATAACTGTCTTTTAGCACC
>JAFTRY010000032.1 GCA_017462035.1 Clostridia bacterium
AAGATACTCTCCATCACTTGCTAAGCGGAAATCGCATTTTTGCCAAATCCATTATTAGCAAGTGAAAATGGGTATAGTCACAAAACCCTCTATAAAAATAGAGAGCTATCCCGTAAAATTTGTTGATTGAATTATGTGGCATTTCTATTATATCACTATTTTTGATATTTGTAAATATCTTTAGCGAAGTTTTATCAAATTACCTTCCGGAAAGGTAGAAAAAGCCTCCCTTGTGTAAAGAGCTTTTTTACGTTCATCTATGCCTTGTCAATTTTCCTGACAAGCACTGCATTTGTGTCCACAAATGCAAAATACGGCATACCTCTCTTGAGATATACCGTATTCTTGCAAAACTGTCCTTTAGGGTACGACCCTAAGGTTTCGCCTCTTTTTTGCGTTGTTCTAAAGCGGTGGTTGGTGAGTTGCGATTCTAACGTGACGGGAAGTTTTGACGGGGAAATTGAAATTTTTGTAAAAAATTAAAAAAGTCTTGCCAAACAGGGAAAGCTGTGGTATAATGAAAGGGTAAAAGAAAAGAAAAAAGAAAGGATTTGATCATGAAAAAGGTAATTTGCAAGGTAGAATACGATACCGAAAGCGCCACCGTCGTTGAGAAGCGTGTATGCGGCGAATTTGGTGACCCTGCCGGATATGAGGAGACCCTGTATCAGACTCCTGACGGAAAGTTTTTCTTGTACGTAAACGGCGGTGCAGAGTCTGTTCACGCTAAGGAAGACATTAAGAGAATGTCCGCCGCAAAGGCAAAGGAATGGCAGGAAAACGCCTGACACGATCCAATAGACCCGTCATCGGACGGAGAACACAAGGCATTCGTGCGTACATCGTAGGGCTTTAGAGGATGTACGACGGATGCCTTTTTGTTCGTCGAAAAGTGAAACAGGACTTGGAAGAAAAATGACGAATTTTGCAATAATAAAAAATGAAATATGTTATTACATCGGATAAATAAAATCAATATCTGCTTTATTTTGCAATTAAGAGGGGATCATGGTTCCCCTTAAGAGCTGTTCAAAGTGCTCCTCATAGGGGAAGAATAAACGGGCACCCAGCAGGTGAAGGATCCGTAGGGAGGCATACTGATACGTGGAGAGAGGTCGATCCAGAGCGTCGTCTGATTGAGCGCAAACCAGGATGTCACTGTCGGTAAAGCCTGAGATTATGAGAGAGTGGTAGAACTCCCCTTGGTCGTTGGCAAGCTGGATCACGTCGGCGAGGGCGATCTGGGCGGGGGTCGTAGCGACCTCGCCGTAGGGACCCGCTCCGCCGTTAGCGGAAACAAACTCGGGTGCACCGGTGAGGAAGGAATACAGCTCATCCACTCCCGTCCAGGCGGGGGCTCTGTCCTCTGCCGTTCGGTAGTACCAGCCGAAGGTGGGAGTGTCGTTGGTTACGCCGCAACCGGCAAGGATACACTGGGAGACAAAATTGGTGCAATTGCCTCCTTGACCCGTAAAGTCAAGAAAAAGAGGGTTTCGGGAAAGTGCCCACCGCTTTGCGTATACCACCGCGTTTTCACGGTTGTAGGGAACCTCAAGTAACATACTGATGACCTCCATTTTTGTTGTGTTACTTCTTATTCTATGCGAAAAAGGAGCAAGAGTTGCTTGCATTTTTGCCTTGGATATGCTATAATAGTATTGAGAAAAAATTGTGCCGCCGTGAACGGCACGGAAGGATTTTTCATGAAGCTGTTACATACCGGAGATCTGCATTTGGACAGTCCTTTTTGCGCCCTGGGAGTGGCTGATGCCCAGGCGCGCCGGGAGGGGCAACGAAGGCTTTTGCGCCGTATATTTGACTGCGCTAAGACCGAGGCGTGCGATCTGATTTTGATTGCCGGCGATCTATTCGACGGCAAATACGTGACCCCGGAGACCGAGGCACTTTTGTTGCGCCTCCTTCGGGAAACACCCTGTCACGTGGTGATCGCGCCAGGCAATCACGATCCCTTTACAGAGGATTCATTTTATCAAAAAACAACATTTCCTGAGCGGGTGCATGTGTTTTCCGCTCCCACCCTTCAAGCCTTTGAGTTCCCCCAATGGAACGCGAAGGTATACGGCTATGCCTTTTGCGGGGGAACCCTGGCGGAAAGCCCGCTCAATCAGGCTTCACTTGCCGAAGAGAAGACGGGGATCCGCTTGCTTTGTGCCCATGGAGACATGGGGGCTCCGCTGTCCAGATATTGCCCGATGACGGTTTGTGATATTGTAAAATTCAACATTCATTATGCCGCTTTGGGACACGTGCACACCCCGGATGAGGACTATTCCTTCGGAGAAACGGTGATCCGATACTGCGGAGTGCCCGAGGGGCGCAGCTTCGACGAGCCGGGGGAGGGCGGTGTATGGATCGTTACCCTGGAGGAGGGAGTTCCGCCCAGGATGGAGCGGAGGATTCTTTCTGAGGAGCAATATGAGACGGCGGAGGTAGACGTGAGCCAATGCCATGACCGAGACGCGGTACAGGAAAAGCTTCGCGAGATCGCGGCACCGTATCTTGCTAAAAGCGGAATGCACCTCCGTGTGGAGCTGATCGGTACCCTGGATCCGGAAATTTCTTTTGAAGAGTTAGCGGAAACAAACCCGCTCTTTTCTCTTCGTAATTTCACTGTTCCCGCCTTGGACGGAGCGGCGCTTAGTGAGGACGTAACCTTGCGGGGAGCTCTTTATCGGATCCTGTACCCTTCGTTGGTGGATGAGCGTCCCGAGACGCGCCGCCGCGCCATCCGGGCGTTGCAGATCGGACTTGCGGCAATTGACGAGAGAAGGATTCCCACGGAGGAGGATATGGTATGAAAATTCTGGAACTCCATATTACGGAATTTGGCGGACTGAGGGACCATCATCTGACTCTGGACCGCGGGCTGAATATTTTTGAGGGGGAGAACGAGGCGGGGAAAAGCACGGTGTGGCTTTTCATTAAATTTATGCTCTACGGATTGCCCCGAAAGGGTCAGGAGGAACGGGAGCGTTCGGTGAGCCGAGACGGACACAGTGCCAGGGGGAGCATGAGAGTGCTTCACGGGGGCGAGGAATATTTGATCGAGCGAAGCTTTACGGAAGGAAGCCGAAACGGAACGGAGCGGTTGGTGACTACCCGGTGCGGCGACGGTGAGGAGGTATTTCGGGGCGTGAACCCCGGGGAGTCGTTTTTGAAGGTTCCCAAGGAGGTTTTTGAGAGTACCTGCGGAATCGGTCAGACGCAGTGTGATGCCCTCGGTGGAAAGAAGGGAATGGATGCTATTCGGAATCTTCTTTCCGCGGCGGATGAGACTGTGGATGTGAAAAGGATCGAGGATAAGCTGGATCGGATCCGCGTATCCTATCGGCACAAAAACGGAAAGGGCGGACGGCTTGCCGAGCTTCGGGAGGAGCTTCACGCTGTAAAGCAAAGGTACAGCGCGGCAATGGAGACCCACCGCAGGCTTTCCGCGCTGAAAACCAAGATGGACCAGGGGGAGAGGCAGAGCGAGGAGCTTCAGCGGAAATTGAAGGAGCTGAGCCTGCTGCTGACCCAGATCGGAAAGTATCAGCTGCTTCAACGCTTTGACCGCTTGGAGGTGGACCGCCTGGAGCTTGTCGCCCTGGAGCACCAGCGGGAGGAATATCGGTTACAGACCCTGAAAACGGCATATCAGCCTACGGCATCCGACGTGGCAACTCTGCAAACCCTTGCCGATCAAGGAGAGCAGGCAGAGACGAGACTGATGGAATTTCGGTTAAAAAGAGAGCGGTTAGCGTCAACTAACAACATAGACGAGCCCCGGGCTCTGTACGGAAAAAGGCTGGAAGAACAGGGAGGAGTCGATGCCGTAAACGGTCGGGTTGCCTCCCTTAAGAAGAGGAAGATCGGTTGCTTGATTGCCTGCTTGGCATTCCTCGCGGTGGGTGGCATGTGTTTTGCTGTATTGCCTTTGCCTCTTCCAGCGCGGTTGGGTCTTTTGGGAGCAGCGGCAGCTTTGTCGCTTCTCTGCGGGATCCTGTCATGCTTGAGTGCCAGGGGGGCTCGCCGTCTTGCCCGAGACTTTGGCACTTCTACCCGTCAGTGGTATGATCATATAAGTCGTTGCGAGGAAGCGTTCCGCTTGGCGAAGGAACGCGAGAGCGCGTTGAGTGAGGCGGAGACAGAAGTTCGGCTGGCAAAGACTTTGCTGGATGATAGTTTGTCTGAACTAACTCAAAAGCTGATCCAGACTCTCCCGCTGAATGAGGCTGCTACGGTTGAGACGGCTCGGGGAGAGATTGCCAGACTTTCTGAATTTATCGCGAAGGATCAAGAGCTTTCACGAAAGGAAGAGCTTCTTGCTCACCGAATTCGGGAGGAGTCGGAGCGACTTGCCGAATATCAAGAATCGGAGCTTCGGCGGGAGGTTCCTCCCGAGGTAGCCGAGCTTCCTCCTCAGCAGGTTCAACGCGCGGAGCTTTCTCAACGGATGGTTCAAAGCCAGTTGGAGACCTTGGAGCGTTCGCTCAAGCAGACTCGGATCGAGGCAATTTCCTTGGGTGCTAACGCGGAGGATCCTCTGGCACTGGCAGACCGGATCGCCGAAATCGAGACGAGGATCTCTCGCGCCGAGACATACAGTGAGAGCCTTGAACTGGCAATTTCCGCCTTGAATCAAGCGGCGGAGGTGATGAGCGGCAGTATTACACCTGCCCTGGGAGCCAGTGCCGGTGCCATGATGGAGCAGATCAGCGGCGGAAGATACCGTGAGCTTCGAACGGGAAGTGGGTTTTCTCCCACACTGTTTGGTACAGAGGGGCAGAGTGTGCCCACAGACCTGCTGAGCTCGGGTACGAGAGACGCGGCTTATCTCTGTCTGCGGATCGCCTTGATGATGCAAATTTTCCCCGGGGAGCTTCCTCCTCTGATGATGGACGAGTCGCTTTGCCAGATGGATGATCGGAGGCTGGAGCGGGTGTTGGTTCTCTTGTCGAGGCTTTGCGCAGATCGTCTCCAGTGTCTACTCTTTACCTGTCACGGCAGAGAGGCGGCGGTATGTGAGCGAGAGCGGATTTCCTTTCGGAAGGTGGCACTGTGAGAAGGGTGTATGGTCAAAATGACAATGGATGTGACCGAATTTTTGGACATTTTGCCTTTGGATTTTTTTAATAAAATATGTTATAATGATAGGGTGGAGTCGGTGGCTCCACCCTATCAAATATGTAGTAGTTCCCTGGTGGGGAATCGTACACAACGTGTTGTTTGATACCAAACGTAAGTCCGGTTGTATCGCAACACGCTTTTTTATTGGATTTTTTGTTGGGAAGAAGGGAGAAGGCAATGTTTCAGATTGGAGGCTACGTCACTTATCGGGCAGAGGGAGTGTGTGTGATACGGGATATTCGCGAGGAGTGCTTTGGCGGGACGGGAATGGGAGAGTCCTACTATGTTTTGGTTCCTCTCAATGACGAGCGGTCTACCATATTCGTTCCGGTTGCCAACGAGAAGCTGGTGGGAATGATGCGCCCCTTACTTTCCTCCTCGGAAATCGTGGCACTGACAAAAGAGCTCGGGGAGGAGCGGCTTTCCTGGCTGCCCGATAGCCGAAGCAGAAGCACGATGTTTCGGGATATTCTCGCCGGGGGAGATCCTCGGGAGTTGATCGTTCTGGCGAACACCATCCGTGAGCGAGCCGAATGTGAGATGGAACGGGGAAAAAGACCTACGGGAACCGATCTGGCGGCAAAGGCGCGGGCGGAGAAGCTGCTTTTGGACGAATTTTCCGCTACTACCGACCTAACCTCCGTGGAACAAATCACGCCTCTTTTGCGAGGTGAGCTGATCCCCGAGGCAAGGGGAACGTAATTAACATATGGAAAGCAACCCTTGGGCGACCCGTGAAGAAACCCAGCCATTACCGAAAGATTCCGTCCGTCGGAATCCACGGCAATTCCACCAACCACCCGAAGGTGTCCGTATGAACCTTCGGGTGAGACTTTTTCCATAGCAAAGCCTCCCCGGCGCATGGAGCGGCGGGGACGCAGGGGGATTTTCAAGGGGGAACGCCTTGAAAACGTTTTCTTCGCCATTCTTTGTCGTTTAACAAAGAATGGCTAAACCTACACCAAAGTAATTTTCACGTTCAACAAAGAATGGCATACATCTACACCGAGGTAACCTTACCATTCACTAAAGAATAGCATGAACCTGCACCGAAGTAATTTTATTGTTCAGTACCGCTGACCATATATGAGTAATTCACAAAAAAGTGATAAAATATTTGGATATAATCCACATACTAACGTAAAAAGAAAGAAAGTTAAGACGATTTCTGAGTTCGAAACATGAAATAACTACTTGAAAAAGAGTTGAGGGCGGTATATAATGTACTCAGTGATCCGGTGGGATCATGAGAAAGGATGGTTACGTATCATGAAAAGAATGTTGTTTGTCCTTTTGGCACTGCTGATGGTGTTCGGTATGGCGGCGTGCAATAAGGATCAGAACGGGGACTCATCTTCCGATGCCCCCGCGGTAATCAAAGAATATGACTTGACTCAATTTACGATTGTGAGACCGGAAGGAAATAATAAGCTGATCTCCTCTGCCGTCTCTTCTCTGTATAATCAACTGAAAGAAAAAGGAATTACCCTGGAGCTGGCGGATGACTGGGTTGCCAATGAGAGCGGGATCGACGCGACTAAGCCCGAAATCCTGCTTGGCTATACCAACCGTCCTCAATCCGCTGAGGCAAAGGCTGAGATCGGTGAGGGCGAGGGCTATATTATTAAGTTTTTCGAGACAAAAATCGTCATTGTTGCCCGTAACAACGAGCTTCTGAGTCAGGCGGTCGATGCCTTTGTCCAGAACTACCTGGCAAACCTGGAGGGCAACGTCCTCAAAGCCGAGCTTGGAGGCAAGCTGACCGGTAAGCAGGAGGGCGAAAACATTATTACGCTGGTCAAGAGCGGCAAGGCTGTGTATAACATCGTTTACGCAGCAGAGACCGCTTCCAGCACCTTAAAGACCGCTGTCACCAATCTTCGCGACAAGATGAACGATCTTACGGATGCTGAGGTGGAGCTGACGAGCGACTACGGCGGTTATGATAAGAACGCCTACAACATTGTCATTGGATCTACCTCCTTTGAGGAATCCCAGGATATGATGTATGATTTGAACGTTGACCAGTACGGCTTCCGGGTGGACGGTAACAAAATCGTGATTACCGGACACACCTCCTATTTGACAGCCAAAGCCGTGAACATGTTCGAGGAGACGATCCGAAATCAGATCGAGCAAGAGGCTGACGGAAGCTGGTCCCTGATCGCGTCGATCCCGGATCAAGAGATCGGTCAGATGGAAGGCTGGCTGGTAGGACTCCCCGAGTTTACCGGCGGTACCTATAAGGGTGCTTACGAGTGCGGCAACGAGGCAGTTCAGCTTTATTATACCATGGTGAACGCCAACAAGATCGACGGCTACGTTAGCCAGCTGGCATCCGCCGGCTTTGCCAAAAAAGAGGATCACACCATTGGCAGTAACCGTTACGTTACCTGTGTGGGCGAAAAGGGTCTGGTTCACCTGACTTACCTCCACAAGAACAAGTCCCTGGCTGTGATCAGCGATTCTCTGACTACCCACGTATACAAGGAAAGCGAGCCTGCTTATACCAAAATCACCGAGACCACGCTTGCTGTTTCCAGCTTGGATTTCAGCCACCGCGAGGTGCTGGACGGAAACGGTATGAGCTACATCATTACCCTGGAGGACGGACGCTTTGTCATTATTGACGGCGGATATGAGCAGGATAAGCACTTGATTTACAACTACCTGGTGGACAACAACAAGAGAAGTGACGGTAAGATCGTAATTGCCGCTTGGATCTTCACTCACTCCCATGCCGATCACTACGGAGGCTTCAAGGGCTTTACTCCTCTGTACGCGGATAAGGTACAGGTAGAATACTTCATTGCCAACACCGGCACAGATGCCATGTATGGCGGTGACCATGATACGTATTTGGAGATATCCATGCCGGAGGCTGTCAAGCAGTATTATCCCGGTGCCAAGATCATGAAGCCTCATACCGGACAGGTTCTGAAGTTCTGTAACGTGGAATTTCAGGTCCTCCATACCATCGAGGACTATGTTCCCGGTCTGATGTATTCCGAGAACAACGCGTCTATGGTATTCCGTGCTACCATCAACGGACAGACGATCCTGTTCATGGGAGACGGAGAGAGAACGCTTTCCAATCTTATGGTGAAGTATTACGGCTCCGAGCTGAAGAGTGACATCATTCAGGTCAACCACCACGGATACAGCGGCGGTACCGAGGAGCTTTACAGACTGGTGAATCCCACCTATTCTATGTGGACCACCTCTCAGAAGGCATTTGAAAAGCGTGTGTCCGGTGTGAAATATACCTGGGTTGGCGACGCTCTGGAGAGCAACAAATATCTCTACGACAAGCTGGGTGCTGACCATTGCTTCGTGGCGGATGGGAAGGTCGAGCAGATCACCTTCAACGCCGACAAAACCATAAGTGTGGCGTACTACGAGCCGGATTATAAACAGAGAACGAACTAAATATAGGGAATGGCTCAAAAAGAATTTTGAAACGCTTCTTTTATAATCGTTCAAGAAAAAACACTTGCGTATCAATCACGGTATGCAAGTGTTTTTTTGCGTAGACAGTTGGCTAAATGGAATTGATCCTTAGTTTGAGTCAGCACGTTATTGTTACTTCGGTGCAGGTTTTATGCCATTCTTTGGTGAATGGTAAGGTTACTTTGGTGTAGATGTATGCCATTCTTTGTTGAACGACAAAGAATGGCGAAGAAAGCGTTTTCAAGGCGTTCCCCCTTGAAAATCCCCCTGCGTCCCCGCCGCTTCATGCGTCGGGGAGGCGTTGCTATGGAAAAAGTCTCACCCGAAGGTTCATACGAACACCTTCGGGTGGTTGTTGTGGGGAGATTGCGGCTGTTATAGAAGCTAAGACCGTTTACACCGGTTGGGGGTAACTCTTCCCGCAAAAGCGAAGGATAGTGGAAATTCTTCGTCTATCGTGAAAAAGGCGGTTTCTACCTGTCAAGGCTCCCTCCGGGAGGGAGCTCCCGACCAAGTTTCCGTAAGAAAACTTGCAACGTAGCGAAGCGGAGTATGTGGTCGGGCGAGGGAGAGCGCGAGAGTTCAAGAAAGCAGTTATCATAAAACGAGCATAAAATGGAAGCTTACGCAGGCATTTTCGCGCCGGTCAATCCCCGAGGCTCAGAATGTCCTCCGCTTGGTCGAATATTTCCTCTCGATCCTCCTCAGACAAAATCGCGTAGACGGTATAGTTTCCAAAGCATTTGACCTCGGATCCCGAAAGCTTGGGAAGCTCTTCGGGGGCGTAGCTGCCGATAAAGGCGGTTTTTTCTTGCCGAAGTCCTTCCAGATAGGCTTCGGTCAGTTTCACAAGCTCCCGTTGTTCCTCCTTCGTTTGTGTATGGAATACGCCTACCTCGTTAATATCCTCCGCGGTGATCGAATACCGCAGACAGAGATCGTCGGGCAGAGCCGTTTCCTCAAAATAGAAGGCAATATGCTCCTCGCCGTAGGTTCCGTAGCCATATTCCAAGGGGATGATTTTCTCAAGGCTATTCATCAGTGTCTCACAGCTCACGTCATCCCGATACTCCTGTTGTTTCGCACAGGAGGGGAGAGAGAAGACCAGAGCCCAGGACAATAGTATGACAATGACGTATTTCATAGTTCCTCCTCATTTTCATTATTTCCATCCGTGGGTACGGATATAGCGAAGGATCAGCAGGTACGCCTCGCGGGTCAGATGATACCCGTCTCCCGATTGGTATTCCATGTGCAAACGACCCTGCTCGTCCTTCAAAATTTCCGCGGTGTTCAGGTATTTCATGCCGTATTCCTCCGCCAGCTCCAAGGTCCACCCGTTGATGGTCTCAATTGCCCCGTTGAGCTGGTCGAGGGTCATGGAATAGGCAGACATATCCATGTTTTCCGCCACGGGAAATGCCGATTGGAGAATCACCTTCGTTTCCGGGGAGGACTGTTTCACCGTATCCAGAAGGAGCCGGTAGCACTTTTTATAAGCCTCGGCACCTCCCCGCAGTTTCTGAGGAGCACCGTTGAGTCCGAAGCAAAGGAGAAGGTAGCTTGGCTTTTTTCGGGAAAGAGCTTGGGAGAGAGTGAGAAGCTCCTCCGTTTCCGGGTATCGGATGACCAGAGAGCCAATGGTTCCGTCCAGGTTGACGGTTCCTCCGTCCGGTCCCCACACCTGCTTCGTCTCAGTTCCCCCCTTGAGGACCCCTCGGTTTTTTAAGTGGTAGGTGGTGGATTCGCCAAAAAAAACAAAGCTATCCAGATAGCTCTGACCGAAATCTTCTGTCTCCCCAAGCAGGGCGGAGGAGGGGGGAGAGGTACTATCCTCAGGGGGCTCGGCGACTGTGGGGAGAGAGTTCTCAGACCCGCAGGCGGAGAGCAAAAGAGGAAGCAGAAGGAGCAGAGCGATGCTTGATAGCTTTTTGTTTTTCATGTGGTTGCCTTTCCGAAATCAAGATTCGGATCCGCTATCCATGAACGATTATTTTTTCTTGAACTGGGACTCGTAGGGTGCTTCTTTCTCGGCGTTGGCGCGGAAACGGGCGCGGAAGAGGGCAATGGTGCCCATGATCAGCAAATAGAGAAGGGTATAGAGGACGAGTCCGATAAAAATTTGCGTTGCGCTCATCCCGGCAGGGAGCAGGAAGCAGGCGTAGAAGCCCATGGCAAGGATACCGTAGTGGGCAAGATAACGAATGACGCCGGAGACGCGGGGCAGGCGGAGTATGCTTTGCCCAAGACCTGCCAGCAGAGCAAAAACGAAGATCAGCAACAGCTGCTCCGCTGAAAGCAGAACCTCCTCCTCAGTCACGTTGACCACCGCCATCAGCAGAGAGTAAAGGGCGGCGCAGACGGTAAAATAAACGGAGGCGCGGAGAAACGCTTGTTTCAAGAATTGTTTCATGTTCATGGGATATGTTCGATCCTTTCGGTAGTGTTCCCATACACTATACCACATATGCGCTTTTTTTTCAAGTTGAATTTGGGAGAAAATCTGTAAATTTTTATCGTTTTCCCTCAAATATTATTCAGCATGATCTCCACGACCTCGTCAAAGCATCGGGACAGCTCCCCCCGAAGACGACCGGTGGCGATTACCGCCTCGGCGGCACTGCGAGGGAGGACTCCTTGTCTGAGCTTTGTGAGCATAGCCTGGTGCGCTTGCCGTCCCTCTCTCAGTAGCTCTCGAAAGCCCTGGGAATTGGGAAGCTCCTCCGGCTTTCGGATATGGCGGAGCTTGGCAATGGAACGGGTCAGCTCTTCGGCAAGAGAAATACAGACCGCTCCCTCGTCGTTTTGCTTCATACCCGGGGCGCACTGCCCCCACAGATCCAGAGATGCGTCGGTGATCCGGGAGAGGCAGTGGGCGCACGCCGCGATACTGTCCCGCTCTAGAGGCGGAAGAAAATCGGAGAACAGAGCGTCCTCAAGCTCACAGATTAGCCGGTCACAGTTTTTTCGCAGTTCGGAGCTGTCGGCGCGGGATTTGGCGGAGCTCTTACCGCAAGAGAGCTTTACTGCCTCCTCGGACAGCGCGGAGAGCTGTTCCAGTGTTTCGAAATAGTGATATTTTACCATAGGATCACGCCTTTCCGATGAATAATAGGGGGTTAAACCCAGGGGAGGTGGGAGAATAAATAGGAAAGAAAAAAGCCGATGGCGCCACAGGCGGGGAAGGTCAGCACCCAGGCGATCAAAAGCTGGGAGGCAATGCGGGGATCGACTCCGCGCCGCTTGCGGAAGCCGGTTCCCATCAGGGCGCATGCCTTGGAGTGGGTGGTACTGGCGGGGATACCCAGGAAGGAGCAGACGGTGAGGACCGCCGAGGAGGCGGCATCGGAGGCGCTTCCGCTGGCGGCATCCAGGTCAGTGAGCTCACAGCCTACCTTTTTAATAATCTTGGAACCGCCAAATAGGGTACCCAGGGTCATGGTCAAGGAGCAGATCAGCACGATGGAGAGCGGAATCGTTTCCGGGACGCTTTGGTTTTCTGCCTGAAGGGAGAGCCCCAGCATATAGACTCCCATGAATTTTTGGGAATCCTGAGCACCGTGGAGAAGGGCACTGGAGGCGGCACTGAAGCGTTGAGCGCGCATAAAGTGCTTCATGATGGGTCTCCGTTTGCCTCGGGACAGGACACGAAAGAGGATTTGCGAGAAGATCACGCCCAGAAGAAAAGCGGGGGCAGTGGTGGCAAATAAGCCTAAAAAAACCCGTCCCCATTCCTCGGGCTGAATAGCGGACAGACTCATGCGCCGTGCTACGGCGGCACCGGTGATCCCCGAGATCAAAGCGTGGCTTTCGCTGGTGGGTATCCCAAAGCGCCAGGCGAGGAGTGCCCAGAGAATGACAGCGCAAAGTCCGGCGCAAAGGGCGATCATAGCTCCCCCGGAATCCTCTCCGAAGTCCGCGATCCCAAAAAGGGTCTGAGCGACGCCCGGGTTCAGAAAAGCCATGCCTACCGCACCGACCAGATTACAGACCGCGGCGAGCAATAGGGCGGCGCGTGGGGAGAGGGAGTGGGTGGAGATACATCCCGCGATGGCGTTGGGCGCGTCGGTGAAGCCGTTGACCAAGATCACGCACAGGATGAGAACGGTAAACAATAGGATCATCAGACACCTCCCGGATTCCTGCTATGGTAACCTTATGAGCGGAACGCCGATTTCATTCCCAAGGACAAGGACGGACAAACCAAAAAAGTGGGGACAAGAAGGGAGACCGGCGATATGGAAAGCAACCCCTGGGCGACCCGTGAAGAAACCAAGTCATTGTCGAAAATTCCGTCCGTTGGAATCCACGGCAATCCCACCAACCACCCGAAGGTGTTCGTATGAACCTTCGGGGACGCAGGGGGATTTTCAAGGGGGAACGCCTTGAAAACGCTTTCTTCGCCATTCTTTGTCGTTTCACAAAGAATGGCATACATCTACATCGAAGTAACCTTACCGTTCACTAAAGAATAGCATAAACCTACACGAAGTAACTTTCCCGTTATTTTGCTGGCGTTCACAGAACGCCCCTACGGGTTTGAGGAAATTTTCCTGTCTTCATCCTACGAAAAACAGAGGATTACCGAAAGATTCTGTCCGTCGATGACAACAAAATGCTATGCCAATCGGTAGGGGAGGTCTTTCTCCGAGTATGTAAGAGATATTCGAATCAAAAAACGTTTTTCTTGCAAATATCAAGAGAATATGGTATACTGAACATGGTACAAAAAGCAGAATGCGATGCTTGCAGTGAAGCTATAAAGGATAATTATTGATTCAAACAGGAGGAGAGATGAAAATAAAGAAACCGTTTTTCGCTTTTGTCATACTTGCGCTTCTTGGACTCTGTTTTGTGAGTTGCCAGGCAAACACGGATGACACGGACGACACGGGGGACACAGAGGCTTACGTGTGTAAGGATTCGAACGCCTTTGTTGAGGACTGGTTGCAGGCTCAGAACGGCGGTGACCACAGTGTATTGAAGGAGGAAGATCTGACCCGTCACACCGTTGCGGTACCTAGGCTTGTTTCAGAGGAGTTTCGATTTATGTATGTGGAGGTCAATGAGTATAATTACCTTTATCACTATGTTCCGTTACATGACCAGAAGGCATACTTTGACTATTCGGAAGGAATTGTCGTCTCGGTATCACGGGAAGAGGATTCTTTTGACATTGCATTGAGGCAAATGGGTTTGTCCGCTGAAAACGGTATGGCATATGATGAAAAGAACAACGTGTGGTATTTGGACAGAAACGGAAGGAGGGTGGCGGTCACCTTCCCGTCGGACACGGTTGTCTCGACAGCGGAAGCCTTAGGTCAATATTTTGTCTTTGAGGAGATCGCTTCCGGCGAGTAATCCGAACGAAATCTTTACATTCTCCGCATCCGTTAGGGAAACTTTCGGGTGCGGAGTTCTTATTTTTTCTTGCAAATTTCCTTTGGGTGTGGTATACTTATTCTATTGATTCCATTGACATGAATGTACGGACACATAAAAACACACGGGAGAGAAATTATGGATCACGAGATTGTGAAGAGAGTGGAAGAACTGAGAAAGACCCTGCGGTATCACGGGGA
The DNA here is from genome assembly GCA_017462035.1 of Clostridia bacterium. Lineage (GTDB taxonomy): Bacteria > Bacillota > Clostridia > Oscillospirales > CAG-272 > HGM12713. Next base: position 14,163 of record JAFTRY010000032.1, read on the forward strand.
GCGGTACTACGTGTACGATTCCCCAGAGATCTCCGATTTTGAATATGACCGACTCTACGCCGAGCTAAAGGGCTTAGAGGAGGCGCACCCCGAGCTGTACGATCCTTCCTCCCCCACCCAACGGGTAGGAGGAAAGCCTCTCGACAAATTTGAAAAGGTGACGCATACGGCAAGAATGGACTCTCTTGCGGACGTTTTCTCCTTTTCTGAGGTGGAGGAATTTTGTGGGAAGATGGAACAGGAGGTGGGGGCACCCGTTTACTCGGTGGAGCCCAAGATCGACGGCTTGTCCGTCTCCCTGAGCTACGAAGGAGGCGTATTTGTTCGCGGTGCCACACGGGGAGACGGGATCGTGGGTGAGGACGTGACCCAGAATTTGAAAACCGTTTATTCCATTCCCCTGACCCTGCCCGAGCCGCTGGATCTGACGGTGCGCGGAGAGGTATATATGCCCCGGGCGGTATTTGAGAAGCTGAACGCTGTCCGTGAGGCAGAGGGCAAGCCGCTGATGGCGAACCCACGCAACGCGGCTGCCGGCTCCCTCCGTCAGCTGGATCCTCGGATCACCGCCGAGCGAAAGCTGGATATTTTTATTTTCAATTTTCAGGGCGGCTCCTTGTACGCTGACGGTCACGAGCCGCAGAGTCATACCGAGACCCTTTGCCGTCTCGGTGAGCTTGGATTTCACGTGCTCTCCCTTTGTTGTCAGACCGACAGGAGCGAGGAGGTATTGAAGCACATTGAAGCCATCGGACAGGCGCGGGACGGACTCTCCTACGACATTGACGGAGTGGTCATCAAGCTGGATCGCTTGGAGGATCGCCGCCAGGTGGGGGAGGGAACCAATACACCCAAGTGGGCGGTGGCTTATAAATTTCCTCCGGAGGAAAAAGAGACGGTGTTGGAGGATGTGACCGTCGCGGTAGGCAGAACGGGCGTTCTGACTCCCACGGCAATTCTTTCCCCCGTTCGTCTGGCGGGAACCACGGTGAGCCGTGCCACCCTTCACAATTTGGATTTCATTCGCCAGAGAGATATTATGCTGGGCGACCGCGTGGTGGTTCGGAAGGCGGGAGACATCATTCCCGAGGTGGTTTCCTCGGTGGCATCCAAGCGTACGGGTGCCGAACGTCCCTTCCTGATGCCAACCCATTGCCCTTCCTGCGGAGAACCGGTGGTCAGAGAGGAGGACGAGGCGGCGGTGCGGTGCGTGAACAGTGCCTGCCCCGCGCAGCTTTCCCGAAGTATTGAGCACTTCGCCTCTAAAGATGCCATGAACGTGGACGGCTTGGGGCCGCAGATTGTGGAGCTGTTGCTCAGTGAGGGGAAGATCGCCGACGCGGCGGATCTGTACGGTCTGACGGTTTCGGATCTTTCCTCCCTGGAGCGAATGGGCGAGAAGTCCGCCAAGAATCTGGTCGGTGCCATTGAAGCCTCCAAGGGGGCGGGGCTGGAGCGGTTGGTATACGCCCTCGGCATCCGTAACATCGGTGAGGTCGCCGCGGCGGCACTGGCAGGGAAGTACGGTACTCTTTCCGCCCTGATGGACGCTACGGCGGAGGAGCTGTGCCGGATCGAGGACATTGGACCGATCACCGCCCAGTGTGTTGTAGATTTCTTCTCCCACCAGCCAAACCGCGTTCTTTGCCAACGGTTGGCGGAGGCGGGAGTGCTGACCGAATCGGTGGCAAAGCCTGTGGAGAACAAGCTTGCGGGCTTGACCTTCGTGCTGACGGGCACCCTTCCCACCCTGTCTCGGGACGAGGCATCGGAATGGATTCGGCAAAAGGGAGGAAAGGTCACGGGCTCGGTCTCGGGGAAGACCTCCTACGTGGTGGCGGGTGACGCGGCGGGAAGCAAATTGACCAAAGCCAGAGAGCTGGGGATTCCCGTACTCAGCGAGGAAGAGCTGATGAGGATGCTGGAGGCTTGATCGGCTACACCCCGGTATAGGCAAGGATCCCCTGATAGAGTCCTTGGGCGAAGAGATCCGGGCGGTTGACCATGAGATTCGCGTCCTCGGGATTGGTGATGAATCCCAGCTCGACCAGAACGGAGGGCATCCGCGTGCGGCGAAGAACGTAAAGATTGGTGCGCACCTTCATGCCTCGGTTTCGAAGTCCCGTGGCGGCGTTCAGACCCTCCAGAAGGTCCTCTCCCAAGGAAAAGGCGGCAGAGGGACGGGAAAAGGCAAATGCCTCACTGCCTGTGGCGGAGGGAATGGAGGACGCGTTGGTGTGCAGGCTGATGAAGTAATCGGCACCCCACGCGTTGGCATCCTCCACGCGAAGGCGGAGGCTGGTAGAGTTGGAGCTTCCAATTTGGGTATCGGGAGTGGGGCGTGAGAGACGAACCTCAAACTCATCGTTTGCCCGAAGCAGGTCTGCCAGATCGGTACCGATCCGATAGACAATATCCTGCTCCCGAAAGCCGTTTCCCTCGGCACCCGCGTTGGGGTTCAGCGGATTATGTCCTTGGTCGATATAAATTTTGATTGCCATAGCGGAATCCTTTCTATGTAGGTTCTGTGGATCTCTACCAACAGAATATTCCAAAGCACCCCGAGAGGTGCAAATATAGCGTGACAGACCGTGAAAACAGAGGAGGAGCATGAAGGTCATGGGACATGACGGAGAAAAAAATCAAATTCGAGAGGGGACGCTGTACTTGGTCTCCACTCCCATCGGAAACCTTTCCGATCTGAGTGAAAGAGCCCGAAAGGTCTTGTCAGAGGTGGATTTTATCGCGGCGGAGGACACGAGAAATTCTCTGCGGCTTCTGACCCATTTCGGTATTTCCAAGCCTATGGTGTCCTACCACGAGCACAACCGCCGGGAGCGGGGAGAGGAAATTGCCCTCCGTCTTGAGGCGGGAGAGTCTTGCGCCCTCATTACCGACGCGGGAACTCCTGCCATATCCGATCCGGGAGAGGATCTGGTGGCACTTTGCGCCTCCCGCGGCATTGCCGTGACCGGAGTCCCCGGTGCCTGCGCCATGATCACTGCGCTCACTTTGTCGGGACTGCCCACGGCTCGCTTTACCTTCGAGGGTTTCCTGCCCGTTCCCAAGAAGGAGAGAAGGGAACGGCTTTCAGAGCTTTCCGAGGAAACAAGAACCTTTATTTTACATGAGGCACCCCACAAGCTCAGGACTACCCTTGACGATCTGACAAGGACTCTTGGGGCGGATCGGAGGATCGCTCTGTGCCGTGAGCTGACCAAGCTGAACGAGGAGGTCCTTCGCATGACCCTTGGGGAAGCGGTGTCGTATTACGGCGAGCGCGAGCCAAGAGGGGAGTACGTTCTGGTCGTGGAGGGCGGATCCAAGCAAAAGCCGTCCGCGCCAGGGGGAGACGCTACGATGTCGGTGGAGGACACCGTGGCATATTATCTAAAGGAGGGCAAGAGCCGAAACGAAGCCATTAAGGCGGCGGCACAGGCACTGGGACTCTCACGGAAGGAAGTATATGACCGGATGATCGGTCAATGAGAAAATTTTTATAATTTATAATCAATATACAAAATTTTTTCATCAGGCTCCCGTACATTCTACATTTTACCCGAGGAATGCTTCTTGATTTTTTTTCTCGATTATGGTATGATATTTTGTATAGATATAGATTTTAATAGTGAAAGGAATATACAGCCATGGAAAAGATGAAAGTCGGCGTTGTAGGCGCCACCGGTATGGTAGGTCAGAGATTTCTGACCCTCTTAGAGAACCACCCCTATTTTGAGGTAACCGCTCTGGCGGCATCCGCTCGCTCCGCGGGAAAGACCTACGGTGAGGCAGTGGGTGACCGTTGGAAGATGAAAACGCCTATGCCCGAGAAATATCGGGATATGATCGTACACGACGCGGCGAAGATCGACGAGATGAAGGCTCTGGTGAGCTTCGTGTTCTGCGCCGTGGATATGAAGAAGGACGAGATCCGATCTCTGGAGGAAGCGTATGCCAAGGCGGAGATCCCCGTGGTCTCCAACAACTCGGCTCACCGCTGGACTCCCGACGTTCCCATGGTGATCCCGGAGATTAACAACGCTCACTTAGAGGTCATTGAGGCACAGAGAAAGCGTCTGGGCACGAAGAGAGGCTTCATTGCCGTCAAGCCCAACTGCTCCATTCAGTCCTACGTTCCTGCCCTGACCCCTCTCCTCAAATACGGAATCAAGGAGGTCGTGGCAACCACCTACCAGGCGATCTCCGGTGCCGGAAAGACCTTCCGCGAGTGGCCCGAGATGATCGATAATATCATTCCTTACATCGGCGGCGAGGAGGAAAAGAGCGAGCAGGAGCCCCTCCGCGTTTGGGGTAAGGTTGAGAACGGAGAGATCGTCAAGGCTGACGCTCCCGTGATCACCACCCAGTGCATCCGCGTACCCGTCAGCGACGGTCACACGGCGGCTGTGTTTGTAAAGTTTGAAAATAAGCCTACCAAGGAAGAGATCCTGAAGGCTTGGGCAGATTTCAAAGGCAAGCCCCAGGAGCTGGCATTGCCTCACGCTCCCGAGCAGTTCATTACCTACTTTGAGGAGGATAACCGTCCTCAGGCGGCGTTGGACCGTGACATTTACGGCGGTATGGGTGTTACCGTGGGCAGACTTCGTGAGGACGTGATCTATGACTACAAGTTTGTGGGTCTTTCTCACAACACGCTCAGAGGCGCGGCAGGCGGCGCGGTGCTCATCGCGGAGCTCCTTTACAGAGAGGGATATTTTAACTGAGACAGAGCATGAAACCAAAGGCACCTCTGTTTACCGCAAGCCCCATAACGAAGTTTTAACAAAAAGCACTTATGATAACGAATCGCTCGTTTGTCATAAGTGCTTTTGCGTTACTTTAGGCGATCCTTTCCCAATCGTTATGAATTGACGGCAAGCCGTCATGAATTGAAGCCTGGAGGCTTCATGATTTGAAAACTCTGTTTTTATGAATTGAATTGCCCGCAGTTTAATGCCGAAGGCAATTCATGCCTCCTCGCTTGCGGGGCAGCCATTCATTATGGGCACGCTTCGACAAATTATACGAAACCTTCATTATCGTGCGTGCCCATTTTGGGGTGCCTTTTTGCGTGCGCTTCCGCCGGTTCGAAAAAATGATGGGCAAACGAACGCCCTGCCTGTTGCGGGGAAAAAATTATCCTAAAGGAAAAATATCGAATCCTATTGACAAAAAACGAAAAAAAGGATATAATAAATGGGAAGTAAAAGGGAGTAGTTTGCACGGCTTGCCGTGTGGGTCGATTCGTCAGAACGATGAAATATCCGGGTCGCCCCTAAACTTAGGTTGAAAACGAGACTTTTATCATGCATTGGTGTGATGAAAGTCCTTTTTTGTGCGACTACTCTGAAAATCACTCAAAAGAAAGGCTGTAAAATGGAAAACTTATCATTTCTCATCGAAGGCATCAAAGCCCTTGTGACAAATGGCGGCTGGCGGTATCTGGTGATGTGGCTCATCGGTGCCTTGCTGATCTATCTCGCCATCAAGAAGGACATGGAGCCCACCCTCCTGTTGCCCCTCGGCTTCGGTACCATTCTCGTCAATATCCCCTTCTCGGGTGCCATCGGCGAGGAGGGACCTCTGACGACTCTCTTTAACGCAGGTATTGCCAACGAGCTGTTCCCCCTGATCCTCTTTATCGGTATTGGCGCTATGATCGACTTCGGTCCCGTGCTGTCCAATCCCAAGCTGATGATCTTCGGCGCGGCGGCACAGTTCGGTATTTTCTTCACCTTCTGCTTGGCATCCCTGTTCTTTGATCTGCCTGACGCGGCTTCTATCGGTATCATTGGCGCGGCAGACGGTCCTACGGCAATCGTCGTGGCAAACCATCTGGGCTCTAAGTATCTGCCCGCTATTATGGTTGCCGCCTATTCCTACATGGCACTGGTTCCCATTATCCAGCCTCCCGTGATCCGACTCCTTACCACCAAGAAGGAGCGTATGATCCGCATGCCCTATGCGGGTAAGCAGATCTCCAAAACCACTCGGATTTTGTTCCCCATCGTAATTACTGTGATCGCCGGTCTGGTGGCACCTTCCTCGGTTGCCCTGGTCGGATTCCTGATGTTCGGTAATCTGATCCGCGAGTGCGGTGTCCTGGACTCCCTGTCCGAGACGGCACAGAAGGTGTTGGCAAACCTCGTTACCATTTTCCTGGGTATCACCATTGCTTCTCAGATGGAGGCTGCTAAGTTCCTCCAGTGGGAGACCCTGCTGATTCTGGGGCTTGGTCTGTTCGCTTTTGTGTTCGATACCGCCGGCGGCGTGCTCTTCGCCAAGTTCCTCAACATCTTCTTAAAGAAGAAGATGAACCCCATGATCGGCGCGGCTGGTATTTCCGCATTCCCCATGTCGGGACGTGTGGTTCATAAGATGGGTCTGAAGGAGGATCCTCAGAACTTCCTTCTGATGCATTCCATCGGTGTCAACGTGTCCGGTCAGATCGCGTCTGTGATTGCCGGCGGCTTGATCCTGGCAATTGCCGGAAGCTTCGGCGGCTTTATCGGTTAATGCCTACGGTAGGAAAGGAGAGAACAAATGAGTATTATTGAGAATTTCAATTTTGACCGTTTTCTGTATTCCTTGCAGTACATGTGGCAGGGAATGCTCAGTATCTTCCTGGTGATCGGTGTGATCATTCTGGGTGTGGTGGCAATGAATAAGCTGACCTCACGTGGGGGAAAGAAGAAGGAAAATAAAGAATAAAAGGACTTGAGCCGGCTGATTTTCAGCCGGCTCAAAATTTTTTTAAAAATTTTTAAAAACCTATTGACAAAGAAAAAAGTATGTGATATAATATAGTCACAATAAAGAATGATTCTCAATAAGGACGGAGTATTATGAAAGGAAAACGGAATACCCTGCAAAAGAGAATCGTTACAGATGTCTTTTGCAGTATGCACAATCACCCCTCTGCCGGAATGGTATTCGAGGCGGTGCAGGAAAGATTCCCCGGAATCAGCCGAGCCACGGTTTACCGCTTGCTGGCGGAGGCTGCCGAAGAGGGAAGGATCCAGAGACTGAAGCTGGTGGATGCCAACGACCGATACGACATTACCACAGGGAAGCATTATCACGTAACCTGTCGGTGTTGCGGGGCGGTGGCAGATGTCAAGACCGAGGTTGACGACGGGAGGCTGACCGACGGGGCAGAGGGATATGAGGGCTTTCTCATTGAAGGATGCCACGTAGAGTTTGTCGGTATCTGCGAGGGATGTCGCCAAAAGCAAGAAAATCTTAATTAAAAACAAAAAACAAAAAAACAAAATGAAAATTTATTTGATGAAAAGGAGATTACAATCATGGCAAAATGGGTATGTTCTGTATGCGGTTACGTTCACGAGGGAGACAGTGCTCCCGAAAAATGTCCTCAGTGCAAGGTGCCTGCGGATAAGTTCAATAAGGTAGAAGAGAATAAGCTGAGCTGGGCGGCTGAGCACGTAGTCGGCGTAGCCGAGGGTGCTCCCGAGGATATCATCATGGATCTTCGTGCGAACTTTGAGGGCGAGTGCTCCGAGGTTGGTATGTACCTGGCAATGGCAAGAGTGGCACACCGTGAGGGCTATCCCGAGATCGGTCTGTACTGGGAGAAGGCAGCTTACGAAGAGGCAGAGCATGCCGCTAAGTTTGCTGAGCTGCTGGGTGAGGTCGTAACGAACAGCACCAAGAAGAACCTGGAGATGAGAGTTGCCGCTGAGAACGGTGCTACCGCCGGCAAGTTTGACCTGGCGAAGAGGGCAAAGGCTCTGAACTTGGACGCGATCCACGACACCGTTCATGAAATGGCACGCGACGAGGCTCGCCACGGCAAGGCATTCGAGGGTTTGCTTCAGAGATATTTCGGCTAATTTCATTCATACATAACCCCTTCGCACCGTCACGGAAATCCGTGACGGTGTTTTCGTTGTGAAACGAAAAACCACGCGACTCGCGTGGTTCCGTAGAGTTACTTTGTTGCAGGTTTATGCTATTCTTTGGTGAATGGTAAAATTACTTTGGGATAGGTTTACGCTATCCTTTGCTGAACGGGGAAATTACTTCGGTGTAGATGTATGCCATTCTTTGTTGAACGACAAAGAATGGCGAAGAAAGCGTTTTCAAGGCGTTCCCCCTTGAAAATCCCCCTGCGTCCCCGCCGCTCCATGCGCCGGGGAGGCTTTGCTATGGAAAAACTCTCACCCGAAGGTTCATACGACCACCTTCGGGTGGTTGGTTTTTTGAGGGTTCTTGTCCTTCGATGGACGGAATTTTTCGGTGATCCTTTGTTTTCCGTAGGATGAAGACAGGAAAATTTCCTCAAATCCGTAGGGGCTTTCTGTGAAAGTCCGCAGAAACGGGAAAGTTACTTTGGGGTAGGTTTTATGCCATTCTTTGTGAAACGACAAAGAATGGCGAAGAAAGCGTTTTCAAGGCGTTCCCCCTTGAAAATCTCCCTGCGTCCCCGTCGCTTCATGCGCCGGGGAGGCTTTATTATGGAGCAAGCCTCACCCGAAGGTTCATACGAACACCTTCGGGTGGTTGGTGTGGGGGATTGCGGCTGTCGAAGATGTTAAAATCGTTTGCCAGCCGGTAGGGATCGGCAATGTGCCCCCTTTTTCTCTTGCTGACACGCTTGTTGAGGCAGGGAAATGCCTTGTTTTTTGCTTTTTCGACAGCCATATAATAAAATATATGTAAATAAATGTAAAATAAAGAGGTAAAAAACAAATTTTTGCGGAGAAAAAAGGAAAAAGGGGCTTTTTAGAAAAATAAAACGCAAAAAAATTTAAAAAATTAAAAAAACTTTTCATTTTCCTCTTGCAACATAGATAAAAGTGTTTTATAATATTATCACAGTGGTGAAAAGTGGTGCGAAGTGTGGCAAAGTGTTGAGAAATACTCGTGACTCACTCCTAAAAACCGCGAAAATCATCCTAAATATAATATAAAGACCGGGAACCGCCTGCCTCTTCGTGAGGGTTCGGCGAGGCGAAGGTCTTCTATTGAGCAATGAAAGAATGAAAGGAGGTACCTACGATGCTGTCCGGTGAATACAAGCATAATCTGGATCCGAAAAATCGAATTTTTATCCCCGCCAAGCACCGCGAAGAGCTGGGCGAGAGCTTTGTCGTGGCAAAAAGCATCCGTGAAAAGTGCCTCCGTGTCTATTCCACTGAGGAGTGGAAGGAATATATTAAGCCCATTACCAACCTGGACGGCAAGGACCGTGACCGTATCATCCGTGCCCTCAGCCGCAACGCGGCACAGGTTACCCCCGATTCCCAGGGAAGAATCGTTCTCACCCCCGATCTGATCGGATACGCTGAGATCACCAAGAACGCTGTGGTGGTCGGTTGCGGCAATTATGCCGAGATCTGGTCCGATGAAAACTACGCGGCAATGGTTGAGGATGAGGATCTGGGAAGCATGAAGGATTTGCTTGAATCCTTCGGACTGTAAAATAAACATAAAAAGAAGGAATCCATGGAAGCGATGAACTTTTCTCACCGATCGGTACTGTTATACGAATGTATGGAGGGTCTCGCCATTCGCCAGGACGGCATCTACGTGGATGGGACTGCCGGCGGCGGCGGACATTCCGCCGAGATCGCGTCCCGTTTGGGTGAGGGTAAGCTGATTGCCATCGACCAGGATGAGGCAGCCATTGCCGCCGCCTCCGCAAGACTTGAGCCCTTTGGTCAGAGAGCGGTGGTGGTTCGGAGCAACTTTTGTGAGATCGCGTCGGTATGCCGAGAGCTGGGTATTGACGGGATCGACGGATTGCTTCTTGATCTGGGTGTCTCCTCCTATCAGCTGGATACCCCCGAGAGAGGCTTTTCGTACCAGGCGGATGCTCCCCTGGATATGAGAATGGACAAGCGGAAAAGCTTGGATGCCTATCGGGTGGTAAATGAGTACCCCGAGAGCAAGCTGAAAAAGATCCTGTATGACTACGGCGAGGAGCGTTTCGCCCCTGCCATTGCCGCTGCGATCGTGAGAGAAAGAGCTAAGGCTCCTATCGAGACCACGGCGCAGCTGAGTAATTTGATCAAATACGCCATGCCTCCGGCGGCAAGAGAAGGAGGTCATCACCCCGCCAAGCGGAGCTTTCAGGCGATTCGCATCGAGGTCAACGGTGAGCTGGACGTGATCGAGCCTGCCATTCGAGACGCGGTGCGGCTGTTGAAGCCGGGCGGCAGAATTGCCATCATCACCTTCCACTCCCTGGAGGACCGGATCGTCAAGCAGACCTTTGCCGATCTTTCCCGCGGATGCACCTGTCCCAAGGACTTTCCCATCTGCGTATGCGGAAACCGTCCCACGGTGAAGACAGTGAACAAAAAGCCGATCCTCCCCAATGCCGAGGAGCTTTCGGAAAATCCAAGATCCCGCAGTGCCAAGCTGAGGGTGGCACAAAAGCTATAAACAAGAGCAAGATAAGACAAGATTAAACGAGATAAGACGAGATAAGATAGATGAAACGATCCGCTGTGCGGAAGAGGAGGTACAAGAATGGCTGTTGAACAAATGAATGATTCCTACCGTCGTTGCTTAACGGAGCTTCGTGAGCGCTATCAGAGCCGAGGTGTCTCTGTCAGCGTGAAGAGCGAAGCTGCCCTTCAGGCGAAGCAGGAGGAGTCTACCCGAGCGCTGGCGCCCGAGTCCTACGTTTTGTTCGATGGCGGAAGTAAGATTGCCGACCTTTACCGCAGCGGCGTGTACCAGGGAAGTAAGTACATGACCTCCGACGACTTTGTACGGTACTTCAAGACCCGCAGAGACTTTTACGCTCCCTCCGCTATGCGGGAGAACGCCACCTCGGTGGTTACCGAGAACAGTGCCGTTCCCACGAGAGCCCGGGGAAATGGGAATCAGGGACTCCGTTCCGATTCCAACGGAAAGGAGGGTCATTTAAGGACCGCGCTATCGGCACTAAAGGAGCTTGGCGTTAAGTGGTTTCCCATGGAGCGGCGTGAGGGGCGGACCGAAGGAAGAAGCTTTCGGATGCCGGTCAGCGTCATGTCGGGCATTGCCGTTTTTGCCGTATCTCTCGGCTTGATCGTAGGCGGCTCAGTAATGCTGGGTAACGCCTCCGGCGAGGTGGGCGAGCTGAACAGCACCATTGTCCTGCTGGAAGCCAAGCAGACCGAGCTTCAGGGGAAGCTGGATCTGAAGTATAACGCGGACGAGATCGAGGCTGAGGCAAAGAGCCTGGGCATGATCAAGCGTCAATATGCCGATAATGAATATATTACAGTCAACGGAGAGGAACAGATCATTATTTACGAAGAGGGAGAGGATGAAAACGTAGGGCTTTCCGCTCTGCTTGCCTCCTTCGGAATTGAGTTGAACTGACGCATATCGAGCCTGAACTTCTCATATAATAACGTAGTTTAAACCAATGCGGTGAAAGGAGAAGCGGATGGGTAATCGAACGGTGAGCACGGAAGCGGTAAAGCGTTCCACCTGGCTCTGTATTCTTGTCTTCGCCGTGTTCGGAATTCTGCTTTTTCGTATTCTTATGATCCAGACCTTGGATTTTGAGTCCTATCAGAACAAGGTACTGAATCAGATCACCACCGAGTCGCCTGTGGCGGCGAATCGGGGGAAAATTTATGACCGAAACGGAAACGTTTTGGCAACCAACATCACGACCTACCGTGTATTCATCTCCCCCTCCGGGATCAAGAGTGCCCAGGAGGTGCTTCCCGAGGGGAACGGGACGGACTATGCTGATCTGGTATCCAGGGGATTGTCCGAGATCCTGGGAGTCAGTTACGACGAGGTACACAAGCAGGTCACGGAGTACACCAAATATCTGGACCGAACCATCAAAAGAAAGGTGGACGAGGAAACCGCCGATACCGTACGGGAGTACATCGACGAGCATAGCCTACAGAGTATGATCTACCTGGAGGCGCAAAGCACTCGGTACTATCCCGGCGGAACCCTTGGTGCTCACATGATCGGCTTTACCAGCAGTGACGGTGTGGGACTTTACGGTCTGGAATACCAATATGACGAATATTTAAAGGGTGTAGACGGATACTATATTAAGGCAAGAGATTCTTACGGGAACGAAATGCCTTTTGATTATTCCAGCTATATCGAGGCGGTAGACGGGTACCATCTGAAAACCACTGTGGATACCACGGTACAGAGTTTCCTTGAAGAGGCACTGGCGCAGACCGTGGCGGATCATGAAGCTGCCAACCGCGCCTGCGGCATCGTTATGGACGTGAATACCGGTGCCATTTTAGCGATGGCTACCTCTTCTCCCTTTGATCTGAACGATCCCTGGGGCTTGGATGACCTATCGAAGGCGACCCTGGAGGAAAGCGGATACGCCGAGGACTCGGATGAATATGCCGAGCTACAACGGACTCTCTTGACAGAGATGTGGTCCAACAAGGCGGTGACCGAGAGCTACATTCCCGGCTCCACCTTCAAGATCGTGACCTCCGCCATGGCGCTGGAGGAGCGGGAAAGTCAGATCCCCGCGTCGGTGTCCTGCGGCGGCTCCAAACGGGTCGCTGACCGCATCATCCACTGCCATAAGAGGCAGGGACACGGTGCTCTTACCTTTGCGGAGGGCTTACAGCAATCCTGCAACGTGTGGTTTATGACCCTGGGCGAGCTGATCGGCGTGGATACCTACCAGCAGTACGTGAAGGCGTTCGGCTACCGTGAGCGAACCGGTATTGATCTGCCCGGTGAGGGAAGCAGTATTTTTGCCTCCCAGATGAGCCAGCTGGATCTTGCCATTTACGCCTTCGGACAGAACTTTAACGTGACTCCCATGCAACAGCTTTGCGCCGTAGCGGCGGTTGCCAACGGGGGCTCTCTGATGACTCCCTATCTTGTGGAGCAAATTACCGACAACGCGGGAAACGTGATCTACCAGCATAAGGTGGAGACCAAACGAACTGTGGTGAGCGAGGAGGTCTGCAAGACCCTCGCCGAGATCTTAGAGGACGGTGTTTCGGGAAACGGCGGTGCCAAGAATGCCTACGTCGCCGGCTATCGGGTAGCCGCCAAGACAGGTACCTCGGAGAAGAAAGGGGCGGAATTTACCGATAAGGAAGCCTATATCTGCTCCACTGTGGCATTTGCTCCGGCAGATGACCCCGAAATTGCCATTATTATTATTGTAGACGAACCTACCAAGGGCGTGCTGTACGGAAGCACCGTAGCGGCACCTTACGTTGCCGATGCCCTGGAAAATATTATGCCTTACCTGGGTGTGACTCCAATCTACACCGAGGAAGAGCAGGCAAAAATGGCGGTAACTGTTCCCAACTGCCGCAAGTATACCCTGACCGAAGCCATCGCGAGAATCGAGGCGGCAGGTCTTGACTACACCGTGGTGGGAGAGCAGAGTGCCGACGCGGTGGTGACCTCCCAAAGTCCCGCACCCTATACCAAGGTGGAAAAATCCTCGGGACGTGTGATCCTTTATCTGGGAGACGCTTCTCCCTCGGAGGACGTGGAGGTGCCGAACCTCATTGGAAAGAACGCGGTGCAAGCTAACGCGCTTCTCATGGGATGCGGCTTGAACGTACGGATCGTGGGATCCTCCGGAGTTCTTTCGGGAACCGATACGCTGGTCTGCGACCAGTCGATTGCCGCCGGCAGTATGGTAGCGAAGGGAACCGTTGTGACCGTTACCTTCTCGGCGGGACCCGACGAGAATCCCGATTATGAAAACCCGGTGACCTGACCGGGAATGGCAGCGATACGCTCCAAGGAAGTACAAAGAGAAATTCTTTGGAGGGGAGCATGAAGCTGTCAGAACTGTTCGGCAGAGCCGGACTGAAATATCCTGCCCATTTGGGCGACGAGAACATCACGGGGATCGTTACCGATTCTCGAAAAGTGAGCGAGGGGTGTCTGTTCCTTTGTATCAAGGGACTTCACTCGGACGGTCACGACCATATAGACAGTGCGATTCGATCAGGAGCCCGGATTATAGTAGCGGAGCGTGTGCGTGACGCGTGTGTGGGTGGTGCCGCGGCAATTTTATTGCATGAGAACACGAGGAGAACGGCGGCTTTGCTCTATAATGCCTGGTTCGGTGACCCTTGCGCCCATCTTCGTATCATCGGCGTAACGGGAACCAATGGAAAGACCTCTACTTGTTTCTTTTTGCGGGAATTGTTTGAGGCAGCGGGTTTCCGTTGCGGTCTTCTGGGAACGGTGACGTGCTGTTCCGCGGAGGGAACCCCTCTTGCTTGCCTTGAGGGAAGGGGATCCTCGGGAATGACGACCCCGGATCCCGAATTGTTATACGAAATGCTTGACCAGATGGTAAAGGACCGTGTGGATTACGTATTCATGGAGGTCAGCTCCCATGCCTTGGCATTGTCCAAGGTGGATGCTATCCCCTTTGATACGGTCCTGTTTACCAATCTGACACAGGATCATTTGGATTTCCATGAAACCATGGAGGATTATTTTGAAACCAAGCGGCGGTTGCTTTCCCTTAGCCGTCGGGCGGTAGTAAACCGTGACGACCCTTACGGAGAGCGGCTGGCGGCGGAAGAAAGCCTCCCCATTGTTACCTGCTCCGCTCGGGAGGGGGACTATCTTGCCTGTGAGATCGAGAGCCTCGGCATGGACGGCAGCAGCTTTCGGATGAGGACACCGAAGGGAGAGATCCCCTTACTCCTTCGGGTGCCCGGTAGCTTTTCCGTCATGAACGCTTTGATGGCGGGGGCGGTTGCCCTGGAATACGGGATCCCACCCTGTGTGGTGAGAGAGGTGTTTGCCCGCCTGAGGGGTGTGCCCGGGCGAATGGAACGGGTGGAAACGGGGGAGAAATTCTCGGTTCTTATTGACTATGCCCATACCCCTGACGCTCTGGAAAAGCTCCTGCGAGCCGTCCGTGATATGAGACGCTCCGGGGAGCGGATCTTGCTTCTTTTCGGATGCGGAGGCGAGCGGGATCGGAGCAAGCGAAAGGAAATGGCACGCATTTCCTCGCGGCTGGCGGATTTTGTGATGATCACCTCGGACAACAGCCGGGGAGAGGACCCCGAGCAGATCTTTGCGGATATTCTTCGGGGTGTGGATAAGGAAAAGGAATATCTGCTCATTCGGAGCCGCAAGGAGGCAATTGAATGGGCGGTGAAGAACGCCCGCCCGGGAGACTGGATTCTCCTTGCGGGGAAGGGTCACGAGACCTATGAGATCGACGCGGAGGGTATTCATCCCTTCGACGAGAGATTGATCGTGAAGAACGCGCTGAGGGAACGGAAGGAATCTTCCCCCTCGGATATACTATGATTTAGATGTGACGGGCATCGGGAAGGAAGTACGGATATGAAGGTCAATATTGGTTGTAACGGATTGACGATGGCAGAGCTGGCGCAGATGTGCGGCGGTATGCTGTGTTGCGTGGGCGGCGAAGTGAATAAGGATATGCCCTTCCGTTACGTCTGTACCGACTCCCGGGAAGCGGCGGAGGGAACGCTGTTTGTCGCTCTTGGCGGCGAGCGGGTAGACGGTCACGACTATATCAGTGCCGCCGTGTCCTCCGGAAACGGCTGTGTGCTCTGCGAGAGATTGCCCGAGACCCGTGACAGTAAGTACGTGGCAGTGGTGGTTGACGACTCTCTCCGCGCGGTGGGAGAGCTGGCAAAGGCGTATGACCGGCGTCTGAGCCACCGTAAGGTTGCCATTACCGGAAGCGTGGGAAAGACCACCACCAAGGAATTTGTGGCGGCGGTTCTTGCCGAGGGCTTCCGCGTTCATAAGACCGAGGGGAACTATAACAGTACCCTTGGTATGCCCCTGTCCCTTCTGTCCTTGCGGGACGATACCCAGGTGTCGGTTCTGGAAATGGGCATGAGCAATTTCGGGGAGATCGAGTATATGTCCCGTATTGCCGAGCCGGATATTGCCATCGTCACCAACATCGGCTCCTCTCACATGGAGTATCTGGGTTCCCGTGAGAACATTTGCCGCGCCAAGATGGAGATCGTCAAGGGGCTCAAGACGGGAGGAACCCTCCTGCTCAACGGCGACGAGCCCATGCTTCGCGCCTATCTGACCCCCGGGGTTCAGCCTGTGTTCGTGGGCATCGATTCCCCCTGTGATTTCCAGGCGGTGAACGTTCGCCAGGGAATCGGACGCACCGTCTTTGACGTTTGCTACGGAGGAAAGACCGTTCCGAACGTGGTGATTCCCACCATGGGTAAGCACAACATCTACGCCGCTCTCTTCGCTTACGCCGTGGGCGTGCGGATGGATCTGGACGATCAGACCATTATCAATGGCTTGAATCACTACCGTCCTGTGGGCATGAGACAGAATATTTATGACATTGGCTCCATTACCGTCATCGAGGACTGCTACAACGCAAGTCCCGAGTCTATGCGTGCCGCCATCGGCGTGCTCCAGAGCCTTTCCTCCCAGAAGAAGGCGGGAAGAATGGCGGCGGTGCTGGGAGATATGTATGAGCTGGGAGAAAATGGGGAACGGTTCCACGAGGAGATCGGTCTTCACTTCGCCAAAGCCGGCGGCTCACTGCTCTATACCTTCGGTGGATCTGCTGAGCAGATCGCCGTGGGCGCGATTCTCGGAGGCGTTCTGCCCGAGAATATTTATCGGAACGCTGACACTCGCTCTCCGCAAATCAGCGGAGAAATGCTGCTCCACTCCTTGCGGGCGGGGGATACTCTGCTTGTGAAGGCGAGCCGAGGCGCGGCGGCGGAACGGATCTTGAATTATTTGAAGGAAAACAAGGATCGCTTGCCTTTGTAAGCGAGGGAAAATCGGGGGATGAGTGATGAGTGAGCTTTTGCTGGAATACGGAGTGGTATTGGGGATAGCCTTTATCCTTTCCACCCTTCTGGGTCGGCTGATCATTCCCATCCTCCAGGCAAAAAAGGCAGGGCAGAGGATCCTGGAGATCGGTCCCTCCTGGCATCACGATAAGGAGGGTACGCCCACCATGGGCGGAATCAGCTTTATTTTGGCGATCCTGCTGACTCTGACGGGTATTTCCTTTTGGTACTTTTTTCGGGGAAAGCAGAGCGAGCTGATCCCTCTGGCACTGACCATGGCACTTGCCGTGATGAACGGTATGATCGGATTTGTGGACGATTTTTGTAAGCTGGTCAAGAAGCAGAACGAGGGACTCAAGGCATACCAGAAATTCACGCTCCAGGTTCTCATGGCGGTCATTTATATTCTTCTTCTGAACCGCTTGGGTTATATTGAGACCGCGGTACACATTCCATTTACCGAGATCACGGTGGAATTGGGAATCGTGTATTACGTCTTCGCCCTCTTCGTCATTGTAGGCATGGTCAACAGCGTGAACCTGACCGACGGTTTGGACGGACTGGCGGGAACGGTGACGCTCATTGTGTTTCTGTTTTTCAGCGCGGTGGGACTTTCATACTGGAATTCCTCTTTGAGTCTTATTTCCGCCGCTCTGGTTGGAGGCATGCTTGGGTTTTTGATTTACAATCTGCATCCGGCAAAGATGTTTATGGGAGACACCGGCTCCCTCTTCTTAGGAGGAGCGGTAACGGGTGCCGCCTTTATCATCAACGAGCCGATGATCATTTTTCTTGTGGGGGGCATGTACGCCCTGGAGTCTCTCTCGGTGATCCTCCAGGTGGGAAGCTATAAGCTTCGCCATGGAAAGCGGATCTTTTTAATGGCACCCATTCACCACCATTTTGAAAAGAAGGGATGGGGAGAGGCGAAGATCGTTACGGTATTCGGCGTGATTACCGCGGCACTCTGTGTGTTGGCTTGGTTTGGATTATAAAGAGTAGGAGGGCTGATTTTGAAGGATTTGCGAGAGCGGGATCATGAACGGAATCTGCCCGTGTCCGAAGAAAAGAAAAAAGGAAGACTGACGGCGGGGCTTTCGGAGCTTCGTGAACGGCAGGCTCAGCGGCGAGAGGAACGGGACGTGGTATACACCGAACCTCTGACTCCCCCGGAGCCTGTGGATGAGCGCGCGCCGCTGACTAAGGGAGGCGTGGATCTGTGGTTTCTTCTGTGGGCAATGCTTCTTCTTTGCCTGGGAGCCGTCATGTCCTATAGCGCCAGCGCGGTGTATGCCCAGCGAGAATATGGCAGTTCTACGTACTATCTGTGGAGATACGTTTTGTTTGCCATCATCGCCGCGGCAGTCACGGCGCTTTTTGTCACTTACGCCCGCCCCTGGTTCTGGCGCGTCTTTTCCGTAGGGGTCTACGGTCTGTCGCTGTTTCTTCTGTTGCTGGTATTGGTAGTGGGAGCCGCCGAAGGTGTGGCGCAGAGATGGATCGACCTGGGATTTGTGACCCTCCAGCCCTCGGAGATCGCCAAAATGGCGGTGGTCATGATGCTGGCACTCTATATGTCGAAATACGAAAAGCCCATTTCCTCGGGCGCGAAATTCAGCGGTACCTTCAAGCACGGCTTCGTGATCCCCATGATGATCATCGGTCTTGTTTGCGGTCTGATCGCCTTGGAGCGGCATATCTCGGGCTTGATGATCGTGGGAATGATCGGGTTGGCGGTCATGTTCCTGGGCGGAACGAGGCTGAAATACCTGTTTCTCTTTCTCGGACTCATTGCCGTGGCAGGCGTGGGGCTGATTTTGGTGTCAGACTACGCTCAGGAGCGCGTGCTCAGCTGGATCAATCTGGAGCAGGATCCCCTGGGGGCAGGTTGGCAGACGCTTCAGGGACTTTACGCCATCGGCTCGGGGGGCTTCTTCGGCTTGGGACTTGGATTTAGCCGACAGAAGTTCGGATACGTATCCCAGCCTCAGAACGACTTTATTTTTACCATTATCTGCGAGGAGCTTGGCTTCATAGGCGCATTCCTGGTGATCCTTCTCTTTGCCATGCTGATCTGGCGGGGGATCCGAATCGGTCAGAGAGCACCCGACAAGTTCTGCGCGCTGACCGTGTGGGGGCTTACCTTCAAGATCGCCCTCCAGGTTGCCATGAATATCGCGGTGGTAACCAATTTGATGCCTAATACGGGTATTTCATTGCCCTTTTTCAGTACCGGCGGCTCATCGCTAATGATTCAAATTTTTGAGATCGGGATCATTCTTTCCATTTCCCGATTCTCTACTCAGAAGAAATAAACGGAGCTTGGAGGATATGACATGAGAGTGTTGATGACCGGCGGCGGCACGGGAGGACACGTGTATCCCGCCCTTGCCATCGCGGAAATAATTAAAAGAAACGTCCCCGACGCGGAGATCGCTTTCGTGGGAACCGAGAAGGGAATTGAAAATCGGCTGGTGCCCGCGGAGGGCTACTGTCTCCACCATATCAAGATCCAAGGGATCCGCCGTTCTCTGTCTCCTGCCAATTTGAAGACGGCATACCTGGTCCTGACCTCCCCCAAGCGAGCGCGGGAGATCATACGGGACTTCAAGCCGGATCTGGTGATCGGGACGGGAGGCTACGTGTGCTGGCCTCTTCTTCGGGCGGCATCCTCCATGGGAATTCCCTCCATGGTACACGAGTCCAACGCCCTGCCCGGGGTGGCCGTTCGCCAGCTCCAGGGAAAGGTGGACGTGATCCTCACCAATTTTGCCGAGACAGCACAGCTGTTGAAGGCGAAGGATAAGATCGTTCACGTGGGGAACCCTCTTCGAAACGGGTGTGGGGTTCTCAGCCGTGAGGAGGCAAGACGGAAGCTGAAAATTCCCGAGAGCATTCGGTTCGTTGTACTCTCCTTTGGAGGCAGCCTCGGGGCACAGAAATTGAACGAGGCGGCGGTGGGGCTGATGCGATCCTTTGGCGCGGAACATGACGACGTGATGCATATTCACGCCGGAGGTGCCAGAGGCTATGAGAACGCCAGAAGCCTGTTTTCCGCGTACGGTTTGGAGCGGAACGAGCGGCTAATCTTAAAGGATTATATTTATGATATGCCCCTGTATATGGCGGCGGCGGATTTGGTGATCTGCCGGGCGGGTGCCATGACGCTGACCGAGCTTGCGGGAATGAAAAAGCCCGCCGTACTGATCCCCTCGCCCAACGTAACCGACAATCACCAGTATCGGAATGCCAAGGTTCTTGCCGACGCGGGTGCTGCCCGGCTCATGGAGGAGTCGGAGTATACGGAGGAGGCACTTTGTGAGCTGGTGAAGGAGCTCTACGGGGACGAGACAAAACGGAAGTGCATGAGTGACCGAATTGCCGCCTTCGCGGATGCCGACGTGGAAAGAAAGATCTACGAGGAGATCTGCGCCCTGCTGCGAAGAAAGAAGGTCATCGTTCCGAGAGAACGGTAAGAAGCCAAAGAAAAATCAAGGAAAGGAAAGAAGGTCCTATGAGACGGAAACGGTCAGAGCGACCCAAGCAGGACATCATCATTGAGGTCAACGTCAAAAAGCTGACCCGCTTTCTGATCCTCCTTGTGATGACCGCGCTGATGATCCTTGGCGGGATCCGCGTGGTCAAGAGCTTCATGAAGGTCAAATACTTCGAGGTAACGGGGATCTCGGTGTACGATCATACCGAGATCGTCAGTGCCTCGGGAATCAAACGAGGGGATCTGCTTTACGCCCTTCGCGAGGAGGAGACCGAGAAAAGAATCCTGTCCGAGTGCCCCTATTTAGAGTCGGTGGAAGTAACGCCGAAATTCCCCAACCGCCTGGTGATTCGGGTGGAAGGGAGAAGTGCTCAGTGGTATCTGGAGCTGGCGGGGACGAAGTATGCCCTGGATGGGGACTTTGTGGTGATGGAGGAAACGCTGACCACGGAGGGATTGACAAAGCTGATCCTTCCCGAGGTGACCAGTGCCATGGTGGGACAGGTGCCCGTCTTCGGTCAGAGCGAGACCGAGATCAAAAAGACCGCGGAGGTTCTTTCCGTGATTCGTCAGACGACCTTCAAATCCCGACTCACAGCGGTGAATCTCGCCAGCCGATGGGATATTCAGCTGGAGGTGGACGGTGCCTTTCAGATCCTCATGGGAGATATGACCGACTTTGAGGCAAAGCTGAAGGCGGTGGAGGCGATCTTGGCGCAGGACGCTTTGGCGGGATACACCTCGGGTCAGATCGTGATCACCAAGGGAACGGGAGGTTATACAGGTGCCTTTTCGGGAACGTGACGCGCCTCCTTGCCGGAAGAAAATTTTCTACATCTTGTATTTGTAAAAAGAAAAACACGCAACATGTCGAAATGGGCTCTTTTTTGCCCCGCATGTTGCGTTTTTTTAAAAAGAGAGAAAAAAGTCACTTTTTTTTGTAAAAATATCATTAATTTTTGAAAAAACTATTGCAAAATCCATGAAAATATATTATCATATAGGTATATGAGGCTCAGGGTCGGTTTTTCTGTCCGCGGGAGCCTCAGACGGATGGATGGAATAATTTTGGAGGATATAAAAAATGGCTTTTGAACGTGACGAAAACTACGAATGCGGCGTATGTATTAAGGTGATTGGTGTCGGTGGCGGCGGAAACAACGCGGTCAACCGCATGATCAAGTCGGGGGTGCAGGGTGTTGAATTTATCACCATCAACACGGACAGACAGGCACTGAAGAATTCGGTTGCCCCCAATCAGATCGTAATCGGCGAGAAGATCACCAAGGGCTTTGGCGCGGGTGCCAACCCCAGCATCGGCGAGCGCTCGGCGGAGGAATCCATTGAGCAGATCAAGGCAGTGCTGAAGGGAGCGGATATGGTGTTCGTTACGGCAGGTATGGGCGGCGGAACCGGAACCGGAGCGGCTCCTGTAGTAGCGAGAGTGGCGCATGAAATGGGTATTTTGACCGTGGGCGTGGTAACCAAGCCCTTTGCCTTTGAGTCCAAGCGCAGAATGGATCAGGCACTGGAGGGTATCGAGGAGCTGAAGCAGTACGTAGACTCTCTGGTGGTCATTCCCAACGAAAGACTGAAGCTGGTGTCCGATACCAGAATCACTTTGTTTAACGCCTTCTCTGTGGCGGACGACGTGCTTCGCCGTGCTGTGCAGAGCATTTCCGAGCTGATCAACGTGCCCGGATTCATTAACCTGGACTTTGCGGACGTGAAGTCGATCATGACTCAATCGGGTCTGGCTCATATGAGTATTGGCAGTGCCAGCGGTAAGGATAAGGCAGAGACGGCGGCTAAGATGGCAATCTCCAGCCCCCTGCTGGAAACCTCCATCAAGGGCGCTACGGGCGTGATCATCAGTATTTCCGCTTCTCCCGACGTGGGTCTGGAGGACGTGGATCTGGCTTCCTCTATGATTACCGGCGAGTGTAATCCCGAGGCGGACGTGATCTGGGGCGTTGCCTTTGATCCCGAGCTGGAGGACGAGATGCGTGTAACCATTATTTCCACCGGTTTCTCCAAGGAGACCAATGAGGCAGCCGAGAAGGCAGCGGCTCTCGCTGAGGCGCGCGCCAACGGAGAGGAAATTCCCGAAGAAACCCCGGAGGAGCCCAAGAAGTCGGGTGACTTTTTGGATGACTTCTTCGGAAGCTTCGATAAGTAATTGGATACGAAATGAAAAAGGGGCGGGAGACCCGACCCCATAGATGCCTTACCCTGCACCGCAATAAAATCGGTGCAGGGTAGGGCGTTTGTTATTTTTTCTGACAAACGCTGACTTGATGAAAGACAACAAACGGGAGGAGCCTCTCCTACCGGTTGGTAAACGGTTTTAGCGTCTATAACAGCCGCAATCCCCCAAACCAACCACCCGAAGGTGGTCGTATGAACCTTCGGGTGAGACTTGCTTCATAGCAAAGCCGCCCCGGCGCATGAAGCGGCGGGGACGCAGGGGGATTTTCAAGGGGGAACGCCTTGAAAACGTTTTCTTCGCCATTCTTTGTCGTTCAACAAAGAATGGCATAAACCTACATCAAAGTAACTTTCCTGTTTTTTGGGCGGGCGTTCACAGAACGCCCCTACGAGTTTGAGGAAATTTTCCTGTCTTCATCCTACGAAAATAAGTAATTACCGAAAAATTCCGTCCGCCGAAATCCACGGCAATCCCACCAACCACCCGAAGGTGTTCGTATGAATCTTCGGGTGAGACTTGCTTCATAGCAAAGCCTCCCCGACGCATGGAGCGGCGGGGACGCAGGGGATTTTCAAGGGGGAACGCCTTGAAAACGCTTTCTTCGCCATTCTTTGTCGTTCAACAAAGAATGGCATAGAACCCACACCAAAGTAATTTTCCCATTCACTAAAGAATGACACAAAAACCACACCAAAGTAACTTTCCCATTCACCAAAGAATGGCATAAACCCAAACCAAAGCAACTTTACCGCTCAGCCGGGAAAGTAACGAAACCACCCCCCCATTTCCGCTTGAAAACAAATTTTCAGGAAAAAGTAATAATTTTTTCAAAAAGGTATTGAAAAAAATCGAAAAATATATTATCATATTACTAAGAGAAAATTGATGGCTCGGATGAGAGCGCATCACGTTACAGGAGGATGGAATGGCATTTGAACATGAAGAGACCTTTGAGTATGGGGTCAATATTAAGGTAATTGGTGTCGGCGGCGGCGGAAATAACGCCATCAACCGCATGATGGCTTCCAATCTGAAGGGTGTGGATTTTATCGCGATCAATACCGATAAACAGGCATTGAAGAAGTGTACGGCTCCTACCCAGCTGGTGATTGGAGAAAAGATCACCAATGGCTTTGGCGCAGGCTCCAACCCCGAGATCGGTGCAAGAGCGGCTGAGGAAGCGGTGAATGAGATCAAAAAGCTTCTTGCCGGCGCGGATATGGTCTTTATTACCGCCGGTATGGGCGGCGGAACCGGAACGGGCGCGACACCGGTGGTTGCCAGAATCGCCATGGAAATGGAGATTTTGACCGTTGCCGTGGTTACGACTCCCTTCGGCTTTGAGGGTCCCCGTAAGATGACGCGCGCGGAAGAGGGAATCAAGGAGCTCGGTAAGTACGTTGACTCCCTGGTCGTGATCCCCAATGACCGCTTGAAGCTGGTTACCGATACCAGAATCACGCTCCTCAATGCCTTTGCTGAGGCAGACGAGGTGCTTCGCCGTGCCGTGCAGAGTATTTCCGACCTGATCAATATTCCCGGCTTTATCAATATTGACTTCGCGGACGTTACCTCCATCATCGCAAACTCCGGTGTTGCCTTCATGGGAATGGGTAGCGCTACCGGTAAGGATAAGGCGCAGATCGCCGCCAATATGGCAATCTCCAGTCCTCTGTTGGAGACCTCCATCAAGGGCGCAAAGGGCGTTATTATCAGTATCTTTGCTTCTGCCGACGTGGGTCTGGAGGACGTAGATATGGCTTCCACCATGATCTCTGCCGAGTGTAATCCCGATGCCAGCGTGATCTGGGGCGTTGCCTTTGATCCCGATCTGGAGGACGAAATGAAGATCACCATTGTAGCCGCCGGCTTTGACCGTGACGGTGAGGGTGAGCCCGCCGCTGAGGAAGTACAGGAACAGGCGGAGGAAGTGAAGAAGTCCGACGACCTTCTGGATTCCTTCTTTAATTGAACCAATTGAACCGCTTACAGAAAATAAAGAGTGCCCCGTGACCGCGGTCACGGGGCACTCTTTTTTGTAGCACGCTCAGACCCGTTCGTGAATCCGAGCGCGAAGGTAACGGAGGACGTGAAAACCGATTCCGATGAGAATCGACGCGACACCCATGCCCACGGCAATACCCAAACCGATTTGAAGGGTACCCTTGGCGTAGTACGCCAGCCGTTCGGTTTGCTGGGTCAGGAGGTAGTACCCGGTATAATAAAGGTAGCTCCCCGGAACGATGGGAATGGCACAGGGGACAATAAACAGAATGGCGGGCGCGCGGAAGATCTTTGCGCTGATCTCGGAATAGAGTGCCATGAATAGGGAAGAGGAAAAGGCGGCGAGAAGCAGATTCCCAAAGGAAAGCACTACCGCGTCATAGACCAGATTCGTCAGCATACCGCCTATGACAGCGGCGGGGATCCGCTTGGGATTGAGCTTGAGTAACAGGCAAAAGCCTAGGGTGGAAATTCCCGAGGTCACAAGTCCCAGGAGAAAGCGTTCCCAAGTCATTACAGAGCACCTCCCAGCAGAAGAATGGACAGGGCATAACCAATGACGATCATGACCGCGATCATACAGGATTGCACGATCTTTAAGGAGCCGGAGAGAATGTCCCCGCCAAAAAGATCTCGCATGGCGTTTCCCAAGGCTAACCCCGGAATCAGGAGCATGATGGAACCGATGATGATCATGTCCACGTTTTGACCGATGCCTGCCATGACGCTCAAATGAGCCAGCATGCCTCCGCAAAAGGCGAGGAGCAGGGTCTTGACCAATTGCGTGACCTGGTCAAAACGAACCCGATCCAGAAGGGCAACGATGAAGCCAACCAAAGCACCCGCAATACCGTCCCGCCAGGATCCGCCAAAGAACACGGAAAAACCGCCGGAGGCAAGCATATACCCCAGGACGATCAGGGGAAATGGGTAGGTTTTTTTGTGCTTGATCTCCCGAATCATGCGATCTACCTCTGACGGGTGAGGTCTGTCGGCGCAAATTCGCCGGGAGAGACTATTGTACCGTTCGAGACGGTAAAGGTCGGTTGAGATACTTTTGACCCGACGGGTCTGAGAAGAATAAGAGCCGCTTGGCATCCGCAAAGATGCCAACAGCAGGGAGTTGATGCAGAATACCTCAACGTGCTCTCCGCCGTAGGCGCGGCAGACGGTTTCCAGGGCGAGCTCTACTCGATGGATCTCCGCTCCGCTGGTCAGGAGTCCTTCTCCAATATCCATGGCGATTCGCAGAATATCGTCCGCACCGGTCTCAGGTATCCGAGAGATCTCCGCGGCAGACTCAGCCGAGATGAGCTCTTCTGTATGGGTCAAAGCGATCCCTCCTTTTTTCGGGAATATAATCGAATTTACTGGAATTGTACCATACTTTCCTTCATTTGTCAATACGGTAGGAGAGAGCGGAAATATTTTCTTTGCGCTTTCTTCGCCATTCTTTGTCGTTCAACAAAGAATGGCATAAAACCTGCACCAAAGTAACTTTACCATTCACTAAAGAATAGCATAAAACCTGCACCAAAGTAACTTTACCATTCACTAAAGAATAGCATAAAACCTGCACCAAAGTAACTTTACCATTCACTAAAGAATAGCATAAACCTACACCAAAGTAACTATCCCATAACAAAAGGTAGATACATAGAAAATCACTATGTATCTACCTTTTATTTTACCATTTCATGTACAGGTGACTTTTGCTTTTTAGTTGGTAGCCCGCTTCTTTCCGGTGATCAGCTTGATCACGAAGAGGGTCGCCACGGTGAGAACGATACCCAAAGGCAGGCAGATGAAAATGTTCTGTACCAATCCCGAAATCACAAACATGACGAAGGAGATTGCCGCCACGGTCACGGCATAGGGCATCTGGGTGGATACGTGATTCAGGTGGTTGCACTGACCACCCGCAGAGGACATAATGGTGGTGTCTGAAATGGGGGAGCAATGGTCTCCGCAAACCGCACCGGCAAGGCACGCGGACATGCCGATGATCAGCAGCTCCGAGCCGGGCTCGAAGATGGCGGTGACGATGGGAATGAGAATACCGAAGGTTCCCCAGGAGGTTCCGGTGGCAAAGGACAGACCACAAGCCACCAGGAAGATAATGGCAGGGAGGAAGGCACCGAGGGCGGCGGCTTGTCCGCTCATCAGGTCACCCACAAAGTACTTGGCACCGAGAACAGTGGTCATGTTCTTTAAGGCAGTGGCAAAGGTCAGGATCAGAATGGCGGGAACCATGGCGATAAAGCCCTGGGGTACGCATTCCATGGATTCCTTGAAGGAGATGACACGACGGGCGATCATGTAAACGATGATCAGCACCAGAGCCACCAGACCGCCCCAAGGCAGACCAACGGTCGCGTCGGTGTTGGCGAAGGAGTCAACGAAGCCCGCGCCGTCCAAAATGCCGCCAACGTAAACCAGACCGAAGACGCAAGATACGATGAGAATGGCAATGGGAACGATCAGATCAAAGACCTTTCCGCGAGAGGAGGGAACCACCTCGGCGGATTCGTTCTTCTCACCGCTGGTGTACAGGTCACCCTTCTCCAGGGCGTTGAACTCGTGAAGCTTCATAGGACCGTAGTCGAACTTCATCAGAGTAAGGGTAATAATGAATACCAGGGTCAGAATGGAGTAAAAGTTGTAGGGAATCGCGCTGATAAACAGAGAAAGTCCCTCGCCCTCCTCGGCGTAGCTGGCAACGGCTGCCGCCCAGCTGGAGATGGGCGCGATCATACAAACGGGTGCCGCGGTAGCGTCGATGATGTAAGAAAGCTTGGCGCGGGATATGCGCTTACTGTCGGTGACGGGACGCATGACGGAGCCCACGGTGAGACAGTTGAAGTAGTCGTCCACGAAAATGAGAACACCGAGGACGAAGGTGGCAAGGATGGCACCCGCATGGCTCTTGATGTTCTTCTTAGCCCACTCGCCGAAGGAAGCGGAGCCGCCTGCCTTGTTGATCAGAGCCACAATGATCCCCAATTCAACCAGGAACAGAAAGATACCGGCACTGCCGGATACGGCGGAGATCAAGCCCTCGTTTATGATGCCGTCCAGGGTTCCCGTGAAGGAAAAATCGGAGTAAAGGAGACCGCCGGAGAGAACACCGATGAACAGGGAGCTGTAAACCTCCTTGGTGATCAGTGCCAAGCCAATGGCAATGACGGGAGGAAGCAGAGCCCAGAGTGTTCCGCGGACGGAACCCGCGCCACCGCAGGTGTCGCAGATCAGTGCGCCGAGACCCTCGCAGTCGGGGCAGTCCACAGTGCCGTTTGCCGCGTTGGTTACGCCGGCAAATACCAGAAGTGCCACGATTACAGCCAGTGCGATGATCAGAGTAATGGTTTTTGACTTAGTCATAAAGTCCTCCTAAAATAAAAAATCCGCAATGCGGCACGCATCGCGGTTCTGTCAAAAGGTACCGATAGCGCTCCACGGGACGTGACAGTGGCATATATCTTTTACATACCACCAACCGAGGGGAGGACGGTTCGCTCCCATGGTTTCGGCGAAATTGCCTTTCTGCCGTCGGAAGCCGTCCGAATACCCGGCATACTCATCGTTTTCCCGCCTCTATCTTGGATACCTCAATCTTATCATATTATTAAGTAAGATTCAATAGAGAATCATATTTTGTCAAAAAAATTCGGAAAAAATCAAAAAAACAGAATTTTTTCGTTATTTTCCCATTCAGCAAAGAATGACATAGAACCACATCAAAGTAACTTTCCGTTTTTTTTGCGGGCGTTCACAGAACGCCTCTACGGATTTGAGGAAATTTTCCTGTCTTCATCCTACGGAAAGCAAAGGATTACCGAAAGATTCCGTCCGTCGGAATCCACGGCAATCCCACCAACCACCCGAAGGTGTTCGTATGAACCTTCGGGTGAGAGTTTTTCCATAGCAAAGCCTCCCCGACGCATGGAGCGGCGGGGACGCAGGGGGATTTTCAAGGGGGAACGCCTTGAAAACGCTTTCTTCGCCATTCTTTGTCGTTTCACAAAGAATGGCATAAAACCCACATCAAAGTAATTTTCCCGTTCAGCAAAGAATAGCATAAAACCTGCACCGAAGTATCTTTCCCATTCAGCAAAGAATGGTATAAACCATACCAAAGCAATTTATCATCCACCAAAGAATGACATTTTCCTCTACCTTGACCGTTTATCTTCTCTTCACCGCTCGGCGGCGGGGACGGCTTCCTCGCCTATGGGCAAGGTAGGCACCGACACACGCCATGGGCAACGCCAGACATCGCAAGGCGAAGGATAGACTCGAAGAGATGCCACCCTCCCCGGGTATGAGGAGAGAAACAATGCCAAACAATAAAAGCATCCCCCCTCCGCTGATCAGACCGCATAGCAGGGGAGCGGTACGGTGGGCGGCTGCCGCACCGAATCCGGACACAAGGGCGGCAAGGTACAGGATCGCTATACTCACGGGTACCATGAGTGAGTGGGGATTGGGAAGGGCGTAGCAAAGGACGGCTCCCGCCAAAAGGAGAAGCCCCGCGGAGCAAAGTCCCAGACAGACACCGAAGCCTCCGTGCTTCAATAAAAGAAGAGAGAACCCGTCCCGAGGGGGAGCGGACCGTCCGGCTCGCTTTTTTTGACGTGTTTTTCCCTGGCTCATGGTGACCTCCTTGGCACTTTTTATTTTTTACTTCATTTATATGTGCTTGCCTGTCGGGATATGATGGCAGGGAACATTTTCGGCGGTGTTTCGTTTCAAACTCAACCGTGTGTTTTATGCCCCCCTCCGCCTCATGCCCCTCTGTGCAAGAGGAAGCATTGCTATGGAGAATCCCTCACTCACAGGTGCTCGTAGAACCCTCCGGATGGTTGGTGTATGAGATCGCTTTCTTTGTTCATAGAAAATTAACAAAACAAAATGTCGATGAATCTTGAAAAAAGGTGCGGGATATGCTACAATTGGATTAAAATTGGGGTAGAATGGTTTACATGAAAAGAAACAAAAAATAAACCCTGAAATGTACAAATTGGAGGCAAATTTATGGTACAAAATGACGAAAAAGTGTACGGTTTGTCAAAGGCAAGACTGGAGTCGATCTTCGACGCGGGAACCTTTGTGGAGCTGGGTGCTTATACAAAGCGTGCCGACTCCCGCGAGGAGCTTGAGAGCGTCGTGTGCGGCTACGGTGCCGTGGAGGGAAAGCTTGCGTTTGCTTTCGTTCAGGACAGCGGAAGAACCAAGGGAGCCTTTGGAGAGCGTCACGCCAAGAAGATCGGTGCTCTGTATGACCTGGCGATCAAGAACGGCGCGCCTGTGATCGGCGTGTTTGACAGCGCGGGAGCGGTGGTATACGACGGCGCGGCGGCACTGGCGGCATACGGAACTCTGATGAAGAAGATTTCCGTTGCCTCGGGCGTGATTCCCCAGATCGCCGTGATCGACGGTGTTTGCGGCGGATCCTCTGCCGTGGCGGCATCGATGTTTGACTTTGTGATAACGGTAAAGGACCGTTCTGAATTCTTTGTAAACGCCCCCTTCGTGGTGGGCGAGGCAAAGAGCGTGTCGGCTCAGGGCTTGACGGCGTATGAGGCGAAGGACGAGGCATCCGCCTTCGGATTCACCAGAGAGCTGGTTGCCCTTCTGCCCCAGAACAACGCCGACGTTGCTCTGGCAGAGAGCGGGGACAGTGCCAACCGTTCCGTTTCGGTAGACGGAAGTGCCTATGAGGTTGCCGACCTTCTCGCTACCTTGGCGGACGACGGTAGATTCCTCCGTCTGTATGGCGGCTATACCGAAAACGCCATGCTTGGATTTGCTTCCTTCGGCGGAAACGTGGCAGGCGTGGTCGCCTCCAACCCCGCAAAGAAGGGAATTTTGGATATTCGTGTGGCAAGAGCCGCCGCGAAGCTGGTTTCCTTCTGTGATGCCTTCGGCATCCCTGTGGTGACCTTGGTGGACAGTGAGGGACTGGATCAGAGCGCGGAGGCAGAGAGTGCCGCTTACGCCTCTGAGCTTGCCCGTCTGGCAATGGCTTATACCTCCTCCGACAACGGAAAGGTGACCGTGGTGCTGGGCAAGGCGTACGGTGCCGCCTTTACGCTCCTTGGCTCTAAGTCTGTGGGAGCGGACATGGCACTGGCACTGCCTACCGCTTGTATCAGCGTTCTTTCTCCCGAAGCGTCTGTTGCTTTCGTTTGGAATGATCGCGTAGGTGACGTTACCCGCGAGGAGCTGGAGAAGGAATGGAAAGAGAAGTGCGCGTCGGCGGCTGATGCGGCGGATGCTGGTGAGATCGACGATATTGTGGAGCCCTCGGAGCTTCGCCAGAGGATCTGCGCGGCACTGAATATGCTTGCCGCCAAGGCAAACGGTACTCCCGCCCGTAAGCGCACCGGTATGCCCCTTTGATCGGAGGGATTCTCATGAAGCTTAGTCTATTGATGAACGCTGCCCTGACCGTTCGGGAGAACGGAACCTATGAGCCCTTTTCCTCTGAGGCGTGGCGATACGCCGGGGAAATGACACTGCTGGGAATGGCGATGGTCTTCGCGGTTCTGGCAATTTTGTGGGGGATCTTGGCAATCTTTAAGCTGGTGTTCGCCGGAAAGACCCCCAAGGAGCCCAAGCCCCCAAAGACCCCGAAGGTGAAGGAAAGTAAGAAGCAGTCTGAATCCGCTCCCGCTGTTGACGACACGGTAGCGGCAGTGATCGCCGCCAGCATCCAGGCAATCCGCGAGGACGAGGCACAGAGCAACGCCGCCTTGGTGGCGATCCTCACCGCCGCCGTTAGTGCCTACCGTGCCGAGGAGGGAACCGAGGGCGGCTTCCGCGTGGTCTCCTTCAAGAGAGCGGGCGGAGCTTGGAACGCCAAGCGGTAAAAACGGTCCGATGACGGACAATAAACAGAAAATCATTTTAAAAAATAATTTTATTCAAATCATGAAAGGTGAAGGTAAATCAAATGAAAACTTATAATATCACTGTCAATGGCGTAACCTATGTTGTAAACGTTGAGGAGGTTGCCGGCGGTATTCCCACGGCTCCCGTATATGCGGCTCCCGTAGCTCCCGTAGCTCCTGTAGCTCCCGTAGCTCCTGCGGCTCCTGTAGCAGCACCCGCACCCGCAGCAGCACCCGCTCCCGCGGCAGCTCCCGCATCCACCGGCAGTGCCGGCTCCGTTGCCATCAAGGCTCCCATGCCCGGCAACATTATGAAGGTAAACGTGAAGGTGGGGGATGCCGTAAAGAAGGGCGACGTACTGGTGGTTCTTGAGGCAATGAAGATGGAGAATGACGTTTGCGCACCCCAGGACGGTGTCGTAGCAAGCGTGGAGGTGAACCAGGGCGCAACGGTTGAGACCGACGCGGTTCTCGTTACCCTGAACTGATTTCTTTTCAAGAGAATTTCGAACAATCTGACTGAAAGGAAAACAGTAGAAAATGCTTGAGAAAATTCAAAACTTTTTAGAAACAACCGGCATTTACCGACTGTTTAACCCCGCCGAGACCGACGCGAACCAGGCGGTATGGTGGCAGACCGCGATCATGTTCGTCATTGCGGGTGTTCTCGTTTATCTTGCCATCGGCAGAAAATTTGAGCCCCTGCTTCTGCTTCCC
Source organism: Clostridia bacterium (assembly GCA_017462035.1). GTDB lineage: Bacteria > Bacillota > Clostridia > Oscillospirales > CAG-272 > HGM12713. The sequence goes on from JAFTRY010000032.1 coordinate 46,254, forward strand.
ATTGCCATCGGCATGCTTTTGACCAATATTCCCGGTGCCAACATGTTCCATTTGGACTTCTTTATCGGGGAGGAGATCAATTACGGTCAGATCCTTCACGGCGGAGGTCTGTTGGATCTGCTGTATCTGGGCGTGAAGCTGGGGATCTACCCTTGTCTGATCTTTATGGGAATCGGTGCTATGACCGACTTCTCCCCTCTGATCGCAAACCCCAAGAGTCTTCTCATCGGCGCGGGCGCACAGCTTGGCGTATTTGTGGCGTTCTCCGGAGCACTTTTGTCCGGCTTCTATACCCCCGAGCAGGCGGCAGCTATCGGTAGCATCGGCGGTGCCGACGGTCCCACGGCAATTTTGGTGACCAAGACCCTGGCTCCCGCGCTTTTGGGTGCCATTGCCATCGCGGCATACAGCTATATGGCACTGATCCCCATGATCCAGCCCCCTATTATGAAAGGGCTTACCACTAAGCGTGAGCGTCAGATCAAGATGACCACCCTCCGTCCCGTTTCCAAGATCGAGAAGCTTCTGTTTCCCATCGTGGTGACCTTTGTGGTGGGTCTCATTGTGCCCGACGCACTGCCTCTCATTGGATGCTTGATGTTCGGCAACCTGCTGAACGTCTGCGGCGTGACCGACCGTCTGTCCAAGACGGCGCAGAACGAGCTGATGAATATCGTGACCATCTTCCTGGGTATTACGGTAGGTGCCACCGCCAGTGCGGAAAACTTCCTGCGCTTGCAGACGGTGCTGATCATCGTCCTGGGTCTGGTTGCGTTCTGTATCTCCACGGTAGGCGGCGTGCTCACGGCAAAGATCATGAACTGGATCACCGGCGGAAAGATCAATCCCCTCATCGGCTCGGCAGGCGTGTCCGCCGTTCCGATGGCGGCGCGTGTTTCTCAGCTGGTGGGACAGAAGGAGGATCCTTCCAATTTCCTTCTCATGCACGCCATGGGTCCCAACGTGGCAGGCGTGATCGGCTCTGCCGTAGCGGCAGGCGTGTTCCTGTCCTGGTTCTAACATATTAGGAGGTTAAGATAAATGGCTAAGGTAAAAATTACAGAAACCGTTCTCCGCGACTCGCACCAATCGCTGATCGCGACGAGAATGACAACGGAAGAAATGCTTCCCATCCTGGCAAAGCTGGATGAGATCGGCTACCACTCCCTGGAGGCGTGGGGCGGGGCGACCTTTGACTCCTGTCTCCGATTCCTCAACGAGGATCCCTGGGAGAGACTCCGCAAGATCCGCCAGCAGGTAAAGAACACCAAGCTCCAGATGCTCTTCCGCGGACAGAATATCCTGGGCTACCGCCACTATTCCGACGACGTGGTGGAGTACTTTGTGCAGAAGTCCATTGCCAACGGAATCGATATTCTGAGAATTTTTGACGCGCTGAACGACCCGAGAAACCTTCGTACCGCCATTGAGGCGACCAAGAAGGAGGGCGGTCACGTCCAGGCGGCAATCAGCTACACCACAGGACCCGTCTATACCATCGAGTACTTCACGTCCTACGCGAAGACCCTGGAGGACATGGGTGCCGATTCCATCTGTATCAAGGACATGGCAGGTCTGTTGAAGCCCTACGACGCTTACGATCTGGTGAAGGCATTGAAGGAAACGGTGAAGGTTCCGATCCAGGTGCATACTCACTATACCTCGGGTCTCGCTTCCATGACGCTCATGAAGTCCATCGAGGCAGGTGCCGACGTGGTGGATACCGCCATCTCTCCCATGGCAATGGGTACCTCCCAGCCTCCCACGGAGGCACTGGTAGCCTCCTTGGCGGGTACCGAGTACGATACGGGTATCGACCTGGCTAAGCTGGACGAGATCACCCGCTACTTCGCGCCTCTCCGGGAGAAGTACCTGACAAGCGGTCAACTGGATCCCAAGATGCTGAAGGTCGACGTAAACGCCCTGATCTATCAGGTGCCGGGCGGCATGCTTTCCAACCTGGTTTCTCAGTTGAAGCAGGCAGGAAAGTCGGATAAGCTCACCGAGGTGCTGGAGGAGGTTCCGCGGGTGCGTGCCGACGCGGGTTATCCGCCTCTGGTAACACCCTCCTCTCAGATCGTGGGAACCCAGGCGGTGTTCAACGTCATCGGCGGGGAGCGTTATAAAATGGTAACGAAGGAATTCAAGGGCTTGGTACAGGGTCAGTACGGAAAGACCCCCGTGGAGATCGACGAGAGCTTCGCCAAGAAGATCATCGGTGACGCGGAGCGGATCACGGGCCGTCCCGCGGACGCGCTCGCTCCCGAGCTGGATGCGCTGAGAGAGAAGATCAGACCCTACCTGGAGCAGGAGGAGGACGTGCTGTCCTACGCCCTGTTCGAGCAGGTGGCACTGAAATTTTTTGAGTACAGAAAGGCAAAGAAGTACGGTCTGGACGCGGCTCACGCGGACGCAACCCTTGGCATCCACAACGCGTAAAGCCTGACGATCGTCAAATTGCTTTACGGTGATCCAATTACCCGAAGGTCACTCTGACCTTCGGGTATTTTGCGCCGGATGGAAAGGATAGCCCTCCCGTCCTCCGGTGACCGGGCGGGGAAGCGGTCAAGATCCCACATTTGGCTTCGTTTCTCCAGGGCGAAAAAACTTTTTAACTTTTTTTCAAAAACCTATTGCAATTTGAACGGTTTTATGGTATCATATGTAAATGTATGGATGAATACGGAGCGTACCCTCTCATGCGCACCGTTGAAGTTTTGAAAGCTTGATTCAAAGTTACTCTAACGGAGGTGAAAATCGATGCCGAATATCAAAAGCGCAAAGAAGCGTGTTCTGGTTACACAGACCAAGACCCTTCAGAACAAAATGTTCCGCACCCAGCTGAAGACTGATATCAAGAAGTATCAGGCTGCTGTTGCTGCCGGTGATACCGCTCTCGCTCAGACAACCTACAAGGCTGCTGTGAAGAAGATCGACCAGGCTGCCGCTCGCGGAATCATTCACAAGAACGCTGCTGCTCGTAAGAAGAGCCAGTTCACGAAAGCTCTCAACAATATGTAATGGAAACCGTGCATAGTTCTCACCGCTATGTACGGTTCTTTTACTTTTTTACCGTGTAAAGGAGAATATGATGATATACAAGAATATAGCCGAACTCATCGGAAATACTCCCCTGTTTTACCCTGAGCAGTACTGCCGTTCCCGTAAGCTCTCGGCGCGTCTTCTCTGTAAGCTGGAGTATCGTAACCCGGCGGGAAGCGCGAAGGATCGGGTGGCAGAGTCCATGATCCGTGACGCGGAGAAAAAGGGACTTTTGACGGCGGATTCGGTCATCATCGAGCCCACCAGCGGAAATACGGGCATCGGACTCGCCGCTGTCGCCTCCTCTCGGGGCTATCGGGTGATCCTGACCATGCCCGATACCATGAGCGTGGAGCGGAGAAAGCTTCTCCGTATGTACGGCGCGGAGCTGGTCCTCACCGAGGGTGCTCGGGGTATGCAGGGTGCCATTGACAAGGCAAAGGAGCTGGCGGAGTCTCTGCCTCATAGCTTTCTTCCTTCCCAGTTTGACAATCCAGCCAATGCCGAGGCGCACCGTACCGCTACCGGTCCCGAGATCTGGCGGGATGCCGAGGGACAGGTGGATATTTTTGTGGCGGGAGTCGGTACGGGCGGAACGCTTACCGGGGTGGGTGAATATCTGAGGTCTCAGAACCCTGACGTGCGGATCGTCGCCGTGGAGCCCAAGTCCTCCCCTCTGTTGTCTGAGGGTGTGTCAGGTCCTCACGGCTTGCAGGGGATCGGAGCGAATTTCGTCCCCTCCCTGTTGAATTCCTCCCTCATTGACGAGATCCTTACCGTCAGCGAGGAGGAGGCGTACGAGGCGGGTCATGCCCTGGCGAAACGTGACGGGATCCTCTGCGGGATCACCTCGGGTGCCGCCCTCCACGCGGCAACGGTGCTGGCAAGCAGAGAAGAGAATCGCGGCAAGACCGTGGTCTGCCTGTTGCCCGATACGGGGGAGAGATACCTGTCCACACCCTATTTTGATTGCGAATGACCCATATGTGGGGACTGCTTCATCCGGCGCGTCTTTTGCGCCTGAACGGAGCGGTCCCTTTTTACGGAAATAGAGGCGGATCTTCGGCGAGCTGTTCGTAGGAGCGAGCAAGGGATGCTTTGAAAAAATCCTCCACGTCGTAGGATTTATTCTCAGAAGGCTGGGCTGCTCCGCTTCGGGAGGAGGAAGAATACGTCTTTCGGTCACTTTGCCACCATTCCCATAAAACCTCTTCCGCGGATCTGCCCTGGGAGGCGGCGAATCGGAGGGCTCGCTCTTCTCTGGCTTGAAAATAATCCGGCGGAACGCCACGCCTCCAGAGCTCTTCTTTTTCTTCTTCGCGGAGCAGGGAAGCGGAGCGGGAGGCAGGAAAAGAGGCTTCCTCACGGTGCCGGTTCGATGGCTTTTGGTCAGATGCCCCACACGATTCCTGTGTGCTGGTGTCTTCGGCGTGAGGAAGCTCATACTCCCTCTCCCTCTCCTTATCCGTATCACTTTCACTGTCATTATCCCTATCCCTATCACTATCACTATCCTTATCACTATCGGGTTTTTTGGGTTCCGAAAAAAACCGTTCGGTTTCTTCGGCGGAAGATCGCTTGGGAGGTCTGCCGCCCTTTTTTCCGTTTTGGGCGTTGACCTCGCATTTGGCGCGGTAGGTCTCTCGATCCCGATCCAGGGTGTTTTTGATACAGCAGAACGCCATGTTCGCCAGATCGGGAAGGGGAGAGGTGAGGGTGTTTTGAGTCTCATATTCAAAGATTGCCGTGATCAGGGCACCTCTTTGTTCCATGTCCAAAAGACGGAACAGGTTTTCAAAATCGTGGTATAGCATGAAGCTTTTTCGTTGGGGCAGTGCCATGGCGTTGCGGTTTCCTTTCTTATTGTTCATTTGTGTTCATTCTTTGGGAGCGTCGGCTCTTTCTTTTTGCTTATTATACACCAACCCATTGTCTCAAATAGTATCTTATAGTCTCACATAGTCTCAAAAGAAGAGAAAAATTTCCACCCGCCGAAGGACAAGAAAATCCCCCACACCAAAGTAACTTGACCATTTTCGGCTGGCGTTCACAGAACGCCCCTACGAGTTTGAGGAAGTTTTCCTGTCTTCATCCTACGGAAAATAAAGAATTACCGAAAAATTCCGTCCGTCGAAATCCACGATAATCCCACCAACCACCCGAAGGTGTTCGTATGAACCTTCGGGTGAGACTTTTTTCATAGCAAAGCCTCCCCGACGCATGAAGCGGCGGGGACGTAGGGGGATTTTCAAGGGGGAACGCCTTGAAAACGCTTTCTTCGCCATTCTTTGTCGTTCAACAAAGAATGGCATAAGCCTACACCGAAGTAACTTTTCCATTCACTAAAGAATGACACAAAACCCGCACTAAAGTAACTTTCCCGTTTTTTGCTGGCGTTCACAGAACGCCCCTGCGGGTTTGAGGAAAATTTCCTGTCTTCATCCTACCAAAAACAAAGGATTACTGAAAAATTCCGTCCGTCGAAGGGCAAGAAACCCCAAAAACCAACCACCCGAAGGTGTTCGTATGAACCTTCGGGTGAGACTTTTTTCATAGCAAAGCCTCCCCGACGCATGAAGCGGCGGGGACGTAGGGGGATTTTCAAGGGGGAACGCCTTGAAAACGCTTTC
>JAFTRY010000033.1 GCA_017462035.1 Clostridia bacterium
GGTCGAGGTGGCGGGTTCGATCCCCGTAATCCGCTCCAGAAAGACTTGGGCACGATTTCCTCGTGCCCAATGTTTTTAAGAACCAGGGAATCCTTTGGATTCTTTATTTATAAATAGCTGAGCTATTGGTTCCTGAGAGCCGATGCATCAACAGTTGAATGGCGCCATAGCCAAGTGGTAAGGCAGAGGTCTGCAAAACCTTTATCCCCCGGTTCAAATCCGGGTGGCGCCTCCAGAAAAAAGAGAGCAAGTCAACGACTTGCTCTCTTTTTTCAACGAAATTTGCCCTTCGGGCAAGTGAAATATTTCTGCGAAATGTGAAATACGCCTGTGGCGTGTAAAATGTTCGCTTCGCGAACGTGGGAAAATTTCATTTCACATCGACCAAAGCCGAAGGCGACGGGAGATATTTCACAATTCACGAAGTGAATTATTTCACATTCGGCGACAGCCGAATATTTCACTAAAAATAACAACAAATAATTTTCAAAAACCTATCTGGACTTTTGACTTCCTTTCGGTATAATGGTGTTACCAAACCAAAAGGAAGTTTTTTATATGGAATACGAGTTCAAGCACTATTGCCGAGTAAAGTTCGCCCTCGTCCTCGCGCGAAATAGCTTTCTCAAAGAACTGCAGAAGGACGAATATGAAAATTATGCCCGAGAGGTGATTGACCGCGTATATTTCCTTGTTCTAAATAAAATCGACGGGCTGGATGGAACTAACGAGAGGCTTGTTAATATTGCAAGGAGAATGTTGAAAAGCACCCCAAAGTGTGATATAATAAATTCAGAAAGGCGGTGGAGATATGAAAAAAACATTTCGATCATTGTGTCAATGACTCTGCTTTGTTTTTCAATATGTTTGTGCGCTTGCCAAACATCAACACTGCAAAACAATGAAAATACACAAGATTTATTCGAGGAAAATAACCACACTACCGTAAGCTCTTCTATCAGCGGTCAAACAAATGACGACAGAGTAATATTTCCTGAATGGAAGACTGCTTATTTGGATTTTATAGAACGCAGAGAAAGTGAATATGCTTTTGACTATCGTTATGCGCTTGTTTATGTTGATAACGACAATATCCCTGAGTTATATGCGATGGGTACTTGCGAGGCTGACGGTGACCTTATTTGCTCTTACAAAAATGGGCGTATTATTGAGCAACGCTTAGGGCGGATGCTGGGCGGGAAATACGTCGAGCAAAGCGGAACTATTATGAATCAAAACGGACATATGGGACAGTACTACGACAACGTATATAAACTTGATGAAAACGGGTTTTCACAAATTCTCAACGCATCATATACAGAACGTTACGTATCCTTAGAAAATGATGAATTTGAAATTATTAAGGAGTATTTTATAGACGGAAACCCCACAACCAAAGACCAATACAATGTCGCTATAAATAGTTGCTTTGACCTTTCACAAGCAGTAGAATTTTATGATGCCGCAGTATCGTATACGGTAATAAAGCAACAGATTCAAGATTGTAAATAAGAAAGAACACTTTATATACCGAAAATGTATAGGCATCTTTGGGGCACGATGTGTTCCGCTTGCGCGGAACGTGATGTGCACTACGTGCGTGATGTTGCCTTCAGCAGTGATGTGCGCTCCGCGCGTGTAGGGGTTCCCCGAAACGAGCAAAGCGAGTTTTTGGGGGACCCGTGAAGATGCGGAACACATCACATCACTTTGCGACCAACGGGAGCAATACATCACTTCGGCGTAGCCGATACATCACTTTTTACAAATACCACAATTTATGCTATACTAAACTCAAGAAAGCGGTGGAACTGTGAGATAAACAAACAAGAGAGCTTTAATTTTTGTCATAGGAATCGTATGTATCGCTATTGTAGTTAACTTCTATTATTTTGTAATGCCCGATATTGAAATGCATACGTGGGTTCTTTTTTTAGCTCAACAAGCAGATGCCCCACATTTTGTTGTTGCGCATGGCAAAGACTGTGATATTTCGCATAAGGAAGACCCGATGTTTCAATTTTCCAAGTCGATAGAACTCATTTGCGAGGCGGAGGACGGAAAATTGGTGCTGACCGATCAAACAAATGGCAAGACCTATGAGGGTACTTATAAAATCATTTCCCACGGCATCAGAAATTTTCGTATCAAGAGGGATAGCTATACGGTTGTTATAGATGGTGTGGAAGGAACGGCAAATATTAGCTCGGGTAATAATCGAACCCTATTTGTTTCAATCGGTGGATATTATTTGGATTTTGTGGTTGAATGATGCCCAAAGGAGAGCAGGTCATTGACTTACCTCTTTTGGCAACCTGAAAACCGCATATGTGAGGGAGTTTTATTGTATCATTCATTATGATTCGATATCCATTCGGTAACCGTGTTGAAAAATATCCAAAAGTATGGTATAATCAATGTGGAAAAGGAGGTACCGTTCTGCTTCTTACGTGGGCGTTCGCGCGATTGGGCACGAGGTGCGTGACGGTCTTGTCTTTGAGGATGAGAATATCAAAGTCAGTGCTCTTCATAATGGGCATCTCAGGGAAAGGGGAGAGAATGGCTGGCATTCGTATTCGTATTTGATCGAGGCGGGGGGAAAGAAGATTGTCTTTTCGGGTGACGTTGCGTCTGCCAGGGATCTTGACGAGCTGATGGTAGGCGGATGTGATCTTCTGATCATGGAAACGGGTCATCACAAGGTAAAGAGCGTATGCGAATACGCCATAGAGAAGGGGGCAAAAAAGCTTCTGTTTACGCATCATGGGCGAGAAATTCTCGACGGTATGGAAGCCGCAAGGGCGCTCGTTGCTTCTTATGGCATGGATGCTCGGATCTTGGAGGATGGAGACAAAATACTTCTTTGATGCATATAGTGTTCCAGTCAAGGTACGTTAAGAAAAAACATCACTCTTTACCGTCCGAAACAGATAATACGGTATAACAACTACACCTTGCAGGCAAGATAGTATGCAAAAAGGACGAGAATTTCTCGTCCTTTTTGATTTGGATATAAACCTGCTTACAGTAGGCACCGGTAGGTGCCCTTTTGCGTTACGGAATGACCATGCATAGGCTTCTTACCGCAAGGGATTGACAATGAGACGAATTTGTGATATACTAAATTCAGACGGCGGTCCCCATCAAACACCGCTTTGTTTGAAAGGAGAGCAGTATGCCTTATCCATATTCTTATGATTATGAAGCGCAACAGAAAGAAAAAGAATACAAGCCCACAAAGCTGGTAACCAATAGAAGCATGTGGAAACTCATGCTTTTAAGCATTTTAACCCTTGGTATCTACAGTATTATATTTTTTATTCCGCTTTCCTTCGATTTGGATAAGGTTGCGCCTAAAATGGACCGTTCAAAACGATGAATTATCTTTTTGCGTACCTCCTTTCTCTATTTACCCTCTCGATCTTCATTGACATCTGGCACTATAACATAGCGGATCGTGTAGAAGACGCTCTGGAGCAACGCAAAATCGATTACAAATTTGGAAAAAGCGACTTTTGGCTTTGGTTCCTTTTGGGTTCTCTCTTACTGGTCGGTCTGTTTGTATACTACCACAAGCTTTGCCGTGCCATGAACCTTCTTTGTGAAAGCTATAACGAGAAGCCTGTCTTGACAGAATAAAAGAAATTTTCCCTCAAGGGGCACCATAATATTGCTTATATTTATCCTTGTAAGTTTTTTGAACTGGATCCAAGTCTTGAGGAGTCCGCTTCCGTCAGATGACGGAGGCGATTCTTTTTTGAAAAAAGTTTTCTGCTTCTTATATTCTCTTGTATTTTCAGGGGATTTATGTTATAATTGCGAAAAAGAGGTCTATCTTACTGACTGGGCAAAGGGGGAAACGATATGAGACTATTGAACCGGGAGCGTTTGGCTCAAAATATAGAGAGGCGGATGGCATCCGACCTGGCACAGAACAACGTCTGCGGCGTTTCTTTATTGGTCAAGCAGGCGGGCAAGGAGATTTACCGGAACCACTTTGGAACGGTGTCCCCCGACAGCAACGTGCCCTTATCGGAGGGTGCGATCTTTCGTCTGGCATCCATGACCAAGCCGATTACCGCGGTGGCTGTACTGATTCTGGTGGATCGGGGGCTTTTATCCCTGGACGACCCCGTGGGACAGTTCTTTCCCGCCCTTGCCTCTCCATACATGATGACGGAGGACGGAGAGCGGGTGCCTGTGAAGGAGGTCATCACCGTTCGGCATCTATTGACCCACAGTTCGGGAATCGGAAGCGGAGACGTCTGGTCCCGTTCTCCCAGACCCGTGACCGAGGAAGACAAGAGGAGCGTGGAGTCCTTTGCTTCAGCCATTGCGGAGCAGCCCATTTCCTTTGTGCCCGGAACCAAGGCGGAGTACAGTCCCGTGGCGGCGTTCAGTCTCCTAACGGGGATCATTCAGCAGGTGACGGGTCGGGACTACGAGGAATTTTTGCGGAATGAGATCCTTGATCCCTGCGGGATGAAGGACACCACCTTCACCCCTAACCGCGAGCAATGGGCACGGCTGATCACCCTGCACAACAAGGTGGACGGGGTGAGTGTGGCGGTAAAGACTGCGGAAAATTGCATTTTCGAGGGCATTCCCACCACCAACTATTTGGGAGGGGCGGGGTTGGTATCCACCCTGGAGGACTATTCTCATTTCACTGCCATGCTGATGGGACGGGGTGTATTTGAGGGCAAGCGGATCCTTTCCGAGGAATCCTTCCAGGATCTGTGTACCCCTCGGATTGCCGAGAGAAAGCGGGGCAGTATGCGATATTGGGGACTCGGCGTGCGTGTGATTACGTCGGAGGAGTATGGCGTACTTCCTGTGGGCACCTTTGGATGGAGCGGCGCGTATGGGACTCATTTCTGGATCGATCCTGTCAATCAGATCGAGGCGATCTATATGAAAAACTCCCGCTTTGACGGCGGAAGCGGTGCCGTGACCTCGGCGAATTTTGAAAAGGACGTGTTTGCCGCTCTTCGTTAATCAAACAAAAAGCACGGTTATGCGGTGTATTTTTTCTTTTTGAAAAAATACGGTATCATGAAGTTTAATAAGCGAGGACGGGGAGAAATCGATCAATGAAAAATATCGTGAATATTATAAATTTTGTGCGTGGGCTGGAGCCGCGAGAGGGACGGAATATCGATCTGCAAAAGCCGATTCGGGAGCAGATCCGTGTTATGCGGGAGAACGGTTTACGGGGGACCTTTTTGTTACAGTATGACGCTCTGATTTCCAAGGACTTTCAAGCCCTGATGGAGGAGTGTCGGGATTTTTGCGAGATCGGGCTTTGGCTTGAGATCGTTGAACCCTTAGTGACTCGGATCGGCGAGGAATGGAAGGGAAGATATCCCTGGGACTGGTACTGCGACGTGGGCTTTCTCATTGGGTATGCGCCCGAGGTTCGCATACGGTTGGTGGACGAAGCCATGTCAAAATTCAAGGAGGTCTTCGGTAGATATCCCGATTCCGTGGGATCTTGGCACATTGACGCGGTATCCATGAGGCACCTATCCGAGACTTACGGTGTCCGCGCTTGCTGCATATGCCGAGATCAAGTGGGAACCGACGGATACACCATGCAGGGCGGCTATTACAACCAAGCCTATTATCCCAGTGTGAATAATATGTTTTGTCCCGCCTCTACCGAGGAAAATCAAATTGATATGCCTGTATTCAGAATGTTGGGCTCCGACCCGATTTACGCTTACGACCATCAGGTATTTGGCTATGGATTCCGTCATTGCCCCACCTTAGAGCCGGGTCAGCTGGGGAGAAACGCAGAATGGTGCGATTGGTTCTTCGGCGAGCTGTTCGGCGGAAGCGGACTTTGCTTCCAGTATACCCAGGCGGGGCAGGAAAACAGCTTCGGGTGGGAGAAGATGGGTGAGGGGATCGAATATCAGTTCCCCCGGATTGCAGAGATGGAGAGAGAGGGAAAGGTTCAGGTCATGACACTTGGCGAAGCGGGAGCGTGGTACCGAGATACCTATTCCGTGACCCCTGCGGCTACTATCGCGGCGGCAAGCGCGTGGGAGAAGCCGGACTGCCAGTCAATCTGGTATTACAGCCGATTCTATCGGATCAATCTATTGATGGACGGTGGAGTGCTGAGAGTGAGAGATATGTATCTCTTTAACGAGAAATATCCTTCCCATTATTTGACCAAGCGGTGTGACAGTCACGCCTGTGAATTCCGAAATTTACCTGTCATGGACGGTGTTATTTACTCCAACCCCGCGAAGGGAATCACCGCGGGAGTTTATCTGACCCGTGACGGAGAGCCCATTCGCTGGGATGACATGAGGTATGAGGAAACAGCACCTGACCAAGCGGTAATCACGCTGACCGCTCGGTGTGGAGAGGTAAAGATCATTCTGTCTGAGTCGGAGGTATTATTGCGGACCAACGCGGAGAAGCTTCGTCTTTGTCCTGTATACGACAAAGAGCGTGTATTCGGCACCTCCCGGTTCGGTGACGAGACCTTTGCGAACCATAACAACAGAAAGACCAATCTGACCTTTATTACTCGCGCTCGGGCGGAGCAGGGAACGATCGGCTTTACCTTTGACGGCTTTGATTACAGTCTTGCGGTGAGGGAAGGCGAGATCGGGGAGGATCTTTCGCTGACACCGGTATCGGGAATGATTCGAATACAATTCTGATGAAGAGAGAAGAGCCGCCCCCTGTGGATACTCCACAGGGGGCGGATTTGTGATCTTTTAGTTGGCTGGGGCTTGACCGTATACCGCTCTGCTTTTCAGTGGAGAGGTTGAAAATAAAGGTTCCGATGTTTTTTGAGGGAGAGCGTTTTTGAGTCGCCAAAAAACATCAAAAATATTTTGAAAATTATAAATGAAAATCAAATAACTACCTTGACAAAAACAGGGAAATAGTATATAATTAAATTAAACGAATTCAAAACGGAACAGAAATCGTTTCAAATTCAAAATGAAATCAAAACCAAAACGAAACAACGAGATGGCACCGGCTGACGGTGTCCGCATAGAAGGAAATTTTATTTTATCAAACGGAGGGACGCGGATGAAGAAAGCACTCATCCATGCCAATATCATTATGCCTGATCACATTATCCGGGACGGAGTGATCGTGATCGAGGAGGGAAGGATCGTCGATTTTGGACGGAAGCTTTCTGTAGAGGGGGCAGAGGTCGTGGATCTTGCCGGTGCTTACGTAGGTCCCGGACTGATCGACATTCACACCCACGCGGACGGCGAGGTCTTCTTTACCGAGGATCCCATTCGTGCGGCGGCTACTCTGTTACAGCACGGAGTGACCGACGTACTGCCCGCGCTTTATTTTAACATGACTGCTGACCAGCTGGTGGAGCAGATCGCTCTCATTCGCAGTGCGATGGAATCGGGAAAGGCGAAGAATATCATCGGTCTTTACATGGAAGCACCTTATCTGAACCCTGCCTTTGGGTGCAACCGTGAGAGCAACCCCTGGAGAGATTCTGTTTCCCGTGACCGCTATCAGAAGGTGGTGGATGCTGCCTACGATCTTGCCAAGGTCTGGTGTGTGGCTCCCGAGCGGGAGAATATTGAGGAGTTCGTTCGCTACGTAAAAGAGAAGAATCCGAACGCCATTTTCTCGGTGGCGCACAGTGAGGCGGAGCCCTCGCAGATCGAAGCCTTGATGCCTTACGGATTGAAGCTTGCCACCCACCACACCAACGCCACGGGTACCCTTCACAGATATCCCGAGTGTCGAAGTGCCTGTGTGGACGAGACCGCTCTTTACAATTCCGAGATCTACACCGAGCTGATCTGTGACAAGGTGGGGATCCACGTGGAGCCTTACATGCTTCGTTTGATCAAGAAGATCAAGGGAGATGACCGCATCATTCTCATAGCCGATGCTTTTGTGGAGCACGGTCCCATACCGGACGGTGACCTTTACGAGGGTGCGGACGACATCAATTTTGACTTCGCCGGAGAGATCGCGGGAAGTAAAATGATCCTGGACGGTCCCTGCCGCAACATGATGACCCACACCGGTGCCTCCCTTTGTCAGGTATTCAAGTATGCTTCCACCAATCCCGCCACCCTGTTGGGACTTTCCGACCGAGGCAGAATTGCCAAGGGTAACGTGGCAAACCTTGTGGTGGTAGATCCGGAATTTACCGTAAAGCAGGTTTATCTTGCCGGAGCAAGAGTAAAATAAAACAAATACAAAAACAAATAAAAAGGAGAAGAGATATGAAAGATTTTATTGTAGATCCCGCAACAAAATTTGATTTTCAGCCTGCGGATTTTGTTCCTTTCAAGGACAAGAAGGTTTGCGAATATGTTCGCTCCCTGAGTGGGAAGGATCTCGAGAAGCGCGAGCCGTGGTGGCATCCAGAATTCAACGTAAAGGTGATGATGAACCCCCATCCCGTTCTCATTGCTACTTTGTTTGAGCGTCTGAGAGCAGCTTCGGAGGCAGGCAAGTCCTTCACTATGATCCTCGGTAACCCCGAGCCTGATACCTACATTCCTCTGGCACAGCTGATCAACTACTTCGGTATTGACTGCTCGAAGGTTCATCTGGTTGCTGAGGACGAGTGGGCAGATGAGGACGGAAATATTGCTCCCATTACCTACGAGGCAGGCTTTGCTCACTCCATGATCAAGTATCTGTATTACCAGATCGATGAGAAGCTGAGAATGCCTATGAAGAACGTACATTTCCCCACCAACGCCAACATCAAGGACTACTCCAAGATCATAGACGATATTACCGAGGGAACCGGTGCGGACATCGCCTCCACTTCTCCCGGTTGGGCGGGTCATATGGCATTCGTTGACCCCATTCCCGAATTCATCGGAAGCGGTGACATTGAAGAGTGGCTCAACCAGCCCGCACAGATCGTGAAGCTGCATCCCATGACCATTATGCAGAACTCGCTCAACGGTACATTCGGTCAATCGGGTGACATTGCGAACGTTCCTCCCTGTGCCGCTACCATTGGTCCTCTCGACGTGATGCGCGCTAAGGAGCGCATCGAGGTTCACGCATTGGCAACCTGCGGCACATTCTCCTCTTGGCAGAGAATGACCTCGCGTCTGTGTACACACGGACCGATCACTCCCTACCTGCCTTCCTCCATGTTGCAGACCAAGAAGACCCAGGTCTATATCAGCGAAGAGCTGGCAGCTCCGTTCCAGTGTTGGGAGAAGGTTGGTTATTGATCGACATTTTGAAGCAAAAGGCACTGAGTCAAAATATTCAATTTGACTCAGTGCCTTTTGGCATTATGATATGAAAACGCCCTCTCGGCAGAGAGGGCGTTTTCACATAGAGACTGTTATTTGCTAAGCAGCTTTAAGAGAGTGGTATCCCCAAATGCCTTGTTCCAGTCGGCGGCAAAGCCTGCAATGGAAGTATCGGTAGTGGGGTGGGAGAGAAGCTTGTGCATGACCTCTGAACCAACGGTTGCGGTATGACATCCAACCACCGCTACGTCAAGAACCTCCTTGGCGGTCTTGAAGCTGGCGGCAAGGATCTGGGTATCGGTTCCCGAGGTGGCGAAGATCTCCGCGATTTCTGCCACGGTACCCACGCCATCGGCGCAGATATTCTCCAGGCGGCTGACGTAGGGAGCCACGTAAGCGGCACCCGCGTTGGAGGCGAGCATTGCCTGTGTAGCTGTCAGCACGGCGGTTACGGTGATGCCGTAGCCCTCGTCGGACAGGGTCTTAGTGGCGCGCAGTCCGACATCGGTTGCCGGGATCTTGACGAAGGTGTTCTTTCCAAGAAACGCCACGATTGCCTTGGCTTCCTCTATGATCTTCTCATATTCGGTTTCAGTGACCTGTACGTGAAGCTCCTTTTCTTCACCAATGATCGCACGGATCTCTCTCAGGAGAGCGAGTACGTCGCCCCCCTCCTTGGAGAGGATCGTGGGATTGGTGGTTACGCCCTCGATGGGAAAGTGGGTATTGAAATAGCGAATGTCCGCAAGATTTGCGGTGTCAAGAATGATTCTCATGAAATGAGTCCTCCGCTTGATTCCGCTCAGCGCTTCTGCTGAAGGTCGTAGTGAACGTCGTAAGCCTTTTCCTCTTCGGTGAACTTGTGACGGGTATCAATGACCTTACCGTCGTTCCACTTTCTGTCGCCAACGTCCTCGGTGGTACCGATTACGGTTACGTTTACCTGTCTGCGGCGGGCAATTACGTGGTCCCAGTCGATGAAGTAGATGTGAGCAAAGAGACCGAGGTCAAGCTTACCGTCCTTGATGGTGAGAGTCTCGCTTCTGCCGAAGAAGCAGCTGCGGAGGTGACCGTCGGTGTTCATGCTGGAGTAGTCACCGGGCTCGTTGACATATCTGCCGTACTGAGCGTGGATGGGGCCGGGGTGGCGGTACTGATGTTCCTCAGCGAAGTCGGGAATCATCTTTCTCATGATGTCCAGCAGGTCGTGCTGCAGGTACTCCAGGTCGAAGGAGTCGATGTCGTGGGAGCATTCCTGAACCATCACAGAGCAGGTGGTGTGGTGAGAAACGATGCTGACGGTACCGTTCTGAACGCCCGATGCTTCAACGATCTCCAAAATTTCCTTTCTGATGTCGTGGAAGGTGGGGATCCATCCTCTGGACTGGAGCTCGATTTCTTTCTGAAAAACTTTCATTTCCATGGTTTTTTCTCCTTTTTTGAATGAATATATATTTTTTAGTTGTTGGGGTTACTGTTTTGCGTTGAGCCGTTTGCCCACGGCTCCGCCGGGATGTATGACCGCAAATTTTTCGTTTACGAACTCGGTATATTCGATGAGAGCCGTTTGAAGCGCGTCAAAAATGGCACAGGTCACGGCAAAGCTGGTAGTACCCTGGCAGTTATATTTATCGCACTCCCGAGTGACCTTCATTGCCAGTACGATATCCGAGAGCTCTGCCAAGGGGGAGGACAGGTTTTCGGTCACGCCGATGACGGTGGCACCCTTGTCCTTAGCAATCTTGGCAATGGGCATCAGTTCATCGGTTTTTCCCCCACGGGAAACCAAGAGGAGCACGTCGCCCTTTTGAATGTAACCCATGGCTCCGTGTACTGCCTCGGCAGGAGAAATGAACCGAGCGGGGCGTTCGATGCAACACATCAGGTGCGCGAAATGCTGGCACGCAATGCCCGAATGTCCGCAACCCGCGGCACCGATCCGTTCTGCCTTTGCCAACGCCTCTACGGCTTTGGCAAGCTGCTTGGGGTCCAGTACCTCCGCGGTGGCACGCATAGAATCAGCTTCGATAGCGAACGCATGAAACGCGGATTTTAAAGCCTCTTCTGTCATCTGCCGTTCACCTCATCCCAGGTTTTTCTCAACGTATACAGCATCTCTTCCGCAGCCGCTTCGGGATCGGATGCCTTCATGACACCGCTGGTACAGCCGGTTGCCTGCGCACCCGCGCGGATGACGTTTGCCACGTCCTCGGGACCGGAAATTCCGGCACCCTGGAGAACCATGATATCGGGATTGATGGCGCGGACAGCGGCAATGGTATCGCGGACGTAGCCCATATCACTTGCCACCCCGGTGCCAATGAGATCGGTAGGCTCCGCCACAATAAGGTTTGGCGCGAGCAAGGCAATTTGCCGGATTTCCTCCACGGTATCGGCGCAGACAATGGTAGCAAGTCCTACCTCGTCCGCGCGGGCAATGGCGGCGCGAACCTCTTCCAGGGTCAGCTTCTTCTCCGCGTGGTTGAGCATGACACCCACTGCCCCAGCTTCCTTGATCGACTCGGGTAGCACCGACCCCAGTCCTCTGCCGGGCAACAGGGAATCCATATGCTGAGCGTAGACATGGATTCGCTCGGTGTTTTCAGCCAGCAGACGTATGTCCGCATACTGGGGGGTGATAATCACATCCAGGTCGTACTTTGCGGCAATCTTGTCCACTGCCTTTGCCAGCTTGAGCATACGCTCGCCCCACATAAAGCACTTGGGACCGATTTCAAAATAAGGCGCTCTAATTTTATAGTCTTTGAGCATGACGTTCCTCCAATCTTTTATTATGAGTAAAACAGAATTTTCGTTTGTGTTTCGTTTTGCATTTGTTTTGGTTTCTTTTATTGTAGCACAAATGAGAAAAAAAGTCAATAGAAACTTCGGATTTTCTATCCTTGAGTCCACATTTTTTGCGTTTTTTTCTTTTAACGGGGATAATACTGTGGGTATGCTCTCTGATTGTTTTCCAAACGCCGTGAGAGACGTACCGATCTGTCAGCGAAAAAAGCGAATTTGTTTCGAAATGGTTTGCTTTTTTTCAATAAATATGTTATAATGAAGGAGACGAAATGAATCGACACGAAAGGTGGTAGGCTTGTTATGCAAATAAGTTCAGATCAGAGGCGTGAGGAAATCATTGCCGCCATTCGCGCCAACGGAAAAGTAAGGGTCACCGATCTCAGTGAACAATACGGTATTTCCGAGGTATCCATCCGAAAGGATCTGGAAATTCTCGAAACCAGAGGTCACCTTGCCCGTGTGCACGGCGGCGCAGTGGGTGTGGAGAAAATGTACGTGAACATGGATCTCAACGAACGCTTCAAAACCAATGCCGCGGCGAAAAAAGCACTTGCCCAGAGAGTGGCGGAGCTGATCGATGACAACGACACGATCATGATGAACGCGGGAACGACCCTTGCTTATGTTCTGCGTGCGCTGAAGGGGAAAAAGAACATCAACATTCTTACCAATTCCATTCAAAATGCCAACGAAGCGGCACTGTATTCCTCCTTTAACGTGATTCTTTTGGGAGGAGATCTGGATTCCAAATACCAGTTCACATACGGCCACGACGCGGAGCATCAGCTGGAAAATTACCATGCGACAAAGTGTATTCTTTCCGTGGACGGAATCAGCGCGAAAGCGGGCTTGACGCTCTATTATGCCAACGAGGCTACTTTGGCGCGGAAGATGATCGACGCCTCCTCTACGGTGATCGTTGCCGCTGACGGAACCAAGATCGGGCGCAGTGCCTTTGCCCGAATTACCAACGCGAAAAAGACTGATATTCTCGTGACCAGTGCTACGGATCAGCGTGAGGAGCTTGCCGCTCTTGCCAAAGCGGGGATCAAGATCTATGAGGAGTAAGAAAACATTTCAGGAACTTTGCCGTTGACAAACGCTCAGGGATGTTGTATAATGACACGTAGTACAATTTGATTTTTTCTAAAAAACTGATAATAATAGGGGAGATGCTATGAAAAGATTTGTTGCTTTACTTTTGGTTTTCTTGATGTGTCTGCCGGTTTTGGCGGCATGTAAGAAGGATGGTGAAGATTTGGAAGACACCTCCGAGGTGGGTGTTCCTGTTTCTCTCATTACGGGCGGTGCTTCCGAATACGTGATCGTATATGCCACCGGAACGAATGAGGAGATAAAAAACTCCTACACCACCGGTAAACTGATTCAAAAGACAGTGAAGAGCGTTACCGGCGTGGAGCTTTCTTTGGTGCCTGACACCACTGCCGCTGCCCCGAAGGAGATCCTTGTAGGTCCGCTTTCTCGCACAGATACCTATACCTCTCCCGTATCGGTGGAAACCTATCAGATGGGCTATTCTGTTTTCTGGGCTGGAGAAAAGATCGTGCTGGAGGCAGGTTCTGATACCGGTCTGCATTTTGCGGCTTGCGCGCTTCTGAAGGAGCTTGTCGGTGTGGATCTGTTGAACAATGAGGAGGCGGCTCGCAACGAAAGCAAGACCGAGTTTACGGTTTTGTCGACCTTTGCTCCCTCTGAGACGCTTACCTCCGTGGAGGTGCCTTACATTGGTGTTCCCTTGGATGAATTTGGAATTTGCTTCGCCAACAGCGATTACTTACAGAAGAGAGCCGCTATTCACCTACAGCAGGAGATCAAGACACTGGACGGTGCGGTTCTGGAGCGCGTGGAAACCAACTGGGCGGAGGAAGGAAAGGCTTATTTTGTGTTCGAGAAGGACGAGACCGTTAGTGACGGTAATTTCCGGATTCGAACCGAAGGAAAGCGGATCATTCTTTCTGCCAAGGATTATTACGGATACAACGCTGCATCCCGCGCGGTGATCAAATTGCGCAAGGAGGCTGGCTTCTACCCCTTCCGTGATGGCGGTACGGATGCGGGAACTTACCTGGATCATTTGAAGGCGTACGAGAAAAGTGCAAAGTATGCTTACAGCAATTCCTCTGAATACCGCCTGATGTTTTACAACGTCTTTTGGGGGGATGGACATCTCCCGGAGCGTGCTACCTTGCAGGTATCGATGATTGAGGAATACAGCCCTGACGTGGTTGGTTTTCAGGAATTTAAGAAGAACAGGCGTACCCATATCGTTCCCGCTCTGTTAGAGTTGGGTTATGCTGAGGCTATGGACTATACTAAGGGCAACATGGTTTCCGCTTCCTTCGGTACCGGAACCTCCGATGCGCTTTATAATTACGTTCCCATTTTTTATCAGACAGCCACTACCAAGTGTATCGATAGCGGCTACTATCGCTACACCGCTCAGCACAGTGAATCTGAATCGGCTTCCAAGTCCCTCAGCTGGGCTTTGATGGAGTCCAAATCCACCGGAGAGAGATATTTGGTGGTCAACACCCACATGTGTACCCAGGATGACAGCATTAAGGGCAGACAGGCAGTGGAGGCGGTGAAGCTCATTAACGAGCTTCTGACTCGATACAACGTGCCCGTCTTCCTTGGAGGCGACTATAACGGAACGTATACCAATGCCAACTACACCTATTTTGCCGGAACGGGCGGATTTACGGATATTGAGAAGAACAATCTGGCAACCGAGTATACCTCCAAGCTGAAGAGCTACCACCGCGATTACCCCGCATATAAGTCCAGCTTAGGGTTGATGTGGCCTGCTGAAAAGGACGATACCGGCGTGAATCCTTCGGCAAGTGTGGATCATATCATGATGAAGAACGCATCTTCCGTTGCCATCAGCGTATACGGCGTTGTTGCCGATGATTACACGATGAGCGGCGGTGACCATTACCCGATTTTCGTTGATTTTACCATTCGTTAACGAAGGTTACAACCAGTGAAAAACACAAAAAACGGCTTGAAAAAGCCGTTTTTTTCTTAGTTGACAAGAGGGGTGAAGATATGGTAAAATAAGATTGGATCTAAGCAGGATTTGAAAGGAGATCTTATGAGGAAAATCGTAGCTTTACTTTTAGTTTTTATCATGTGTTTGCCTGTTTTGGCGGCATGTAACAAGGGAGAGGATACCCCTGAGGAGACTACAGAGACAAGTGTACCTGTTTCAGTGGTCGCGGGTGGTACTACCGAATATGCTATCGTGTATGCTTCCAGCCATGATGAAATGGGAAATGCCTCTTATGCCATGGCTAAGCTGATTCAAAAGACCGTAAAATCGGCTACCGGTGTGGAAATGACTCTGGTATCTGAAAGTGGAAATTCCCAGGCTAAAGAGATCATTGTGGGTAAGCTCAGCAGGGAAGAGACCTTCACCTCTCCCGTATCGGCGGAAACCTATCAGATGGGGTATTCCGTTTTTATGTCGGGAGACAAGATCGTTCTGGAGGCAGGCTCTGTGATCGGTCTGCGCTTTGCGACTTATGCATTTTTGAAGGATCTGCTGGGTGTGGATCTGCATGAAAGCTCGGAGGTAGCCCTCAACGAGAGCAAGACTGAATTTACCGTTTCGTCTGGCTATACAGCTTCCGAAACTCTTACCTCCGCTGAGTTCCCTTATATGGGAGTGGCACTGGCTGAGTTCGGTATTTGCTTCTCGGCAAACGATGACGCGCAAAAGAGAGCCGCCATCATTCTGCAACAGGAAATCAAGTCGCAGGACGGTGTGGCTCTGGAGCGATTGAACTCGAAGTGGGCTGAAGAGGGAAAGGCTTATTTCTATTTTGAGAAGGACGAAACCGTGAATGACGGAAACTTCCGGATCAAGACGGAGGGAAAGAAGATCATTCTTTCCGCAAAGGATTATCACGGCTATTTTGCCGCGGCACATGCGGTCGTAGCATTGCGTGAGGATCTTGGTTATTATCCCTTCCGTGACGGAAAGAGTGATACCGGCTCCCACGTTGACTATTTGGAGACTTATGAAAAATCCTCCGCGTACGTATATAACAATTCCTCTGAATATCGGCTAATGTTCTACAACGTATTCTGGGGCAAGACGGAGAATGAGGAGCCGGAGCGCTCCGCTGTTCAGGTTGAGGTGATCAAGGCATACTGTCCCGACGTAATCGGCTTCCAGGAATTCAGAGCGGATAGACGAGATATGGTTCCTATGTTGAAGGCATTGGGTTATGAGGAGACCATGGATTATCAGCAGTGCAATGTGGTTTCAGGTTCCTCCGGCGCAACGGACAGCGAGTTGTACAATTACGCGCCTATTTTCTACAATTCCGCTACTACGAAATGTATCGACAAGGGATTCTACCGCTACACCGAGCATTCCAAGGAGAGTGAAAGAGCTTCCAAGTGTCTGAGCTGGGCGGTAATGGCGTCCAAGTCTACCGGAGAAAAGTATCTGGTTGTAAACACGCACATGACGGTTGGTTCCGAAAGCTCCATCAAGGAGAAACAGGCAAAAGAAGTAGTGAATCTGATTACCGAGCTTATGACCCGCTACAATGTGCCCGTATTCTTAGGTGGCGACTTCAACGGAAAGTACCATGAAGCCAACTTTAAGTACTTTGAGGCTCAGGGCTTTAAGGATGTGGAAAAGAACAATCTGGCAACCGAGTACACCTCTAAGCTCAAAACGAACCATATCGCTCCCGCAAACAAGTCCAGTTACGGTCTGCTTTGGCCGGTTGACAACGACGATACGGAAATTAATTCCGCCAAGAGCGTGGACCATATTATGATTAAGAATGCCTCCAATGTGTCCATCAGTGTATACGGTGTCGTTGCTGACAATTACGCCATGAGCGGCGGCGACCATTATCCCATTTTTACTGATTTTTCTATTCAGTGAGAAGGAGTCTGATGTATGAAAACCGCAACCAAGAAGCTTATAAAAATCATAATCAGTATTGTTTATATTGTTTGGGGAATTTACTCTCCTATCTCGGTGATCCAGGCGGTTCTGGATCTGAACGTGGGAGCTATGATCTCGGCTTTGGTGGGTGTACTGACTCTCCTTGCCGGTATCTTCGGGCTCATTGGCATTAAAAAGCTGAAGTGCCGTATTTTTGGTGTGGTGATTTTGGTGGTAGCGGTGCTGGGCATCGTTGCCGCGCTCCCTTCCATCAATGTCAACTCTATTGTCAGCGCCTTGCTTGCTTGGCTGTTTATTCTTTGCCTGTAAGCTTGTGAAAAAAATATAATATGTTTTTGCCGCCGCGAAGGAAGCTTCGCGGCGGCTTTCGCGTTAACAAGGTTACGGTAAATCTAATATCTTGTAAAGAGGACTTGACATGTTTCTTCTTTTGTGTTACAATGAACGTAGTCTGATAGGAGGCGTAAATATTATGAAAAGATTGATTGCAACCCTGTTGACCCTGTTGTTTTGCGTGAATCTGCTTGTGGGGTGTAACAAGCAAGACGCGGATACGGAATCCACGGCGGAGGAAACTCCTAAGCTGGAGATCGTGTCGGGAGAGCTTTCCAACTATAAACTGATTTACTCTACCGCCATGAATGAAAACGGTCCCTCCCGTTTTCAAGCCAGAAAAATGTCTGAGCTTATCCAGAGTACCATCAAGGCAGCGACGGGTGTGACTCTGGAGATGGAGGAGGATACCGCGGCACCTACTGAAAACGAGATCGTTGTGGGGCGAACCAATCGGATGGGCTCCTACACCGCTCCCGCCGCTGATTCCTTCGGTACGGGATTTGCGCTTTTTGTATCCGGTCAGAAGATCGTATTGGAGGGTGGTTCGAACGTGGGACTTTATCTGGGTACCTGTGAGCTGATTGAAGTCCTCCTTGGAGTAAACCTGTTGGAAAACGAAGCGGCGACACCCATGGAGGCACCTGTTTCCGTGACAATTCCTCAAAATTATGAGAAGGTTCGCACGCTCTTTTCAGATCTGTTCCCCTACCTGGACGTGAAGCTGTCGGATTTTGTGATTGCCTATGAGGTGCAGGATTATGTACAGCGAAGGGCTGCCATTATTTTGCAACAGGAGATTCTAGCCCAGGATTCCGTCAAGCTTTCCTTCCGCAGCTCCGCTGATATAACAGCGGATTCCGTTGCGTTTATGATCAAAAAGGACGAGACCGTTGAAAACGGTGATTACCGTATTGAAACGGCTGGCAACACGGTGATGCTTTTGGCGGGGGATTATTACGGTATGCAAGCTGCCATCCGAAGTCTAATGAGCATCAGAGAAAGCGCCGGCTGTTATCCCTTCGAGGACACGCAGAAGCGAGTGGGCAGCTACGTTGAATCCCTTTCTAACTACGAACAGTCCGCGACCTATGCGTTCAGCAAAACCGCAGATCATCGGATCATGTTTTACAATATCTTGATGGATTCCACCTCTATGGCTGAAAGAGCAACCTTGCAGAGTCAGATGATTAAGGAATACGCTCCTGACGTGGTCGGCTTGCAAGAATTCCACGCGCAAAGACGTCCTACCTTGGTTCCTATGTTGAATCAGCTTGGTTACGAGGAGACCATCGATCCTGCTGTGGAAAATGCGAAGACAAGAGATCAAGGCGGATGCGGACTTCCCAAAAATGTAGAAATCAAGCAGAAAGACGGTGGCTACTACTATACCGCGTATAACTACGTGCCGATCTTCTACAATACCAACACCACCATTTGCGTGGACAGCGATTTCTATTGGTATAAGAATCAAGAGGACAGCAAAAACGCGCCTCTGAGTGCCAATGATGCCGCCTCCAAGGCATTGACCTGGGCAGTACTGGAGTCCAAGGAGACCGGTGATCGGTATATCATTGTAAACGTGCACATGTGTGTGGGCAGTGAAACTATTAAGAAGCTACAGGCAATTGAAACGATGGCAGTCATCGACGGGCTTTTGAAGGAACACAACGCTCCTGTATTTTTGGGCGGAGATTACAATGGACACTATGAGTCTCCCAATTATCTGCATTTTGTGGAGAATGGCGAAATGACCGATATTGAAAAGAATAATCTTGCTACCGAGTTTACCTCTAAGGTTAAGACCTATCACCGTCCTTATCCCGTGCTGAACGAAACCCTGAATCTTATGTGGCCCGGGGAGAATGATAAGATTGAGATCCTGCCCTCCGGCAGTGTGGACCATATTCTGATCAAGAATGCGGACGACGTGGAGGTTCGTGTATACGGTGTCATTGTAGACGATTATACGATCAGCGGAGGTGACCATTTCCCCATCTTCGCGGACGTAAGCTTCTGAAACGGCACGCAATATTCAACCATTGACATCCCGGAAAGGAGAAGAGTATGAAGATCGCATTGATTGCCCATGACAAAAAGAAGAACGAGATCATTGAGCTGGCTAAGAAGTACCGTGAGGTTTTAGCGGGGCACGAGCTGTTTGCTACAGGCACCACGGGTACGCTGATTATGGGGGAGACCGGATTGCCCATTCACCGTATGAAGAGCGGACCCTTGGGAGGTGACCAGCAGATTGGCGCCATGCTTGCCAACGGCGAGTTGGATCTGATTATTTTCCTTCGCGATCCCTTGACCGCTCAGCCTCATGAGCCGGACGTTTCCGCTCTGTTGCGTTTGTGTGACGTACAGCGGATCCCGCTTGCTACCAATGCCAGCAGTGCTACTATTATGCTGGAAGCCATGAGAAATCAGATCTATTTCCAATAAATCAAAAATAACAGAGCGGTTCTCACCCGATGGTCAAGTATTTGACCATCGGGTGCGTTTTACTTCTACGGAGCGCGGATGGAGAAAGCGGTACGGGACATGAGGCGTTTTCGGAAAAATTTGACGAAATGTAAATTGTGAGATTGACATTTTTAAATTATCGTGTATAATATATAGTGTGGTGTTTGTTCTACCTCTTTGAGGATGTTCAGCATTCGGAAATGGAGAGCGTCAAAATGGAACAGTTGTATTATAAAATGAGTATTGCCGGGTTGGAGCGGGCTTTGCCCCTGTGTCCCCTCAATGATCGGTTGATGATCGGTGCCTTTGTTATTTTTGGAGATCCGGAGTTGACAACGGCTTGTGCTGAGGCTCTGCTTGCTCGCGCTCCTGAGTATGACTATCTGATCTCTGCCGAGGCAAAGGGGATTCCTCTTGTCCATGAGATGGCTCGGTTGGCGGGAAATCAGAAATACTTTTTGGCGCGGAAGGCACCCAAGCTTTACATGACGGGTGTGTTCGAGTCCGAGCTTCGTTCGATTACCACTGCCAAGGATCAGAAGCTGTATCTGGATGTGGCGGATGCGGCACGGATGAGGGACAAGCGGATCCTGATCGTGGACGACGTGATCTCCACGGGAGAATCCTTGCGTGCGCTGGAGCATCTGGTGGAGAAGGCAGGCGGTAAGGTCTGCGGAAAAATGGCGATTCTTGCCGAGGGTGATGCGCAGAACAGGGAAGACCTGGTCTATTTGGAAAAGCTTCCTCTGTTTGATAGCGAGGGGAACATAATAGGTTAAGATGGAATATAAAGAAAGCTGAGGATATATTTATGGCAGAATTATTGAGAAAAGATGATAAACGCACCCATTATTGCGGAACCCTAAGTGCCGCGGAGGTGGGACAGCGAGTTTGTGTTATGGGATGGGCGCAGAAGCAGAGAGACCTGGGTGCTTTGATCTTTATTGATCTTCGTGACCGTACCGGTATCGTACAGCTGGCATTTGACGATGCCACTGACCGGGATATTTTTGCCCGTGCGTTCACCGTTCGCGCGGAGTTTGTACTTTGTGCCAAGGGTGTGGTACGCAGAAGAGGAGAGGGGGCTGTCAACCCCAATCTTCCTACCGGTGAGGTGGAAATTGCAGTGGACGAGTTCCGTGTCTTGTCGGCGGCTCAAACTCCTCCCTTTGAGATCGTGGAGAACAGCAACGTAAACGCGGAGCTTCGCTTGAAGCACCGTTATCTGGACCTTCGCCGTCCGGATATGCAGAGAAACATCATTGCACGTTCCCGTATCTCCAAGGTGGCAAGAGATTATTACGCTGAGCAGGGATTTATTGATATTGAGACCCCTAACCTTTGTAAGCCCACTCCCGAGGGAGCCAGAGACTATTTGGTGCCCTCCCGTGTACATCCCGGGAAGTTTTACGCCCTTCCTCAGTCGCCTCAGCTATATAAACAGCTTTTAATGGTATCCGGCTTTGATCGTTATTTCCAGATCGCTCGTTGCTTCCGCGACGAGGACCTGCGCGCAGACCGTCAGCCTGAGTTTACGCAGATCGATACGGAAATGTCCTTTGTGACTGAGGATGACGTGATGAAGATGCACGAGGGTTTCCTCAAGAGACTGTTCCATGAGTATATGGGGCAGGACCTGACCTACGATTTTCCCCGTATGCCTTACGCCGAGGCAATGGATCGCTTTGGGTCGGACAAGCCTGATATTCGCTTTGGCTTCGAATTGACCAATTTGTCTGAGGACGTACGCAACTGTGGCTTTAAAGTCTTTGCCGGTGCTGTGGAAAACGGCGGGTCAGTTCGTGGTATTAACGTAAAGGGCGGCGCGAAGTTCTCCCGCAAGGAGATCGACTCCCTGGTGGAATTTGTGAAGTCCTACAAGGCAAAGGGTCTGGCGTGGCTCAAGTGGGCTGAGACAGGTGAAATTTCCTCCTCTTACGCTAAGTTCCTGACCGCGGAAGAGAACGACGCCATCAAGAAGACCATGGAGGCAGAGCCGGGCGACCTGATTCTGATTGTGGCTGATAAGAACAAGGTTGTATTTGATTCCTTGGGCGCTCTTCGTTGCGAATGTGCCAAGAGAATGGGAATTTTGGATCCCATGGACTTTAAGTTCCTGTGGGTGACCGAGTTCCCGCTTCTGGAGTACAGTGAGGAGGATGAGCGATTCTACGCGATGCATCATCCCTTTACCGCTCCCATGGATGAGGACCTCCAGTACCTGGACAGCGATCCCGGACGTGTTCGTGCTAAGGCATATGATATTGTGCTGAACGGTACGGAGCTGGGCGGTGGCTCCATTCGAATTCATGACAGCCAGATCCAGGCAAAGATGTTCGAGGTGCTTGGTTTGGGTGAGACCGAGGCACAGGAGAAATTCGGCTACCTTTTGGATGCCTTTAAGTACGGTGTTCCTCCTCACGGCGGACTTGCCTTTGGCTTTGACCGATTGGTAACCCTTCTGTTGGGACTTGAGGATATTCGTGACGTGATTGCGTTCCCGAAGGTTCAAACCGCTGCGGAGCTGATGACCAAGTCTCCTTCGGATCCCGATCCCAAGGCTTTGACCGAGTTGGGTATTGCTGTTGTCGCACAACAGGAATAAGCTTGACTGATAAAATGAAGAAGCGGCATGTTCTGCCGCTTCTTCTGTTCGAGAAAGGGAGTTTATGTATCATTTTTTTGCCTATATGGCTCGTATGAAGCTGATTCGCCGATGGAGCTTAATGAAGTCGGTGACCGATGAAAATATTGCTGAGCACAGTGCCCAAGTGGCACAGATCGCACACGCGCTGGCGTTGATCAAAAACCGAAAATTTGGTGGGAATCTGAACCCGGATCGAGTCGCTACCATGGCATTGTATCACGAAACCTCCGAGGTTTTGACCGGGGATCTGCCCACGCCCATCAAGTATTATAATCCCGAGATTCGCAAGGCGTACAAGGAAATTGAGGGAATCGCTAACGAAAAGCTTCTTTCCATGCTTCCCGAGGAGTTGCGGGAAGATTATCGGGAGCTGATGGTGGAGGATCCTTCCTCCTATGAGTACATACTTGTGAAGGCGGCGGACAAGATCTCTGCTTATATCAAGTGTGTGGAGGAGCTGCGCAGCGGCAACCGTGAATTTGCGAAGGCGGAAAAATCCTTGCGGGAGGAGATCAGAAAGTACGAAATCTATGACGAGGTGCGGTACTTTTGCGAAATGTTTTTAGCCACATTTCGGAAGACGCTGGATGAATTGGAATGAAAGCGGCGTATAGGGAAGGATGCCGCTTTCTTCCCTAAAAATTCATAAAATGCCTTGACATTTTACGAAGAACATGATATAATAGCAAGGCGTGGTTGTGGATCTGAAAGATATTTCCGCGAAATCGAAGACAGAGGCTTAGTCACAACAGGGAGAGCGCGTTGGTGCTTACAGAAATTGAATAACGAGGTGTGGCTCAGCTTGGTAGAGCGCTATGTTCGGGTCTCAATCACCGTTCTCGGCGTAGAATTTTCGAGAAGAGCCGAAACCCCTTGAAAACACTGACTTTTTCGGCTCTCCCGAATGTCGAAAAATCATCAAATCTTCGGTCTGACCACATGTTTGACCACTTACAAA
>JAFTRY010000034.1 GCA_017462035.1 Clostridia bacterium
GGTCACTTGCAGACTACAAGTTTGATAGGTCGGAGGTGTACGCACAGTAATGTGTTTAGCTGACCGATACTAATAGACCGAGGGCTTGAACCTTCGTGGTTCAGGTTACGATCAATTTTAATTTCTTGAGTTTCGCTTTCTTATTCCATAACAATCCTTTGTTCGGTTTTTTGTGGTCATAGACAGAAAACAGGTTGATCGTTTGATCAGCCTGTTTTTTTATGCTATGGAGAGGCGTACAACGCCCTATTTTTCATGTAATCGAAGAAAAATTATGTTTTTTTGTTGCAACCAGTGGAACAATGTGATATAATATAGGAAATTCTGTTTGAAATCAAAGGGAGGATTTACAATGTCTCAATATAAAATAGAAACAAAGTGTGTTCAGGGGGGCTATACACCTGGAAATGGTGAGCCCAGACAGATACCGATCGTGCAGAGCACGACCTTTAAATACGAATCCAGTGCCGAGATGGGGAAGTTGTTTGATCTGGAGGCATCGGGGTATTTTTATACAAGACTCCAAAATCCGACTAATGACAGCGTAGCGGCGAAAATTTGTGAATTGGAGGGCGGAACGGCAGCAATGCTGACCTCATCCGGTCAAGCAGCCAACTTCTTTGCCATTTTTAATATTGCCTCTTGCGGCGACCATGTGATTGCCTGCTCTACGATTTATGGCGGTACCTATAATTTGTTTGCGGTAACGCTAAAGAGAATGGGGATTGAGTTTACGTTTGTATCCCCCGACAGTACCGAGGAAGAACTGAACGCGGCTTTTCGTGAGAATACCAAGGCAGTGTTCGGTGAAACAATTGCCAACCCCGCGCTGACTGTTCTTGATCTGGAGCTTTTTGCTAAGGTTGCCCACGCCCACGGTGTACCGCTGATCATCGACAACACCTTCGCAACTCCTGTAAACTGCCGTCCCTTCGAATGGGGCGCCGATATCGTGACCCACTCCACTACCAAGTATATGGACGGTCATGGTGCGGCTGTGGGCGGTTGTATCGTGGATTCCGGTAGGTTCGACTGGACCAAGTATCCCGAAACATTCCCTGGGCTTTGTACCCCGGATGAAAGCTATCATGGAGTGACGTATACCGAGCGCTTTGGGCTGGAGGGTGCCTATATTACCAAGGCGACTGCCCAGTTGATGCGTGATTTCGGAGCCATTCAGGCACCCCAGAACGCGTTTTTGCTGAACCTTGGCTTAGAAAGCCTTCATGTCAGAATGAAGAGACACTGTGAAAACGCTCTTGCCGTTGCGGAATTTCTCAAGTCCGATGACAGAATTGCCTGGGTAACCTATCCTGGCTTGAAGGGGGATAAATACTACGATCTGGCACAAAAGTATATGCCAGAGGGAACCTGCGGCGTGGTAAGCTTTGGTGTCAAAGGTGGAAGAGAGATGGCTGAGAAGTTTATGGGCAACCTAAAGCTAGCTGCCATTGAGACTCACGTTGCCGATGCCAGAACCTGTTGTCTGCATCCGGCAAGCGCTACACACAGACAAATGAACGAGGATGAACTGAAGGCGGCAGGCATTTCTGGTGATCTCGTACGTCTTTCTTGCGGAATTGAGAATAGTGATGATCTGATTGCCGATCTTAAACAAGCCCTTGACGCGATTAATTAAACGAATGGGAGGTTGACGTAATGCCAATCAAGATACCGAATTTATTGCCGGCAACTCAGGTATTGCTCAACGAAAATATTTTCGTCATGACCGAGACACGTGCCATGACCCAGGACATTCGTCCGCTGAAGATCTTGATGCTCAACTTGATGCCTCAAAAGATTGCCACGGAGACTCAGATTGCCCGATTGATTGGCAATACTCCGCTTCAAGTGGAGCTGGAGCTGCTCCAGACAGCGACGCATAAGTCTACTCATACTTCGGCTGAGCATATGCTGGCGTTTTATAAGACCTTTGACGAGGTGCGTCACAAGAAGTACGACGGTCTGATCATTACCGGTGCCCCGGTGGAGCAGATGGAATTCGAAGAGGTAGATTACTGGGAAGAGCTTTGCGAGATCATGGAGTGGAGCAAGAGACACGTGACCAGCACCTTCCATATCTGCTGGGGTGCTCAGGCGGGGCTTTATTACCACTACGGGGTAAAAAAATATCCTCTGGACAAGAAGATGTTCGGCGTGTTTGAGCACAAGCTGGATCATAAGCAATCGATTTTATTTCGAGGTTTTGACGATACCTTTGTGGTACCTCATTCCCGCCATACTACCTGTCGAAGAGAAGACATTGCGGCAGTTCCCGAGTTAAAGATTCTGGCAAGCTCCGAGGAGGCGGGCGTATTTGTTTGCGCTACCGATAAAGGCAGACAGATTTTTGTAACGGGACACTCCGAGTATGACGCTGATACCTTGAAAAATGAGTATTTCCGAGACAAGAATGCCGGACTTCCCATTGAGATCCCCAAAAATTATTTTCCTGATGACGACGATACCAAGGCCCCCATTGTGCGGTGGCGGAGTTGCGCAAACCTGCTCTATTCTAATTGGTTAAATTATTTCGTATATCAGTCAACTCCTTATAATATCGAAGAAATCGAATGAAAAATTGAGAACCGCTCGCAAGGTCGGTTCTCAATTTTTGTCAGATTTTACAAAGTACTTCTGTGACTGTTCTATTGACAAAAAATAAGAAATATGCTATAATTCAATCCGAAACCATACGTTTTGTGACGAATTCCGATGAATAAGAAAGGATGTAGAAACATGAAAAAGCTTTTGATTGTATTGTTGGCACTTATGCTGACCATTACCTCTTTTGTTATGGGGTCTTGTGACAAAAAGGAGGAAGAGACGAAAGAAGCTCAATCCACGACAGAGGAGCAAACGACAGAGGAGCAAACGACGGAAGAGCAGAAACCTCAGGTACCGGCAGGGTATCAGTTGTACGACGACGGCATTATTATGTTTGCTTATCCGGAGGGATGGACAAAAACGAACGGAAGTACCGTTGTTTTGAAAGGAGCGACCGGAAGAAACAACATTACAGTGGTATATGAAGCAAAAACCGGTTACTATGAAAGTTTAACCAGAGACACCTTTATTTCCGAGATGAAGCCTTTGTATGCATCCATGGGTATGACTCTCTCTAATGAGACGGTCACTCAGCTCCAAAATGAACAGGGAACCAAGATTACAGAAATAACATATTTTGCGGTGGCGCAGGGAACGTCCTTAAAGCAAACACAGCTGATTACTACCCTTGGGGAAAGAACATATACGATCACTCTCAGTGAATTTCAAACAAATGATGCCTTGAATCAGACTTTATTTGATACCCTGGCAAAGGCAAAATAAACGCGAAAACAAAAGCAAAGAATATCACTAATAGAAAGCAGAAAAGAGAGTGCTTTACGGAATTTTGCTTCCTCATTTCGCTCTCTTCTGCTTTTATTGCCAGTTTTGCATTACAAATGTATCGGGCTATGCCCATACCCCCTATGTGATTTCTCCGATAAGAACATCACCCCTTCTTGGCGGTTCGTTTTTGTTGGTTTGAACGTTCTCGGGGGATGTCCGATTTTAGGGTATATACTTGACACAGATCGCAAAAAATGATATAATAAAAGCGCACCGAACGCTATTGATTCGGTAGACATTTAATTACTTTGAAAGGACGGAATCTCAAATGAAAAAGTTTTTAGCATTATTTTTATGTTTGATGCTCTTGGCAACCTCTTTTGTGATGGTATCCTGTGACAGTGAGGACGATGAGGGAACAAAGGCAGAAGAGACGACAGAATCTGCTACTCCCGCGACCTTAAATGGAAAGACCCCCAAGGAAGTGTATAGCCAAGCAAGCGCGACCATGAACGCCAATCCTAACGTTACTATGACTATGACCACTACCGCTACAATGGTTTCCCAATCCACAGAGGCGAAGACAACTCAGAGCTCGACTGTGAAAATGGACAATCAGAAGATGTATGTTGCAATCAATATGGATGACTATAACATGGAAACATGGTATGCGGACGGCACAATGTACATGAAGATGGACGATGAGAAATATAAAGCGGCTATGTCTTTGGATGAATTTGAAGATACATACGGTTCTTCTATGGCAGAGGATACCTTGTTGTCTTTGACCGACGATCTGTTTGAAAACAAGACGTTTCTAAAGGACGAGACAACCGGCGATTATATCCTTGAATTTTCCCTGACTGCCGCGCAAATTGGTGAGCTGATGGAAGCAATGCAAATGGATTCTCAGAATGCAACGATCAATGGAGATGTGAATTACCGTGTTGCCTTTAACAAGGATGCGCAGATGACCGGAATGAAGATTTCCTTTGATATGACCATGGATAACTATACCATGAATTTGAGCATGGATGCTACCTTCCAAGATTATGGCACTACCACGGTGACTTTGCCCGCGGATGCGGCAACCTATAAGGAAATGTCACTGAGCGTTCCTGTCTGATCCTGAAAAAATAGGGTGACAATGCCCGTGTGTTTACTTCATCGTGAACACACGGGCATTTCTATATTAAATCTCGATCAAATTTTTAGGACTTCGTGCAAAGTTTCGGATGCTTCCGTCATGGTCAATAGCTACCATATCCTCAATGCGGCAACCGTACTTGCCGGCAAGATAAATACCGGGCTCTACGGTTACTACGTGGCCTCTCTTGAGAACCGATTCCTTGGGAGCGGCAGGAGAAAGGCGAGGTGCCTCATGGATCCGCATTCCCACACCGTGACCAAGACCGTGACCGAAACAGTCTCCGTATCCGGCGTTGCGGATGATGGAACGGGCAACCTCGTCTACGTCGCGGCAAACCTTGCCCTCCTCGAGTGTTTCCAGGGCGGCGAGTTGTGCGTCTAAAACAGTGTTGTAGAGCTTTTTCATGTCTTCGTCAGCCTTGCCGATGACCACGGTACGGGTCATATCCGAACAGTAGCCCTGATATAAGGCACCGTAGTCCATGGTGAGAAATCCGGGGCGAAGCCTGACGGGGGCAGGTACGCCGTGGGGTAGGGAGGAGGCGGGACCGGAAACGGCAATGGTTTGGAAGGATACGTTTTCCGCTCCCAGCTTCCTCATAAAGAATTCCAACTCAAGAGCCACCTCTTGCTCGGTGCGTTCGGGAGAGAGGAAGCCAAGGATGTGATCGAACGCTTGGTCGGCAATTTCCTGCGCGCGGGCGATCTTCTCCAATTCCTCTGGTGTTTTGATGATTCGAAGTCCCTCCAGAATTCGGGAGGCACCGGGGCAGAGCGTTGCCTGGGAAAGTGCCTTGGAAAACCGAGTGAAATCGGCGTAGCTGAGAGAGGCATCCTCAATGGCAATTCGGCGAAGCACGTGTTTCGAGATCAGCCGTTCGATCTCCTCGATCATCGTCCCCGCCGGACGAAGGATGGTGAAGTTCTTCACCTGCGCTTCCGCTGCCTCGATGTAACGGAAGTCGGTGAGCAGATAAGCGAGGGTGGGAGTAATCAGTAAATATCCGTCGGTGTAGTCGAAGTCGGATAGATAGCGCTGATGAAGCTCCGACGAGATCAGAGCGGCATCGGCATCCGTTTCCGCAAGAGCAGCTTGAAATTTTTGTAAAGTAGTCATATCA
Organism: Clostridia bacterium; assembly: GCA_017462035.1. Classification (GTDB taxonomy): domain Bacteria; phylum Bacillota; class Clostridia; order Oscillospirales; family CAG-272; genus HGM12713. The sequence continues at coordinate 5,604 of JAFTRY010000034.1, forward strand.
GTTCTCCTTTGGCTCTTTGCCACATGGTTTTCATAGCGAGAGCATCTTCTGCCATGGTTCCCGCCGATTCACAAATAATACGGGGAGATACATTTTCCCGTACAATAGCCTCCGCAAGAGGCTCGAAGTCGGGACCGTACTCGGTATCGGCAAAGGTTAGATGTTTTTTCTCCCCTGCCTTGGTGTATTCGATTTTAGAAAAATGACAGTGCAAATGCTTGGCGTAGGAATCTCCCAGAGCGTTTCCCACAGCGTCAAAAATACGGCGGTAATCGTCAACAGAAAGAAATGCGCTTCCCAAAGCCCGGGCGTTTAAGTGACCGAAATCAATAACGGGACAGTAGAGCGGGGAAATACGGCAGAGGGTAAGCACCTCCTCCAAGGTTCCCAGCTGATTCAGCTTTCCCATGGTCTCCAACCCCATGCGGATGTCGGTGTTGCCGTTGACCTCTAAATTTCGGGAAAGGGTGTCCGTCGCCAGTGCCAGTGCCTCCTCACGGCTGATTTTCGCCGCGCTTCCGGTGTGGATCACGATGGTGTCGGCACCGAGAAGCTGAGCGGCGTGAAGAGAACGAGAAATATAGTCCAGGCTTTTTAGCCGCTTTTCCTCCTCAACGCCCGAAAGGGAAATGAAGTAAGGGGTGTGAAGAGACATTAGAATTCCCTCAGAACGGGCGGTGTTTCCAATCTTTTTTAAGGTTTCGTCACCGGCTGTTAGGCCGTTTCCCGCCTGATACTCGTAAGCATCCAGCCCTCTCTCACGTACCCAACGGGGAGCGTCTACCGTGGATCGGTTGCCTTCGTCGTAAAAGGACTCACTGTTGCCTCCCGGACCAAAGGTAGGATGGGATGGAAAGATCATTTACCGCTACCTCCTTGATCCTCTTTTCTCTTTCGTCTTCGGTAACGGCGGAGAAAGGGCTTCTCCAGAAGACGCTTAAATCGAAAGAAAAGGGTGGTTTTGTCCTTGATAGGGGGGACGATCATGGAGATCAGATCCAGCCGATGGGCGGCTAAGGTGTCGGTAAGAAGCTGGTCTCCAAGACCTGCCGTTTCGGCAGGCGTTACCTCCATTTCTTTCATTGCCGCAAGAAGAGCGCGGCTGCCGGGCTTTCCGCTGTCCGGGTAGGCGGGGAGTCCTAAGGTGGCGTTAAATCGCTCTACGCGAGGGGGATGGTTATTGGAGATCAACGCCGCACGAATGCCATGGACACGAAGGGAATCGAACCAGGCATGGATCCGCTCGTCCGGCTCAGATTGCTCGTAGGGTGCCAGGGTGTTGTCAATGTCAATCAGAAGACCGCGGATTCCCAGATCCTTCAAAAATTCGGGGGTTATCTGGTCATAACGGTCAAAGAGGTAATCGGGGGTCAGTAAATAGGATAAGGTGTGTCGGTTTCGTTTCATGACGCTGTCCTTTCAACATACTGACTATATTTTAGCACAAAATCAAAGAATAGGCAATAGATAGAAAAAATAAAAGAAAAAATTAAAAATTTTCAAAGAAACCCTTGACAAAAAACAATCTTTGTGGTATCATATTATAGCAGTTTTCCAGCAAGAGGATATGCGAGTGTAGTTCAATGGTAGAATCCCAGCCTTCCAAGCTGGTCGCGTGGGTTCGATTCCCATCACTCGCTCCATCATAAATGGCGCATTCAGATGCGCCATTTATGCAGTAAGTGCCTTTAGCTCAGCCGGATAGAGCAACTGCCTTCTAAGCAGTAGGTCGGGGGTTCGAATCCCTTAAGGCACGCCATATGGTGGGATTGGCGCAGTTGGTTAGCGCGTCAGGTTGTGGCCCTGAAGGCCGTGGGTTCGAATCCCATATCTCACCCCAGAAAAAGAAAAGGTCATCGCACGGCGGTGACCTTTTCTTTTTTGTTTTCCGAAAAGGCACTTGTGGAAGAATTTCCACAAGTGCCTCAGCATTGTATTTACTGTTTTTGGCAGGTGTTACCTATGGTGTTTTTTTATTCCTTCGTTACTTCCTGTGTATCGTGTAGGGCACCTCCTCCGCTTTTTTTGAGAGAAGTCCCCAAAGAACGGCGGCGAGGAAGCGAAGCCCATTGGCAAGGAGAATTGAAAGTACAAAACCGTAAAGCCCCCTTAGGGCGGTACCGATGGCAACACAGGTGAAAAATACCGCGGCATAGGAACCGTTAAAGAAGAACTGCTTCTTTTCTCCCTTGAAGCGGAGAAGAATGATCATGAGTACGCCGGAGACAAAATAGAAGATCTGTCCGAGGATCGCGGGGAAGAAATAGGGGGTAGCCGCCTCCAGCATATCGGGATACAGGATCCCGATGAGCCACGGGGATACGATCATACAGCCGATCAGGGCGATCCCGCCGAACAGAAGCGCGGCGACGACGATCCCAAGCCACATTTTTCTGGTCAGTGCTCCTTGATACCTGGAGAGATAGCTAATGACCAGAGAGTTGATGGGAAGGGTAAACATGGCAACGATCTTTCCAATGAGGGAGGCAACGTAATAGAGCGTGACGGCAGAGCCGTCCCCCGTGATAGCCAGGAGGAGAATCCGATCTGCGTGCAGAACGATGTTATCGATCAAGGCAGAGAGCAGAATAAAGCCAATGCTGGAAAGAATCAGTCGGAATTCCTTTGTGGGACGGAAGAAAGGGGCGCGGTAAATGGAGCCCCGAATCACTACGTAAAGTACGGACAGAGCCTCGCCGATGATCAGCGTTACCATCCAGTAGCCTGTGGAACGGAAGACCAGAAGTCCAAGAATATATCCGGCGGAGATCAGCAGATAATAGACGAGATACCGAAGGAAATCGGTGCGGATGCGGAACTCCACCTCGGAATAATAACGGAGCATGGTGACGAAGATCAGTACCACGAAGAAAAGCACGGAAAGAGGTGTTGCCAGTTCCAGACGGTAGAGGTAAATCACGCCGAGAATCCCGCACACCGCTCCCATAGCAAGGAGGATCAGATTGTAGTCACCGCTGTTGGTTCGTCCCTTTTCCACTCCCAACAGACGGGAACAGTTGACCGCATAGCCGCAGGTTCCGGCGGTGATGGCGATCATGGATAGAATTGCCAGAGCAACACCGTATTGTTCCTCGCCCATTTGCCGCTCAAAGGTTGGGTAGATCCAGAATTGGATCACCATGTTAAAAATAGCGGTAGCACCTACGCTGTATATCAAATTCAATAGCTTCTGTCGATTGTTTTTGTTCAGAACATCCTGTTTTTTCATAGGTGTGCTTGCCCGGCAAGCGTCCTTTCTGATTACTGTACGAATTTATTATACCACGAAGCCCCTCTTTTGTAAAGAGATTTCAGGAAATCAGCGACGCTATGTCAAACGGTTGGAACGCTCTTCAGAAGGAAATGGGATAATCCCCATATCCCATGCAACAGGAGATCCCCGTTAGACTATATCTCTGCATCTCCACGGTTGCAATGAGAATACAAAGACAGGTGTGGTACATATCGTTGATGTCGTACGTGCGCCCCAGGGACTTGTGCTTGGACACCTTTTCAATCACGATTTTCTGGGCAATCAATCGGTCCAAGGTAAGGCGTAGCTCCTCCTCGGATATGCCCAGCTTCTCCTGAAGCTCCCCGTAGCTGATGTCACTCATAGATAGGATCGCCATGCAAACCAGGAAGCAGACCCGATCCGACAGGGCAGGCAATAGAGTCGTGGCAAATTCGGCGGTGTCCCGATTGATGTGCTCAAAAAAGGAGCGGGTCAGGATCGCGCCGTAGCCCCTTCCGGAAAGCAGAGAGACCCCGTTGGGACCCGCGAGATGAGCAGGAACGTCACGAATGGGGATCTTACCCTTCAGATTCCCTCTGCTGATACCGTGATGGGCGTAGCCAAACAGGGTCAAAGCATCCTCATAAGACTCCTTACTCATTTGTGGATGCGCTGCCACTTTCCGGAAGAGCTTTTCATAAATTTCATCGTAGGAAATGTCTTGTCCGTAAAATAGATAATCAATGCTGACACCAAAGTGATCGGCGATCAAAGGCAAGGTCTGAGTATCGGGCAGAGAGGCACCAGTCTCCCACTTTGAAACCGCTTGGGGAGTAATATTCAACGTGCTTGCCAGTTGTTCTTGGGTGATTCCCTTTTTCTTTCGCAATTCGACAATGTTTTTCGCAATATTGATTTCCTTCATAACTTCCTCCGGCTAAATTTTACCGTGCATGCTTCGGTTCTGTATGTATTGTATCATAAATTCCGTCCAATGTAAACAACCTTGCGAGAGGGAGACTCAACTGTGGGTTGTGTCATGCAGAAGTAGCTATCTTGGCGGTTGGACGTGGCAAGCGAAATGAAAAAGTCCAATGAAATCAATGAAAAAAGACAAGAGAGTTGTGGGTTGCGGTCTGCTTTTTTGTGCCTCAAATTTCAGAAAAAAGCTACGTGAAAAAAAGAGGATTTATTTTGTCGAAAGGGGTTGACATTTGAAAAATAGTGTGGTAAACTTTACGGACAAAAGGAAAAGGAGGGCGCCGTTTATCGGCTGTAACCGGATTATGAACACACCGTTTCTTACCAACCAGAAGCTGGCAGACTCTCAGATCCAGACCATTATCGGTTTGAGTACTCCGGAAAACCCCGTTGTCTTTGCCGTCGTCGGAGAAATCTCGAAAACGGCTCAGTATGCCACGATGGCGTTGCTTGCCACTCACACTGAGATTTTTACCTATGATTTCAGCACTGAAGCCCTGTCCCGTCGGTATGCCTTTTCGGAGATCGAGGAGATCTTCAACAAGAGAATGTACGGAAACGCCATGATGAGAATACGGCTCAAGGACGGAAGCCTACACGACCTGTTTCGCTTTACCTTCACCGTTACTGCCATCTGTGATGCCGTTCGTACCTATGTGACCGAGCTGAGAGACGGGGGAGAGGTAAAAGACGCCATTACCATGATGGAAGGCGTTTATGACAAGATGCTGTCGGTTTGCCCTAAGTGCGGACGAACTCTCTCCGCTCCCGGTGTGCCCTGTATCAACTGCATGAAGAAGGGTAGACTTCTGAAAAAGCTGGGAGGGTACTTGAAACCTGAGGCTCCGATTTTGATCGTTTCGGTTTTCCTTTCCATTCTGACTACCGCCATGACTCTCGTTCCTCCGATGCTCACGAAATCTCTGGTGGATGATATTTTGCCCAATCGAAATCGTCAGATGCTGCTGACCGTGGTGATCTCCTTGATTGTGATCCATCTGTTGCACTATACTATGGCGGGTATCAGGGGCTATATGCTTCGGGTGTCGGGAAACAAGATCGTTGCCCGGATTCGCTGTGACGTGTACCAGAAGGCTCAGCACCTGCCCATGCGATTCTACGACAAGACCTCTACAGGGGCGGTAATCAACCGTATCAGCGGCGATACCGCTACGATCCAGTCGTTTATGCTTCGCATTACCCAGGAGGTCGTGGTTCAGTTCTTTAAGCTGGTGGGAATCGTGGTAGTGATGCTTTGCCTCAATCCCATGCTTACGCTGTATTCACTGGTTCCCGTTCCTCTGGTGGTGATCGGTTCCCGTATCTTTCGTAAGAAAATTGCTCCCTTTTACCGTCGGATTTGGCGCCGTTCCTCGGCGGTGACCTCGGTGCTCACGGACACGATCCCGGGTATTCGAGTCATTAAGTCCTTTACCAACGAAAAGAATTCCGTCAAACGCTTTGAGAGTTGCGTGGAGGACTGGCGTGAGACCGACTCCAAAGCGGGAAAAATTCTCAACGCCTATCCCGCTATCGTTAATTTGCTGATGGCTTGCGGAGGCGTGGTGATCTGGGCGCTTGGTGGAAATATGGTTATCAATGGCTTGGAGTTTGGTAGCGGCACTACTATCTCGGTCGGACTGTTGGTGTCCTTCATCTCCTACGCTACTATGTTTTACGATCCCGTTAACTTCTTTGCTAACCTGTCCGATTCCATGCAAAGCGCGTTAGCATCCACTGAGCGAATTATGGATATTCTGGATGCTGAGCCAGAGCATGACTTTGGAAAGGGAAATACCAATGCCGATATCGGCGGGAGGATCGAATTCAAAAACGTCAGCTTTTCCTTTGACCGAACCAAGAAGGTACTGAAGGATATCAATCTGACCATTGAGCCGGGCGACGTGGTGGGGATTGTAGGTACCACCGGTTCGGGTAAGTCTACGCTGATCAATCTGCTTCTTCGTTACTATGATCACTATGAGGGGCAAATCACGGTTGGAGGTGTGGATATTCGGGATATTGATATGGAGTATTACCGATCCCATATCGGCTACGTTCAGCAAGAGCCCATGATGTTCCATGACAGCATTTATAATAATATAGCTTACGGAGACGCTTCCTTCTCGGTAGATGAGGTCATCAATGCCGCTGATATCGCCAACGCCCACGAGTTTATTGTCCGTCAGCCGGACGGCTACGATTCGATATTGGGAGAGCGGGGCGTAGGGCTTTCGGGCGGAGAACGGCAGAGAATTTCGATTGCCCGAGCCATGCTCCGAAATCCCAAGATGTTGGTCTTTGATGAGGCAACCGCATCGGTGGACTCCGAAACCGAGCATCTGATCCAGGATGCTATCGAGCACCTGATCAGCGGAAGAACAACTCTGATGATTGCTCACCGTCTGTCTACTTTGTCCAAAGCAAATAAGATCGTGGTGGTGGATAACGGAGAGATTTTGGAGTGCGGAACTCCTCAGGAGCTCATGGAGAAAAAAGGAAAGTACTACCGATTGGTACAGATCCAATCCATGTCCGATCAAGTGGCAAAGTCCCGACGGGCAGAGAACTTTGAATAAGGAGGTCTTCTATGGGACGTATCTATATTGACCGTTACACGGGAAGCCTGGAGCGAACCGACCTGTATTTGGTTCGGTTGACCTTAAAGGACGGAACGGTGTATGAGGACCTGGAGCCCCGTATGCTTTTTCCCTTTACCAATCATACGATGTTCATCACGCTTCTGAATCGTGAAGAGAAGGAGCTGGGATTTGTACGGGATCTGGAGGAGCTGGATCGGGACTCACGGCAAGCGCTGGAGGAGTGTTTCCGGGAATATTACATGGTTCCGAAGATCCTTCGGCTGTTGGAATGTGAGGACAAGTTCGGATCTCTTAAGTGGAAGGTGGAGACCGATCACGGTATCGTTACCTTCCGTATCCGGAACCGACACAGCGACATTAAGCATCTATACGGCACTAAGCGGGTGATTATTCGAGATTCCAACGATAATCGTTATGAGATCCCCGATTATACCGCCATGGATGCCCATAGCAATCGATTGTTGTTTTCTTACTTATAACAAAAACCGGGGACTGCTTCATTTAGCGCAGAGCATCTAAATGAAGCAGTCCCAATTTTTATTTTACTTCTGTGGTGTAGGTAAGGGGAATGTGATATTCCGTCTCGTAGATGTCTTTCCATACTGCCGCGTTCTGTTCCATCATCCGCTCCATGTTCTTTTTGTAGGAAATACCGGATTGAGGGTATATGGGAGGAGCGATGTGAATGGTATATTCTTGAACGTAGAACCCGTCATCCCCCAGGATCTCGGAGTCCTTCATGGTAATGAAGCAGGGCAGAACGGGTACCTGGTTTTTGGCGGCAAAGAGGTAGGCACCCTCTTTCAAGGGCTTTGGCTTTCGATAGTTCCACCACATACTTTGCTCGGGGTAAACCAGGACGAAATTTCCTTCCTTTAAGAGCTGTCCCGTTGCCTCTGTAAATTTGTTCAATGTCTTACGGTTGGAGGAGAGGGGAAGGGTGTTGCAGTGCCGCATGAGAAATCCGTAGAATCCGGGGAAGGAAGTGTAGTTTCCTTCCCGAATCACACGGTAGAAGGTGCGGTCCGTCTGACCGGATGCCTCGTAAGCCAGCTGAATGGCAAAGCTGTCGAAGGCGTTAAAGTGATTGCAGGTGACCACGGCACCGCTCTGCAAGCCTTGGAAATGCTCAATACCGCGGATTTCCTTGATGATCAGCTTTTTCTCGTCCAGTAGACCCTTCACGAATTTTCGTGCCATCATATAAGCAAGCTTGGTCTTGAGCCGTTGGTTGATGCCACGGCGGTAATAGTCCACGTCCTCGGGTAGAAGCGGCTTGGTGGGGGGATCCTCCTCTACATCCTCGTCGAAGCGACCTTCCCGTTCGTATTGCTCGATCTTTTGGAGGATTTCTACTCGCTCCCGGTTACGGTTGCGTTGATTGACCCGATTCAAATAATTATCTTCTTTGTTTGTTTCGGCAATGGCAAGTGCCAAGAGATTGTCAGCGGAGACTTGGTCGCGGCGGCGTTCTTCGTCGGTGTAGGAGTCGAGAATTTGCTTGATATCCTTATAGACCGAGGTCTCAGCGGCATAGCGCCAGAAGATATCCCCATGGCGGCAATCGGCATAATGCCAGGGCTTGTTGACCATGATATAGTGGAGAACATTCGCCTCCTCAATGGGATAGGGAATCTCTCCGAAGATCTCGGTATTCCAACGCTGATCCAGCCAGTATACATGATCCTTACAGATCAAATTCAGGTAGTCCTCGTCTTGGGTGACAACAAAATTGTAGGTGAGAAGGTACTGAATAAATTTATCGAGAACAAAGCGCAGACGGAACTGATTACAGTTGATCAGAATGACTCCAGCGTTGAAGAAATTATAGCGGGAGACCCCTACTACTTTTTCGGCGTAGGTTCCGTATTCGTCCACTTGAACCATTGCCTGCTCGTGGCAGGCACCCAGATAGGCATCTCGAATATCAGTAAGGTAAAGCTGACTGATGTCGCCTTGAACCACTGTGTCACTGTCAATGTACACAGCTTTGTCATATTCGGGAAACATTTCAGCAATAAATAAGCGATAATATGTGGTTTTTGAGTAGTAGTCTCTCAGGGGAAGTCTGTCGGCAATAGAGTGAAGATAGTCGGTCACATCGTCAAAGGAGATCTCAAAATGAGGATTGTCCTGGGCGAGAGCGTAGACCTGCTCTTTCGTTTCTTCCTTGATGTCGGTATGCAAAATGTGAACCCGGTAATGGTATTCCTTAGAGGCGTTTTGCATGATGGAGTGGAGGGAAACTACGGTAAACTTGACAAATGCGTTGTCACAGGCGTAAAAAATCGGAATGTAGGAACGTGCCATTATAAAACCTCTCTTTGATATTGTTCTTTTAGGGATAGATATTCGTTCAAAATATCGTCAAATTGGCGGTAACCGAACACTCGGCGAACCTCCTCCACCTGCCACTGCTTGATGTTGGCGGTGTGAGGATAGGGAAGCCAGAAGAGACGCTTGGAAAAATGCCGCACCACCGTGTGACGGTGGAGAAATTTCTGATCGTTGAAGCGTTGCGGAAGCATCTTTTTCTTCGTGGTTGCTCGGATGAGAGCACTCTGATCCGCAAAGGTCAGCTTTTTCTTTCGCAGCCAGTCCCTCGCTTTTTCCAGAATTCCCGTTTCCTTCATGCGCTTTAGATGAAACAAGAGAACGCCGGCGTTGATGTAGTTGGGAGAGATCAAATATTTTCCGTAGTGATCCCGAGCCGCGGCGTATTCGTAACTTGAAAGATTTCGATCGTAGAGCAGATGAACGTCTCTTTGGAAGAGAATATCAGCGTCCAGATAGAGAATTTTATCGGGCATATTCGGTACCAGATCGGCAAGGAGACGGATCAGGGTATAGGGGGAGCAGTAGGCACCCTCATTGGGACAGCCGCTGAACTCCCGTTGATAAAGCTCGGTGACATCGATCAAAATTGCCCGGTTTTCCGGGTTGTAACCGGTGAGAACACGTCGGAAAAAGTCCATTTGCTTTTCGGTTACAGGGCGGTAGCTCTCTTTCAGATAGGAGACATCCATCGTATACACGTAAAAGCAAAAGGGTTCCGAGGAATCGGTTCGCTTGAGTATAGACAGGGCGCAGGTCAGTATACCGTCGAAGACCTGATCGTTCCCGCACATTAATATATTAACCATGTTGGTCTTCCTTTTTCTTGTACTGTATCCACTCCACGGTGGAGAGTTTGGCGCGCTCGGTCATCGCGTTGTGAATTCGGTTGCGCAGGTCCTCTCTCTGGGCGCGAGTGGGAAGGGAGGGATCGGGATAAAAGGGTCCGTCCACATAGGTTACCAGCTTTGGTTTTTTAGAGTGCTTTCTCTTTTGATAGGTATTGGTTATGCAAAAGGAGGGAACTCCATATTTTACGGGATAGGTAAAGGATGTGGAGGGGAAGGGGCGGATCTTGGTATAGAAGGGCCAGATGTGGGCTTCGGGATAGATCATGACGGCTTTTTTCTGGGCGATCCTCGTTTCGATTGCCTCAAGAAAGTTTTTGTAGGCTGTCCTGTCATCGGGTAAGGGAAGCGCTCCCAGCGAAGGCGTGATTCGACCTAAAATCGGCATGGAAACATTGTTCGGATGAACGATCACATAGGTTTCTGTCGGAAGGCTTACCAGGGTAGGAATCAGGGCATCGGCAATGTCCTGAGTATGATTTCCGTACAAAAAATATCCGGTGTCCCGAAAGGGCTCCAGCAGTTCTCGATTGACCATCTTGTGTTCAAACACAGTTTTCGTATATAGCCGCGCCAGCGGAACCGCCACTATACGGTACCAAAAAAAATGGGTAAAGGATTTCCAGCGTGAGGAGTGGAGATATACGTAGTTACCGTCAATGATCCGCGGGGTGATTTGAGCACGGGAAAATTCGTCGGTCAGTTCATTTTCGTAATAAATAACGGTTCTCTTATCCATATATTGTCCCTTATTTCTAAAACGGAATTTCGTTGTATTTAAAACTCAAAAATGTAGTTATCAAAACTATATTATCACAAATTTGTTGATTTGTCAATAGGATATGGAAAAAAGCTGAGGAGAATGAGGGAAAGGGGTAATTTCTTGGGTGGAAGTTTTTTTCATATTTGGGAATACCGAACCATTCCGTCTTATGGGAAGTTTGGCGAAAAAAGACCCGAAGATCATTTGCGGATCTTCGGATGTTTTTTTCAGTATAGATCGTTGTTTCCCGTTTACCATTCGATCATGCGTTGCGCCACCCAAATGACGCAGGGCATAGTGAAGATGGAAAAGAGAGAGGTGGTTCCGACTACCTGTGCCGAATATCCGGGGGAGATGTCGTATAGTTCGGTAAGCATGGTGACGGTGGTGGCAGAAGGCATGGCGGCAACTATGGCGGCAAAGCGGATCCACTCAGCACTAAAGCCAAGCAGACGCATAAAAAGACAGACCAGAAGAGGAAGGACAACGAGCTTGATGACGCAATGATAATAGACCTTGCCCGAGCCCAGGATCTGTCTGGCACTGCGGCTTGCCAACAGAGCACCGATAATCAGCATAGAAATAGGGGTGCAGAGAGAAGCGATATAGGACAGGCAGGAAAGAACGGGGGGAGCAACCACCCAAAGCACCTTCATTCCCTCGACAGGCAGGATCTGGGGAAGCAGTCCTTTCAGCAGATAAATCGTGATGCCAATGGCACTGGGAACGGTTCCGTAGTTTAAAAGGATCTTTTTTGGAGTGAGCTTGATGTCAGGGCGTTTTCTTGCGAGAATGGCAATCCCCCAGGTCCAAAGGACCAGATTGAAGCTGACCACAAAGAAGGCACCCATAAATACACCCCGGTCACCCAAGGTCGATTCCAGAATGGGAAAGCCGATAAAGCCCACGTTCCCGAAAATAGCGGCGAACTCGGAAATCTTCCTTTCGTCTACGTTACGAAATCGGAAAAAAGAAAGATAGGAAACGGCGGCAAGGAGCAGATGGAGCACAATGCCGAAAGCGAGGGTCTTAAAGCCGGTTCCGAGATCCTTTGCGGAGTATTCCATTTTTACCAGAGAATAAATGATCAGAGCGGGTTGACCGATGGTAATAATCAGACGGGAAAGATTCTTGGAGGCAGTGCTGCTTACAATTCCCAGCTTGCCAGCCACATATCCGACAATGAGCATGAAAAACAGGGTGGCAATGGTGTTGAGAAGAGCGGTAAAGTTCATAGGGTTTCCTCCCGCTTGATAGCATCCAGCCGGGCTTTGATCTCCTTCATGTCAATGAGCATTTCCTCTTTTTTACGGGGATCACGAAGCAAAAGGGCGGGATGGTATACGGCGGTCATGAGGAATCCCCCGCGTTCCACCCACTGACCATGCTCCTTAGTGATCTTGTAGTCGGGTCGAATGAGCCGCATGGCGGAGATCCTGCCCAGACAAACGATGATCTTTGGCTGGATCAGACGTACCTGACGGCGCAGAAATTCGATGCAGGCATCTTCCTCCGCGGGTAAGGGATCCCTGTTTTTGGGCGGACGGCATTTGAGAATGTTGGCAATGTATACGCTTTCTCGGGGAATATCTACGGCGTAGAGATACTTGTCCAGAAGCTGTCCTGCTCGTCCCACGAAGGGAATGCCGGAAAGATCCTCCTGCTCCCCGGGGGCTTCTCCTACGAACAGTAGGTCAGCTTGTGGATTGCCCGTTCCGAATACGCAATTGGTACGTGTCTTATGTAACTCACAAGCAGTGCAGACTTTGCACTCTTCAAATAATTGATTCCAGGCGTCCATGAATATCGTCCTTTCTTGATTATTCGGCAATGGCGCGGCATTCCATGTAGTACCGTTTGTCCTCCGCATGACCCATAGAAAAGGTTTTTCTGGGTAGAGCACCGTCAAAAATCACGGTACGGAACAGCTCGTTTTTAGCCATTCCCGAGAAAAGGAAGCCAATGCTGTTTTCTTTTTGGGTCAAAGCCTTGACCGATTCCTCGCCGTGAATATAATCCACCTCAGCATCGGGATGGCTTGCCAGATAATCGTCAATAAAATCTTGCAGCGTTCCTACCGTCAGCTGGCGGACAGGAGTTTCCGCGCGCAGAGCTCCCGTCTGTGAGGTGTGGCGGTAAAAAATCTCTTGAGGGGCGGCGTTGCCGTTCAAGCGTTGCAGATAGCTTTTCAGGCAGGTAACCACGTCTTTCGGGTTCACGCCAAACATAACTCGGTAGATGGGTTCGAATTTCAGAGCGGGATCGTGAATGTTTACGACCTCGGCAAGGGCAAAGCGGGCGGGATGAGAAGAAGCTTTTTCGGGTCCCAAACGCTCCTTGATCTCCTCATACACCGCCTTTGCCGACGCGAGCGAGTGGTTTCCGTCCCCCACGGCGAAGAGGAGAGGCGGAAGGTCGGCATTACCGTAACGCGCCTCCATTTGGGCAGGCGCGATCAACTCGGAGAGGGCTTGCGATACCCGTTTCTGCTCATCGTGCGTAAGGAAGGTACCCTTTAGGTGGCCGCCCTTCAGCATCAGCTCCGTATCGTATGCTACCCGTCCCTGCGTATGTCCCAGCAGGGGCTCGATCACGGTTTTTTGGGGATCGTCTATAAGAAGCATGATATGAGGAAGCTCTATGGTAGCACCGCGTCGGATCGCCACGCGGGGCGGAATTCGTTCTATCACGGTTGCCTCGGTGGCGCGGATCAGAGAAGAGGCTCCCTTGCGATAATCATACGCCTCCAAATCCACGGCAAGAAGGATGCCTCGGCGGACGGAGCCGTCAGATTGGATCCGCTCAATCAGGATCATAGCGTCCTTGTGAGGAACCAAAATTTCCTTTGTGTATTGCTTCATTGTTTTGTTGATGGCGGGGATTCGGGACTTCGCTTCCGATAAATAGACCTCGGGCAGGATCATGCGCAGGGTTGAGGGGGCATCGGAAACATAGTGCTCTGCCGCTTCCCAATATTCGGGCTCGCTGGTAAACTGATCACAGGCTACCACTGCCCAACGGTCGGGGGAAACGGATTTAAAATCGGGCAGAAGAATTTCTGCGGGGGTATAGCAGGGTTTCATATTGTATTCCTTTCTGAAGGGGTAGGAGATCACGCTTGCTTTTATGAGCGGGAATCCAAAATGCGTGCGGCGCGGAGAACGGCGGCTTGTGTCTTTCCGTCGGGAATTTTACCCTCCATGATCAGCTCCACCAGATCGTCTAAGGGAATGCGAAGGATCTCCAAAAACTCATCTTCGTCCGGATCTGTGTCTCCAAAAGTCAGATCCTCCGCCAAATACATGTGGATTCGTTCGCTTAGGAGAGCGGGGGAACCCAGATAGAGTCCCAGATAGGTCAGCTTCCCGCAAAGAGCTCCCGTTTCTTCTCTCAGTTCGCGGAGCGCCGCGGATGTGGGATCTTCGTCGGGGGTGTCAAGCTTCCCGGCAGGAATCTCCAGCATCACCTGTTCCACGGCGTAGCGGTACTGGCGGACACAGATGACTTCCCGCTCTGCCGTTACGGGGATCACGCATACAGCGCCATTGTGTCGGATATATTCGCGAATGGAAGGTCTTCCATCGGGGAGGCTGATCTTGTCCCGATAGACATGGAGAACGGTTCCGTCAAAAATCAGTTCGGATTCCTCCTGTGTCTCACGGAAATGAGACAGGGGAAGTGAGGGAATCTGCTTCATAAAATGTTCCTCCCGGATGATATTACTAATTGTTTATTATACATCATATTCGAGAGAAAATCAAGAGATTCCCCAAATTTCACTTGATTTCGCAAAAAGAATATGGTACAATAACAGCAAGGAAAAATCAGCCAAGCGAGAAGCGGGGAGAATGAGAGATGAAGCATGTGGATATTTATACCGATGGTGCCTGCCGAGGAAATCCCGGTCCGGGAGGATGGGGTGCGATCCTGGTGTACGGAACGAGGGAAAAGGAATTGTCGGGCGGCGAGGCGCTGACCACCAACAACCGAATGGAGCTGATGGCGGCGATCGTTGCCATGGAGGCACTGCGAGAGCCCTGCGATATTACTCTGACCTCGGATTCTAAGTACTTGACCGATGCCGTCAACAAGGGCTGGCTTACCTCATGGAAACAACGCGGTTGGATCAAAGCGGACAAGAAGCCGGTACTGAACGTGGAGCTTTGGGAGCGAATCGATTCTCTTCTTTCCTATCATAAGGTTTGTTTCGTTTGGGTTCACGGTCACCAAGGACATGAATACAATGAGCGATGTGATCGCCTTGCCACCGCTTTTGCGGATCGTTTTCGGGTATAAGAAAATGCCTATTGGTGTATTTCTTGATTCGTTTGTTGAATGAGAGCATCGGACGGGTCGATTGTTTTATCTTTTTTGTCGTTTTTTCCGAAAAGCCCTTGACAAAATCACTTTAGCGTGATAAAATCCTTTTAGGATCAACAAAAGCTACAACGGAACATGAGCCGAATTTTTTCGCTTCGCGGAGAAGTGCCGTGTGGCGTTGGAGGCGGTAGCGGCACCGTCATGGGGGTCGTTACCCTATTCGTATTGTATCATATGGATCCATCCATTGATAATATAACTCTCTCAAAAACGTGTAAGGAGAACAATATCATGAAAAAGATTTTAGCTTTGACCTTGGCAGTGCTCTTGCTTTGTACACCCCTCCTCGTATCTTGCCAGAAGGGCGCGAAATATACTGTAGGTATCTGCCAGCTTGTTCAGCATCCTGCGCTGGATTCTGCGACAAAGGGCTTCAAGGACGCTCTTACCGCCATCCTCGGCGATGACGTTACCTTCGATGAGCAGAACGCAGCAAACTCCGTTGATACCTGCTCGACCATCGTAAGTACCTTCGTAACCAAGAAGGTTGACCTCATTATGGCAAACGCTACCCCCGCTCTTCAAGCAGCTCAGAACGCGACCACAGAGATTCCGATCTTGGGAACGTCTATTACGGAATACGGTGTGGCACTTGGCATCGAAAACTTCAGCGGAACCGTTGGAACAAACATTTCGGGAACATCCGACCTCGCTCCTCTGGATCAGCAGGCGCAGATGCTGATCGACCTTGTTCCTTCCGCAAAGACCGTCGGTCTGCTCTACTGTGCTTCCGAGCCTAACTCCGCATATCAGGTAAAGAAGGTTTCTGAGTATCTCACTTCTAAGAATATTACCTGCAAGGATTACAAATTTACCGATTCAAACGATGTTCAGCTCGTTGCTCAAAGAGCATCCTCGGAGTGTGACGCTATATATGCTCCTACCGACAATACCGTTGCTTCTTGCGCAGAATCCATCTGGGGTGCTGTATCCGAGAAAAAGACTCCCATTATTGCGGGAGAGAGCGGAATCTGCTCCGGTTGCGGAATCGCGACGCTCTCCATCGATTACTATGATCTTGGCTACAAGACGGGTGAGATGGCGGCAAAGATACTCAAGGGTGAGTCTAAGGTTTCTGAGATGCCTATTGAGTATACTCCCGCAGAGAAGCTGACCAAGCTTTACAACAAGGAGATCTGTGAGGCGGTTGGCATTAATACAGCCGAGCTTGAGGCTAAAGGCTACAAGGCAATCGAAAAATAATTAGACGAAATTTCAAAAGGGTGTCAGCGGGTGACTCTGGCACCCTTTTGTGAATGATATTAAGTAGTTTTAGAAAGGATATCCTTTTTATGTTGGGAGATTATTTTAATTCATTGCCCGCGGCGGTGGCGCAGGGTATTATGTGGGGTATTATGGCGATAGGTGTTTACATCACCTATAAAATACTGGATATTGCCGATCTTACCGTTGACGGATCTATTTGTACCGGCGGTGCCGTTTGTGCTGTGTTGATTACAAACGGACAGCCTATGTGGCTTGCTCTCGTTGCGGCTACCGTTGCGGGAATGCTTGCCGGTTTACTTACAGGTGTTTTTCACACCTTTATGGGAATTCCCGCCATTTTGTCGGGTATCCTCACGCAACTGATCCTTTGGTCAGTTAATTTGAAGATCATGGGGGGCGCTAACCTGTCGGTTCCCGCCGCGAGATATAATCTTCTGATCGCGAGATTGGATCTGAACCGCTCGATTATCATACTCGAAATTTTTGCCTTGGTGTTGATCGCGGTGCTTTATTGGTTTTTTGGAACAGAGTTCGGCGCGTCTATCCGAGCTACAGGCGCAAACCTCAATATGAGCAGTGCGCAAGGTATCAACACCAGCCTTACAAAGATCATCGGACTGGTTCTTTCCAACGGGATCGTAGCCCTTTCGGGTGCTCTGGTTTGCCAGTATAACGGAAGCGCGACCATTACCATGGGACAGGGTGCCATCGTTACGGGGCTTGCCGCGGTCATCATCGGAGAAGCACTGTTCGGCTGGCTTTGCAGAAATAATTTTGCCCTAAAGCTGATTGTTGTTGTAATCGGCGGTATCATTTACTGGGTCGTTTACAATACCGTCATCTTTATGGGCTTAGATTCCAATCTGTTGAGAATGACCGCCGCTCTTCTGATCGCCGTGTTCCTTGCTGCTCCTCACTTGAAAAACAAGTACTTTTCAAATGCGGCTATTGCCGAGAAGAAAGCTCTGAAGGAACAGCAAAAGGCAGCGAAAAAGGAAAGCAAAAAGGCTGGAAAAAACAGTGGCAAGGAGGTGGCGTGAAATGCTGGAGCTGATCGATGTAAAAAAGACCTTCAATCCGGGTACGATCAATGCGAAAAAAGCCCTTCAGGGCGTAAACCTTCACCTGAATCCGGGGGACTTCGTGACGATCATCGGAGGAAACGGGGCAGGAAAATCCACGGTTATGAACGCCATTGCAGGTGTTTGGCCTATTGATAGCGGAATCATCAGGATTGACGGAAAAGAGGTTATGTCCCTCCCCGAATATAAAAGAGCAAAATACTTGGGACGGGTTTTTCAAGACCCCATGATGGGAACCGCGGCTACGATGGAGATCCAGGAGAATCTCGCTATTGCAGCAAGACGCGGTAAGCACCGTACTTTGAGATGGGGTATTTCCTCGGCGGAAAAGAAGAAATTCCGTGAGCAGCTCGCGATCCTGAACCTCGGTCTTGAGGACAGACTCACTGCCAAGGTGGGACTTCTCTCGGGAGGTCAGCGTCAGGCTCTCACTTTGCTCATGGCGACGCTGAATGAACCGAAGCTTTTGCTTCTTGATGAGCATACCGCCGCCCTCGATCCCAAAACGGCAAAAAAGGTCCTTGAGCTTACTGACAGCATTATTCAGGAAAAGAAGCTGACCGCTATGATGGTCACGCACAATATGAAGGATGCCATTGCCCATGGCAACAGACTGATCATGATGCATGAGGGAAAGATTATTTTTGACGTTTCAGGAGAGGAAAAGAAAGCCCTTACCGTTGAGGCACTTCTGGCGAAATTCTCTCAATCCAGCGGTCAGGAATTCGCAAGTGACCGCGCCCTGCTTTCTTGATCAACGTGTGAACACACGCGAAGAAAAAAGCGGATATCCTTATTGTGAAAAATGAGACATAAAAAATACCGTAGACTTTTTTGAGCCTACGGTATTTTTGCGCGAACGGACTGATATTTTCATGGCAGTAAAACAGATTGCCTCTTTCGCGGAAGACTAAAATCGGTTTGACGCAGTGCGCGTTCCATGGAAGAGCCTTATTGACGGAGCTCCCGTATGATCGATTGCATCAGAGGGAGTTTTTCTTCCATGTCCGCAACCAGCGCGAACTGATTTCGGCAACGGTCCAAATTATGAGCGGGACGGTGAATCTTAAAGTATATGTCTCCCTTCAGATAGTCAGTGAGAAAGCGCATACCGCATTCCAGGGTCATCATGATGGCACCCGTGGGTAACAGCTCCCGCTCTCCAGCGGTCAGGCTGTCCCCACAACCGGCAAGAAAGCCTTCGGCAAAGGCGCGGAACAGCTCCAGATCCAAAGATACACGTGAAAGGTCTGTCTCATCCTCCGCGGCGGTATTGGCACCGAAACGAATGGAATCCCCGAAATCGTTGACGGAGTATCCGGGCATTACGGTATCCAAATCGATGACACAGACCGGCAAGCCTGTGGTGTCGTCAAAGAGAATGTTATTCAATTTAGTGTCGTTATGAGTTACTCGAAGGGGGAGGATCCCTGTCTTATGAGCCGCTTCCAGTGCCTGGGTGAATTCCGCGTGAGCATGGGCAAATTCAATTTCCATTCGTACGCTTTCCGCCCTTCCCATTCGATCTTCCTCGATGGCATGGCAGAGATCTTTGTAGCGGCGAGGGGTATCGTGAAAATGGGAGATGGCTTCGTGGAGTCTCTCGGCAGGATAATCGGCAAGACGGCGTTGGAAGTCTCCGAATGCCTTGGCACAGGTATAAAAATCCTTCTTGCAGGTCACGGATTCCCTTGTGACGGTTCCCTCCACAAAATCGTACAACCGCCAATAGCATCCGATGGAATCTCGAAAGAAATAGGCTCCCCGAAGGGTAGGAAGAACGGTGAGGGTGCAACGGGCAGGGTCCTGACCTTCTTGCTTCGTTCGCTTTCGGATGTGCTCGGTTACTCCCAGGATATTCTCCATCACCTTGTCGGGGTGGGGAAAAACCAGATGATTGATCCGTTGAAGAATATAGCGGCGGTCATGGATTACCAAAAAGGTGTCGTTAATGTGACCGTTTCCGTAAGGTGTGGCTGTTTGGGGCATATCGCCAAAATAGGCAGTCAGTGCTTCGTGAATTCGGGAGCAGGCTTCGTTTCTCGTCATTTTTCTACCCTTCCGTTTGTATTGTAGCCATTCATCATATCTCGCTTGGTATTCCGCAATATCACGGTTTTCATTGTTTTTCTTTTCTCCTTTGTTCTTTTTTATTGATTTCAGGGAATTTTCTTCCTGAAACAGAGGAGGCCAAGCTTGACATTTCTCATTGATTATCATATAATAGTCTCAAGAGAATGTCAATAAACTATTATGCTATGTCGGTGTATTTTTTTATTTTTACGGAGGTACTCATGAATCAGCTTTGTTATTATTCCTTCCGGGATGCTCGGTATTCCGACACCCACCATCTGTGCAGTTTAGCATCGGATGAAATGCCCCTTGTGGTAAACTGCGCCGGAAACGTGGAGACCTCTTTTGCTTTTACCACCGATCTTCCGGAGGGAAGAGAGGATTTTTATCTGTTCTATATGGTTTGCGGTTCGATGAGACTGTGGATGGGGGAAGAGGAGGTTCGGATCGGAGCCGGAGACGCGGTCCTGTTTCCGCCTCGGTGCCATTATCGGTACACCTATGAGGGGGGAGAGCCTTTGTCTTATTTGTGGGTACATTTTACCGGCTCTTATGCGCTGAGTCTGTTGGAGGAATGTGCGCTGACCCCCTTGCCCCGGTGTATTGCCACAAGAGACGGAGTCGGCATATCGGGGGCGTTTCGCCGCCTGTTTGACGTATTTGAATGTACCCATTCATTGCAGAAGCAGGAGTTAGCCTGCGCGTTGCAGCAAGTGATTTTAACGGTGGCGAAATCTGTGTCTTTGAAATCTGAGGGGAGGCGATTCGAGACCTCCTTGCGATATTTGCATGCCTCCTACCAAAAGAAGATCTCCATTCCCGCCTTGGCACGAATGGAGAATCTGAGCCATTCCCGTTATGTGGTGTTATTTCGGAAACAAATGGGCATGTCTCCCATGGCGTATGTGGTTGGATTGCGAATGAGTGCCGCCTGCGAGCTTTTGCACAGTACCGATTTGCCGGTAAAGCAAGTGGGAGTTCTGGTGGGGTACGCCGACGCTCATTTCTTTAGTAAGCTCTTTAAAAAACACGTGGGGATGTCCCCTCAATCTTACCGTCAGAAGAGGTAAAAGACTTCCGGTTTAAAATTTAATCGATTAAGATCCCCGTGGGGCTTCCAGTGCCGGAAACCCCACGGGGATTTTTTAAAAAAGACGATCATGCTTCTTTCGCTGACGGAAAGTGACAATTTTTTCGTTGGGCATGAGATATAATAAAGGGGAAGTGGAGAAAGGCGGTATGGCAATGGGTCAGACGGTTTATGTAGACGTATTCTTTTTGATCAATTTCAGCATGGACTTTCTTTGTTATTTTTTGGTGTCCAAAATATTCAGTCGGAAGTTTTCACCGGGACGCGGGATCCTCGGGGCAGCCTTGGGGGGACTTTACGCCGATCTCGCCCTGTTTATCAAGGTGAGCCGAGCGACGGCTCTGTTGATTGACCTTCTGGTATGCGTTTTGATGTGCGCGCTTTTCTTTTTGAGAAGAAAAGAGGGCAAGGAACTTCCCCTTTACGTGGTGGTCTATACAGCGGTTTCCATGGCACTGGGTGGCTTCATGACGGCTTTGTTTTCTTTGCTGAACCGTTCTCCTTTGGGACAGCAAAGCGTGTCGCAGGAGGGAGACGGAATCTCGGTTTGGATCTTTGCTTTGCTTGCCCTGATCAGTGGAGGGATCACGTACATAAGCGGTCGTTTTTTTGCACGGCGGAGTAGCTGCCGCCGAGCGGAGGTTGAGGTGTCCTACGGCGGAAAGATCGCACGACTCCATGCCATGACCGATACGGGAAATCTGCTTCGGGATCCGGTCAGCGGAAGAGTTTGTGTGATAGCGGATGCCAGGGCGATGAAGGAGATCCTGCCCCCGGAGCTTTTGCACGCGGCAGAGACGGTGAGCTCCGAGTCTATGACAAGGATCGGCACAGCGCATGGAAAAAATATACGGGTGATCCCCACCCGAACCGCATCCGGAGAGAGGATGTTATTGGCGCTTCGCCCCGAGGGGATTCGGGTAGATGGCGGCAGGGGTTTTCGGGAGGTAGACGCTCTCGTGGTATTGGCTGACTTGGGGAGTCATACCGAGGGAAGCCAAGCACTTCTTCCCGTTCAGCTTTTGTGATGAAGCGGGAACAAGGCGGAATGAAAGAGAAATAGAGATATCGAGGAGGAAGAGAATGTGAGGATCAGTGAATGGAATCGGTGGCGGGAGCGCGGTGTCTACTTATGGAAAAAGCTCTTAACCTGGCTTCGCAAAAAAAGGGGCGGAGTATATTATATCAACGGCTCGGAGGTATTGCCGGCACCTTTAAGCAGGGAAGAGGAGGCAGAGGTGATCTTGCGGCTTCACGCCGACGAAAACGCGCGGCAGATTTTGATCGAGCACAATCTGAGGCTTGTGGTCTACATTGCCAAACGGTTTGAAAATACAGGGGCGGGACTGGAGGATCTGGTCTCTATCGGAACCATTGGGCTGATTAAAGCCATCAATACCTTTCGCGCTGACAAAAATATTAAGCTGGCTACCTATGCCTCTCGATGCATTGAAAACGAGATCCTGATGTATATTCGGAAAAATTCCGGGGTACGCTCAGAGGTGTCTATCGATGAGCCGCTGAATACCGATTGGGACGGAAACGAATTGCTTCTGTCCGATATTTTGGGAAGTGACGAGGACGGAATCTCCAGTGAGATCGAACGTCTGGAGGAGAGGGAAAATATCCGTCGGGCGGTGGCGGCATTGGAGCCCAGAGAGCGGGAGATCATTGAGCTTCGTTACGGAATGAACGGAAAGAAGGAGCTGACCCAAAAGGAGGTAGCGGACCGTCTGGGCATCTCACAATCCTATATTTCTCGGTTGGAAAAGAAGATCATTGCCCGTCTGAAGGAGGAGCTCTATGCAGGTTTATAGATTTTTAAAAAAATAAAAAAAATTTTCAAAAAAGTATTGCAATTGAGTGAGGGATGTGCTATAATCTACTATGTTTGCACCGATGTCAAAGAACATCGGAATTATAGAAACGAGGTAAAAATAAAATGAAATCCGGAATTCATCCCAATTATCAAGAGTGTGTTATCCGTTGCGCATGCGGCGAGACTGTTACTACCAAGTCCACTAAGGGTAGCGAGATCAGAGTAGAAATTTGCTCCAAGTGCCACCCCTTCTTTACCGGCAAGCAGAAGTTCGTTGACGTAGGCGGCCGTGTAGATAAGTTTAAGAAGAGATTGGAAAGCTCCAAGAGATAATCGGAACAGTCGTTGGTTTGTAAAAGGCAGGCTTTGTGCGTAGGTACATGGCTTGCCTTTGTTTTTTTTGAGATCCGCGGAGGATCGGAAAGGATGAGTATGGAACAAAAAATACAGAGCCTCGATCGAGCCATTCTTGTAGGGGTAATTTGGGGCGGAGAGACCCAGGAAAGCGTGGATCGGGACTTAGATGAGCTGGAGGGTCTCCTCTCTACTGCGGGAGGAGTTGCCGTGGTACGGCTGACCCAGAGCAAGGAGGCTCCCGATCCCCGCACCGTGATCGGAAGTGGCAAGGCAGCAGAGCTCGCTTATTTGTGCGCTTGTAATGATGTGAATTTGGTGGTGTTTGACTGTGAGCTGTCTCCCTCTCAGATTCGAAATTTGGAGGATATTGTGGGGGATCGTGCTCGGGTCATTGATCGTTCGATGCTGATCCTGGATATTTTTGCTTTGCATGCCGTAACGGGTGAAGGCAAGCTCCAGGTAGAGCTTGCGCAGTTGAAATATACGGCACCCAGATTGGTAGGTCACGGAACGGAAATGTCCAGGCTTGGCGGCGGAATCGGTACCAGAGGACCGGGTGAATCCAAGCTGGAAACAGACCGACGGCATATGAACCGTCGGATCCACGCCTTGGAGGCGCAGATTGCCGAAATGGATAAGAACCGAAGAACCATGCGCGCCTCCAGAGACCGAAGCGGTATTGTGGAGGTGGCAATTGTTGGATATACCAACGCGGGAAAATCCACCCTGCTGAATCGGCTCACCGATGCGGGAATTTTGGCGGAGGACAAGCTTTTTGCTACTTTGGATCCCACTACGAGAAAGTTTGAGCTACCCTGCGGAGAGTCTATCTTGCTCACCGATACGGTAGGGTTCATTAGTAAATTACCCCACCATTTGATCCGTGCTTTCCGTTCCACCCTGGAGGAAGCCTGCCGCGCGGATATTCTGTTGGTGCTGACCGACGCGTCGGATCCTAATTTCCGTGAGCAATTGTCGGTAACCGAAAATCTGCTGAACGAGCTGGGAGCAGGCGGGAAGCCAACCCTTTACGTGTTCAATAAGTGTGATCTGGGACTTTCCGAGCCGGGACGGATCGGTGTTGCGGCACCCGTTGAGAATTTGGTCTATATTTCTGCCCGAACGGGGCAGGGCGTTGAGCAAATGGTAGGTCGGTTGGAGGCGATGGTCACAGAGGGAAAACGGAGGGTTACCTACGTAATTCCCAATTCCGACGGCGGTGCCTTGAATACACTTTACCGTGTGGCGACGGTGGAGAGTGTGGACTACGGTGCCGAAGGCATGACCGTGGTCGCTCTCGCCGATGCTAAGGCAAGAGGCATGATGCGGAAGTATGCCCAGGACGATCTGCCTACAGATGATGAAGAAGAATGGTAAACAGAGAAAAGCACCTTGGAGTAATGGGCACGCGCGATAACGAAGGTTTTATCGAATACCGCAAGCAGCACCCATAATGAATTGCTACCTCGCAAGCGAGGAGGCATCAATTGGCTTACGCCATAAATTGAACTTCGTCTATGAATTGCCTTCGTATGGAAGGGAGGGCAACTCGATTCATTACGTTCGGGAGAAACATTGTCTAAGGCAACGCAAAAGCACTTATGACAAACCATTGGTGATATAATCCCCTTAGTGTAGTCTTGAAATCTTTTTTGGTGTCTACTCTAAGGGGATTATATCACTTTTGCGTTTGTTTAGGTGCCGCCTTGACAAATGGCAGTTCTTTCGGTATAATATTGTCAGAAAAGATTGAATGTGAGGAGGGATCGCCATGAGTGAGAATCCCGAACTGTTTACCACGGTGCGGCAGGAAGCCCACGTGGAATTTGAAGAGAAGAGATCGGTTTTTATCGGTCACGCCCTGCGGACCGATACCGAGGAAGAAGCGCAAGCCTTTGTCAAGCAGATGAAGAAGCAATATCAGGACGCTACTCATAATGTTTTCGCCTATCTGATGCGTGGAGAAACTGTGGCACGCTATTCCGATGACGGAGAGCCCCAAGGAACGGCAGGAATGCCGGTTCTGGATGTCATTCGTAAGAGTGGAGTCCGTAACGTCTGTGTGGTGGTGACCCGCTATTTCGGTGGAACGCTGCTGGGGGCGGGAGGTCTGGTTCGCGCCTATTCCCATTCCGCTTCCCTGGCACTGGAGGCGGCGGGGATCATTACCTATCAGCCCTATGGGGAATATGAGCTTCGTTGCGGATATTCCGAATATCAGAAATACAGTGTTATGCTGGCAAATGCCGGAGCGGTGATTGACGATACCGAGTTCGGTGCCGACGTTTGTGTCCGCTTTGCGGCGGAACGGGGGGCGGCAGAGCTGTTGGTCGCCAAGATCATTGAGGCTGGATATGGAAAAGACGTACCCCAAAAGGTAGGTGAGCGGTTTGACTATCGGTAAGATTTTTTTATGGGTCGTCACGTTTCTGCTCTGTGTCTCCTTGGCGGGGTGCAGCTCGGAGACAGACTTTCCTTTTGACGGGTTGCTGACCGAGAGAAATGAGGATAGTCCTTGCTATGCGGTGATCATTCCCTCTGACGCGTCCGTCGAACGCCAACAATTGGCTGAGGAACTGGCAAGTGCCATTCGTGAGAGCGTAGGAAATCATGTGGAGATCTTCTCCGAGGAGGAAGCCATTCCCGAAGAGGAAGAATGGATAGAGATTTGTCTTGGTAAAGTGGATCGGGCGTGGGTGTCCAAAACCGTGAAGAAGATGAAATCCGAGGATTATCTATGCCGCTGGATCGGAGAAAATATCCTGTTGGGCGGTAAGACCGACAAGGCAACCGAGGCGGCGGTAGACCGATTTTTTGGGGAGTTGCTTCCTGTCGCCACCGAGGGGCAACTGTTTTCCGCTGAGGGAGGCTTTGAGGTCAAGGGAGACTACCAAGCAGAGGCACTTTTACTCAATGGCGTGTCTCTTTCGGAATATCGAATCGTTTACGAGGCATCGAATTCAGAAGCACTCCTGCCTCTTGCCGCGTTGATTGTGACTCGCATTGAGGCGGTCAGCGGAGACCTTCCGGAGATAGGCGTTCTTTCCGATACGAATACAGGCGGAAGACAGATCGTCTTGCGGCAAAATCATCCGTACGGTACAGCCCGTATGGCGTACGTGTTGCCGGAGGATGGGAATGTGACGCTTTGTGCCGGCGATACCTTTGGTGTCTCGCTGGCTCTGCGAGAGTTTTGTGATTTTCTTTTGAGCGGAGCGGAAGGAGAACGGTGGGAACGTACGTTGAGCACTCCCATCAGCGTGTCTTATGACGATCCCGTGCTGACCTTGGGTTCGTTCTCTCTGGAAGCGACTCGCTCTTTCTCATCCATCAGCGAGGTGAATGAAGCGGTGGATCTTCTTCGCCGAAGTGATTCCGATATCGTACTGTTAGGGTTGTTGGATTCGGGACAGATTCGCTATCTGACAGATAGTCTCGCGGAATACGAAGGGGTCTCCTCCGAGAATGGAGAGAGTCCTGCCGGGGCAATCGTAAGAAACCGAGCCATGATTGCCAATGGTGAAATGGATATGCTTTATCGTGTAGGAGGCGAAGAGGACGGGTTTTGGCTCTGTGTGGTTGCTGATGGAGCCGAGGAGTGCTGGAAGGAAAAGCTTTCGCGGATTGTTGAGCAGTCCTCTTTACCGACGGTGGTTTTGATACACGGCGAGAGTGAAGCGGTGGAAGCAAAAACCTCTGACCTTCAAGCTCCGTCGCTGGTGTCGGTTGCCGAAGCCTCCTACCAAAAGAACGGAAAGGATCTTCGAATTGCCTGCTATACTACACCGGGTGTATTTCGGGTAAGTGTGGATAATGTGAATAACAGCCACGGTTACGTCTGCCTGACGCTGGAGAGACGCATGGCTGAAAAGCCTTGATGCTATTAAACACCGCAAGAATAAACTCTTGCGGTGTTTTTGTAAATGGTAACGGTAGCGAAAAATCCATCATAGCTTTAAAGAAAATGTAAAACACATAAAACAAAAGTAAAATTCAAGAGAGCTTGAAGTAGTCGGGAAAGAAAATAAGGGCGAAAGGAAAGGGGGAGACCGTCGCATAGGCTGATCATCTGAAAATGAACCGAAAAGCCTGACCAGCCGACGAGAGCGGCGCAGATCTCTCTTGAAAGAGTCGAAAGAGCGGCAGCGCGAACTACACCGCCGGTCATTTCCCAAGCACCAAGACACAGGGTGAGGAGCGTGGGGGAGAGAGAGAGTCCCGAGAGGAGATATTCAAGGGTTCCCACAAAGGTAGCGAAGAAAACGACGAAGGCGCAGATTTTCAGCATAGACAGCGCGGAGGTGTGCACCGCTTGGGGGAGCGCAAGGATTCCTTTGCCTTGTTCCGACGCGGAGTTCATGGTCTCCTTTTTACGCGGCGCGCGCTTGGGAGACGGATGCTTCCGAAGAAGATTTCCAAGAATTCCCGATACCGCCGCTGAAAGAAGGGTGGAGCCCCAAAGAAGCCACCCGAAGAATCGGGAGTTGAAGAGAGAATAGCCTACGGTGCTGATGAGAAAAGCGGAGCTGGGGGTGTTGCAAAAGCACAGCAGATATTCAGCCTCCGCTCGATCTACCTCACCTGAACGGTAGAGAGACAGAACACAGCGAGTTCCAACGGGGAATCCGCATAGCATTCCCAAAAGTATAGCACAGGCACCCGATTCATTGACTCCAAATAAAAACCGAAAGGGACGCGCTACCAGCCGTCCCAAGGAATGAGCTGCTCCCGTACTTACAATCAGCTCCGACAGGACCATGAACGGAAATAAAGAGGGAATCAGTGAGGTAGCGCAGAGTTGAAGTCCTTCCGTCATGGAGCGGATGGCAAGATCTGCGTTGCGAAGCAAAAGAATCAAAGAAAAAAGAGCGAACCACCCAAGGATCCAGGCTCCCGGAAGAGTACACCGGATACCAATGGGGCTTTTTTGGTTTTTTTGAAGGGGTTCGGTCATGGGGGTCCCTCCTCAATCATAAAATGGAGACAAAGCACTTGATAAATTTTACGGGGCTTTACGAAAAAATATGCGGAGGATACCATGAATAGAAAAAAACGCAGAACAGCGGAACGGGGTGAGAGAGCGGATCTGAGAGAGCGTTTATGCCGACGCTTGGATCTTCCCCCGGATTGCTTGCCGGGGGTGGGGCTCGTGGAACTGAGAGGACAAAATTCCATGACAGTAAAGGGATGCGGAAAAATTCTGACCTATACGCCAGAGTTGATACGGATCGGACTCAAAAAAGGAGTGTTGTGCGTACGGGGGCGGCGGCTTTGTTGCACGTCGTATTACGTGGGAGCGGTTGGGGTCGACGGTTGGATCTGCGGCGTAAGCTTTGAGGAGGAGTGAGATGATTCGTCCTTTTCTTTTTTTGGGCGGATATTGCCGGCTGAGCTTTCCTCGCCAATGGGCGGCTGAGATCCTGAATTTTTGCGGAAGTGCAGGGCTGATCTATCGTTCTCCCGAGTTTTCGGAGGAGGAATTTACGTTACTCTGTTCTCGCGCTACCGCTAAACGGTTAGAGGCGGTATACGCCGTCACGAAGAAGGAAGAATTCGGATTTCCGTCTGTGCTTGGGCGTTACCGATGCCGTCCGGGAATTTGGATCGGATTGCTTTTGTCCATCCTCTTGATTTGGGGATCCGGCCAGGTGATCTGGCAGATTCAGATCATAGGCAATGAACAGGTCAGCGACAAAGAGGTGCTGGAGCAACTAGCACTTTGTGGAATGGAGGTGGGAGATTCCATCGCCTCGTTGGATACGGCAGTATTGGAGAATCGAATGCTCATCGAATCGGATACGATCTCTTGGATCAGTATCAACCTCTTGGGAACGGTAGCGGAGGTAGAGGTCAGGGAGGTGTTACCGGAACCGGAGGAAGCGTACTATGATGCTGCCAACCTGGTGGCATCGCGATCAGGTGTGATCCAGTGGCTGGAGGATACCAGAGGAAATGTGGCGGTCCAGGTAGGGGACGTGGTAGGAGAGGGGGATCTGCTGGTTGGCGGCTTGTATTCTCCTGAAGGAGGTGGCTTGCGGTATACCGTTGCGAAAGGAAAGGTCGTTGCCAAAACCGAGCGAAGCTTTGACGTGACAATTCCTCTCACGTATGAACAAAAAGTATACACGGGGGAGGTAAAAGTTGAAAAATATTTGATTTTCTTCAAAAAAGAAATAAAATTTTTCGGAAACACTGGAAATTTATATGAGAGATGTGATACAATAGATACGGTGGAGTATTTTGAAATGCCGGGGCAGGTGAGCTTACCCGTGGGAATCCGTACAGTGCGCTACTTGGAGTACGATTTGGAGGAGACGACACGGGACGAGGAGACGGTGATCCGTCTGGCTTACGAAAAGCTAAGGCTTCAAATGGAGGGGACGGTTTCCGAGGGAATGCTTCTGCGCAAGCAGCTTACCGAGAACTGGGAGACCGATACGTTTCTGCTTCACTGCCGAGCAGAATATTTGGAAAATATCGCGCAAACGAAGGAAATAAAAATTGATGGAACAAAGAATCGTAAAAATTGAATCGAGTGAGCAGACCGCCCGCCTGTTCGGAAGCTATGATGTCAATGTGCGGATGCTGGAAAAGGCATTTGCTGTATCGATCCGAAACCGTTCGGGAGCGGACGGAGACGCGGTGATGATCTGCGGTGAGGACGGAGAAGAGGTTCGCCTTGCCGTGGGCGCGGTTCGCCGACTGGTGGATATGGCAAGGTTCCACGAGGAGCTGAGCGAACAGCAGGTTGGTTATGTGATTGATATGATGCGAGCGGGGAAGGAAGATGAGCTGGCAACGCTGGAAAAGGACTGTATTTGCCTGACCACCCGCGGAAAGCCCATTAAGGCTAAGACCGTAGGTCAAAAGAAGTATGTTCAATCCATTGAAAAAAACACGGTTGTCTTTGGCATTGGTCCCGCCGGAACGGGCAAGACCTTTTTGGCAGTTGCTATGGCGGTTCGTGCCCTGCGGGAAAAGCAGGTGAGCCGTATCATTCTTACCCGTCCCGCTATTGAAGCGGGAGAAAAGCTCGGTTTTTTGCCGGGAGACCTGCAAAGTAAGATCGATCCCTATCTTCGTCCTTTGTACGATGCCCTTTATGAAATGTTGGGTTCCGAGAACTATCAGCGCCAGCTGGAGAAGGGCGTGATCGAAATCGCGCCTCTGGCTTATATGAGAGGACGGACGCTGGACGATAGCTTTATTATTCTGGACGAAGCGCAAAATGCCACGCCGGAGCAGATGAAGATGTTTTTGACCCGTCTGGGCTTTAACTCCAAGGCGGTGGTGACGGGAGACCTGACTCAAACCGACCTGCCCTCTTCACAAAAGAGCGGACTTTCGGTGGCGGTTAAGATTCTGGAAGGGGTGGAGGATATCGGAATCCACGCCTTTACTGATCGGGATGTGGTGCGGCACCAGTTGGTACAGCGGATTATTCGCGCCTATGAGACATACGAAAAAAAAGAACAAGAAAAAAAGTCCGCGGGAACCGTTAAATATCGGGCGGATCGCCGGGGCGGAACGGAGAACAGAAAGTCATGAAGCCAAGGATTATGATCTATTTTACCAATGAGCAGGAAAAGCTTCCCATTACGTATGGTTTAAAGCGGCTGATCCGTCAGGCAGTGGTGGCTACATTGGTCTATGAGGGATTTGAAAACGACTGTCAAGTGTCGGTGACCTTTACCGATAACCGAGGAATTCAGATGTTGAATCATCAATACCGTCAGTTAGATCGGGAAACCGACGTTCTATCCTTCCCCCTTTTGTCCTTTGACGGAACCGATGAGCCCCCCGCCGATGAGCCGGAACTAATGCTGGGCGATATTGTACTTTCCCTCGAGAAAACGGCGGCACAGGCGGAGGAATTCGGACATAGCTTCGAGAGAGAGGCGGCTTTTCTTTGCGTTCACTCCATGTTGCATCTGATGGGATATGATCATGTGAATAATGCCGAGGAAGAGAAGGAAATGAGAAAGAGACAGAGAGAGATCCTGGATTCCATGGGACTTTCGGTCAAGTGAAATGGAGAGGAAAATAATGAAAAAGACAGGATTTATTGCAATTGTAGGACGCCCAAACGTAGGAAAATCCACGCTGATGAACTCGATCTTGGGTGAAAAAGTAGCCATCGTTTCCAATAAACCGCAGACTACGAGAAACCGTATTACAGGTATCTATACCCGCGGAGAGGAGCAGTTCGTCTTTCTGGATACACCGGGTATGCATACGCCCAAGAACTCCTTGGGCGAATACATGGTTAAGGAAGCCGATAGCTCCATGCGAGAAGCAGACGCAGTGGTGCTGGTGGTGGATACGGGAAAGGACATTTCTTCCGTAGAGGAGAACGTGGTCGCCTATTTGAAAAAGAGTGGGATCCCGGCGGTATTGGCACTGAATAAGATCGACCAGTATGATCGAGAAAAGCTTGCGGAGACGATTCAAGCTTACGCAGACAAGCACGATTTTGCCGCCTTCGTTCCCATCAGTGCCCGAAGCGGCAAGAACGTACCTGAGCTCTTAGATGAGTGCGCCAAGTTTTTAGAGGAATCTCCCTGGTTTTTCCCTGAGGATATGATCACCGATCAGCCGGAGCGTCAACTGGCGGCGGAGATCATTCGCGAAAAGATCCTGAGAACCTTAAATAAAGAGGTACCTCACGGGACGGCGGTGGTTATTGAGGAGTTTAAGGATGAGGATACTCTGATTCGGATCCGTGCTGAGATCTTCTGCGAAAAGGCATCTCATAAGGGGATCATCGTGGGTAAGAACGGAGCTTCTCTCAAGCTTATCGGAAGCTATGCCCGTGAGGATCTGGAAAAGATGCTGGGAACCAAGGTTTATTTGAATCTATGGGTAAAGGTCAAGGAAAATTGGCGCGAGAGTGCCAGAACCGTTGGCAACTTCGGTTATCGAGACGAAACATGAGTCGCCTATGAAGAAAACAGTAGACGGTCTGATTCTGCGCGAAGTCCCGCTGGGGGAATATGACAAGCTGCTGACCGTGTTGACCGCTCGGGATGGACAGGTTTTGATGACGGCGAAGGGAGCCCGCTCTATGCATAGTAAGGTGATGCCCGTCTGCCGACTGTTTACCTACGCCAATTTGGAATACTATGAACGAAATGACCGTCGCTGGGTGTCCGGAGGGTCGGTCAACGATAGTTTTTTTGGCTTAAATGAGGATCTGGAGGGCTTTTCTTTGGCATCGTATTTGTTACAGGTAGCCACCGAGATTACAGGAGAGGGTGTGCCTGCGGATGAGATCCTTCGAATGACTCTGAATACACTTTACCTGATCGAAAAAAAAGGGAAGCCTTATGAGCAGATCAAGGGAGTATATGAGTGGTTTGCGGCAAAGACCTCCGGCTTTGAGCCCGATCTGAGCGGTTGTGCGGAGTGCCGCTGCGGAGGGGGAGAGGATCTTTGGCTTGACGTGATGAACGGGCATCTGATCTGCTCCGAATGTCTGCGTAAGCGGGCCGGAAATCTGGCACTTCCCGAGCTTGATGCCTATCAGGCAAGAAATATTCTTCTTCCACTGGATCCCTCCACCCTGGCGAGCCTACGGTATGTAACCGTCGCGCCCCTGTCGCGTATCTTTGCTTTTTCTCTGACAGAGGAAAGTCTTGCTTGCTTCGGACGGGTAACCGAGACCTACCTTTTGAACCATTTGGAACGAAGCTTCGATGCCTTAGAATTTTACCATTCCGTCCGTCAACCAATGAAATAAACAATTATATAAAGGAACCTATGAACATTACAGAAAAAACACTGAAGACTCTGGAATTTGATAAGATTCGGGTCATGCTGGCACAGGCATGCCCCACATCCGGGGCAGCACAGCTTGCGGAGATGCTTACTCCTGCGGATCATGTGGATCTGGTCCGGAAAAGACAGACTCGCACCACCGATGCCCGCCGTTTGTCGGATGCCAAAGGAATGCCTTCCTTCGGAAGCGTGACCGAGATGGGGGATATTTGCGAGCGAGCGCAAAAGGGAGCCATTCTGACCCCCAGAGAGTTGATGGATGTGGCAGCTGTCCTTCGGGTTTCCCGATCTCTGTTGGATTATATTCACGCTAACCGTCTCTTTCCCACTGTGTTGGACGAGGTGTTTGAGCGGTTGCTTCCAAACCGTCAGTTAGAGGAGCGGATCACCCGTTCCATTCTCTCCGAGGATCTCATTGCTGACGAAGCGAGTCCCGCGCTGGCAGATATTCGCCGCAAGATTCGGGTCGCCAACGGACGGATCAAGGAGACGCTTGCCAAATACATCAGCGGCGGATACTCCAAATACCTCCAGGACAATCTGGTAACGCAGAGAAATGGACGGTACGTGATCCCGGTAAAGGCGGAATGCCGAAATGATGTCAAGGGATTGATCCACGATACCTCCTCCTCGGGTGCTACGATTTTCGTGGAGCCCATGGCGGTGGTAGATGCCAATAACGAGCTGAGAATGTTGGAATCCAAGGAACAGCATGAGATCGAACGGATCCTCGCGGAGCTTTCGGGAGAGGTGTCGGATATGGCGGCGACCTTATCGCTGAATTACCGAAACATCACCGAGCTTGCCTTTGTGTTTGGATGCGCCGAGCTGTCACGGCGGATGGACGGCGTGGAGCCCGGGATCACAGAGGAAAGAGTTTGCTGTCTTTGTCGGGCAAGACATCCCTTGATCGACAAAAAAACGGTGGTGCCGATCTCTCTGGAGCTGGGCAGGGATTACGATACCCTTATTATTACCGGTCCCAATACGGGAGGTAAAACGGTTACGCTAAAGACTCTAGGGCTTTTCGCCGCTATGGCGCAATCGGGGCTTCATCTGCCTGCTGAGGAGGGAACCTCCCTTTGCCTTTTTGAGAAGATTTTGGTGGATCTGGGAGATGAGCAAAGCATAGAGCAGTCCCTGTCTACCTTCTCCGCTCATATGGTCAACATCGTCAATGTGGTTGCCGAACGAAATAACCGTACTCTTGTTCTCTTCGATGAGCTGGGTGCCGGTACCGATCCTGTAGAGGGGGCGGCTCTGGCTGTGGCGGTGATTGAGGATATGCGAAGCGCGGGAGCACTTTGCGTGGCGACGACACACTATACCGAGCTGAAAACCTATGCTTTGGATACCGAGGGAGTGTGTAACGCTTCTTGTGAATTTGACGTGGAGACTCTTCGCCCTACCTACCGATTGCTCATCGGAACCCCCGGTAAGTCCAACGCCTTTGCGATTTCGGAAAAGTTGGGCTTGCCCACGCGGATCATTGAGCGAGCCAATGCTTGCATTGGCGGAGATAATAAACGGCTCGAAAAGGTTTTGGGAGAGCTGGAGGCAAGCAGATTGCAGGCAGAACGCCAGCGTGAGCAGGCAGAGGAGCTGAGACGGCAGGCGGAGGCTTATCGGGCGGAGACCGACGAGATTGTTGCCAAGCGCCTTGCCGCTTCTGAAAAGGAAGTGGAGCAGGCGAGACGTAAGGCGCAGAATATGGTGGAAAGTGCCAAGGCGTCCAGCGAGTATATTATGGAGCAAATGGATAGGCTCCGGAAGGCGCGAGAGTCCGAAAGACTGGGAGAAGAGTTGGCAAAAGCCCGCCGCGAAATCCGAGAGCATTTGCGGAGTCACGGTGATGCTTACGATCCGGTGGAGGTACGGAAGGTAGAAAACTACGTGCTTCCGAGAAAATTACGTCGGGGTGACGAGGTTTTGATCGTCAGCTTGGGTAAGAAGGCGACGCTTCTGGAGGATCCTGACCGCTCCGGCAAGGTGACGGTGCAGGCGGGAATTATTAAGACCAAGGTTGCCCTTGGAGATTTGCAGCTGATCGAGGAAGAGATACAGGTAAAGAGCGGCGGCGTGAAGAAAAAGGCTGCGGACTATCGTGTTACAGTCAGCCGTGATTTCAAGGATGAGATCCATTTGCGCGGTATGACGGGAGACGAAGCCTGGAATGCTGTGGATAAGTACTTTGACGAGGCGCAGATCGCCGGCTTCCATACGGTGCGGTTGGTTCACGGAAAGGGAACAGGGGCTTTGAAGGCGGCACTTTGGAAATACTTGAAGACAGACCGGCGTGTCGCATCCTTCCGAATCGGTCAATTTGGTGAAGGGGACGGAGGCGTTACGGTCGTAGAGTTGAAATAAAGGGAGGGGAACTTTTACATGCCGGCATGCATAAAAAGCACAAGGTTTCAAGCTTTTGTTTCCTTTCGTTTATGCAAAGTTCTGTTTCACGGTTTTTTGACAAAAAAATTGCAAAAATTGCTTGTCTATTGAAGGAAACTGTGGTATAATGGTACTGTCAAGTGGCATCCCAAAATTATGAATAATAAACAGTCGGAGGAAAATCGCTTATGAAGGAATCACAGTATGCAGAACTGAGTGTCATCGGTATGAAGGGCTGCGAGGAGTTTGCCGCGCAGGTAGACTACTACTTGAAGGAATGGCGTCGCCACGGCGGTGAGGATTCGTTCCTGGTCAAGGCAGACTGTCCCCGTTTTGGTACCGGTGAGGCAAAGGCTTTGTTGCATGAGTCTCTGCGCGGACACGATCTCTACATTATTTGTGACGCATTCAACTACGGAGTAACCTATAAGATGTACGGTCAGGAGGTTCCCATGAGCCCCGATGACCATTACGCGGACCTGAAGCGCATTATTGCCGCGGCGGGAGGCAAGGCAAGACGTGTGACCGTGATCATGCCTATGCTCTACGAGGGCAGACAGCATAAGAGAACGGGCAGAGAGTCCTTGGACTGCGCGTACATGCTCCAAGAGCTGGTGCAGATGGGTGTATCCAATATTATTACCTTTGACGCTCATGACCCCAGAGTTCAGAATGCGATTCCTCTTTCCGGCTTTGACGATGTAAAGCCCACCTACCAGATGATCAAAGCGCTGGTTAAAAATGTTCCCGATATTTCCCTGGACAAAGAAG
Source organism: Clostridia bacterium (assembly GCA_017462035.1). GTDB lineage: Bacteria > Bacillota > Clostridia > Oscillospirales > CAG-272 > HGM12713. The sequence continues at coordinate 41,332 of JAFTRY010000034.1, forward strand.
ACCTGATGATCATTTCTCCCGACGAGGGCGCAATGGGGCGTTGTATGTACTTCTCCTCCGTGCTGGGTCTGGATATCGGTATGTTCTATAAGCGCCGCAACTATTCTATCGTGGTAAACGGTAAGAATCCCATTGAGGCGCACGAGTATTTGGGTAAGGATCTGACCGGCAAGGACGTGATCATTATTGACGATATGATCTCCTCCGGCGAATCTCTGATTGACGTAGCATCTCAGATCAAGGAAAAGGGAGCAAAGAGAGTCTTTGCCTTCACTACCTTTGGTCTGTTTACCGACGGTCTCTCTAAGTTCGATAAGGCTCACGCCGACGGCGTATTTGATAAGATATTTACTACCAATTTGGTTTACCGCAGACCTGAGCTCTTTACCAGGGATTGGTACGTAGAGGTCAATATGTGTAAGTACGTTTCTTACCTGATCGATACGTTGAATCACGACGAGACCATCAGTGAGCTGTTGAATCCTGTGAAGAGAATCCATAAGCTGGTTGAAAAACACAAGAAGGGTCAGACCACACAGATTTCCATGACGTTTGATCAGTGAGAATCACGCGCGCTTTCTCTGTCGCGTGATAAAAAATTGAAACAAAAAACCGCAGAAGATGACGCTTCTGCGGTTTTTGCGTGATAGCAAGGGAATCGGCTTGCCCGGCGAGGGGGTGTTCCTGAAAAAACGGCGGGAAGAGGGGGACTTGCGGTATTCACTTGAATTTTATTTGTCTAATTGACAAAGCTCTGAAAATATGGTATGCTAATATCGTAGTATTTCTCATATAAGGTTAGAGGTAGGAGTATGAAAAAGAAACTTGTGGCAGTGATCTGCCTTGTGGCTATGTTGCTGACCTCCGTGGCGGCAAGTGTCATTCCCGCGTCTGCCGCCGACAGCGATTGGATCGATAGAGACCCGGTGGACAATGTGGACTACTCATTCGCCGTCCTGGGAGATATTCAGACAATTACATACAGTGACACGAAGCTGGGAACAAAATACCTTTCGAATACGATCACATGGCTCCTCGACAACAAGGAAAGCCGAAACATTCAATATGTTTTCGGACTGGGAGATACGGTGGAAACACTAACAACCTATCCGGAATCCTTCCGAAATCCTTTGGAGTGGGATGTAGCGTCTGCGCAGTTCAATCGCCTCAACGGAACGATCAATTATTCTGTGGTGCGCGGGAATCATGATGACGAGGCAGGTTATCACGAACACATCTGCACAAAGGAATACAAAAGTCAGATGGACGGTTTCTTCTTTGATCCCTCCAAGCCGGTGACGCTGGGTAACTCGATGTCTAACTCCTATCGCAAGATAGAAATCGGGAATCACAAGTACCTGATGCTCAACTTGGACTTCCGCGCAACTCCGGAGGTCATTAACTGGGCAAACGACGTCATATATAAAAACTATCAATATAAGGTGATCGTTTCCATTCATGCTTATCTCGACTCAAAGGGAGCCTTATATCAGGACAAGATTGGCTCTTCTAACGTAGACGATACGGTGCTGGAGTGGTTGTCCTTTGACGGAGAGTACCTGTGGGACAACCTATTCTCCCGGCATGACAACGTATTTATGGTGCTTTGCGGTCATGTAGGAATAACGGATCCGATTATCCAGACACGTACGGGTAATGACGGCAACGAGGTGATCGAGATTCTCGTTGACCCCCAATCCTACGACAAAAAGGATCCCAGCGGATTCCTGCTTATGCTCAATTTTACAGAGGGCGGAAGCAAGATCGAATTTGAGTATTTCTCTCCCACCAAGGGTAAGTATTTCAAGAGTAAGAATCAAATTTCTATGACACTTCCCGATGGATTGCTTCCCGAGTACGTTTCAACACCTGTATCCGTGGAAACCGAAGGAACCACGGAGCCACTCACTACGGAGTCGGTCGATACGGCAGAGGACACCGCCGGAGCTTCTGTTGAGAAGAAAGAGAATCCATACGTGTCCGTGATCGGAATATCCCTTGTGCTATCCGTTGTTGTTGTGGCAGTTATTGTATGTCTCATTATCATGAGATCTAAGAAAAAAGAATAAATAGCATAGAGCCGCATGGCGTGATACCCTGAATGGGGCATCACGCCATGCGGCTCTTTTATGATCGGAGTTGCGGCGAACCGTGGGGAGTTAGAATCTTCCGTACAGCTCGTTGTAGAAGCGGAATTTTTCGGTATTTACCGCCGCCAGCTGCTCTCTGGTGATGCGGTATGCCCAGTTGTTTGTGGCGGTACCCGGGGTGTTCATTCGGGTATCCGCACCGTAGGCGAAGATATCTTGAATGGGAAAAACCACCGTGTCCGCGTGGCTTGCCATGAGGGTCTTCATAATCATTTCACAGCCATCGCGCCAATCTTCCTTTTGGCAATTACAGTAGGACATGAGACGTGCCCGACTTTCGGGGGACATCTCCCAAATATAGCCCAAAAGGGTATTGTTGTCGTGGGTGCCGCTGTATGCCACACAATTTTTCGGGTAATTGTGGGGCAGATGCGGTGACTCTGTGTCTCCGAGAAAAGCGAATTGTAAAACCCGCATGCCGGGGAATTTACTGTGCCGAAGCAGAGCCTCGACACCGGGGGTGATATCTCCCAGATCTTCCGCAATGATCAGACGGTCTCCGGCGATCTCACGAATTTTGTCTATGAGAGGGCGTCCGGGACCCCGTACCCATTTTCCTTCCTTGGCGGTTTTCGCGGAGGCAGGAATACTCCAGTATGCCTCCAGACCTCGGAAATGATCCATACGGATCCCGTCAAATAGAGTCAGCATATATTCAATGCGGCGGCTCCACCAGGCGTAACCGTCGGATCTCATCTGCTTCCAGTTGTACAGAGGATTGCCCCAAAGCTGTCCGTCCTCGGAAAAATAGTCGGGGGGTACACCTGCCACCTTGGTAGGACGTAGATTTTTGTCTAATTGGAATTGCTCCGGATTCGCCCATACGTCACAGCTGTCCAGCGCGACGTAGATGGGAATGTCACCAATGATCTGGATTCCGCGTTTGTTGGCGTATCGTTTGACCTCCATCCACTGATGGAAAAATTCATGTTGGATCCATTGCCAGAAGAAGAGCTCCTCTGGCTCCGGCATCTGCTCCGTCCAATCATGCCAGGGGCGATCTTGGTTCTTTTGACAAAGCGCGAGAAATTCTGCCGCTTTGGCAAGCTCGGGAAATTCCTCCAGCCACTTTTGTATGTCTTCCCGCTCTCCGTCAGAGATTCGGGAGGCGGCAAGACGCAAAAGGGGCAACCGCTCCTTTTCCAGGCGGGAATATTCGCAGAGATAGGGGGATTGTTGCTCTGCCTGCTTCAATTCTCCATAGGTGAGGAGCCCTCGTTGGGCGAGGGTGGGAAGATCAATAAACAGCGGATTTCCGCCAAAGGCAGAATAGGATTTGTAAGGCGAGTGGCAGTCGTCAGCCATGCAGAAGGGGAGGACCTGCCAGTAAGTAAAGCCGCCCTTCGCGAGAAAATCTACAAATTCTTTGGATTCCTTGCCAAAGGAACCGATGGAATAGTTGCCGTATAGGGAAGAAAGGTGCATGAGTACACCGCTTGCTCGTTTCATAATAACCTCCGAAAACCGTTCGGTATCCACAGGATTATTATAACATAAGAAGGAGAAAAATTCAAGATACTATCTCAATAAAAAAGGAGACACAAAGGCTATCTTCTATAAAGCAGGACGTTCTATGAAAAAAGGACGGAGATACCTTGCAAAGTAATAACGTGTTACTTTTTTAATGTACTGCCGTGTATCCCTTCGTGGTCACAGCTGTTCTTTTATATAAGATATTTGCTTTTTGAAATATTTTCTCTCTGAATCCCATGTTTGGCTTGCCTCTAAGAGGTCAAGAATCCCTATGGCTTTCTCGTATTCCTTTAATGCTACCTTCATATCTCCGTTTTCAATATGACATTCCGCAACACGAGATTGCATTTCAATCAAATTGCTTAGCGAAACTCCCTTTTGGGTTTGCGCAGCCTTCATTTTTTCTTCACCGCTCAAAATATATGCCATTTCGGATAAACGAGAAAAATAGATTTCCGGAATTTGCTCAAGTGCCGAGCGGGCACTACCTATATCCCCCTTGGCTTTATATGCGTATGCCAAGAAGCGCAAAGCGTCATATTTTGTGGAATTGTCCTTTGTAACGTCAATAACTCTTAATGCGATATCGATCGTTTTATCCGGTTCTTTCCAATAGTTGATCAAATACAGCATGTTGCATAGCAAAATATCGTTGTTTGGGAATTTTTTTAATCCTTCTTCAATGATTTTGCGACCTTCTTCTTGATCTTTCTCACGGTATTTGACGGTTTTTCTTGCGATAGAAAGAACCTCGCTTTTTATTTTCTCAAGGTTATAATCAAAAAGATCATCCAAAGATACGCCAAAATAGCCTGCTAAGACAGGTGCCAAGGTAATGTCGGGCAGGGAGATATTATTTTCCCATTTGCTTACAGCTTGAAAAGAAACTCCGATCACATCTGCAAGCTGTTCCTGCGTGATCCCCCGTTGCTTTCTTAATTCCTTAATTTTATTTCCGATATTCATGGTGATACCTCCAAAAATGATCAAAGCGGCGCCTGCTCCGTGTGTATATTATAGCATGGATTAGTTCTGGTTGCAATAACTGCTTAAACGAGATTTTTCAACCATAGGTTGAAAGCAAAAAACACATCATCGATGCAGATGATGCGTTTTTATGGTAGACAAACTAAGTTTTTTAATTACCCTTTGACCTGAAACCGTTCACGGCAACGGGGGCAGACTACGGAATGCTTCCCCTTTGCCTTGGGGAGACGGAGCACCGCATGACACTTGGGACATTTGCGGTAGACGTGGGTCTTGCGGTCACGGAAGCGATTGCGCAATAGCTTGAAAAATCCGCAAAATCTTTCGTTTTCCCGTCTGCGTTTGAGAATGTTGCGAGAGAACATTCGGAAGAAGATCAGAGCGATGAGAACGCCGGTCAGCAATACGTAACACAAAGTGAGGATCCCGTTGGTCTTGGTGGCGGTAGAGGGAATAAACAGGGAGACGATCGAATAGATCAGAACCACCGCTACGTAGCATCCAAGGAGAACCTTGTTCAAAGTATCGGTTCCATAGCGTCCGTACATCAATCGGTACATTTTATTTTTAAATTTTCCCATTAAAAGTATTCGCTATGCCGCCGACGCAAATGCGTCGGCGGCAACCTTTCTGTTTGTAAACTGTAATTTGTTCGAGACGGAAATACGCCTTATTCCGTGCGAAGTGCCTCTACCGGATCTTTCTTGGAGGCAACACCCGAGGGGATCAGACCTGCTACGAAGGTGAGGAGCATGCTGATTCCCACCAGAATCAGTGCCGCGATCCAGGGCAGGGAAGCACGCACGCCTACAATGCCCGAAAGGGCGTGAATGATGGCGTTGATCGGTAGGCACAGCAGTACCGTCACGATAATACCGATCAGACCCGCGGCAAAGCCAACAATAAGGGTTTCCGCGTTGAATACACGGGATATATCCTTCTTGGACGCACCGATGGAACGGAGAATACCGATCTCCTTGGTTCGTTCCAGTACGGAGATATACGTAATAATTCCAATCATAATAGAGGATACTACCAACGAGATGGACACAAAGGCAATGAGGACGTAGGAGATCACGTCGATAATGGTAGAAACGGAAGACATCATGACACCTACCAGATCGGTGTACTGTAGCTTTTTCACTTCCTCCGCGCCGTCGTTGTATTCGCGTATAAATGCCTCGATGACCTCTTTGGATTCAAAGTCCTTTGCGTAGAAATTGATCGAAGCGGGGGAGGCTTTTTCCGCGTCACCTAGCTGCTTGAGCATGGAATCATAGGTCGCATCCTTGTCGGGAACCATCTCGTACAACGTGCTCTCAAACTCGGCGAACAGCTCGTCATCCATTTGAGTGAGCAAAAGGGAGAGACTCTTTTCGTTGATGGTCCAGTTTACCATGTTCTCATTCATCTCGGCATACAATCCGGTCATGTAATCGACGGAGCAAAGCTCCTTCAATCCCTTGATGGCGGGGATCTGATCGTTTGGATCCGTGTCCGGCATGCCGTTGATCAGAAGCATTACCTGAGTCTCGGACATGAGGGGGAGCAGATCAACCAAATTGTCCTTGGTGAAATCTACGCTGGAAAGTCCGTCCGGAACCGATTTTATAGCGGAGAACAGACCCATGAGCTGCAATCCGCCGGTGGGATCATTTTCCAGGGCGTTTGCTAACATTCCACGGATCTTTTCCGCTTGTTCCTGATTTTCCATGGTGCCAACAAACATAGCGACGGTGTCGCCATTTACGTGAAGCAGATCCTGGTAGTCGGGGTTTTCAAGGATCATTGCGGTCATGACACCGTAAAATCTTTGCATATTGGTGGTGCCGACACGGTCAATGAGATCATTGATATTCTCTCTCGTATAGGGGATCCGCTCAAAGGTAGCTCCGTTCAGAACGCTGTGGTTCGGGGTTTTCTTCTGTTGATTGATAATTTCACTCTTGGTATTCTGCTCTAAAATCAAGTCGGTGAGGGCTTTCGTATAGCCCAGTGCTCCCGAAATAGAGGTGGCGGTGGCACCCGAGCGAGGACGAACGATGCCGGAAATTACAAGCTCTGTGCCGTGCTCGGTAACAAAGCTTTCCTGATCAAAGCCGACCTCTCTTATATCGTACCATTTGGGATAGGAAACGCCGTCCACTGTATAGGTCGCTCCGGTTTTGGCGTAAAAGTCCGAGGTATTCAGCAGACGGAATTTCATGCCGATAAAATCGTCCAGGGAATAGGGATCCATGGGGGTGGTGTCGTATTCTCCTTCCGTCATCAGCGCGGTCATAATTTCTTCCAATTCACCTTGATCGAGAACACCGAGCATATACAGCGTCATTTTGCTAATCTGATTGTCCTTGCTGACCACCAGAACCACCTCGTTGGCAGAGGTAGGCCAATGGCTGTTTTCTCCCACCAGCTCATATTGCTGGTCCAGAAGCTCCTGATTGTTGATCATCTCGGACAAAATGCTCATTCCCGGCATACTTCCCATGCTGCTCATGGAATCCATCATCTCGCCCACACCCGAGAACATGTCACCCATGTTTTCAAATATGGTAGTGGGACTGACCTGAGTTTTTCCGTCCTCAGTAAATACCTGTAGCTCAAAATCATATGTGTACTGCACGTCGCTGACCGACTCGGAAATTTTCAAAAAGTTTTCATCCAAATAAACCTTGAAGGATTCCAGATCGTTTTCAACGGTTGCCGACATGGCGGACATCATCGTGCCAAGAGAGTCATCCACATAGATTTTATTGGGATCGGTATTTGCCTCTTTTTGCTCGGATACCTCGGTCATTGCCGACAGCATAGCCGTATAATCGGTAGTAGTCTTGGAAATGGTAAGCGGGTAGGTGGAAAGAGTGTCCTCTTGAACCTGATCGATATAGCCTTGAATACCGTTGGAAAGGGCGAGGATCAGAGCAATACCGATAATACCGATGCTTCCCGCGAAAGAGGTGAGAATGGTTCGCCCCTTCTTGGTCATCAGGTTATTCAGAGAGAGCCCCAACGCAGTGGCGAAAGACATGGAGGTCTTTTTCTGAGCCTTCTTGGCGGCTTTTTTGCCGGCTGCCTTTCGCGCCCCTTCCTTTCGGCGGTTGATCTCCGCTTGACGCGCGCACAATTCTTGATACTCCGCTTTCTCCACAGGATTGGAGTCATCTACCACCTGTCCATCTCTGAGACGAATGATACGGGTAGAGTAAGCTTCGGCAAGCTCGGGATTGTGCGTGACCATAATTACAAGCCGATTTTTCGCCACCTCTTTCAGCAGATCCATGATCTGTTCGCTGGTCTGGGTGTCCAGAGCACCGGTGGGCTCGTCAGCCAAAAGAATATCGGGATCGTTGACCAGTGCCCTGGCAATGGCAACTCTCTGCATCTGACCGCCGGACATCTGGTTGGGGCGCTTGTGCAGCTGATCGGCAAGTCCTACCTTAGTCAACGCGGCGATGGCTTTGGCGCGCCGCTCTGATTTGGAAACACCGGACAGAGTAAGAGCAAGCTCTACGTTGGCGAGAACAGATTGGTGGGGAATCAGATTGTAGCTTTGGAAAACGAAGCCGATGGAGTGGTTTCGATAGGTGTCCCAGTCTCCGTCCTTGAATTCCTTGGTGGATTTTCCGTTGATCATCAAATCACCGCTGGTATAACGGTCCAAACCGCCTACAATATTCAGCATGGTGGTCTTTCCGCAGCCGGAGGCTCCTAAGATCGAGACAAATTCGCTTTCTCGGAAGCGTAGGCTGACGTCATTCAGTGCCGTGACCTCTTGATCACCGGAGAGATATTTTTTTACAATGTGCTTTAGTTCCAGCATGGTACTCTCCTCAATGGTTTACAGTAGAATCTTTGTGAATATTATCATATCACAATTTTTTTAACAAGGAATTTCATTTTCCGCAAAATTGTGTGAATCTTTTACCGATTTTGTGAATGTTGCGTGAAGGTAATTACAAAAGAATGAACAGCCGGGCACCCGAACCTGTCTTGCCCAAGCGCGAAAGGACTAAAAAATTTGTTTCTCATATTCGTCCGTTACCGGAAGGCAATCGGTTCCCGAAACAATATAATGATTGATCAGATCTACCCCTGCCTCACTCAGTGCCTGGCGGATCCGTTTGGTAGCTTTCATGTCGTGATCCGAGGGTAGAAGCATGCCGTCGGGATGGTTGTGTGCCAAAACGGCAGAGGTGGCGTGGTGACAGCAAGATAACTGAACGGCGCGTCTGATCGAAAGCTGAGAGAAGGAAGCAAGTCCCTCGCCAAGCTTTTCCGTATGGATCAAATGCCCGGAGCTTCCGAACAGGAGCAGATATACCTCTTCCCGGGAGGAGGAAAGCAAAAGACTGACCAAATAATGGCGAAGATCCGCTTCGGTGGATAAACGGCGAACCTTTTCTGCCCGTTCACTGTATGCGGCGGCGTTGACAGCAGCGAGGGTTCTTAGGAATAGGGCAGTTTGCAGACCCACGCCCTCCACTTCGGTGAGGGCGGAAATGTCGGCATCCAGTATCCGACGGAGCGAGCCGAACCGAGCTAACAGCCGATGGGCAATTTCGTTGGTGTTTCTGCGTGGGATGGAATAGAATAGCAACAGTTCCAAGAGCTCATGCTTTTCCAGTTGAGAGCCGGAAAGAAATTTACGTCTCAAACGGCCACGGTGCCCGTCATGTATCTGTTTCAAGGGAGACCTCCAGGGGAAATAAATGTTATATTCATTTTACCATATTTTACAAATTTCGTCAATCCTTTTTCATTTTTTTCATGAGTTGGGGGGAATTGGCGTTCATAAAGAAAAGGAGTTAGAACAAACTAAATGTGAGCGGCAAAACCGTTTTAAAGGAGGTTGAAACTATGATCATGGACCGAATCGCCTTAATTGTAACGATTATTGGCGCTTTGAACTGGGGAAGCATCGGCTTATTTCAATTTGATCTGGTTGCGTGGCTGTTTGGCGGACAAACTGCTCTGGGAAGCCGGATCGTGTATACCGTAGTTGCCCTGGCAGGTATTTGGTGTGTTTCTCTGATCTTCCGTGCCAGAGAACGATTTGAAGCTTTGGACGAGTAAGAGCGTACCGTTAACGATTTTCAACAATACAGCCGGGGAGTGAAATGCCGAATCCCGGTTTGCGATGTCGCGAAAATAAAAAGTCCGAAGGTCGATGAGTGTTCGACCTTCGGACTTTTTTGTTATGAATCGTGAAGCTTATTCTACTAAGTGTCCCTTTCGTGCGACTACGTCTGCCAGAGCATCCGCATATTCACGGCATAGCTCCTCGCTTTCGCTTTCGATCATGATACGGATCACGGGTTCAGTTCCGCTTTGACGGAGCAATACCCGTCCCCGTCCCGCAATCTTCTTCTCAATGGCTTCCGCCATACTCAAAACGTCGGCATCGTTCAGTGCCGCCGCCTTACTTCTCACCCGCAGATTCTTGGTGTACTGAGGATAGAGCATTACCGGCTCAGCCAGCTTTGCCAAAGAGAGCTTGCTGTCACAAACCTCTTCGGTGAGCATGATGGCGGTCAGCAGACCGTCACCGGTGGTGGCGTACTTTTTGATAATAATGTGTCCCGATTGCTCACCGCCCAGGCAGAAATCGTTTTTCTGCATGCATTCGTAAACAAATCGGTCTCCCACCGTGGTTTGGGCACACTTCATGCCTTCTTTTTCCAGACTTGCCACAAAGCCGCTGTTGGACATTACAGTGGCAACAACGGTATCGCCGTTCAGCATACCGCGCTGTCTGAGGCGCTTGCCCAAGATATAAAGAATGGCATCACCGTCCACAATGTTTCCGTTTCCGTCCACTGCCAGACAGCGGTCAGCATCTCCGTCAAAGGCAAAGCCCATATCCAGGTGCTGATCCCGTACCAGATGGCAGAGAGCATCCATATGAGTAGAGCCGCAATCTCGGTTGACGTTGATGCCGTCCGGGTTGGCTCCGATTACCACGGTCTGAGCACCTAACGCCTCAAAGACCGAGCGAGCGATCATCCAGGAGGCACCATTGGCGCAATCCAGACCGATCTTCAGCTTCTTGTAGGAGTTGGAGGCAAGGGAGATCAGGTACCCTACGTAACGGTTTCTTCCGGACACATAGTCCACAATACAGCCGACTCGCTCCCGTTGTGCCAAGGGAAGATCCTCCCCGACCACACCCAACTCACGCAAGTTGCCGTCCAAATACGCCTCGATCAGAGAGGTGGTCTTGTCGTCCAGCTTTTCGCCGAATCGGTTGATTACTTTGATTCCGTTGTCGTAGAAGGGGTTGTGAGAGGCGGTAATCATAATGCCGCAATCAAACTCATCCAGACGGGTCACGTAGGACACACTGGGGGTGGTGGTAACGTGCAGCATGTAGGCATCGGCACCGGAAGCTGTAATACCTGCTACCAGGGAATATTCCAACATATAGCTGGAGCGTCGGGTATCCTTTCCGATGACGATACGGGGACGGTAGCCCGCCTTGCGGCATCCGGAGAGCTCGGAGGAGAAATACCAGCCGAGAAATCGTCCCACCTTGTAAGCGTGCATGGAGGTCAAAGTCAGGTTTGCTTCGCCTCGGAAGCCGTCTGTACCAAAATATTTGTTGGAAGATCCGGTTCCGGGAGAGGGCTTTTTTAATTCGATCTTATCGTGAAGGAGCTCATCGCAAGAGACTTCAAATAAGTCACACAGGAGAAGCACCTTGTCAATTTGGGGAAGGGCTTGATTCATTTCCCATTTAGAGACCGATTGCCGGGAAACCGAGATCTTCTCTGCCAGTTGCTCTTGGGACAGACCCGAAAGCGTACGAAGCTGTGTAATCTTTTCACCAATCGTCATAAAATGTCAGTTCCTTTCTGCGCAAATAGACCCGCGTGAGGGATCCTACCATTAATAATTATTACAATCATAACACAATCATGAATGAAATTCCACCAACTTTGCTTTGATTTTTACGCAACTATTGGTTGCGACCCGAAAATCTGTTTTTATTATACCACACAATTCAAGGAAATATTACGAAAAATATGTAAACTTTAATTGGAAAAAGCATGTGCCGAAATTGTTTTTTTACTTTATTGTGGCAGTAGAGGTTATTTTTATTGTCGGAGACCGTTGAAGAAGCGTGTTGTGAAAAAGAAAAGGGAGGTATTGTGGTTCCGAGAGCGGAGCAAACTATGAAAGAGAATCAAAGAAAAAGGGAATGAAGAGAGAATGTATGAAAATGAAAGTTTTTTGGGATCGGATCTTGGCGGCGTATTTGGCTGTGCTGATTTTCCTTGGGGGAACGGCACTGTTGCTTGGTAAACAAAGTGCTTTCTCTGCTCGCGAAAACCGAGCACTGAGCCGTTGGCAGTCTCTTCGCGCGGAAGAGGTGTGGCAGGGAGGCTTTATTCAATCTCTGTCACGGATTTGCTCCGATCAGTTCCCTCTTCGAGAGAGCCTCGTGGCTCTGCGCGCCAATATCGAGCGATTGCTTGGAAAGGGAGAGCACCATGGGGTCTTGTGGGGAAAGGACGGCTACTTGATTCCGAGAGATGAATATTCTGACATTTCCGTGTTGAAGGAAAATGTTGCCGCTCTGTCGACTCTTTGCGACAATGGCGCCGTCCCGGCTGAGGTATGGATCCTTCCGCGCAGTGTCGACGTAATGAACGATAAGCTTCCCGATCTCTATGAGCAGCCCGACTTGGAACGGTTAATGTCGATCTTGGGCGCTTTTTCCCCCTCGTATGAAAGGCTGACGCGAGTTCTGCGAACGCGGGCTGCCGAGGGAGAGCAGGTTTGGTACCGTACCGACCACCATTTTACTACGGCAGGGGCATATGAGACTTACCGAGTGTTGGTACAAACTCTGGGGATCGATCCCATGCCATGCTCCTACTTTACCGAGGAAACCGTTAGTGACACCTTCTTGGGAAGCTCCTATTCCGCGGTGGGAGGAGTGGCGGAGCAAGCTGACCACGTCATCCTCTATCGATATGAAAATGATGACCGCTTTCAAATAGAGGTCGGTAAAACAAAAACGGTCGTAAAAGGATTTTACGACCGCTCTAAACTGAACAATAAGGATCAATATGAAATTTTTCTCGGCGGGAATCACGATTTTGTGCGGGTTACCGATCCTACCCAAGAGGAGCACCCCCGTTATCTTCTGGTGAAGGATAGCTTTGCCAATTGTCTGATTCCCTTTTTGGCAATTCACGCGGATTTGGACGTGGTGGATCTTCGGTATACCTCCTTGCCTCTATCCGCTTATACGGAAGCGGAGGAATACGACGGGATACTCGTGGTGGCGGGACTGGATACCTTGGCTACGGATCCGTCCTTTCGGAGAGTGTCTCCGTAGAATCCGACAGGAAACTCTCTGCCTGTTTTAATACCTTTGGAAGAGCATCCAGAAGGTCTCTCGCCATGACGGCATACTCGCTCAGAGCTTGAGCGGCATGATCGCCGCATAGTCCGTGAAGATAAACTCCCAGAGCGGTATAGCTGAGAGGATCGGGACAACTGCTTCCAAGCTGTGCGAACAGTCCGCCCAAAAGACCGGCAAGGATATCTCCCGCGCCGCCGGTAGCCATGCCGCTGTTGCCTGTTGGATTGAGATAGAGCCGGGGTCCCCCGTCACTGACCACGGTATGGTGATCCTTCAGAACGCAGATCACACCGTGCTGTTTTGCGAATTCGTAAGCGGTCCTCTTTGGATGCTCCAAAATTTTCTCTACGCTTTTCCCGCATAAGCGGGACATTTCAGCGGCGTGAGGAGTCAGGATGGCTCCCTGCGTTCTACCCAAAAGAGAGGGATTGAGAGCGAGGAGATTCAGCGCATCCGCGTCCAATATGGTTGGCTTTTTCGGGGCGCGCAGAATCTCTGCCAAAATGGTGCGGGAAACCGTATTGACACCCAGACCGCAACCAACCACCCATACATCCGCCCATTGAAGAGCGAGACGGAACTCTTCCATATTGGGAGATGCTTCATTATACTCTGTGACAATTGCCTCGGGAATCAAGGTTTGAAGAATGGCTCGGTTTTCCTGTATTGTGTAGATTCGCACGAGTCCGGCTCCCATTCGGTAGGCGGCTTTTGCGGCAAAATAAGCGGCACCGGACATCCCGGATGAGCCGCATACGCAAAGCACACGGCCAAAGGTTCCCTTGTGGGAACGGGCAGGTCGGAGCGGAAGCAGAGTGAGGTCACGCATGGTATAAGAAAAAACGGAATAGTCTGACATGGCAGTCCTCCTGTTCATCTGAAATGAGAGATCGAGGTGGGTGAGAAGCCATCAAGATTAGGTTTATTCTAACATATATTGCAAGGAAAGTAAAGAAAAAATTCCTCAAAAAGCTGAAAAAAGAGAAATTCCCAACAATATTCAAAAAAACTCTTGACAAGCGAAGAAAAATCTATTATAATATGTATTGTCGCATTTTATGTCAATCAAATTGGTTTATGCGGTAAGCCTTAAGATTCAGAACGGGCGGGAGGGTAGAAAATGGTTGTTGATGTTGCCCCGCTTCTTCGAGGAGAAGTAAAACGGGTGGACATCGATTATCGGTTATCCCCCGAGCAAATAGACGGAGTCTTCTTTGATTCCGATGCCCATGTTATAGGTAGAATTACGGATAACGCGGGGTATATGCGTCTGGTTTTGAAAGCAGAGCTGAGTTATCACGGAGAGTGCGCGAGATGTCTTGCTCCGGTAAACGGAGTTTTCTCTCTTGACTTTGAACGTACGGTGGTGACTGAGGGAACTCTAACGGAACAACAGGATGCGGAAGATTCGGATGAATATGTCGTGTTGAACGGTACGGAGCTGGATGTAGATGAGCCTCTGAGAGAGGAGCTTCTGCTCGGATTTCCCACAAGACTTCTTTGCTCTGAGGATTGCCCGGGGCTGTGTCCCCGTTGCGGAAAACCGAGGCGGGAAGGAGATTGCGGTTGCGGTGGGAAGGAGATCGACCCACGGCTGGCAATTCTGAAAACCTTTTTTGATGACAGCGAAGAGGAAAACAATTAATTTATATAAATATGAAAGTGTTATACACGCTTCAAGGAGGTGTAGATAATGGCAGTACCGAAGAAGAAAGTATCCAAGGCTCGTAGAGACAAGAGACGCTCCAACAACTGGAAATTGTCTCTTCCTGGCATGACCAAGTGCCCCAAGTGCGGCGAGTTCGTAAGAAATCACCGTGTTTGCAAGTCTTGCGGATATTACGACGGCAAGGAAGTGCTCAAGGTTGAGAGCAAATAATGAAAAGAGAGCGGCTTTGTTGTTGTGACAAGCCGTTTTTCTTTATTTTTTAGTGTCCTTTCCGTGACACCTTGATAGAGGAGATGCCTATGAACCGTGCTAAAAGAGCTTATGCGCTATACCTTGCCCGCCGCCTGGGAGTCGGTGCTCTCTTGCTGTGCCTTCTGCTTGGGTGTCTTTGTTCCTGTCAAAAGGATGAGCCGGAGGAAGAAGCTGTTCTTACGGCAATAGATTATGATGTGGTAGAGGACTGGTCGGAGTACGTTTTGCTTTCTCAGTATACGGGTCTTGAAATTTGTTTGCAACAGGAAGCTGATTCCAAGAGCGAGCAAGTCTGGAAAACAGTGCTGGGACAAGCTGAAATTCTTCACTATCCCGAGGAACAGGTGAGCTACTACGCGGCGCAGACACGGGCAACTTACCGTTATTATGCTCAGCAAAACGGTTGGAGTCTGGAGGAAACGATGGAAAAGCTGGGAGTCACTGAGGAATCCATTCTTGCCGAGGCAAGGGACATGGTGAAGGGGGACTTGGTGTACCGTTACATCGTGGCGGATGCAGGCATCGCGCTGACGGAGGAAGAAAAAGCGAGCCTCTTTGACCGATATGCTCGTCAGTATGCCGAGACGTACGGCTATGAGCTGAGCTATGTGACAGCTTCTCTTTCTGAACTGGTGTACGATTCCATGCTCTATGATAAGACTATGGAATACCTCATAGTAAATAATACCTTCGTTGTTTCGGCGGAGGAGATTTCGTAAGGCGGTGTCATGGGAAAATACAGTGGACTTTTGATTTGCGCGGACTTTGACGGTACGCTGGTTTATAACGGTCAAATCTCGCCCGGAAATTTGGATGCCATCCGTCGCTTCCAGCAAGGGGGCGGCTGGCTGACGCTGGCAACGGGACGGTATCCGAATGTACTAAGGGATCATGGAGTAGCCTTTCGGTGTAACGCGCCCTTGATTTGCATGAATGGAGCGATCCTCTACGACGAGGAAACGGAAAAAGCTTTGTATGAAGGCTTTATAGAGGAATCCTGCGAGGAGCTGTTGCTTGACGCGATTCGACGCTGTCAAGAGGTGCGGGAACTTGTGTTTTGCATGGCAGAGGGACGGCGCGCTCAACATGTCAGTCCGTCGGATATACCACTGATCCGGGAGCTTTGCGGTAAACCTCTTTACAAGATCCTGATTCACGTGTCTGCCCGGCAGGGAGTGACGCTGCGAGACTATCTTCGGGAAAAATCCGAGGGACGGTACCTGGTAGATCGAAGCTGGCATAGCGGTGTAGAGATTCAAGGGATTGGCTATGATAAAGGAAAAACGGCGCGTCGGCTAGCAAACATGTTAGACGCTGATTCACTCCTTTGCATAGGCGACTTTGATAACGACTTGTCCATGATCCGGGAGGCTGACGTAGGCTATGCCATGGGAAACGCTACCGAGGAGCTGAAGGCGGCAGCGGATCGGATCACCGCATCGGTAGAAGAGGATGGTTTCGCGCAAATGATCGATGAGCTGTAGATCCTCATAAAAGCTCAATGAATTTTAATCATAGAAAGCATGTAATATGAAAATTTTAGCCATTGGTGATATTGTAGGTACCCAAACCGTTGAGTATTTAAAGGAAAAACTCTGGAAGCTGAGAGACTCGCTGGCGGTAGATCTGGTGGTGGCGAACGGAGAAAATGCCACGGATATTCACGGTCTTAGCTCGGCGGATGCACAAAGAATTTTGGATGCCGGGGTGGACGTGATTACTTTAGGGAATCACGCCTACGGTCGAAGGGATCTTTGCGCCATGCTCAGTGACTCGGAGGCGATCATTCGCCCGGCGAACTATCCTACGCTGGCACCGGGCGGCGGGTATACCTTTTGCCGTGTAGGCGGTTGGAAGCTCCTTGTTGTCAATGTCATGGGAACTGCCCTGATGGAGTCTCTTGCCTGTCCCTTCGCTACGGTGGACCGAATTCTGGAAAGAGAAGAGGGGAATTATGATTTCGCGCTGATGGATATCCATGCGGAGGCAACCTCAGAGAAGCTGGCGTTGGCACGTTGGTTTGACGGTCGGATCCACGTGATGTTTGGAACTCATACTCATGTGCAGACAGCAGATGAGCAGGTGCTTCCCAGGGGCAGCGGATATATTACGGACCTTGGTATGACCGGACCGAAAAATGGAATTATTGGTGCAGACGCGGATTCCGTGATTGAAAAATTCCGCACAAAAATGCCGACCAGATTTCGTGCGGCAGAAGGGGAAATTGAAGGTCAAGGTGCTCTTTATGATTTGGATACAAGCAAAAAAATGGTGATTAGTGTTAAACGCATAAAATTTTAAAAAACGCAATGAAAACAAGGAGTGACTATGGATAAAGCACTTCATACCTATTCAACCGCATCGCTGGCATATTTGGGAGACTGTGTCCTGGAGCTTTGTGTGCGTGAGCACCTGATTCGCTCAGGCTTCGCCTCTTCGTCGGCACTCAATCGGGAGGCACTGAATTACGTTCGGGCGACTACGCAGGCGGAGGCGATGAAGCGTATTCTTCCTCTGCTTACTGAGGAGGAAGGGGCAGTGTTTCGCCGAGGACGGAACGTAGGGCATACCAATACGCCAAAGTCGGCGACGGTAGCGGAATACCGCTCGGCAACCGGCATGGAAGCACTCTTTGGGTGGCTTCATTTGGCGGGAAATCAAGAGAGAATCGATCAGCTTTTTTGCATCGCTTATGAGCTGGAGCACAAAGAGTAAGCTTGGACTAACTAATTAAAATATATAACAAAAGGGAGAAAATTGTACGATGAATAATCCGATTATTAAAATCAACGTACGGGATTTCGGCACCATGACAGCGGAGCTGTACCCCGAAAAAGCACCTAAGACTGTGGCTAACTTTCTGAAATTGATCGACGAAGGCTTTTTTAGCGGTCTGATCTTTCACCGAGTTATCAAGGGCTTTATGATTCAGGGCGGCGGTTATGATGAAAGTATGGAGCATAAGGAGGCAGAATCCATCCGCGGTGAATTTAAGGCGAACGGCTTTATGCTCAATGACTTGAAGCATACTCGCGGCGTGCTGTCCATGGCTCGTACCTCGGATCCCGACTCCGCATCCTCTCAGTTCTTTGTAATGCATATGGATGCTCCTCATTTGGATGCCCAGTATGCGGGATTTGGTAAGGTTACGGAGGGCTTGGACGTGCTTGATGCGATTGCTACTGTAAAAACCGGAAATTTTGGCTGGTATATGCAGGATGTTCCCAAAAACCCTGTAGTGATTGAAAGCATGGAGGTTGTCAGCAGATAAGAATACGCGGCGAGCTTGCTTTGCTTGGCGGGTGATCGAATTCGTGACAGTTGTACGTGAGTTTGCTTTGACTAACTGAAGGAGTAGGAGAGCAAGGATCATTCCTTGTTCTCCTACTCTTTTGTTCTTTTTTATTCGGTTTGATCTTCTATTGCGGCTTTTTGCTCCAGGATCAAGCAGAAGAATTTCGGGTCGAATTTTGCCTGTCGATCATAGGTATACAGACCATTGGTTTCTTGTTCAACGTCGGTTAGTTGAGTGTAACACAAACCCGTTATATAAGGATTGAACAGAAGAGCCTCGGTTAGCCCTCGGAATCTTTCCAGGAATTCCTTCTCGGTCTTGGGATTATTGCCGTATCCCCAGGCATTCGTTTGGTTGAGATTCACATTCCAACCGATGCCGCCATATTCACTGATGAAGCGAGGAAAGAGAGGATAAGGAGTTAGCGGCTTTGTTAATATGGGTGTTCCGTTGGCAACGTCAATGTATCTTTGCCGGAAGGTGTCGGGGTTCTGATCGTAATCGTGCCAGTCCTCAATATCGGAGGCACCTTCCACGTGAATCCATCCGGAGTTGTCAATGACCGGACGGGTGGGATCCAGCATCCGTGTCAGTTGAGCGGTGTAGGCAATCAGATCGTCGTCCTGTCCTGCTTCGGTTTCGTTAAAGGGACACCAGCCAATGAGGGCGGGGTGATTTCTATCACGCTCTACGATCTTAATCCACTCGGATAGAAAGCCTTTCCAGGCACTGGGTTGACTCACTCGTAAGCCCCAGTTTCCGTGCTCCCCCCAAACCAAATACCCCAGTCGGTCACAGTGGTATAGGAAGAGGGGCTCAAAAACCTTTTGATGGAGACGGGCACCGTTAAATCCGCATGCCATCGAGCGGGTAATATCGTTGATCAGCTCCTGCTCGCTGGGAGCGGTATAAATACCGTCGGGATAGAAGCCTTGATCCAGAACCAGACGCTGAAAGATCTTCTTTCCGTTGATGACCAAGGCGGAATCATCCAGGCTCAAGGTTCTCATGCCGAAATAACTCTTCACTTGGTCGTCGCCAAGGGTCAAAATCAGGTCGTATAGACCGCCCTTGCCAATCTCCCAGGGATGAAGCTCGGACAGCGGGAGAATCAGATTACAAGAGGTCTCTGCCGCGCGGGAAGATGCTTCTCCAACCTTTTTTCCATTCCAATAAGCGGTGGCGGTCATGATTTTCCCCGCGCCTTCCTTTACTTTCGCGAAAATGGACAGAGAAGCGTTTTCCATATTTGGTATGAGATGAAAGCTCTCTATATGGGCGGGTGCCACGCTTTCCAGCCATACGGTTTGCCATATTCCTGTGGTGCGTGTGTAATAGCAACCGTAAGAGCTGTATTTCCGGCTTTGTTTTCCGCAGGGTTGTTCTCCGCTACGGGTACGGTCCTCGGCGCAGATGACTAAGACGTTCGTTCCTGTTCTCAGCGGGGCGGTAATGTCATAAGAAAAGGAGGTGTATCCCCCACGGTGGGGAAGTCCAACATGTGTTCCGTTGACGTAAATATCGGTACGATAATCACAAGCACCCACGTGTAAAAGAACTCGCTTTCCATCAGTCAACCAGTCTGACGGAATATCCAATTTCCGACGGTACCAGACACAATCGCAGAAGTCCTTGTCTCCAATGCCGGAGAGCTCGCTTTCCATGCAGAAGGGAACGGTAATTCGCTCCGGAAGGGAGGAGGCATCGTAAAGCTTTCTTGCCTTGCCGCTGACACTGTGATCGCGATAAAATTCCCACTCACCGTTGAGGTTCAGCCAGCTTTCTCTGAAAAACTGAGGATTGGGATGTTCGGGACGGGGAACGAAATGAGTGTAAGACATGACCGGATACTCCTTTTTATATTATGATAAGATGGAATGATTTCAATGATATCCAAGGATAGTCTACCATAAATGAAATAAAATGTCAATCAAAAAATCTGTAACTGTGTAAAATAATAAAAATCGACGTTTTTCTTGATTGTCGAATATTGACGAATGGGGCAATTTGTGGTATAATGATAAAGGAAATATAAAGGTTTTTCATAAAAACTCGAAAAAAGAACTGTGTGAATATTTGAAATTGGGAGTGAATCGATGAAAAAATTTGACATATCTGAATTGGTGGTTTCCAAGCTGGTAGACGTGTATAGCTATACGTTGGAGGAGGATACCGAGGCAAAGGCGTTGACAGAGCATTCGGTCCTGATTTTGAAACGGCGTGGGCAGTCCTTTTATACTGTGTCGGGAAAGCGGTACGTAGCGGATCCCAATCATATCGTTTATTTTCCTGCGGGAACTTCTTATGAGCTGTCCGTGGATCGAGTGGGAGAGTGTACCATTCTGGAGTTCGACGTGCTGAACGGTGACATAAGCGAATGCCGAGAATTTTTCATCGGCAATGAAAGCGACATTCTGACCACGGCAAAAAACATGCTTCATTACTGGAATTTGAGAGGACCCGCGTACGGCTCCAAATGCCTGTCAGAGCTATACAGTTTGCTGACGCAGATCTCCACCATTGAGTCTTATGCGGACTCCCTGGTGGGGAAATATGGGTTTATCCATAAATCCGTGAAGTATATTGAGAAAAATTATAACAAACAGGATCTTTATACCCCTATGCTCGCAAAGATGTCGGGGATCGGGGAAACCTATTACCGCAACATTTTCCAAGCTGTGTTTGGAGTTCCACCTACCAAGTACATTCAGCAATATCGTGTGGAAAAGGCAAAGAAGCTGTTGGTAGACTCGGCAGGAAGCGTGGAGGAGATTGCCTTGGCGGTTGGTTTTGCCAATTCCTCTTACTTCTGTAAGGTCTTCAAAACCACCACAGGTCTGACTCCCTCGGAGTTTGCCGAAAAGGGAAGATGGCTTGGCTGAATCGATCTACAAAAAGTAAAAAGAGCAGTTGCCGTTTGGTGCGTTATTCTTAACGGAGAATACGCTAAACGGCAACTGCTCTTTTCATTATGGTTCGTAACGGCAAAGGGAAAACTCTCCTGTAATTCCGGAGGGAGGGATCTGAATGAATCCTGAAAGACGGTCACGACGGCGGTGCGCCAGGTTGCTTTTCACTACGATCTCCAGCCGATTGTTTTCCGATTGCAGAGAAGGACTCATGTCAAATTTGTAAGGTGCACCGATCCGTGCGCCCAAATAGTACCCGTTGAGCCATACCTCAGCCACCTCGCCTACGTCACCCAGATCCAGCACGGAATATCCATCCTGTGCCGCAAATTCGGCTCGGTATCGAATATTTCCGGAGAAGTGGGGAAAGTGGTTGGGGGCAGAAATATCAAAAGGCTCAGAATCGGTAGCAATGACCCGGAACTCATCGTCCTCTTCTTCTCTCACCGCGATCTCAAAGGAGAGGGGGAGGGGAATACGACGAACCTCATGGGAAAGCAGGGGAAGCTCTGTGGGAATCTCGCCGCCGAAGAGGAGGAAGAGCATATTTCCCTTTTCTAAGCGAAGATGGAAGACACCGTCCTTGACCTCACCGCGATAAAGTCGGTTGTCCCAGGGCTCGTAAATCAGGCAGTCTCCCGAATGGGGCAGCGTGATGGCGGCATCCACATTTTCTCGGATGGCATCATTAGAGAAGAGATAAATATCGGATCCATCTCTTGATACATGGTAGAAACGGAGTGAACTCACTCCCGCTCCTTCTCCCCCCCCACGTGGCAGAAACCGCGCTCACGCACATGCGCGGCAAGCGTCTCGAACATCACCGGCTCAAAACGGGTCAAAAGCGAGGAAATATCCTTTCGCTCCGCCGAGCAGACGAGAAGGGAGTTGGTAAAGATCACGGGCAAGCCCTCTTCGGCAAAACGCCCGAAGCATTCCAAACGGTCGTAGGGGAAGATCTCACTTTCGGATACAATCAGCGCGCCGTAATCCTCGTTGCCCACACAAAGCCGTTGGTTCTGAACCTTAGCTTCTCGTAGCGTGTCAAAGGGAATGATATCAAAGTCAATTAAATTCTTGGTAAGGGTTTGACAATCTCGTGGAAAATCTGGTTTTTACCACCGGTCCATTCTCCCTCGGCATTGTAAAATACCGCCACGTCAGCGTGATGTCTGCCGCCCAGTAAAACGTGAGAGCAGCGCCCCATATATTCCATGAGATTCTTGAAAAGCGGATACTGAATGTTTTTCCCGCCGTTGTAGAAATGGGGAGGGCAGTCGGGGTCCTCCTCCTTGGGGGAAAAGGCGTGAGGAACAAAATGATTGATACCGCTGACCAGCATACTGTCGGCAAGCTCTTTCATGTAGGGAAGTCCCTCTGCCCACCCAAAGGCACCGAAGATCTCACACATGGCTCTTCCTTGCTTTATGGGTTGAATGTGAGAATGGGAAGCGGCGAGCTTAGGGAGGGTATACCGAAAGAATTTTGGGTCAGCGATGCCGCCGTCAGCGATGGAGGCGCGGTGAATATGATCTGAAATTCCAGGGACGTCCTGCAACAGTACGATGTCAATTCCTGCCATATCCTGTCCGTCCAGAGCGCGGAAAAAAGTGACCGCTTCCGTAGCCCATTCGCATGTGGGCACCCGAGTCCTCAATTACGTGACCGATGTACATGACACCGTGCTCCCGGCACCAATTCCCCAGAAGATAACCGAAATTTTCACTGTATAGCCTTGTGATTACGTCCATATAGTGCATCCGTACAGTGGCGGTAACTTCTCCCAGGTCTTCCCATAGAGCAGGGAGGTAAAGGTTTACCGTCGCCTCGTCCAGTCCCGAACTTTGCGCGATGAGCGAGGGAAGCTCCCTATGCCAAGGGTAGGAGATCTGTATAGCTCCCAAACGGTTGAGGTAGGAGCCGGTATGGTTTAAAAATCCCGGCTCGTCGGAGAAAAATCCGGCGAAGGTGTTCCCGAAATATTCACCGAAATGCTCGTAATGAGGCTGGTGTACCGCATCGATCATAGCATGACAGGAGTCGGGGTTCAGCATGTCAACGTAATAGGACAATCGGTGGTTGCGGTCAAAGGGAGGCTTGGCTTCCACGGCAACACAGACACGCCAGATTCCCTCCGGAATATCCCAGTAGACCATCCTCCAAGGTATGGGTCAGATCGGTTGCCGTTCGATAGTCCAGAGTCTCACCCGAATCGGCGCGCCGATAGGCGACGACCCGCCAGACGGTTTCTGCCGATCTGATTCGGCTGGATACGCAGATCTTAGCATGCTTCATGGGACCCACCACGTCGGCTTGGATTTCGCGGATCACACGTTTGCGAAGATGGGCACGTTCCGGAGCTTCCAGATATCCGTTGGCATAGCCGGTGGGAAACCTACGGTCATCCAAAAGCCACACGCGCATACCGAGCTCTCTTGCCGTCGTGAGAATAAAGCCGAAATCATCCCACCACTCCTCCTGGCAGAATTTTTCGTAAGGGCGACTTTCCGCGCAAAACTCCTTGATTCCGCTGTTTTTAATTGCCAAGATTTCCTCGCGTAGTCGCTCCTTGGACTCTCCGTGAAGCCACAAAAACGGTAAAATATAGCTGCCGTGATCTCCTGACAAACAGTCCTTGATTCTCTGATCCATCACGCTTCTCCTTTTCTAACGTATAGCATATAGATTTTAGCAAAATTTAAGCTCTTAGCGTTTCCCCTTTTTGGAGGATCCTCGGGAGGCAGGGCGGTTAGACTTCTTGTGTGCTGCGGTACCTGTCGCTCCGGTGGTGACAGCCGCTCTTTTGACCGCTTTGCCCTTTTTTGAGGGGGAGGAGGGACGAAGGTCGGTTTGTCCTTTTTTCTTGATAAGAGATTCCGCCCGTTCGGGACGAACCAGGCATTCCGGTCCGTAGCCGATGAGATCCTCTCGGTGAAGCCGGACCAGGGCTTCCCTTACCAGAGAAGCGTTCTGCGGGCGGTTGTACTGGAGCAGAGCCCGTTGCAGCTGCTTTTCATGGTAGTCGGTGGCTACGTATACCTTCTTCATATCTAAGGGGTTCATACCGGTATAGAACATGACCGTGGAAGCAGTTCCGGGGGTGGGATAATAATCCTGTACCTGCTCCGGCGCGTAGCGGTCTCTCTTGAGGCAAAGTGCCAATTCCAAAGCGTCCTGTAGGGTGGAGCCGGGATGGCTGGACATCAGGTAGGGAACCAAGTACTGCTCCTTTCCTGCCTCCTTTGTCAATTCAAAATAGCGCTTGCGGAACTGTTCGTATACCGAAAAGTCCGGCTTACCCATGCAGCGGAGAACCGGCGATGAACAATGCTCCGGAGCTACCTTGAGCTGTCCGCTTACATGGTCCTTCACCAGCTTGCGGAAGAAATCCTCTTTTTTGTCCAAGAGCAGATAATCGAATCGGATGCCCGAGCGAATAAAGACCTTTTTGACCCTGGGAAGCTTTTCGATCTCAGAAATCAGATGAAGATACTCGCTGTGATCCACCCGTAGATTTTTGCAGGGGGTGGGGGCGAGGCATTTTCGTGAGGCGCAAACGCCGCGCTCCAGCTGCTCTTGACAGGCGGGATAGCGGAAGTTGGCGGTGGGGCCGCCCACGTCGTGGATATAGCCTTTAAAGTCGGGTAGCTCGGTGATCTTTTTTGCCTCGGCAAGAACGCTTGCCTCGCTCCGCGAACGGACGGTTCGACCTTGATGAAATGCCAATGCACAAAAGTTGCAGGCACCAAAGCAGCCTCGGTTGTGAGTGATGGAAAAGCGAACCTCCTCTATGGCGGGTACCCCGCCCTCCTTCTCATAGGAGGGGTGATAGGTACGCATATAGGGGAGAGAATATACGTGATCCAGCTCCTCCCGCTCCAGAGGCGGCATAGGAGGATTTTGAACCAGAAGCTTGTCATCGTAGCACTCGACAATGGCGCGTCCGTTTACGGAATCCTGATTTTTGTATTGAATGCCGAATGCTTCGGCGTAGGCTCGCTTGTCGTGTTTTAGCAGATTGTAGTCAAATTCCGCGGCAACGTCGTAATGAAGCTTGTCCTGGGGGTGGCAGAGATAGACCGTACCCCGAACGTCCCGGATCTTGCGAACCGGAACGCCCTTGTCAAGAAGCTGAGCAATGCGGAGCAGGATTTTCTCTCCCATTCCATAGGTCAACAGGTCGGCGCGGGAATCCACCAGAATGGAACGTCGAACCGAGTCGGACCAGTAATCGTAGTGAGCGAACCGTCTCAGAGAAGCCTCCAGACCGCCGATAATCAGAGGAATATCTCCATATGCCTCCCGAATCCGATTACAGTAGACAATGGTGGCACGATCCGGTCGTCTGCCCGCCTTTCCACCGGGGGAGTAATAGTCATAGGTACGTTTTTTCTTAGCAGCGGTATAGTGGGCAACCATGGAGTCAATATTTCCCGCCGTGACCAAAAAACCAAGCCGAGGCTTGCCAAACTCCCGAAAGGCATCACAGCTTTTGTAGTCCGGTTGGGAGAGGATGGCGACTCGGAAGCCTGCGTCCTCAAGAACGCGGGAGATAATGGATACACCGAAGCTGGGGTGATCCACGTAGGCATCGCCGGTGACGTAAACAAAATCCGGGCGATCCCAGCCGAGGACGTTCATTTCATGGCGGTTAATAGGAAGAAATCCGGTAGTCATAAGAGATCCTTTCTATGTGATCGAAGGTGTTACGGATACAGTATACCATAGTTTTTTTCTTTTGTAAATAAGTAAAGTACCGGGAAAGAGAAAAATACCCCGAAAAAAAGGAAAATCCCCCGAAGATCTGCACATGACATTCGGGGGATCGGCGTCCCGGCTAAGGGACTCCCTGATGACTCATTTTTTACGAATCCCAAAGAATTTTCGGAGGAGAGGGGCTAAAAAGGAGGGGGAACGTACCAGTACGATTTTCATAGTAACCACCTTTCATTCTTGCGGATTTTGGCTTTATTCCATTTTATGTGAGGCGGTAAAAAAAGGTTCATGCTTTTTGAAATAATCAGCCGATTTCCTCATAAAATTGAAATAAGCGAAGAAAAAAGGAGAGAGAATATGAGCGGAATCGGAGGAATGATGGCACCAGAACGGGGTGCCATTCGGCAGGATTGGCTGCTGGAGATGAGCCGCTCCCTCATGCTCAGAGGCGCGGAGCGACGGGGAGCGTATTGGAACGGAGGCGCGGGACTTTTTTGCGGTCAACGCGGAGAGGAAATCTGGCAACCCGCTATGATCTGCCGTAAGGGAGTGAATTACGTGGCAGTGGTTGACGGAAAGCCCCGCGGACGGGGCGACTTCTGGGGAATGCCTTCCTCACTGGGCATGGAAGGGGGAAATTTGGCACTGGAGTGCTATTGTGCTTTGGGAACCGATTTTATTGATGCCTTGGGAGGCGAATATGCGATGGCGATCTGGGACGAGGGGCGAAAGGAATTGATCTTGGCTCGGGACGAGTCGGGCAGATATCCGCTGTTTTACCGTATGGAGGGAGGAGAGCTGTTCTTTGCCTCAGAGATCAAAGGACTTCTGCGTACGTTGCCGGAGGGAGCCTTCGTGGATCGGGGAAGACTCAGACGGCATTTGTTTTCCGCACCGGGAATCGTTGGAGGAGAGGATCTGTATCGGGAGGTCTCGGCAATTCCGGTGGGGTGCGGAGGTGTCTTTTCACGAATGGGAATGACGGTTTTTTCCGCCAATACCGAGAAAGAAACGGAGGAAAACCTGTCCGCTGGGGGAGAAGCGGAAGTGGTTTGTCCCGAACAAGGAGCTTTCGAGCAGTTGCTTACAGAAGCGTTATTTGCCTTTGATTATCCTCAGTTCGATGGGTTTATGCCCTGGCTCTTTCGAGAAATGGAGGTCGCCCGGCGCGCGGGAGTTTCCAGCCTGGATTTCGCTGACGGTACCCGATGGATGAGCCTACCTTACGCCAGAGAGCGGGAGGATCGATTGGGGGAGCTTTACGGTGTATCGTTGCGGGGACATACTCCCGCGAGAAGTCTCACAAGAGAGCGAGAGTGGAAAAGAATGGACCGCGTCTTAGGCAAACTGTTGTCCGGATCGGTGGAGACCGAGCTGAATCGGATCTTGGGCGTGGGTTGGCTGTCCGTGTTAGAACAGGAGAAAAATCTTCTGAAGCGAATCCGTATGGAGGGAATGCTGTATCAAACTGTGATTTGGGAACGGGAATATCGGATCATTTGGGAGTAATGAAAGCGGAAGAGGACTTCGGTTCAACCAAAGTCCTCTGATATTTTAGTTGCTTTCAATGATGTAAATGCCGCCCTTCCGTACGGAAACGAGGGCACAGTTTCCCGTGATCTCGTTGGAAACCGCATATTGGAAGGAGCGTGTCAACGCAGCATTTTTCAGGGGGTATTTGCATCCCTCAATTGATACACCCTTCGCCTTTTCAGAGAGGCATAGCAAAGAAAGGTAACGGAACCCGCTCCTCGCTACTAACGTACTGGTGGACTCTATGTAGCGGACACGGTTGTATCCGTTGGTGATGGTGGCGTAGATCTTCTTTGCGTGCAGATCCTCTAAGATCGCCAGATTGGATAAGGTATGATCCAATCTACCGTCCAAGCCCCCCACAATACAAATTTCCGTAGCACCCTTCTTTAGAGCGGTGTCTACCGCCAATTGGGTGTCGGTAAAGTCCTTCTCAGCGGGAACCTGAAGCCGCTCGGTCTCCCTGGGTATATCGGTTGCGCGAAGGGAATCAAAGTCTCCTAAGAGCAGATGGACCTTCTCGCCCAGCGCAAGGGCGTTCTCATAGCCTGAGTCAGCGGCAATACAGAGATCGTCCCCCTTGGGGTGCTCGGTAATGTTCTCGGGATGGATTACACCGCCGGTGTAAATAAATACTTTCATAGACATCCTTTCAGAATCAGTTCCATTTTTTCTTATTTTTCAAGACTTCATACAACGCTAAGTAGCTGGCATGGCGGGAAGGAGGAATTATGCCCTCCCTGACTGCTTGAAGAATGGCACAGCCGTCCTCCTTGGTGTGAGAGCATTTGGTGTAGCGGCACCCTCCGATGTAGGGAACGAATTCCCGCATGGTTTCGGGAAGATCGTCCTTTTCAAAAAAATCAAACCGTTCAAAGTCCAGCATAGAAAATCCGGGGGTGTCGGCGATGTAGCCGCAATCCTCCCCCTCGGACAGCGGAAAGAGCTCTACCTGCCGCGTGGTATGCCTGCCTCGCTCGATCTTACGGCTGATCTCCGAGGTGGAGAGAGATAGATGGGGGAAGAGGCGGTTCATCAGGGTGGATTTACCAATTCCCGAGGCACCCGCAAAGGCGGCAATTTTTCCGGGAAGATGCTCCTTTATCCAACCGTCCAGCAGGGAGATCCCCTCGCCGCTGACAGCACTGACCGAGAAGCAGGTGAATCCACACCGGGTATAGAGGGCACTCAATTCTCCCGCGTAGGCGGAATGGAGCTCATTTTTGGTAATGACGATAACGGGCTCAATGCGGTTGAATTCCGCGATGGCGATCAGCTTGTCTATGGTGGTCAGAATAGGCTCGGGAGCTGCCGCCGCCATGGTGATGAATAGATAACTGAGATTGGCAACGGGCGGACGGATGAGGGCGTTGCGCCGAGGGTGGATCTCGTCGATCACATACCCCGAGGTCTCACCTTGCTTTTTCTTCTTAGGAATGTCCCGCGAGATGGGCTCGTCGGGGCACAGAACGGTCACCGTGTCGCCCGGAAGAGGCGAGGTGTGTTCATGGCGAAAGGAGCCGCGGGCACGGCAAGAAAGCAGAGTACCCGTAGGATGAAGAGGGGAGGCGGTAAGGCGAACGGCGTAAAGTCCGCCGACACCCTTCAAGATCGTTCCAATGGCTTTGTTGGGCATATTCAAGGTCCTTTTCTAAAATTTAAGAGCTGAGATAGAGATCCACCGATACGATGGAGGAAGTAATAGGGGTTCCTGCTACGGGGGATTGAGTCATGACCGTTCCTTTGGGGGCGGCACTGGCAACGGGGAAGCAGGAGCCAATGACAAGCCCATAACGGCGAAGTGTCTCGGCGGCTTCTCCTTGACTCATACCGTATAGATCGGGGACGGTTTTGGTCTGATAGCGGTTGCCGGCACTGACCGTGTAGGATACGGTGGCGTTTCGCTCCAGCTCGGTATGCGCGGGAGGCTCCTGACTGATCACGGTTCCGGCTGGGAGAGATGAGGAACGGTAGGATACGGTTCCCGTCTGAAAGCCCGCCGAGCGCAGCAATGTTTCCGCGCTGATCTCGGTGAGACCGGAAAGGTCGGGGACGTAAATCAGAAGGATCTCCTTCCCCGCGCTGACGCGAAGAGTTACCGTGGCACCTTCTCGGAGAGTGGCACCCGCCGGTGGAAGCGTGGAGAGTACGGTCCCTTCGGGATGCATGTCGGAATATTCCTCGGTTACGGTAGCTTGAATGTTTTGATTGGTGAGCGTGAGAAGAGCGTCCCGCTTGGTCATACCGCTCAGCTCCTCCAGAATATAGGGAGGTTTTTCTTGGCTTACCTTTAAGAGTACGGTACAATAGCCGTCTTTATCGTAGATCCGTCGGGTTACACCGGCACGGGGGGATTGAGAAATCACCGTACCGGGAGATACCTCGGGGTTGTATTCGTATTGAATGACCAGATTGATCGGTTCCTCCTCTTCCGGATTGGGAACGGGAGAGCCGACAAAATCGGGAATGGTAATGGGCGTGTAAGGACGGTGGTAGGGGAGCAGAAAGGCGGCAAGCACACCGCCTGCCGATAGAGCGGTCACGAATATGGCGGCGCATAGAATACCGCAAAGAACAGGTACGCTCTGAATGGTCTTGGGCTTTCTTCGCTTTTCCAAACGGGCTGTCAGAGCGCGTATCCCCCGACGAATCAATCGGCAAAAACGAAGAAAAGCAAGGGGAAGGGCACAAGCGATCCTTTTCGCCATCGGATACAGACGGCGAAGAGCATGCCGAAAGCTTCTTTTCCGAGCCTTTTTCTTTTTTGGGGCAGTTTTTGCTTCGGGGAGAGCTCCTATTTCAAAGAGGTGGCTCCACTGAATGGGCTCAGAATGCGGCGGGCGTAGAGTATTTCTCCCTCGCAATCGATAAATTCTGCGGGTGTGGGGAGAAAGAGGGATGAGACGGTGGCGTTGAGGTAAGGTGTCCTTCGGCTCGGAGACTCGAAAACGGTATTTCATGCATAGGGCTCCTTTTTTCGTTATGTAGGAGTCAAACGCCGAGGGATCTCGATGAATTTCGTGATTTACGTGGCTTCTTCCTGTTGCTCCTCGGCGCGGCGAAGCTGTCCGCAGGAGGCGTTAATATCCGCGCCTAAACGACGGCGTACGGTGGCGCGGATCCCCTTCTTTTCCAAAAGGGATGCGAACCTTTTTATGGCTTGGGTGTCCGAGGCGGAAAAACCGGTCTCTGTGACGGGATTCACGGGAATGAGATTGACGTGGATCGGAAAGGTGGTCTTGTCGGCAGGGGAACGAAGCTGAGTGTTTAACGTAGACGCGAGACGCAGAGCCGCGTCAGGGGAGTCATTCTTTCCGGCAATCAAAGTATATTCGAAGGAAATTCTGCGCCCGGTGATCCGATAGTAACGGCGGCAGGCTTGCAAAAGCTGTTCTACGTTCCATTTTCGGTTAATAGGCATGATCTCACTTCGAGTTTTGTCATCCGGTGCGTGAAGGGAAATGGAAAGGGTAATGGGAAGATTTTCTTTCGCCAATCGGTCAATCTGATCTACCAGACCGCAGGTGGATAGGGAGATGTGCCGATAGCCGATGTTCAGCCCTTTTTCATGACCAACCAAACGGAGAAAGCGAAGTACGTTGTCATAGTTGTCTAAAGGCTCGCCAATGCCCATCATCACAATGTTGGAAATTCGCTCACCCGTATCCTTCTCAGCGGCAATGATCTGCCCCAATAGCTCAGAGGGAAGAAGATCCCGAACCTTTCCCCCGATGGTGGAGGCGCAGAAGGCGCATCCCATACGGCATCCTACTTGTGAGGAAATGCAGATGGTGTTGCCGTGGTTGTATTTCATAACAACGCTTTCCACGCAGTTTCCGTCTCTTAGGGCGAACAGGTATTTTACGGTACCGTCCAGACGGGATACCAGCTTGCGGCGAATAAGGGGAAGATAAAAGAAGGCGTGCGCCTCCAGCTTTGCCAGAGTTGCCTTGCCGATATTGGTCATCTCCCCGGGGGCGATTCCCTTGTGCAATTGAGGGAACATCTGAGAGGCTCTATATTTCGGCTCTTCCAAAGAAAGGAATAGTTGCTCCAGCTCCTCGGGAAAAAGAGAGAGAAGGTCGGTTTTTTGAATTTGATCCATGATGATCTCCGTTGGAAATATGTTTACATTTATATAAATAAAAAATAAAAATGGGTTAGGCTCGGATCATACGGGCAATAAAGAACCCGTCGGTGGGATGGGTGTCAGGGAGAAGTGTCTCATATCCTCGGGGAACGGGAAGCTCTCCCGCGTGAAACGGGGAGAGGGAAAACTCGGGGTGTCGCTCCAGAAATCGGGCAATGTTGTTCTCGTTTTCCTCGGGAAAAATTGTGCAGGTGGAGTAAACCAGCACGCCGCCGCTCTTTACGTACCGGCAGGCGTTTTCGAGAATTGCCAGCTGAATGTCGGGTAGAGCATGGGAGGCGGCAGGGTCCTTATAGCGAAGCTCAGGTTTTTTAGCCAAAACGCCAAATCCTGAGCAGGGAACGTCACAAAGTACACGATCCGCCCGTTCGAACCATTCGGGAAGAGGATCCCGTCCGTCCCGTACGGCTGGGCTGATGATAGTTATACCCAGACGCTTGGCTCCCGATTCAATCAGAGGCAGTTTTTTGGCGTGAAGATCAAAGGCGAGGATCCGTCCGCGGTTCTGCATGCGTATGGCGGAGCCAAAGCTCTTGGAGCCGGGGCAGGAGCAAATGTCCATGATCGTTTCTCCCGGCTCGGCACCCAACGCCTCCACACAGAGCTGTGATGCCTCGTCCTGGACAAAGAATAGCCCCTCCTCAAAGCCGTAGAGAGAACGAACCGCTCCGCGTACCGAGAGACCGACGGGGGAATATTCAGTGGGAGTGGGCGAGGGAAGCCTTTCCGCTAAAGCCTCGCGGGAAATTGCCAGGGTGTTCACCGATAGGGTGGTGAGAGGCTCTGCCTCGCAGAAGGCACGAAGAACGGACTCGGTACGTTCTATACCGTACGCGTCGCAAAGCTTTCGAACCAGGGGAAGTCCCACGGAATAGGTTACCGATAGGTGAAAAACGGGATCATCTCCTCGCTCTGGCAACCGAAGACCGGGATCTCTGGTGTAGGCACGAAGGACGGCGTTGACAAAGCCGGATGCCTTCCGTCCCACCAAGGAAACACTTTCGTTGATGGCGGCGTGAGGCGGAATCCGATCCATATAGATCAATTGATATAACCCCAGACGGAGAGCGGTCTTGGCAGACAGATCCAGAGAGTCGGGAGACCGGGAAGACAGTCTGGCGATCTGATAATCCAAGGTGATTCTCCGTTCGGTAACGCCATAGACCAGGGCGGCGCAAAGCCTCCTGTCTTGGTCCGAAAGATCAGAGGAAAGGAGGGCATGATCCAGGGCAAGATTGAGAAATTGATCGTTGGTCTCCACTCGTTGCAAAAGCGTATGGGCAAGCTGTCTGGGGGTCATGAGGTCCCTCCTTTCTCTTTTTGTTGTCATGCTTAGTTTCGTCTCCGTCCTCCTGCCAGTACCAATAACCGAAGAAGGGTGAGCAGAGAGGATACCAGAGCGGCGACGTAGGTCATGGCGGCGGCGGTGAGAACCTCCTTGGCGGCATCCTGCTCTTCACGTTCCAGCATACCGGAGGTGCGGAGGACTGCCATGGCGCGTCCGGAGGCGTTGAATTCCACGGGGAGGGTAGCAAGCTGAAAAAGAGCAATGGTGGCGTATAACAGAATACCCACCAGCATCAGCGCGTCGCTGGCAAAGAAAAGTCCCAGAAAAAACAAGGGGATCGCCAGAACGGAGCCCACCCGGGTCGTGGGAATAATGAGGGCTCGGATTTTCATGGGGGCGTAGCCCTTGGCATACTGTACCGCGTGTCCCGCCTCGTGCGCGGCGACACCAATGGCGGCGGCACTCTGAGAATCGTGAACGGCATCAGAGAGGCGAATGACGTTGGCGCGAGGGTCATAATGATCGTTCAATTCTCCGCGAATGTGTTCAATGGCAACGTGCTGTAAACCATTCTGATCCAGAATCTGTCTCGCGGCTTGAGCACCTGTCATTCCGCGCCTGGTAGGAAAGGTGGAATATTTTTTGTAGGTGGATTGAACCTTAAATTGCGCCCAAAGAGAAAAGAACAAGGCGGGCAGAACGATGAGAATCGTCCAATCGAAGCGAAAAAGTCCGAAAAGCATCATGCTCTCCTTTCATAATTCGTAATATAAAGTACCTGAAATCAGTGAAGAATATCTCCCAAGGATACCTTTCGTCCTCGAATGAAATCTACAGCCGCCATGCGGGATTTTCCTTCGGGAAGAACACCCAACAGACGTACGGAGCCGGTGGCACAGGCTACGGTAATACCGCCCTCCAGGGATAAGATCTCGCCGGGAACGGTATGGGCAGAGGAATCCGCTGTCCGCTCTGCCTTGGTTACCTTCAAAAGCTTGCCGTCAGTGGTATGAGTAAAGGCAAGAGGGAAGGGGGAGAGTCCCCGGATCTGATTGTGAACAGTGAAGGAGTCTTTCGAGAAGTCCAGAAGACAGTCTTCCTTTTGAATCTTTGCCGCATAGGTGGCAAGAGCATGGTTTTGCGGGATCCGTTTGGCGGTGCCCGCTTCCAGGTCGGCAAGACTGCGAACCAAAAGGGTGGCACCGCAAGCACCCAGCTTGTCGTGGACGGTCTCAAAGTTATCGTCTTCCTCAATGACAACCTCCTCCCACAGGAGCATGTCACCGGTGTCAATTCCCTCCGCCATATACTGCGTGGTGATCCCAGTTACCGTCTTTCCGTCAAGAATGGCGCGTTGCATGGGAGCTGCTCCCCGATATTCGGGAAGCAGGGAACCGTGCACGTTGATACAGCCAAAGGCCGGGTAGTGAAGAACCGATTGGGGAAGAATTTTTCCGTATGCCACTACGGCAATGACCTGGGGATTCAACTCTCGAAGAAGCTCAGTAAAGCCCTCGTCCTTTAAGGTGCTTGGTTGATATACGGGAAGACCGTGCTCGGTGGCGAAAACCTTCACGGGAGAAGGGGTCAGGGCATAGCCCCTGCCCTTGGGCTTGTCGGGTTGGGTAACCACACCCACGATCGAGTGCCCTGCCTCTACCAATGCCTTTAGTGAGAACACGGCAAAATCGGGGGTACCCATAAACAGTACGTTCATATAGCCTCCTTATTGGGGATCGATCATGCGAATGGCGCAATCAATATAGAGCTTTCCGTCCAGGTGGTCGATCTCGTGGCAAAATGCCTTGGCGAGAAGACCGGATCCGGTGATGTCAAAGGTTTCACCCTTGCGGTTCATGGCTCGAACGGTCACGTGCATGGGACGGCGAGTGACTCCCCATCTGCCGGGAACCGACAGACAACCCTCCTCGCTTTCCTGTTCTCCGGAAAAAGCAATGATTTTCGGGTTGATCAGCTCGATCAGTCCCTCGTCCGGGGTCTCGATGACAACGATGCGGCGCAGCACGCCTACCTGCGGCGCAGCAAGTCCTACGCCGTCGGCGGCACGCATGGTTTCGATCATGTCGTCCAGAAGGGTACAAATACGAGGGGTAATGGTATCCACAGGACGGCACACCTTACGGAGAGTGCTGTCCCCTACCTTCAGTATCTTCAATTTAGCCATAAAAAATCTCCATTCAAAGATTGGTAATATTTTGTTCTTGCAAAGTTCTTACAAATTTGAGGGGTTAAAGTCCACCGAAAGGGTCAGCCCTCGGATGGCGGAACGGGAAAATTCGCAAAGCAGATGGGAAAATAGAGCGCGGCTTCGACGGTTCAGACGGCACTTGATAACCATTCTCATGCGGTATTTGTTTTCTACCTTGTACACAGGGGCTTCAAAGGGACCGAAGGAGACCAGAGGTACGTCTTGAAAGTCGTCTCGGATTGCATCGTTCAGCTTGCTTGTCAGAATGGAGGATGCCTTGAGCAGTTCCTTTTCGTCCGGGGATGTGAGCATGAGAAGAACGATGTCGCAAAAGGGAGGAAATACCAGAGCGCGTCGCAGACGGATTTCTGCTTCGTAAAAGCGCTCGTAATCTTGAGCGCACGCCAGCTTGATACATTCGTGATCGGGGTTGTTTGTCTGAATGACGGCTTCACCGGGCTTGTCTGCCCGCCCGGCTCTGCCGATGACCTGAGTCAACATAGCAAAGGTTCGCTCGGCGGCGCGGTAGTCGTCTAAGTAGAGAGAAGCGTCTGCCAGTAGGACTCCCACGAGAGTCACGTCGGGAAAATCGTGTCCCTTGGTTACCATCTGGGTTCCGAGAAGTACGTCGGCTTCATGGCGGCGGAAGGCACCCAGCATCTCCTCGTAGGAATAACGGGAGGAGGTGGTATCGGTGTCCATGCGCAGGATCCTTGCGGAGGGAAGCAGATCGCCAAGCTCCTGCTCGATCCGTTGAGTTCCGTATCCCATACGGGTCAGATGAGAGCTCTGACAGGAGGGACATACGGGAGGGAGAGCCATCTTTCTGCCGCACCAGTGACAGCGAAGCTCACCGTTATGGTAGTCGCTCCCCAGGGTGTGATAGGTCATGGATACACTGCAAACGGGGCAACGGATCGCCTCTCCGCAGCTACGGCAGCTGATGAAATTGTTATAGCCCCGTCGGTTCAAAAAGAGAACCGATTGATTACCGGCGTTTTGATTGTCTACCAAGCGTCGGCAAAGAAGGTTCCCTAAAGGGGAAAGGTTTCCTGTTCCCGAATCTTCCCGCATGTCGGCAACGGTGACCTTGGGAAGAGTGGCACCGCCGTATCGGCGGCGCAGGGCCAGCAACGTATAAACTCCTTGCTTTGCTTTGTAATAGCTTTCGAAGGAAGGGGTTGCTGAAGAGAGAAGCATGACTGCTTTATGGTAAGCGCAACGGTAGCGCGCCACGTCTCTTGTGTGATATTTGGGATTCATGTCGGATTTGTAGGTGTGCTCTTGTTCCTCGTCAATGATAATAAGCCCCAGATGGGAAAGAGGAGCAAAGACAGCCGAACGGGTACCGATAACCACGTCGGCACCGCCGTTTCGAATACGGCGATAGGTATCAAAGCGCTCCCCGGCGGAAAGGGCAGAGTGAATAATGGCTACCCGATCTCCGAAGTGGGAGCAGAAAATGTCAAGAGTTTGGGGAGTAAGGGAGATCTCCGGCAAAAGAACGATGGCCCTCTTTCCTCGATGGAGCACGTGGTCGATGAGCTGGATCATCACACTGGTCTTCCCGCTTCCCGTAACACCGTGAAGGAGAACGCCGTGTGCCTCGCCCGAATCCGAGAGATCACGCAGAGCTTCGTAGGCGGCACTTTGTTCTTCGTTGAGAACGATCTCACGCCGTGTTGATTTTTCAGAGGACGGCAGGCTTCGATCCACCGTTCGGTGCGTGCGCCGAAGCAAGCCCTTGTCGCAAAGAGCGGAAATCTGCACCGAGGTCGCGCCGCAAGCGGCACAGAGCTCCTTTTCCGGGAGCTCCTCCGAGGAAGAGTCCAGAAGGTAGCGGAGAATGGAAAGGTGGGTGGCGGAACGAAGCTTGATCCCGGAGTCGGTGCCCTTGAGAACGGCATCGGCGCGGTCTCGCGGCAGAGCAAGAAAACAGTAGTGCTCGGTCTTCTCCTTGGTTGCCAAAAGACGAAAATCCTTTTGGATCCAATTCTGAGCCAAGAGCTCCTTTAAGGCGGGCTCGGTGGCGGGGCCGAAGCGGGATTTCAGCAGATCCAAGCGAACGGGCTCTTTTCTTCGAATCAGTTCGAGGATCAGGCGTGCCGTAGCACTCGGTTCCGCGTGGACAGAGGACTGAGGACAGGAGTCAGTCAGTTGGTATACCTCTATCAACCGGGAGAGCGCGGAGGCGGGGATCATTGCCCGAACAGCGTCGCCCACGGTACATAGGGTTTGCTCCTTTAGAAAGGAGCAAAGTCCCAGCATCTCTTCCCCAAGGGACATGGACTTGTCACATAGGGAAAGGATTGGCTTGCAGCCAATCCCTTTTTGTTCCGGTTCTTGCTTTAGTTCTGTGACCAGACCGATGCGTCGGTGATTGGCGGTGCCGAAGGGAACGGTAACGAAGTCGCCCGCGGCAATGCTTCCGCGCAGATCCGGTGGGATGAAATAGTCAAAGGGACGGTCAATAAAGTACGGATTTTCCAGCAGATGGATCCCTGCGTATTCCCACATGGCTTGACCTCCTTTGTTCGTGATGATCGGGTAATAAGATTGGAATTATTCCGCCTCGGTAGCGGCAACGATTTCTTCCGCGGCGGTAACCTCAGCGGCATCCTCCGCTTCCGAGTCAGTGCTCTCCTCCGGGTCCTTGTGAACGATCTTGTACTGACCGTTGTGAATACGGGTGATGGCATTTTTTACCGCTTTTTCATCTCGATATTCCTTATTGATCATGTTGATCAGGTTGCGGTCAGCTTCCTTGTTGCCGGTAGCGGACTTCTCGGCGGCTTCTCTCTGACGAACATACTCGTCGGTGATCATGCGAGCGCATTTCGCGGTGGCAAGCGCCAGCTCGTAGCGGTTGAATTCGTCCTTAGTTAAATCTTGAATGGTTGGGTAAAGCATGAATATTCTCCTTATCGTTTAAATGTTTTTAGATATGTGTTTGTATGTGTTCGTATGTTCGGATATTCTGTGGGGATCAGTTGAAGTACGTGTTGACAATATCCCGGTTTCGCTTCATGGAGCACTGCTCTGCGCGAAGAATGGAAAGGATCTCTCCGGCGGCATCTTGGTCGTGACCGTCCCGATTGTATACCACGTAGTCATAGCAATCGGCAAAGCCAAGCTCCTCACGGGTACGCGCCAACCGCTCCAGGATTTTTTCCTCGGTTTCGGTTCCTCTGCCCCTCAGGCGTTGCTCCTGTACAGCAAAGGAGGGGGGGAGAAGGAGGATCAGCAGGGCATCGGGATACCGCGCCTTTACGTTTCTCGCGCCTTCCACCTCAATCTCAAGAATCAGATGCTTGCCGGTGTTCAGTACCTCCTCCGCTTCCTTGAGAGGGGTTCCGTAATAGTTTCCGCAATACTGGGTGTACTCCAGCATGTCGCCCGATTCAATACGGCGCAGAAATTCTTCTCTGGTAATGTAATGGTAATTCACTCCGTCTATCTCGCCGGGACGGGGAGCACGGGTGGTTGCGGATACCGAGAAGGCAAAATCTCCGGTCCGCAGCAGATGAGCGTTTACTGTTCCTTTTCCGCTTCCGGCTGGACCGGAAATCACGATCATAAGTCCTTTGTTCATAGTCTTCCTTTTTCTTGTGTTGCTGTAATTTAGAATGAGACGGGAGATTACTCCTCGGGCTCTTCCGCGTCGTCGTCGGGTCCATTGTTGTCCAGACGGTTGGCGATGGTTT
Source organism: Clostridia bacterium (assembly GCA_017462035.1). Classification (GTDB taxonomy): domain Bacteria; phylum Bacillota; class Clostridia; order Oscillospirales; family CAG-272; genus HGM12713. The sequence goes on from JAFTRY010000034.1 coordinate 80,038, forward strand.
CCGATTGAATGGCGGAGAGGATCACGTGCTCACTGTCGGTAATGATGACGGAGCGGGTCCTTCTGCCGCAAGAAACGTCAATGACCCGTCCGCTGTCCTTGGCATCCTGGATCAGGCGCTTCACGGGAGCGGAATCGGGGGTCACGATCGTGACGATTCGATGAGAGGCAACCATGTTTCCGAATCCAATGTTAATGAATTTCATAATACTGTTATCCTTTGATTCTTAGCGGAGCAATTATTCAATATTTTGAATTTGCTCGCGAATTTTTTCGATCTCGCATTTAATGTCTACAACCAGCTTGGCAATTGCCGCGTTCTGACACTTAGAGCCGATGGTGTTGGTCTCCCGATTGATTTCCTGAACCAGAAAGTCCAGCCTGCGTCCCACCGGTTCCTCAGAGGCGAGGATCTCGGCAAAGCCGTCAAAGTGTGAGCGTAACCGCACCAGCTCTTCGTCGATGGCAATGCGATCCGCAAAGACGGCGCATTCGGTAAGGATCCGGCTTTCGTCAAAGACGATCCGGTTGTCAGAAAGCATTTCTCTCAAACGATTCTCCAGCTTTTGCCGATAGGTCTCGGTGTCCTTGGCGGATAGCTCCTCGATCTGATCCACTCGGGTGCGAATAGCGTCTACCTTGGCTCGCAGATCCTGTTCAATGTTTTTTCCTTCCCGCTCTCTTCCCGCGAGAAATTTCTCCACTGCCTGAGCGAGTACGGTACGTATGTCCTCCCAATCCTGTTCCGCGTCTTCCTCCGGCTTCTTGATAACAAACAGATCTCGGTTTTGAGCCACCGACATGACACTGATGTCATCGGTAAGACCAAAGCGATCCCGAAGATCCTGAAGAGCGTGAAGGTAGGCGGCGGCATACCCTTCATCCAAAGCAATCTCTGCCGCGGGGGAGTCCACCACGTCAATGCCGATAAAAATATCTACCTTTCCGCGAGAAACGGAGGAGGATTGCAGAAAGGGCTTGATTTTTTCTTCCAAAAAGGAAAAAGCTCTGGGCAGCTTGACCGAGCAATCAAAAAAACGGTTGTTGACCGAGCGAAGCTCCACGGTAATGTCTTTGCCGCCTACGGTATCTCTGGCTCTGCCAAAGGCAGTCATACTTCTAATCATAAGAAACGTCCTTATCTTTATTTCCATATGGTCATACGGAGATATAACTATACATCATAATTATAAACTTTTTTTTCAGTCTTGTCAACGGAATTTTTGATTTTACGGCGAAGCGCACAAGTTTTTTAGTGAAAAGAAAGAAAAATTTTGCAAAATGAGAAAAAATAAAAAAGGTTCTGTCTATATTTGTCCTCGGAGTTGGCGTGCTTTTTTGCCCTCACGATCATGAAAGACATTTTTTGCCCGATCTTTGCGGCGCGGGGCTTGTGAGGAATGGGAGAACGCCGTGGGATATCAGGGGTGGACAGCCATAAAAAACGGAAAAATCGAAAAAAGTGAAGAAATATTCAAAAAACACTTGAAATTTTTCTCAAAATGGTGTAAAATAAAATGAGTTTATATGCATAGGACATTCTATGCAAACAGAAAATAATTTCGGAGGTATATAAAAATGGTTGTAGCAGGAGATTTTAAGAACGGCATTACCTTTGACATGGACGGAAGTGTTTATCAGGTAGTTGAGTTCCAGCACGTAAAGCCCGGTAAGGGAGCTGCGTTCGTTCGCACCAAGATCAAGAACGTGATCACCGGTTCCGTAATTGAGAGAACCTTCAGCCCCACGGATAAGTTCGAGAACGCTTACATCGAAAGAAAGGAAATGCAGTATTCCTACAACGACGGCGATCTGTACTACTTTATGGATATGGAAACCTTTGATATGTTGCCTCTCAACAGTGACAAGCTGCCCGAGAGCTTCCAGTTCGTAAAGGAAGAGATGATGTGTAAGATTATTTCCTACAAGGGCAACGTGTTCGGCGTTGAGCCTCCCACGTTCGTAGAGCTGGCAGTAACCCAGACTGATCCCGGCTTCGCAGGAAATACCGCTACCAACACCCTCAAGCCCGCAACTCTTGAGACCGGTGCCGTGATCAAGGTTCCGCTCTTCATTAACGAGGGCGAGGTTCTGAAGATCGATACCAGAACCGGCGAGTATCTGTCTCGTGCGTGATCGGAGGAAGAGAGATATGATGACTTTGACCGAAAAGGCTTCTTACCTAAAGGGAATGGCAGACGGCATGGAGCTGGATCAGAAGTCCAAGGAGGGCAAGCTGATCGGTGCCTTGATCGACCTGGTGTCCGAGATGGCAGAGGAGATTGCCGAAATGGCAGAGGATATGGAAACCCTCAATGATTACGTTGAGGAGTTGGATGAGGATCTTGGCGGCGTGGAGGAGCTTCTCTACGATGACGAGTGTGATTGCTGTGATGAGGATGATGAGCTTGAATGCGACGGCAATTGCGATTGCTGTGACGAGGATTGCGAGCTGAATGAGGAGGACTACTTCGAGGTAGAGTGCCCCTCTTGCGGTGATACGATCTGCTTTGACAGTACCATCGATCCCGAGGAACTGGTTTGCCCCGCCTGCGGTGAGAAATTCGAGTGCCTGGTTTCCGAAGAGGATCTGAAGGCATTGGATGCGGAATGATCAGAAGTATATAAGCAAGATTAAAGGGTCTGCTCCTGTTGGGGCGGACCTTCTTGCGTTTCAAGCTGTGGCAAGCAAAATGAAAAAACTAAAAAAATTCAAAAAAACTATTGACAGGGATTGACAAAGATGATATAATAGTTCTACCTCTGCGAGTAGGCTTTTTTTGTTGCCCGGATTTGCGCCATGCCGAAAGGCTCCGGACAAGACCTGCCCGATGAGGGAGGTACACAGATGTTCTCTTGTTGAGAATATCGAATAATTTAAAATGGGAGGTGCCGCTAATATGGCTAATGATGCAAGAGTCAAAATCACTCTGGTATGCACTGAGTGCAAGCAGAGAAACTACGACACGAAGAAAAACAAGAAGAATGACCCTGACAGACTTGAGCTGAAGAAGTACTGTAGGTTCTGCCGCAAGCACACTCTTCACAAAGAATCCAAATAATTCTGGGAGGAGAGAAAAGATGGCAGATAAGGAAAAGAAGGTCGCTGTGACCGAGAGCAAGCCTCAGAAGCCCGAAAAGAAAAAGGGCAGACTGAAGGAAGCTTGGCGCGGTTTCAAAAGCGAAGTAAAGAAAATCGTCTGGCCCTCGTGGAAGCAAGTGCTCAAGAATACTTTTGTTGTACTCGTCGTCGTGGTGATCTGTGCGATTATAATCGGTGCGCTTGACTATGCTTTTTCCCAGGGAGTTATCGCGTTGACGAAGCTCTTTACCTAAAGAGGAGTTGTCATGAGTGATATCAATGAAATGAATGTCGGAACGAGATGGTACGTGGCGCACACTTATTCCGGATATGAAAACAAGGTAAAGGCAAGCCTTGAGAAAATTATTGAAAACCGAGGGCTGGGACACCTGTTCTTCGATATCCGCATTCCTGTGGAGACGGTCATCGAGAAAAACGGTGACGTGGAAAAGGAAGTGGAATCCAAGATCTTCCCCTGTTACGTTCTGATCAAGATGATCATGACGGAGGAGAGCTGGCATGCGGTTCGCAATATTACCGGCGTGACGGGCTTTGTAGGTCCCGGATCCCGCCCCACTCCCTTGAGTGACGCGGAGGTAGAAGCGCTGAATATTGAAACGAAGCGCGTAGAGCTGAAGGTGAAGGTCGGAGACAGCGTCGTTGTAAGCGAAGGCTTGTTCGAGGGTTATACCGGAACGGTTCAGTCGGTTTCTGAGGATTTGAAGAAAATTACGGTGCTCATCAAGCGTGGACGCCGCGATATGCCTGTTGAGCTGGACGCAAGTATCGTTAAGCTCGCTTAACGTGACATAAAGTCACGGTGGGAGGGAGAAAAATTTTTGAATTCTCCCGTATATTGACCACATTTGGAGGTAAAAGAAAATGGCAAAGAAAGTTATGGGTTATATCAAGCTGCAGTTGCCTGCCGGAAAGGCTACTCCGCAGCCTCCCGTAGGACCGGCACTCGGTCAGTACGGTGTTGCAATTCCTGTATTCACAAAGGAATTCAACGAAAGAACAAAGAATGACATGGGTCTGATCATTCCCGTTGTTATTACGGTTTACGCAGACCGTTCCTTCACGTTTATCACCAAGACTCCTCCCGCACCCGTTCTGATCAAGAAGGCTGCCGGAATCGAGTCCGGATCCGCGAAGCCGAACAAGACCAAGGTGGCAAAGATCACCTCTGAGCAGGTTCGCAAGATCGCGGAGACCAAGATGCCCGACCTCAACGCGGCAAACATCGACACCGCAATGAGCATGATCGCAGGAACTGCACGCAGCATGGGCGTTGTGGTTGAGGACTAAGGAGGAGACTGAAAATGGGAAAGAAATATACAGAC
>JAFTRY010000004.1 GCA_017462035.1 Clostridia bacterium
ACTCTGTCGAGAGGCATAGGAACTTCATCTTCTTTGAAGTATTCGATGTCGACTATTTCTACTACAGAGGTTCTGCCATTGTCCCCAACTGGAACACGAACTAAATCCCCCTCCTCAAGGGAATGGTCGTCTGATATGTAGTAATAAGACTTTCCGCCGCCCTCGAATTCGCAACTGCAGAACATTATGCCATCGGCTACGGGTTTGGTATTTCCATCAAAGACAAACAAATCCCACCGTTTGAGGTATTTGCGCAATTTTTTTGAGTACTCTTGCAGCCAATCTCCCGGCGCGTAATATAATGAGCCATTAAATTTATACTCTTTATCGTTTGCGCTTGTTATAGTCAAATCCCACGAGCCAACGTCGGTAACATAAAAATCAGTGTCTTTTTCTTCAAAATACTCAACTAGGTCATAGACCATTTCTTCGGCATCGTACTCGTCTATAGTCAATATCTTTCTATCGACCCGAACTCCTGAAAATGCATACTGCGAAATATAAACCTTTCCAAGTGTGGTAATTGTTATACGTTGTCGAATGATATCGTCTGGCTCTGGCATAGGTCCGTAGCAGAGCGCATTGGAATCTATAGATATTTTCTTAACAGGTCTAGCAATTCTTAAAGCACGAAAAGGTATCTGAAGTAACGAAAGTTCATTCATATAGCCCTTTAACGGAACTTGCATCAAAACAGATTTTATGATAAGGAACTCTGTAAGCGGAAAGGGTCTACTCCAATTTTGGTTATAACTTGTAAGCCCACAAGCCTTTATCATTGAATCGATGGCGATTCCTACTTCGTTTGCAAAGTCAGAAAATTCCACATCGGCAGCTATCTGCTTTTGATATAAATTTCTGTCTGCAAGGATTTCAATGTGGAGTGTCTTTTCTTTTGCTTGTTCCACTTCGGAAATAGTCCATGTTACCTTGCTGCCTTCCTCATCGATAACAATAGTATCGCAAGGAAGCCTGTCATCCTCAAAACGCCATTGATACTTTGCTTCTTGCTTTTCTATGTTTGGAATATGACTCCATATAGCGCAAATAAAAGCGGTCAGATCATCTCCGAGAACATCCGACATTGAAAATTCGATGCTATCTCCACCAAGGGACACACTTCCTTTTATCCAGCCATTCACGGGTGGCGAAATATGAAATTGAAATCGGTTATCCTTAAACATAATGATTCACCACCTTTCTATGCTTGACAGTTAATTATAATCCAAGCAACTGTTTTTTCTTTGCGTCAAACTCCTCTTGAGTAATAACTCCAGTATCAAGAAGTTCTTTATAGCGCTTAAGCTCCTCGATGGAGTCGGTCGGTTTACTTTCGGTAGGGTTTATCTTATACGCCTCAAGCGCCTTCCTAATCTTCTCGGCAACTTCAACCGCATATGCGTTCACACCCTTATACTTAAACATTCCACCACAGAGAAGAAGCCTATTTCTGTCCGTAAGAACGGGAACATCGTTTTTCCACGCATCATTTGCGCTTACAGGATTAAGGAATATGATGCTTGCATACGCGCAAAGGATAGATGCATTTTGTGTTGCTATGCCCGTGAAATCCTTATAAAAATAGGATGCAGCACGGGGACCCTCGACTTCAACATACTCGTCATAGATTCTAATAACAGTAGGGCTGTATGTTGGAGTAGTTCTAAAACACTCAGGAATGTTGATTTCTTCGATAAGCTTTGCCATATAATTATCCTTCCTTATTTCAAAATGTCAAATCCGTTGTCCTTTAATGCCACGCACCAATCATCGAAGGTTGCACAGTCTTTCTTGCTCCACTTCCATTCGACTTTCAAGGTATCATCGGCGCTTACAAGTTTCCATTCGGATGCCGTTTCGCGCATTTCATAAGTTAAATTATCCTTCGTTGCCGTGCCGAGCGAAGCAGCATCTCCACCGAAAGTATAAGTAATTGTTGCCATATGTTTACTCTCCTTTTTATTTTACCGAAGCAAAAAAGTCTGCTTCTCGTATGATTTGGATGTTGCATCCTTTTTTATTGTATTCAAGGGCTTTTTTTACTTTGGTGCCATAAGTTCCGTTAGAATATGCTTGGCATTCACCATTTCCAACCATTAGAATATCCGTGGTCTTTTTGACGGAAGAATCGATTATGCCTCCTTTTGACACAATATAGGCTTCAACATCGGTTTTTTGCCCATAGTCGAAATTACCGCTTAAACACACATGCTTGCCATCGACTGAATTTACTTCTTCCTTCAAACAGTCAATGGGGTTAAGCATTTCATTTATCATCGCATTAATATAAGCGGCTTCATCCTTTGTTATTATGGAATCCTCAAGCACGCTATCCAAAACTTCCATTGCCTTATCAAACGGGAAATGGTCTGACAAGTAAATGTTATCATACAGCCACTGACGAAGATTCTTGCACTCCGCTTCGGAAATCTCACCATCAACTGTTATGCCTTTAAGAATGCCATCGAGAATTTGGGTTGCCAGTGTCACGGGATTGGTAGACATATCGTCAAGATATTCTTTCATGCACTTTTGCAGTTTTGTAATTTCATCCAAGGTTATAATATTATCCTCAAGGATACTATCGATGACCGCAATAATGTCATACACCTCTTTATGATCGGCATACTGGATATTGCTATCTCTCCAAGAAGTGATATATTCTATTTCTTCTTGTGTAATGACATTGTCGATAGAGAAGCCTCTTACAACACCATAAAATTCACTGATTGCTTTTCTAAGAACTGCTGCGTCAATATACGAAGTATGTACAAAAGTGTCATTGGGATAATATTTTTGCACATAATCATCGACATTTATATCGTATGCCTCAACCATAGCATTAAATAGGTCAGAGCAAGCACAGGCATCATCAAAAGCATTATGCTCGGAATCAATGTCTATTTCAAAATATTCGCACAGTGTTGCTAAACTGTAGTTTGCCACGGCATAAGACGGAATGAATTTTCTGGCTAAATCGTAGGTGCAAATGTAATAAAATTCGGGAATATCAATGTTATATTTGCGAAGATTCTTTACCAAAGCATCCAAATCCGAGGAAGCTACATTGTGTCCGATAATCACCGCATGCGTAAAATATTTTTCTACATCTTTCCATACTTGCGGGAAACCGGGCGCATCCTTTACCGTAGATGACGTAATACCGTGTACTCGAATGCAATTGTTATCAAAGCCCTCCTCGGGGTTAACATAAATATCTAGTTCAGGGTAAACAGGCTCGTGGTCATTATAATCCTCGCAAACTATACCCATTTGGCATATAGCCTTGTTTTTTGAATTAGCATATTCTACATCAAAATAAGTTACTTTTTCCATCGTAATGCTCCTTTTGAAATCTTGCACAAATAATGTTAATACAATTATATCATAAAAAAATGAATTTTTCAATGTATAATATAGCCCGTGGACTATTTTTTCTGCCGAACCATTGACAAATACCATAAAATCTGATAAAATGAATATAACCTATAAAGAGTGCGTGAGGGACAAGCCCTGTGACCGCCGACAACCTACCGAAAGGCAAGGTGCCAATGCTTGAACGATGGGGTTATATGTTTATTCAGCAATCCTATCGTAGCGATGGGATGCTTTTTTTATGCGCTCTTATAGGAAGTAAAAATAAGGAGCATATAAAAAATGCGTACAATCAAACAATTCATCAGCAAAACAAAAAAGGTCTATTTCTTTATGAAAGACGAAGCCACTTGCCGTAGTTTCTACCAAGCAGCAGAAGCGGAAGGCATATCCTTTTGCGGAACTCCGCCTACGCAAAAGGAAACTACCGACATCGTCGCACTGCTACCAAGTGGCGAAATCTGCTACGTAGGTTGGGTAGGCAGAATGTGCTACCACAACTGCAAAAAGGGTGTGGTTCGTATTGACTACGATAAATATTCATCTGGGCGCGGCAAATACCTCATAAAACAAAAAAGAGCAAATTGTCCAATAACAGCCCGAAGCTGCAGTGAGGACAAATGCTCTTCAATAATATTATAGCGAACAGATAGGCGTTTGTCAAGGTCAAATCACTAGTTGCGACAGTTTTCATCGTCCGCAGACTATAATTTTAATTATACCCATAAATCTAACGATAACCATAAATTTAATAATAGCAAAAAAGCCCATCCTCCGAAGGCGCTTGCAACCTTGGAAAATGGGCTTGTTTTATGCTAAAAAGGGAAAAATACCCCTAAAAAGCAATAAAAAACGCAGATTAGGCACAATTTCTTGTATCCTATTCTGCGTTCTTATTTGGTGACCCGTACGGGAATCGAACCCATGTTTCCAGCGTGAGAGGCTAGCGTCTTAGCCGCTTGACCAACGGGCCGTTTGCTTGACAGCTTTGATATTATATCATATCTTTTTTCAAATTGCAATACCTTTTTGAAAAAAAGTTCCCCCAAAACGAGAAAAATTTTTCGTTTTGGGGGATTTTTCGGTGAAAAAGAAGAAAAATTTCCCTTATTTCCCAGATTTTTAATACTCGGGAGTAATGTGAACGGTATACATAGTCCCCATGGCTTCCTCCACAAGTGCCTGGAAATCCAGTTTGTTTTCCTGGACTAACACCTTTTCCAGCTCGGGCTTTGTGCGAGGGTGTTTTGGTGTAAACACCGTACAGCAATCCTCATAGGGTTGGATGGAGGTCTCGAAGGTTTCGATCTTTCTGGCAACGGTCACGATCTCCTCCTTGTCCATACCGATGCAGGGACGGAACACAGGCAGATTTACCGCCGCGTCGGTGACACCCAGTGCTTGCATGGTTTGGGACGCTACCTGTCCTAAACTTTCGCCTGTGATCAAGGCGCTGCATCCCTTCATTCTCGCTACTCGCTCGGCAATGGTCATCATATAGCGGCGCAGAAGCAGAGTAAAGTAATCCTCCTCGCACGCCTTGACCAATTCCTCCTGGATATGGGTCAGAGATACCACGTGAACGTAAATGTCTCCCGCGTACTCGGAGACGATCCTTGCCAGCTCCAGTACCTTTTCCCTGGCGCGCTCGCTGGTATAGGGGAAGGATTCAAAGTGAATGGCATCCAGGCGAACGCCTCGCTTTGCCATCATGTAACCCGCCACAGGAGAATCGATGCCCCCCGACAGGAGCAGAAGCCCCCGTCCGTTGGTTCCCACGGGCATACCGCCCGCCCCCTTGAACTGTCCGGCGGAGACATACGCACCGAACTCACGGATCTCTACCTTAACGATCACGTCGGGGTGATGGACATCCACGCGGATTCCGCGGCAGTTCTCTAAGATCACGCCGCCGATCTCCCGAGAGATCTCCATGGAGTCGAGGGCAAAGGCTTTATCCGAACGCTTTGCCTCTACCTTAAAAGTCTTTTTCCCTTCAAGGAAGGAAGGAACGTACTCTGCCGCGGTGCGAGAGATATCCTCCATATTTTTTTCGCAGACAGCGGCACGGGAAATGGCAACGATGCCGAAGACCTTACCGGCGGCAGTAAACATACCGTCCAGATCCGCCTCGTCGTCAGCTGGCTCGATATAGATGGTGCTCTGTGCCCGGTAGATCTGGAAGTTACCGTAGCAAGCGGCACGTTTTTTCATTTCCCGGCAGAGCATGTCCTCAAAATATTTTCGGTTAGCGCCCTTGAGGACGATCTCGCCGTATTTGCAAAGCAAAATTTCCTTTATCACGTTTGTTCCTCCTCAATTTCCTCTGCGTCGGCAGGTGCCAGCAAGGCGGTGGCGGTATCCAGATCCTCCGGGCGGACATACAGGTCGGTTCCGAAAATCGTGTATCCCATGATTACCTTTACCGTGGTTCCCGAGCCCCGATCCTTTTTCAAGTAGGGGATCTGAGCGTCCTGGAGAATGCTTTCCAGGATCAATAGCTCCTCGGGGGAATAAGCGGTGGTCAGATACTCCACCCCTTCCTCGCGCAGAGAGGGGTGATCCAGTCCAAATAAAGAATCCATAAAGGCTCCTTGTCAGTTTTCATAGTAATTGGGGAAGAGAACCTCCCAAACCTTCATGCAGGAAATGGTGTCCGCGGTGGAGGTATGGGCAATGCCGTCCCATTCGATGCCGAAGCAATTCATAGCGTCGGTGAGTGAGGCGTGGAGCACATCGGGACGGTGCTCGTGAGCGTACCGCACGAACTCGTTGGCACAGCAACGGATCTTCCCACGGAAGGTCTCCTGCTCCTCGGCGGTGTAGATGTACTTGATATGGCTGTAATCGGTAGATACGCCATAGGCAATGATGTTTTCCGCGCCGTCGAAGATCTCACGGATCCTGGGGATCAGATCCTCCATGGTGGGCGCGTCTGTTACCATTTCGGGGGTAATGCCGTGAATCTTCTCGGTGTTCTTCCATTTCTTTTTCTTGAAAGGACGAACCAGAGTATCCATGATCAGCTCTCCGGTGGCATCCACGATGGTCACCGACAGAATTTCGTCGTGGTCATAGAAGCCGGTGAGCTCCAGGTCGAAGAACAAAACCTTTTTGCGGTCCATATGGTAGTAGGCATTTCGGTGAGCATCACCCTCCGCCCGGCGTTCTGCCAGGTCCTCCTCATAGCAAGCCCGGCAGAGCTTCTTCTTATAGCGGATGTCCTTGCCGCATCGAACGCAGTTTAAGGGAAGACGTTTGGCGGTCTTCTTGTCGTAAAAATAGAGAACAGTTTTGTCCGACTTTACGGTATACGCCACGGGCTCCTCGATGACCTCGTAGTGCATTCGAAGAAGCCGTTCCTCTGTATAGTAGCCGTTGGCGGCGGCATTTTTTACACTCATGCGTTCAATGACGGTTCCGCTTTCCAGGACCATAGTGTCCTTTCGCGCACGGGGAAAGTACCAGTTTTCGGGGGGAGCCTCCACCACGCGGGCAGGGTCAAAATAGTAAATAATATGTCCGTCCGGAGCAATATCGTAAGCCACCGGTTCCCCGGAGGGCATCAGGTGCATCATGGAGAGAGTTTGGCGAGTTAAGTATTGCTTTTCTCCGGCTTTTTTGGGGTCTATCTGTTGAATCGTTGCGCCCGACCGGAGCTTCATTTCGTTTTTCAAAGGGTGCCTCCAAAAAATATATTCCAAATTTTATTATATCATAGTTTCGCACTCCTGTCAACTTACTTTTTCTTTTTGGAAAGAAAAAGTAAGCAAAAAGAAAACCTAATAATGGGGAATCTCATATTTCTCCTCTATTCTGGCAAAAAGAAAGCGAAAAGAAAACCTAATAATGGGGAACCTCATATTTCTCCTCTATTCTGGCAAAAAGAAAGCAAAAAGAAAACCTGATAATGGGGAACCTCATATTTCTCCCCTATTTTAGCAAAAGGCAAGCAAAAAGAAAACCTAATAATGGGGAATCTCATATTTCTCCTCTATTCTGGCAAAAAGAAAGCGAAAAGAAAACCTAATAATGGGGAACCTCATATTTCTCCCCTATTTTAGCAAAAGGCAAGCAAAAAGAAATCCTAATGAGGGGGTTACGTTTTCCCTTCTCTTTTTTTGCAAAGAAAACGCAAAAAACAGAAATGAATTTTTGGCGGTCTTTGTTAAGGCTTTGATCGGGTGTATTGACATTCATCGAAAACAATTACCGCAGGTCGTATATCCCCTCTGTATGACATCCTATTTTTCCTATGAATCAGAGCGGCCGTTCCGCAATCTATTTTGTGAATTTTCTTGCTGTTTGTATTCAGAATTCCGCCTGTGATTCTGTGTGTGTAAGGGTATCGGTTGCTATATCGGTATGCTTTTCTCCAAAAGTAAGTCTAGTGGAGCCTAATAAAAAAATTAGAATAAAAATAATACCCAGTATTGTGGCACACGGTACATAAGCCCCCTTTCTATTCATTTACCTTTCCTCCTGAAGTAAAATAAGAAACAAATTTTATTATAACACCAAACGGTGTTATATGTCAATACCGAATGGTGTTTTTTGTATAATGAAAATGGAGGGGAAGGGAGGATATAGCGTGTTTATTTACAGACGAGTCCGAGATTTACGTGAGGATCACGACAAAACACAGAAGGAAATTGCAGCCGTTCTCAATATGCAACTGACGGTATATCAGAGATATGAACGAGGGGAACGGGAATTGCCCTTGTGGGCAGCAATTAAGCTTGCCGATTACTACCATGTTACCCTGGATTATTTGGTTGAGAGAGAATCATAACGAAACAACACCCGAAGGTCATACGACCTTCGGGTGTTGTTTCTATTTAACGTAAAAATTACTGAATTTTATATTCCGTACCCTGAGGGGTATCGATGAGAGTCACGCCACGGTCGGAAAGAGACTGGCGAATAGCGTCGGCACGGGCGTAGTCCTTTGCCTTCTTGGCGGCAATACGCTCGGCGATCAACGCCTCGATCTCCTGGATGAAGGGGTCGGCAGAGGCGACTGCCTTTGCTTCCTCCTCGGCGCGAATTTGAGCCTCTGCCGCTTCCGCCAGATCCAATCCCAGCACCCGGTCAAAGTCACGGATCAGGGCAAGCTTGGTGGCGGGGGTGGTCTTTTCCTTTAGAACGTCGTAGAGTGCGGTTACTGCCAGAGAGGTGTTCATATCGTTGTCTAAGGCGGCGCGGAAGGCATCCTTCCGGCGGTCAAAGGCATCCTGCTCCAGCTCCCCGGCAGGCTCCTTCAACAGTGCCACGATCTTTGCCACCAGCTTCCGATAGGCGGTTGCCGCGTTGTCCAGGTTCTCGTAGGAGAATACCAGGGACTTTCGATAGTGAGATTGGAGACAGAACAGGCGGTAGACCAGAGGATTGTATCCCTTGGACTCCAGAAGGGAAACGGTCAAAAACTCACCGCTGCTCTTGCTCATTTTTCCGCTGTTGGTATTCAGGTGGTGAACGTGGAACCAATAATTGCACCATTTATGTCCTAAAAATGCCTCGCTCTGGGCAATTTCATTGGTGTGGTGGGGGAAGGCGTTGTCAATACCGCCGCAGTGAATATCCAGCTTTTGTCCCAGATATTTCATACTGATACAGGAGCATTCAATATGCCAGCCGGGGTATCCCAGCCCCCAGGGGCTTTCCCATTTCAGCTCTTGATCGTCAAACTTGGACTTGGTGAACCAAAGAACAAAGTCTGCCTTGTTCCGCTTGTTGGAGTCTTCCTCTACGCCCTCCCGGACACCGACCTCCAGATCCTCCTCCTTGAAGTCGTTAAAAACGTAATACTGCTTTAGCTTGGAGGTATCGAAGTAGATATTTCCTCCGGCGGCATAGGCGTAATCCTTACGGATCAATTCTTCAATGACCCGAATAAATTCGTCGATGCAGCCGGTAGCCGGTGCTACTACCTCGGGAGTTTTGATGTTCAGCTTCTTGCAGTCGGCAAAGAAGGCATCGGTGTAGAATTTTGCGATCTCCAGCACCGTCTTTTTCTCACGCTTCGCTCCCTTGAGCATTTTATCCTCGCCGGTGTCAGCGTCGCTGGACAGATGTCCCACATCGGTGATGTTCATAACACGGGTTACGTCGTAGCCCGAATAGCGGAGGTACTTTTCCAGCACGTCCTCCATGATGTAGCTTCTTAGGTTGCCAATATGGGCGTAGTGGTAGACCGTGGGTCCGCAGGTGTACATGCTGACCTTACCAGGTTCATTGGGAATAAATTCTTCTCTGGTTCTTGACAGGGAATTATAGAGTAACATGTTTGTCTTCCTTTATATTTTTGATTTTTTTACTTGCTTTCTTTGTGATTGGATTTAGCGGCTTTCAGCCCTCGGAGCTCCTCCTCCAGGGCGGACAGCTTTTCCTCCAGACGGCGCAGCTCCTGTGCCACGGGGTCGGGAACGTGAATCTGATCCAGGTCGTTTTCCACCTTTTGTCCCTGCTTTTTCACCACCTTCGCTGGAATGCCCACGGCGGTACAGCTCTCGGGAATTTCAGTGAGGACCACGGCGTTGGCTGCGATCTTCGTGTTATCTCCGATGCGGAAGGGTCCCAGTACCTTAGCACCGGCACCCACCATGACGTTATTGCCAAGGGTGGGGTGGCGCTTGCCTACGTCCTTGCCCGTACCGCCCAGAGTCACGCCTTGATACAGAGTGCAGTTGTCACCGATCTCAGCGGTCTCACCAATGACCACGCCCATGCCGTGGTCGATGACCAGCCCCTTGCCGATGGTTGCACCGGGGTGGATCTCGATGCCTGTAATGAATCGGGCAGTCTGGCTGATGGCGCGGGCGGCGAAGGTATGACCGTTCTCATGGATCTTATGCGCCAGACGGTAGGCGGCAACGGCGTGTACGCCGGAGTAGAGCAGGGCGACTTCCCAATCACTTTTGGCGGCGGGATCCCGCTCTCGGGTGGCGCGAATATCCTCCCGAACCAGCCCTGCCGTTTCCTTCACGGTATCTTTGATGCGTTTGGCAGTGTCCGCTACCGAACGCATAGTCTTTTCAGTTTTGGTCTGTGTCATAAATAACCTCCTATTTTGAGGGGAAGCGTTTTGGTGCTTTGCCCCGAACCCCGAGAAAATTTCTGAAAAAATTCCCAAGGAGCCTGGTATTTTGGAAGAAAAAAGCCTCTGCACCCACCCGGGTGCAGAGGCATCAAGATGCGGTTCCACTCTGCATTGAAATACCTTCGTATTTCCTCATGGCGACGGGGTCGCTCCCCTTAACGCGGGTCACGCCGCAAGCTATGGGACTTCTTGCCCTTCACTCACGGATCTCCCGGGCGCACAAGCCGAGTGTTCTCGGAAGGTGCTTTCAGCCGACGGCAGCCTCTCTCTGTTCCGATCCTCTTCGGTTTCTTCCCGATCCTTGATTCATGTTATATCGCTTTGACGGAAGTACTTCCGTCATTCCTATTATACACACTTTGTTTCGGTTTGTAAATAGATTTTTGAAAATTTCTTTCCAGCCGGGCAGATTATTCTACCGAGATAATGTAGGGGTACAGAGGCTGACCGCCTACCATAACGGCGATCTCACAGTTTGGCGCGGAGCCGCGGAGAAGGGCTTCTATCCGTGAAGGATCCTCGTTTGCTGCCTGCTCGCCAAGAAAGACCATAACGTAGGAAGCATTGGTCATCTTTTCCGCCAGCTTGGAAAGACATTCCTCGGCACTGTCAGCAACGCACTCAATGGAGCCGTCTACCAATCCCAGCATTTGTCCGTCCGTGATTTGCGTTCCTTCAACCGAGGTGCTCCGGACAGCACCGGTCACCGACATGGACATCACGTTTTCGAGAGAAGCCTCCATATCAGTGAAGTTCTTTTCGGGAGTAGCGTCGGGATTAAAGGAGATCATGGCGGAGATGCCCTGAGGAACACTCTTGGTGGGGAGAACCAGAACCTTCCGATCCTTCACCAAATTGGCTGCCTGAGCGGCTACCATGTAAATATTTTTGTTGTTGGGCAATACAAACACGTATTCAGCGGGGGTCATATTCACCGCGTCAATGATGTCCTGGGTACTAGGATTCATGGTTTGTCCGCCGTGGATAATTCGATCCACACCGATGTCGCGGAAGGCATCGGCAATGCCGTCGCCTAAGCAGACCGACACGAAGCCGTATTTCTTTTCGGGGCGCACCCATTTGGGCTCTTCCTTAGGGGCAGCTTCCTTCTCCACCGTCAGGGCAGAGTGCTGATTTTTCATATTCTCGATCTTTGCCATGGCAAGAGTGCCGTACTCCAGTGCCTTTTCCATGACCTGTCCCGGATGGTCGGTGTGGACATGGAGCTTGATCATGGACTCGTCGTCCACGAACACCACGCTGTCTCCGATGGAGCAGATCAAGCGGTGAAGCTCCTCGGCGGTACCCTCTCCGAGACATGCTTCGGATTTATCCACGATACATTCGGTACAGTAAGCAAAGGTGATCTCCGATTGGTCAAATTCCGAAAAGTCCGCGGCGGCGGAAATATTGGTCTCCTCGTTCAGCAGAACCACGGGATTTTGTTCCATAGCGGCAAGCATTCCCCGGAGAATGGTGACGAAGCCGTAACCTCCGGCATCTACCACGTTTGCTTCCTTCAGCTTGGGAAGCTGATCGGGGGTTCTTGCCAGCGCCTCCTCGGATACGAGCAGAGCCTCCTTCAGCAGACCCTCCACGTTCCCCACGTAATCAGGTGCCATGCGCTCCGTTGCCTCGGCGCAACACTGCATAACCGTGAGGATGGTACCCCGAGTGGGGTTCATGACTGCCTTGTAGGCTTCGGAATAGCCCTTGCGGAAGGCAAGCGCCATATCGGGAGCATCGGCGGCATCTAAGCCCTTGAACGCTTTCGCCATGCCTCGGAAAAACAGGGAGAGAATGGCACCCGAGTTGCCGCGAGCCGAACGGAGGGCGACATCTGCCGCCTTTTTGGCGCAGTCGGAAAGATTATCGAAGTTTTCCAATCCCTTCATGGTGCGCATGGTCAGGGTCATATTGATTCCGGTATCTCCGTCGGGAACCGGGAATACGTTCATGTTATTGATAATGTCCTTACTGTTGTCCAGCGCGTTGGCGGCGGAGAACATCATCTCGTAAAACATGGAGCCGTTAACGATCATAGCGAATTACCTCTCCGTTCCAAGATAGAAAATAGCCAGCGTGCCGGGGCCCGAATGAGCACCGATCACAGGACCGGTATAGTTGATGAACACCTGGGGAACACCCAGCTCGTTCTTCATCCGGTCTGCCAGATATTTTGCGTCCTCCTCACAGTCTCCGTGACAGATAAAGCAGGTCTGCTTCTCGGGCTCGATGGCAGTCTCCTTCATCTTGTTGAACAAGGTATCCATAGCGGCTTTTCTGCCTCTTGCTTTTTCTACGTTGATCAGCTTACCCGCGTTGTCTACGTGCATAACAGGCTTGATGCTAAGCATGGTGCCGAGTACGGCGGTGGCGGCACTGACTCTGCCGCCTCTCTTTAAGAAGAAAAGATCGTCTACGGTGAACCAGTGGCAGAGGTGAAGCTTGTTGTCCTCGGCGTAAGTCCGAACCTCCTCGATACCGGCACCGTTCTGACGCATCTTTGCGCAGAGGTAAACCAAAAGACCCTGACCCAAGGAGGCGCAGAGGGTATTGACCGCGTAGATCTTACGGTCCGGATACTTTTCGGCAAGCTCCTGGGAAGCCACGAAGCCCGCGTTGAAGGTCCCGCTGAGTCCGGAGGAGAAGCCAAGGTACAAAACGTCCTTGCCCTGTGCCAGGAAGGGCTCCATAAAGGTCATAAAACGGTCAATGCCAACGGCGGAGGTGGTGATCTGCTTCTTGTCGCGGAGATCCTGGTAGAATGCCTTTACCTCAACCTCGTGATTCGGCTTTGTTTCTCCGTTTTCCATAACGATTTCCAGAGAGAGCACCTCTACCCCCAGGGAATCGGTCATCTCCCGAGACAGGTCGCAGGAGGAGTCGGTCAAAATAACGTAATTTTCCATGTAGTTGGTTCCTTTCATCTGATTCGCAAGGATTCTTTATGTAGTATTCAAAACCATTATACACCATATCGCTCATGTTGTCAATGGTTTTATGAAAAATGTTTCCGTCAGGAAAAACACGGTGTAGCATTTTGAGAGGGATCCGTGGGAGAAAGCCTCTCGGATCCCTCGGGGATTCATTTCAGCAGATGGCGCTTGATTTTACGAGAGGTGGTCTTTTCGAAGGGGATATCGCGAAGCTCCACCAGTTTGACCTGCTTATAGGTAGGCAGGGTCTTGTTCATAGCCATGACGGAATCGGTAATATCCCTCTCGATCGCCTCGTCGGAGGTTCCCTCGGGATATTTTTCGTAATCGGGATAGATCAGAGCCACCAGATTCACGACCTCACCGCTCTGTCTTCCGACCACGGCACACTCATTTACCGTCTCAATATTGCCCAGATATTCCTCGATCTCCTCGGGGAATACGTTCTTTCCGTTTTCCAGAACGATCACGCTCTTCATACGACCTGTAACATAGAAGTATCCGTCGTTGTCCATATAGCCCACGTCGCCGGTGCGGAACCAGCCGTCCTCGGTAAATGCCTTCTCATTGGCTTCGGGATTGTTGTAGTAGCCAAGCATGACGTTGTCGCCCTTGACCTGAATCTCACCCTCGGGGTAACCGCGGTCGTTGAGGTCCTCACCGTCGATCCGAGCCTGACAGCAGGGAACAGCGGGACCCACTGAACCGTACTTTCTCGCGTAGTAGGGAGTAACGAATACCAACGGGGAGCACTCGGTGATACCGAAGCCCTCGTAGATGGAAATACCCAGATTTTCAAAGAACTCGATCATTCTGGGGTTCAAAGCGGCACCGCCGCAAATGATCTTGTTCAAACGTCCACCGAAGGATTCCAGAATCTCACCGAAAATAGCGTCTCTCTTGTCCAGACCTACTGCCATCATGCCGCGGGACAGACCGATTCCAAGCTTCAGCTTGCGGTCCTTTCCGGTCTTCTTTGCCTCGGACCAGATCCGCTTGTAGAAGGTGTAGACGTAAAGGGGTACCAAAACCAGTCCCGTGGGGCGGAAGATCTTGAAATTCTTGAGCACACGGGTCAAGGAGTCATTGATACAGATATGGATACCGTAGTCCATCTCGGCAAGGAGACAGGCAAGCTCATAGGTGTGGTGTACGGGGAGAAGGGAGACCACTACGTCCTCGGGGGAGAAGTCTACGGTCTCAGCCGCCGCCGTTACCACAGAGAAAATGTTCTTTTGGCTCAGCATGACGCACTTACTGGTTCCGGTAGTACCGGAGGTAAAGAGCATTTCGCTAAGACCCTCCCGATCCTTGACGGGGGGATAGGTATAGCCTCGGCGGACCTCCATTTTGCCCTGCTGGAGCAGATCCTCGTAGGGAAGAACGCCCCGTCCCTTCCGTTCCGTCTCATCGGGATCCACGGGAACGAACAGAGTCAGAGAGGGATGAGATTCCATGGCGGATGCGAACTTTCCGTTGAAGGACGCGGAGTAAATGATACCGTTGGCATCCACGCTCTTAAGGAAGTCGCCAATGACCTCGATCTCCAGCTCCTTGTCCATGGGAATGGCAACGCCGCCGGTGGCGAGGATCGCCAGGTAGGAGGCAAGCCATGCTACAGAGGTTTCGCCGATGAGGGCGATCCGCTTACCGGCATAGCCGGAGGCGGTCAGTCCCGCGGCGGTATTTCGGATCATAACGCCGAACTCGGCGTAGGTCATTTGGATCAAATTTCTCTGCTTGTCAAAGTAGGAAAAAGCGATTTTATCTCCGTGCTTGTCAATTATGCGGCAGAGATCCAATACGTGGGAGACTCGCTCATAGCGGCGAGGGGTCTTTGGGCTGCGGTGAATCTTTACTTCTACAGGCGTGACCGGGGATTCCTTGGTGCTTTTGCCTGTGTTCAATCGAGATTTAATTGAAGAGAGCTGCTCGGAAATTTTCATGATTTACTCCTTATTTTCTATCGTATTTCGTTTATTTATTTTACGTGATTCATAAAAGCTGCTTTGAAAGAGGAATCGTCTCAGAGGAATTTCTCAGCCTCCTTTAGGTTGTCGCAGATCAGATGCAGGGTTTTATAAAAGTTGTCCAGTTGATCGGGCGGGATATCTCCGCTGACGAAGGCTTGGATCCTTTCCACCCGGTCGTTGATGTCGGCGGCGATCTCTCTGCCTGTGGGTGTCAGAATACATTTTTTTCGGTAACCCGAACCGGTTCCCACTTCAATGACCAATTTTTTGGCAAGAAGCTTTTCGATGATGCGGGTAATCTGTGCTCGATCCATTTGGCATGCCTGTGCCAATTCCGTACGCGTCAAGCCGTTTTCCGCTTGATAGAGGCGGCGCATACATAGCGTGTGCGTTCCGGACAGATCGTATTCGTTCATGCCTCTGGATTTTAATTTTTCAATATGCTTCATAGCGTTTCCGATCAAGCTGTTAAACGCGTCAAAGCCGGTTTCTTGCTTTTCGGTCGGGGCATTTTGTTCCGTATTTGAATTCATAGCCTCACCTCCCCATCTTACTCATTATACCGCAATAATGTTGAGGTGTCAACAAGTTTCTGAAAATTTATGTAAAATATTGAATAAATTTTCCCAAAACTTCGTCGGAGCAATTCGTGAATTGCCTGCAAAAAACGGTAAAGTTACTTCGGTGTAGATTTACGTTATTCTTTGCTGAACGGTAAGGTTACTTTGGTGTAGATGTATGCCATTCTTTGTTGAACGACAAAGAATGGCGAAGAAAACGTTTTCAAGGCGTTCCCCCCCTTGAAAATCCCCCTGCGTCCCCACCGCTTCATGCGCCGGGGAGGCGTTGCTATGGAGCAAGTCTCACCCGAAGGTTCATACGAACACCTTCGGGTGGTTGGTGTGATTGCCGTGGATTCCAACGGACGGAATTTTTCGGTAATCCTTTGTTTTTCGTAGGAAGCCCTTGTGTCATCCTGAGCGGAGGCGGTAGGAGCGGAGCGAGTCTCCGCTGTAGTCGAACCCGTAGGGCGATGCAATGCATCGGGATCTGCGAGGGGTAACCAATGTTATACATTCGCCCCAGATCCTGCTCGGCTTCGCAATCGCCTTGCGATTTTGCTTCGCTCAGGATGAACGATTAAAAATCTCTCCCTTACTTGACAAATCAGAGAGAAAGGTATATAATCACGCTTGTGTTATATAAACATCTCAAGATACGATCAAGTGGGGGACATCGAAATGGAAAATAAGCTTCTTTCTCGCTATCCGCTGAGCAATCCCTACCGTTCCTGGAAGCAGGATCGGTTTATTTTATCTACCTTTTCCCCCGGAGAGACCTCCGGCAAGCCAGCATACGACCCAAACTGTGCCGCGAAGATGCGGAACGCCGTCAAGACCTGTGCCGACGCAGGGTTCAATCTTCTGGAATCGGGATGGGTAAACAAAGAGCAGATCGAGGCGGCACTGCCCATGTGTGAGCGGTTGGGAATTGACATGATCTATCAGAACATGGATCTATACGGCGGTATGCAGCACCATCATATGGATCGCCATATTACCGTGGATGACGTTCGCAAGGTCGTGGATCTGCCCCGACCTTACCGTCATGTGGTAGGCTTCTATATTTAGGACGAGCCCTGTATCCCCGACCAGCTGGCGGAAGCCCGCCATCAAACCGATCTGTTTCATCGAGAGGTGCCGGAAAAGCTTCTGTTCAGTGTCGCTATCCCCAGCTATAACAGCCATTACACCTGGGTAAACGGAGAATTTCCCGCATACGTGGAACGGTATATCACCACGGTGGAGCCTCCTGTTTTGTCTATGGATTACTACCCTTACGGACGGGGTCCCGCTTTGGACGATTCCCTGATGTGGTGTGATTTGGCACTTTTGAAGTTTATGGCGAAAAAGTACCGCATGCCCCTGTGGTTTTACTATCAGGGGAAGAATTATAAGAAAATTCCCATCTTTCTCTTTTCTATGGTTCGCTTGGCAATGAACGTGGGCGCGCTTTACGGCTCCAAGGGACTTCAGCATTATACTGTCTGGGGCTCAGTGGTCAACCCTGAGGACGGTACCCGAGGAGAATTTTTCCAGGAACAGAGGGCGATGCACGCCATTTACCGGGAATGGGGCAATACACTAATGGCACTGGAGTGCCGTTGTGTGATTCACGATGAAAGCCTGACCTCCGTGAAGACGTACGCCGCCGAATATGGCGAGACCATGGCGGACAGTCAGCTTCTGCGAGGAGAATTGCCCTACCATATTTCGGTGTCTGAGCTGGATGACGCTTACGGAAACCGTTATTTACTGGTGCTGAATCGGGATTATGAGGAGGGCAGGCAGGTTACGTTACGCTTGAAGAGCAAGTGTCACCTGTTCGAGGTCAGCAAGGAAACGGGTAAACAGATCTTACTCACGGAGGGAACCGATTCTCTCACTTGTACTCTGGAACCGGGACAGATGAACTTTTACCGTCTCCAGGATGCCGACGAGGCACCTTATACCGTGGAATACCAATTGAACAAAAGCTAAGGAATCCGTCAAACTGCTCAAACGGACTCACGGGCAAAAACGCTCCGGCTATCACTTTTTGATAGCCGGAGCGTTTTTTAGCGGAATTTCTCGTGAATTTCCGTTTGTGTATGGTTCGGCTTCGCGTCTGAGAGGTGTTCCTTCGGACCGAAACCCTGTCTATGAGTTATTGGATCATAATTTTTTGTTTCTGTACCACTAGGATGTTGAATAGGAAAGCCGCGATCATCAGCACAAGAGAAATGCAGGCAAGCACTTGCTGACCGTACACGTGAATACCAAACAAAGAATTGCCGTTTTGTTGAATCCACTTCAAAAGCTGACCGGCACCGAGTGATGCCAAGAATCCAAACAGTCCGCCAACACTGTTTTTTAAGGCGGTGGCTTGCACGAAGTACCGCGCGTCTACGTAGCTGTATGTAATGTTGAGAAAGTTCTGACCGGTTCCTGACTGACCGATTTGATACAGGAGAGTATAGGCGATCAGCAAAAAACGGCTCTCGGGAGTTGTGAGCACGATCATCAGAAACGCCAAAGAAACCAGAATCATTCCCAGAGCAATTCCCTTAGAAAAGGAAAAACGATCTGAAAAAAC
The DNA here is from genome assembly GCA_017462035.1 of Clostridia bacterium. GTDB lineage: Bacteria > Bacillota > Clostridia > Oscillospirales > CAG-272 > HGM12713. The sequence goes on from JAFTRY010000004.1 coordinate 18,522, forward strand.
GCCCATAGGACGAGAGATCAGAGCTCTTGCCAAGCTACCGAATACGTTGATTAGCTGTACGGTTCCCAGAGCAAAGGCAAGCTCCTTGACCCGGTAGGTCCCCAAAAAGCCTACGGTTGTGTACACGGACACGTTCCAAAGGGTGTAGAGGATCATAACATTTCTGAAATTGCGGTTGCCCAGCGTGTTTTTCATGACCTCTCGCAGAGGAATCTTTTCTTCCGTTGCGCGTACGGCGGTCTCTCCCTTTTTTTGCGAGGCGGCACGGAGCTCGCTCTTCATTAAGGACAAGCAGATAAAATCACACAGAGAAAAAATCAAAATACCCGCGGCGGCAAAGAGAAATCCGCCCTCCAGGTTGTGGTTTGCCTCGAAAACGTCCATGACAAATCCCAGGATCAAGGTGACTGCCATACCCGACAGAAGGGAGACGCTCTCCTTTACCGCGGAGAAGGTGGCACGCTTGGTTGGCTCTACGAAGGAGTTGCCCCACTTATAGATCAGCGAAGTCACAAAATAATTTCCGAAATAGGCAAGGAGAATGAATACGACGACCAGTACGCTCTTGTAGGGAAGGGCAATGGGAAGAAAGGGAACAAGATAGAGTGCCATAAAGAAGAGCTGGCTCGCGCTGTGAAACAGCATGGCAACGCGCTTGGTGTTCGTGATCCTATCCACTACCAGGACGGTGAGAAGCTGAAAGAGAAAGGCGACGGAAATAAAGGAGGAAATGACTCCGATGAGAGCGTCGCTCATTCCGATGTTGGACAATAGCTTGGCAAGGAACGTTTCGGTCACCAGCAGAGAGACGAAATATTCAAACATGCATTCCAGGCAATACGCCCGGCGGGAGCGTTGATACGCGGGATGTTGAAACCGGTCCTGATGTGCGGTATTCATATGAAGCATCCTTTCATGATGTGCGTTTGGTGAGATCCTGATGAGCAGGTAAGCGGTATTATAACAGAATCAGGAGGAAAAGTCAATGGTGTTGAGTCATTTTAATAATTTTTTGACGATCTTTATGATTCCGCGCGAAAAGGAGCGGAGGAGAGCGAAATCTCTCGTGAAAAGGTACACGGGACCCAATACGGGCGGAGCGCGTCAAAACCGCTTTCGCTACCATTTTATTGGATAACGAAAGCGGCTCTTATTTTTGAGTGCTTTGGGTCCGCGCGAAAGAATAAGCTCTTTCGTCTGGGAAAAGGTTAATTCAGCATGGCGGCACCGATGATACCGGCATCGTTGCCAAGCTCGGCGATACGAAGCTGAGTGAGCTCCACCACGTCTCCGCCGTACTGTTCCTTACGGATGAGGGGAAGAAGGGCATCGATCAGAGATTGTCCCTCGCCCGAGACTCCGCCGCCCAGGGAAATCACCTGGGGCTGGAAAATATTGATCATATTGGTCAGACCGCACGCCAGATACTTTACGTACTTGTCGTAGACCTCCTTTGCCGCCTCGTCGCCGGCTCTCATGGCATCGCAGGCGGTACGTCCGGTGATCTTGGCGGCATCCGCCATGGCGGTGCTCTGTCCCTCGGCACGGCACTCCTCGATCTTTTCCTTCGTCATACGGATCAGAGCCGTGGCGGAGGAATATGCCTCCCAACAACCCCGTCTTCCGCAGCCGCAGAGTGCTCCGTCTACTTCAATGACCACGTGTCCCAGCTCACCGCCGGCATGGTTGAAGCCGGCGTAAATCTTGCCATCCAGAATGATTCCGCCTCCCACTCCGGTACCCAGCGTGATCATCATGCTGTTTTTGCTTCCCTTGGCAGCTCCTGCCACTGCCTCACCCAAGGCGGCGGCGTTGGCGTCGTTGGCAATTTTTACGTTGTCAAAGCCCAGCTCCTTTCCCACACATTCCGCCAGGGGGAATTTTCGGAAGGGAAGGTTGCAGGAATATTCTACTACGCCTGTATCCACATTGGCGATACCGGGAGTCGCGATTCCAATGCAAGCCACGTCTCGGAGGGTGATTCCCTCTGCATGGCAAACTGCCAGGCAGAGCTTGGCAATGTCCGCGGCAATGGCTTCGCCCGCGCGTTCCGCTCCCGTGGGGGCACTTTGCTTTTTCACGATCTTATGGGCTTCGTTGACCAAGCCTACGGCAATATTGGTTCCGCCCAGATCCACACCGATTCTATACATTGTGATCCTCCTTATTTTCAAGTGTTATGCTTGATAATTATAATTTCTGTGACGATTCTATAACTATATTATAAACAATTTCCGGGGGTAAGTCAAGACACTTTTCTCCTGTTTTGGTGTGCTTTTCCTTATTGCGAATGTACTTTTTTATTATATTCGCAAAGATCCGATAAAGGACATGCGCCGCAGGCAGGAGAGCGTGCCATACAGGTGTCTCTACCAAACTGCACGATGCGGTGGCAGTAGTCAGACTGCTTGTCCGGCTGGATCAGATCCCGCAGAATGAGCTCAACCTTGTGGGGATCCTTTAGCTTTGTATCGTACATACCCAGACGTCCGCTGATGCGGATACAATGAGTATCGGCGACTACCGCCGGTTGACCGTAAATGTCCCCCAGGAGCAGATTGGCGATCTTCCGTCCAACCCCGGGCAGAGCGAGAAGCTCCTCCATGGTATCGGGGACTTGGGAGCCGTGCCGATCCCGGAGAAGTGTGCAGGACTCCTTGATGCTTGCCGCCTTGGTGCGAAACAGTCCGCAGGGACGCACCAACTCCTCGATCTCGGACAGAGGGGCATCGGCAAGCTCTGACAAGGTGGGGTACTGCCGAAAGAGATCCCGACAGACCACATTGACTCTCGCGTCGGTGCATTGCGCCGACAAACGTGCCATCACCAAGAGCTTCCACGGCTCTCCGCCGTACTCCAAGGCACAGGTAGCTTCGGGATAGATTTCCTCCAATCGGGCGACGATCGCCGCCATTCGTTCCTTTTTTTGTTTTTTGGTCATGGATCCTCCGCTCTATGCGTGATTCTTCTTTGCCGTAAAATAAGTACCTACGTGTCCCCCGTCCAGAAGGGTGTAGAGGATTTCGGGGTCGTGTCCGTTGAGAATGAACATGGGGATTCCCTCCTCGGTTACCAGCTTTGCCGCTTGAAGCTTTGCTACCATGCCGCCGGTTCCGCGATCACTTCCGGCACCGCCGGCACCCGCGGTGATCGAGTCAATGTCCTCTACCCGTTCAATGAGTCGGGCATCGGGATTGTTACGGGGATCTGAGTCGTATAAACCGTCCACATCAGAGAGATTGAGAAGCAGGTCGGCGCGGCAGATTCGCGCCACGTGAGCGGACAAAATGTCGTTTCCTCCGAATTTCGTAAGCTCGTCCGTGGATACCGAGTCGTTTTCGTTGACGATGGGAATACAACGCATTTCCATCAGACGGTGGAAGGTATTTTCCGCGGCGTTCCGCCGTACGGGGTTGGTCATAACGTCCTTCGTCATAAGAATTTGCGCCACAGTGTGTCCATAGTCCGAAAAGAATCTGTCGTAAATCTTCATGAGCTCGCTTTGACCGATGGCTGCCATAGCTTGCTTTTCCTCGGGGGTGGAGGGAATATGACCGAAGCCGATCTTGGCAACACCGGCACTGACGGCACCGGAGGAAACCAGAACTACGCGGATCCCCGAATTCTGAAGATCGGAGAGGACCTTGACCAGCCGCTCAATGCGGCGCAGATTCAAGTGACCGGTGGCATGGGTGAGGGTGGAGGTTCCCACCTTTACAACGATTCTATGACTGTCTCTGAAATATCCCATAACAAAAATCAAATCTTTCTGTGAAATTTTTCAAAACCTCTTTCCAAAACCGAGATTTTGTATTATAATAATAATTGCATATATTATACACTCTTTTCCCGGAATTTGCAAGAGGGAAGCGAGAGATTTGAAGAAGTTTTGAAAAAGATTTTACCCGGAGGTCTTCCATGAAACAAAAATACCGTATTACCATTGCCGACGTAGAAATGAACGTGATCAGCGACGAATCCCCCGAAGCGGTGGAGGCGTTAGTGGGACTCGTTAACCGAAAGATGAACGAAATTATGGGTCCCGGCAAGCAGTGCCCCAAGAGCGAAGCCGCGCTGCTGTGTGCCTTAGACTATTGCTCAGAGCGGATCAAGTCCCAGAGAAAGGTGAAGGCAATGGAAAGCAAGCTGGCGTTTACCGAGGCGGCTTTAGAGGAGGCTGAGGCTGAGGCTGAGGCACTTCGTCAGGAGCTGGAGACCCTGAAAATGACCGTGGCGCGGTAAGGTGCGCCAATAACGAAAGATCATGCACGGAGAACACTATGTCCAATCAACAACACATACGCAATTTTTCCATTATTGCCCACATTGACCATGGAAAATCCACCCTTGCCGACCGAATTCTGGAGGCAACGCAGACGGTCTCTGCCAGAGAGATGGAGTCCCAGCTTTTAGACAACATGGAGCTGGAAAGGGAGAGAGGCATCACCATCAAGGCACGTGCCGTTCGCTTGAATTATCAGTCTCCCGACGGTGAGCTCTATCAGTTCAACCTCATTGATACCCCCGGTCACGTGGACTTCAACTATGAGGTTTCCCGCTCTCTCAACGCCTGCGACGGTGCCCTTCTGGTGGTAGACGCCACCCAGGGCATTGAGGCGCAGACCCTTGCCAACGCCTATTTGGCGGTGGACTCCAACCTGGAGATCATTCCCGTCATTAACAAAATCGACCTTCCCTCTGCTGACGTGGAGCGGGTGAGGAGCGAGATCGAGGACGTGATCGGAATTCCTGCCGAGGACTGTCCTGCTGTGTCTGCCAAAACCGGCTTGAACATTGAGCAGGTTCTGGAGGCGGTGGTAGCACAGGTTCCTGCTCCCAAGGGCGATTTAAACGCTCCCCTAAAGGCATTAATCTTTGACTCCTATTACGACAGCTATTTGGGTGTTGTGGTCAACGTCCGTGTATTTGACGGCGTTCTTCGGGCGGGAGATCGAATTCGTCTGATGAGTAATCGAGCTACCTTTGACGTGGTGGAGGTGGGCTACATGACCCCCTTCGGTTTGCAGAAGACCGATTGTCTCTCGGCGGGAGAGGTGGGATATATTACCGCCTCCATTAAGAGCGTGGGCGAGACCCGAGTAGGTGACACCGTGACCCTGGACGAGAATCCCACAGCCGAGCCCCTACCCGGCTTCAAAGCAGTACAGCCCATGGTGTATGCCGGTATTTATCCGGCGGACGGTGCCCGGTACGGTGATCTTCGGGATGCTTTGGACAAGCTCCAGCTCAACGATGCCGCTTTGGTATTTGAGCCTGAGACCTCCATTGCTTTAGGCTTTGGCTTCCGTTGCGGATTCCTGGGACTGCTTCACATGGAGATCATTGAGGAGCGTTTGGAGCGGGAGTTCAATCTGGATCTGATCACCACTGCTCCCTCGGTTATTTACGAGGTCAAACGGAAGGACGGGGAGTTGATCCGCATTGATAATCCCTCCAATTTCCCCGCGGCGGACGAGATCGATGTGGCTTACGAGCCCCTGGTTCGGGCAAATATTATTACTCCCACCGAGTACGTGGGAGGACTGATGGATCTCTGCCAGGATCGAAGAGGCACCTTCTTGGATATGAAGTATATTGACACCGCCCGTGTGGAGCTTCACTACGATCTTCCCCTCAACGAGATCATTTATGATTTTTTCGATGCCCTCAAGAGCCGTTCCCGCGGCTACGCCTCTCTGGATTACGAGCTGGGCGAATACGTCCCCAGCAAGCTGGTGAAGCTGGACTTCCTCCTCAACGGGGAACAGGTGGATGCTCTCTCCTTTATTGTTCACGAGGAAAAGGCGTACGGACGGGCGAGACGGATCGCGGAAAAGCTGAAGGATAATATCCCCCGCCAGCTCTTTGAGGTACCCATTCAAGCCGCCATCGGCTCCCGAATCATCGCCCGTGAGACTGTTAAGGCAATGCGCAAGGACGTCCTCGCGAAGTGCTACGGCGGTGATATCACCCGTAAGAAGAAGCTTCTGGAAAAGCAGAAGGAGGGCAAGAAGAAAATGCGCCAGCTTGGCTCCGTCCAGGTCTCCCCCGAAGCCTTCATGGCAGTGTTGAAGTTAGACGACGACAAATAATTAGGACGCGTGTTCTTTTCTTTCGCGAAAGAAAAGAACCAAAAGAAAGCAATACTAAAATATAGTTCTCATCTGCGATAGACGTAGAGAAAAAATTTTTTAAAGTTTTTGAAGATCGTAAGAAACTTTTTTCAAAAAGTTTCTTACAAAAAAGTTTACACAAATCTCTCAACCAAAGGCTCCTATGAAAAAGAACATTCAAACGGGCGACAAAAAGCCCTCTTTGCTTCGGCGATTTCTCGCCTATTACGCTCCCCATAAAAAGCTCTTAATTGCCGACATGGCGGCATCTCTCTTGATTTCCGCCATCGGTATGATCTACCCCATGGTCACCAATCGGATGCTGAACGATCTGATTCCCAATCAAAAAATTCGCCTGGTGATTCTATGCGGTCTCGGTGTGCTGATTCTGTATTTGATCCGCTACGCCCTTCGTTATTTCGTCCAGTACTACGGTCATATTATCGGTGTCCGTATGCAAGCGCATATGCGTCGGGATATGTTTCGGCATCTGGAGAAGCTTCCGTATTCCTACTATGACGGGCAGGAAACAGGAAAGATCATGTCTCGCATGACCAACGACCTGATGAACGTTAGCGAGCTGGCTCATCACGGTCCGGAAAATCTGCTGATCAGCGGCGTGATGATCGTTGCTTCTTTTCTGTACTTATGGACTCTGGAGCCCTATCTAACGCTGATTATTTTTGCCTGCGTGCCCTTTTTGGTGGTGGTCTCCGCCGTCTGCCGCAAGCGGATGAACGAGGCTTTTACTGAACGCCGTCAGAGTGTGGCATCCATCAACGCCTCCCTGGAGAGCAGTATCAGCGGCATCCGGGTCACCAAGGCGTTTACCAACGCGGATAAGGAACAGGAAAAATTTGAGGAGAGCAATCATCTGTTTGTCAACGCAAGCAAAAAGGCGTACCGCGCCATGGCAACCTTTTTCTCTTCTACGTCTTTTATCACAGACGTGTTCAACGTGATCATCCTCATCGCCGGAGGATTCTTCCTGTACCGAGACAGAATTTCCTTCGGAGATTACTCTACCTTTATTGTGTCGGTCAATCTGTTTATTTCTCCCGTCACCTCTCTCATTCAGTTCATGGAGCAGTATCAAGACGGTGTCACTGGCTTCCGCCGATTCTTGGAGGTCGTGGACGCTGAGCCCGAGACAGACAAGCCGGACGCGGTCGAGCTTCGGAATGTAAGGGGAGAGATCGCCTTCCGGAACGTGAGCTTCCGCTACGATGAATCTAAGGGAATTCTTCGAAATCTTTCCCTGACTATTCGTCCCGGTGAAACGGTGGCACTGGTGGGTCCCTCGGGAGGCGGAAAAACGACTCTTTGTCATCTGCTTCCCAGGTTTTACCCCCTTACTGACGGATCGGTGACCATTGATGGCATGGATATTAACGACGTGACCCTGGAGTCCTTGCGCCGTCACATCGGAATCGTTCAGCAGGACGTGTTTTTATTCAACGGTACCATTCGGGAGAATATTTTGTACGGCAAGCTGGACGCTACGGAAGAGGAAGTAATTCTTGCCGCCAAGCGAGCAAACATCCACGACTACGTCATGTCCCTGGAACAGGGCTATGATACTCCCATTGGAGAGAGAGGCGTACGCCTTTCGGGCGGACAGAAGCAGAGGCTGAGCATTGCCCGCTTCTTTTTGAAGGATCCCGCGATCCTGATTCTGGACGAGGCGACCAGTGCCTTGGACAATACTACGGAGATCCTCATTCAGCAGGCTCTGGACGAGCTCTGTCGCGGTAGAACGACGCTTGTGGTTGCCCACCGTCTGTCTACCATTAACAATGCCGATTCCATTGTGGTCATCGATCACGGTGAGATCGTAGAGCGCGGCTCTCACGAGGAACTGATGGAAAAAGAGGGAATGTACAGCCGCCTCTATCAGCTTCAGTTCCGCGACTGACTTGAAACTCAATAACAATTTTTTAACAGAAAAAGGACGGAGACGTAAAAGGATATGCCCCAAAAGTTAGATGCTTTTGGGGCATATCGATCTCTGTCCTTTTTGACTCGGTGAGCGGTGGGGAAATTCTTACGGCGAGGATTTAATATAGCTTTCTCGGTGTGTCGACCAGACCCGCCAGGTAGTCGAGGGATACGTTATAGTAACGGGCAAGTGCAATAAAATGGTGCATGGGAAGCTCCCGTTTGCCGCTTTCATACAACTGATATTGCTGTCTTGAAATTTGCAAAACAAGGGCTATGGCTTCTTGCTTTTTGTCGTGATCCTCTCTGAGGTCTCTGAGCCGTTGATACGTATACATCCTGTTACCTCCCCATTTTTGTTCATAGATTCAATTATATCATGGCATTCAAATAAACGCTTGACATGCATTCAAATAAATGCTATAATATATTTGCAAGCTCCATTGTCGCCAAATACCTGTCGACAGCGTAATGTCATGGAAGGACGGTTACGCTGTCGACGAAGTCTTTTTCGTGGAGGCTCGTCTTCTCCCGCTTTTTGACAGAATATTCCCATAGAATTTTTCGTAATTCTTTGGTTGCCTGTTGACAGGCGGATGGTTTTGATTTATAATAATGGTAAAGATAATAAAGGAGGTAGAAATATGCAGGTTACCAAGGAATCCATTATCGGCGATGTACTGGATCAGGCACCCGACACGGCACAGTTCTTCTTTGCCATCGGTATGCATTGCCTGGGCTGTCCCTCTGCGAGAGGTGAGTCCATCGCGGACGCTTGTATGGTTCACGGCACTGACGCTGATGAGCTGGTTCGCAAGATCAACGAGTTTCTTTCTGCGCAGTAACAGTTGACTGAATAAAAAATCGGGGGGGACCTTCTCTCTGTTCCAAGGGAGCGGAGGATGTCCCCCCTAAGAAAAAGGTACACCATGATAACACCAAAGCTAACCAAACGGCTGCAAGCCGCTGGCGCGTTTGTTCGGCAGGGCACCTTTGTGGCGGACGTAGGAACCGATCATGCCTATCTCCCCATTGCCCTGGTTGCCGAGGGACGGATCCGCGGCGGGGTCGTATCCGATATTCATAAAGGCCCTATTCTTCGTGCCACCGAGCACGTGGCTCAATACGGCATGGAGGGGACATTGATTCCCGTCCTTTGCGACGGATTATCCGAGCTGGAGTCCTATGCGCCAGAGGATATTCTGATCCTGGGTATGGGCGGAGAGCTTATCGCGGGGATTCTTGATAGGGCTCCTTGGGTGAGGAGGTCCGGCATTCGTTTGATCCTTCAACCCATGACCCACCCTGAGCGTCTTCGGAGCTATCTTGCCAAGGAGGGCTTCGACATCCTTGACGAGACCCTGGTGCGAGAAGAAAAAATTTACCAAATTATTCTGGCTGAATATTCGGGTCAGATTCGGCAGTATCATGACACGGAGCTGCTGTTCGGACCGATTAATATTTCCCGCGGCGGTGAGCTGTTTTGGGAGATGCTGTCCCACTGGGAGTACGTTCTTCGGGAGCGGATCCGTGGGAAGGAGACAGCGGGCGCGGATATCTGCGAGGAACAAGAAATTTTGAAGGAAATGGAGGAGCTTCGCCATGAAGATCCGAGAGATATATGAACAACTGCACTGCCAAATCCCTCCGTCCCTGTCCTGTGAATGGGATAACGACGGGCTGATGTGTTGCCCCGACGGGGAGAGAGAGGTCAAGCGGGTGCTGGTGACCCTGGACGTTACCGAGAAAGCCGTAAAATATGCCCTGGAGGGCGGATACGATCTTATCGTGTCTCATCACCCCTTGATCTTTAAAGGACTGAGAGCACTCAGCGGAGAGGACTTTTTGTCTGAAAAGGTGCTCACTCTCATACGGAGCGGGATTGCCGTCTTTTCCTTTCATACCCGTCTGGACGCGGTAGAGGGAGGAGTGAACGACGTTCTCGCGGGACTTTTGGGGTTGGAGCGTGTAACGGTATTCGGAAACGGAGACGAGACCCTTGGCAGAATCGGAGAGCTGCCTTGCCCTATGACGGCGGATGCCTTTGCCGAAACGGTGAAGCATGCCTTGGACGCACCCTTTGTGCTTCTTGCCGATGCGGGTCTGTCCGTGAAGCGGGTTGCCGTATTGGGCGGTGGCGGAGAGGACGATATCGCTGCGGCGAAAGCCGCGGGAGCCGATACCTACGTCACCGGTGAGCTGAAATATCACAGCCTCACCGACGGTCCCGAGGCAGGTATGAATCTGATTGCGGCAGGACACTTTTACACCGAATTTCCCGTTTGTCGCGAATTGCGGCGACGGCTTCTTGCTCTGGATCCCGCATTGCATTGTGAGATCTATTTCAGCAATACCGTTCGTACGGTGTGAGCTTCAAACATAAATGAGTAACAGAAAGGATGAATATTATGACCTATGTAGTTTCCGATTTGCACGGATGCTTTTCTAAATTTCAGCGGTTGCTGAGCAAGATCCGCTTTGGCGACGATGACGTGATGTACGTTCTGGGGGATATTGTGGACTATGGCGAGGAGTCCATGGATCTTCTTTGCGATCTGAGCATGCGCTTTAACGTGATCCCGATCCTGGGAGAGCATGATTACAGAGCCTACCGCCTGCTAACTGCGCTGGATGGCATGCTGAAGGGAGAGACCGGTGCCGATCCCGAGATCCTTTCGGAAATGACCCAGTGGATCCAGGACGGCGGACAGAAGACCATGGAGGGCTTCAAGGAGCTGGATGATGATATGAAAGAAGGGGTGCTGGAGTACCTGTCCGACCTGTCCCTTTATGAGGAGGTGGAGGTTCGGGGAAAGAAGTACCTCCTACTTCACGCGGGCATTGCGGACTTTGACGAAAACACTCCCCTGGAGGACTATATGCCCGAGGACTTTATTCGGGAGGGAATGGATCCCGAACGGAAATACTTCGATGACGTGACAGTCGTGGCGGGACACGTGCCCACCTATACGGTTCCCGGTGCCGAGAGAGGTAAGATCTATCGGGGGGACTACGGAATCCTTGTAGATTGCGGTGCCGCTTTTGACGAGGCGTTGGGATGCCTTTGCCTGGAAACAGACCGGGAATTTTACGTGTCATGAATAAAGAACAGATCATAACCCTCGCCATTACCGACCTGAACAATCTCGGTTGTGGCGTAGGGCGATATGAGCCCGAGGGCAAGGTGGTTTTCGTAAAAGGCGCGGTAACGGGAGATACCGTTCGAGCCAAGGTTATCAAGGTAAACCGAAGTTTTGGAGTGGCAAAGCTGTTGGAGGTGGTTACTGCCTCCCCTTACCGCCTGGAGAAGGATCCTTGTGAGGCACCCCTTGCCTGCGGAGGGTGTGTGTACCGTCACATTACTTACGAGCACGAATTGAGTATTAAAAGAGAATACGTAAAAAACGCCTTCGTGAAGGCAGGGCTTCGGGACGCGGAGGTTTTGCCAGTTTTGTCGTTGAATGAGACAGAGGGCTATCGAAATAAAGGGCAGTATCCCTTAACGATGACAAAGGAAGGGATCCGTGCTGGTTTTTACGCTACGGGTACCCATACCATTATTCCCTGTGGTGATTGTCGGATCCAGAGTCGATCCTTTGCTCCTTGCGTGGATTGGATCTGTCGCTTCGGAACTGGGGCGGGATGGACGGTCTATGACGAGAAAACAGGGAAGGGGCTTTTGCGCCATATTTATCTCCGTCGGGGCGAGAAGACTGAGCAGACTATGGTTTGTTTGGTTCTGAACGGGGAAGGGCTGCCGAGAGAGAAGGAATTTTCTGAAGAATTGACTCGGACGTTTCCCGAGGTGGTCGGTGTTTTGATCAATGTGAACCGAGAGAATACCAACGTGGTGTTGGGAAAGGATTTCCGTTTGCTTTGGGGGCGGGATTTTTTGGAGGACGAGCTGTGCGGTCTAAGCTTTCGAATCAGCGCGGATTCCTTTTACCAGGTAAACAGGAGGGGAGCGGAGCTGCTTTACACCAAGGCGACAGAGCTTGCCGATCTACAAGGAGACGAGCTGTTGGTGGATCTGTACTGCGGTACGGGTACCATTGGACTTTCCATGGCGAAGAAGGCGGAGAAGCTGATCGGCGTGGAGCTGGTGGCGGCGGCGGTGGAATGTGCCAAAGAGAACGCGGTGAGAAACGGGATTGCCAACGCAGAGTTTTTCTGCGGTGACGCTTCCTCCCGGGAGTTGATCCTTCGGTGTACCGGAGGAAGAGTACCCGACGTAGTGGTGATCGATCCGCCCAGAAAAGGAAGCACACCGGAGCTTGTGAGCTGTCTTGCCGAGCTTGGGGTAGCCAAAGTGGTGTACGTTTCCTGTAATCCTGATACGTTGGCACGGGACGCAGTATGGTTCCGTGAGGCGGGATATACCGTAGGACAAGTCCAGCCGGTGGATATGTTTCCGAGGACAGGGCACGTCGAAAGTGTATGTTTATTGTCCAAACTAAACACGAAGCAACATATCGAGATTAACTTGGATATGGACGAGTTGGATTTGACCGATGCGGAAAAGAAAGCTACCTATCAGGAGATCAAAGATTATGTACTGAAATACAGCGGTTTGAAGGTCAGTAGCTTATATATTGCACAGGTAAAGCAGAAGTGCGGTATCATCGAGCGTGAGAACTACAACAAGCCGAAATCTGAGGATGCAAAGCAACCTCAGTGCCCGC
>JAFTRY010000005.1 GCA_017462035.1 Clostridia bacterium
AATCTCTCGAAATCTCCCGTTTTCTCTTGTTTTCTCGGTCGGATCTTTTTTGACCGATAATGATGGCAGGGGCAGGAGGATTCGAACCCGCGACCCACGGTTTTGGAGACCGGTACTCTACCAGCTGAGCTATACCCCTGTATATTTGACCGTATTATTATATCACATCTTTTTCGCTTTTGCAAGTCTTTTTTGAAAATTTTTAATATTTTTTCTACACAAAACCGCCCGAGATCATCTCGGGCGGTTTCGTATACTATCTTATTTGCCTGTGCTTCCGAATCCACCCGCGCCGCGAACGGTATTGCCAAGCTCCTCGACCACGGAAAACTCCGCTGCCATATAGGGCGTGAACACGATCTGAGCAATTCGCTCACCGCTTGCTACCGTCTGTGCCGTGGTTCCGTGATTATGCAATGCCACCATGATCTCTCCGCGGTAATCACTGTCAATCACGCCCACCTTATTCGCCGGTGCAAGTCCCTTCTTGGATGCCATGCCGCTCCTGGCGTAGATCAAGCCAACCAAGCCTTCCGGAATCTCCATAGCCAACCCCGTATGAATGAGCTTGGTTTCACCGGGGCAGATCGTAATCTCCGATTCCTCACAGGCGTACAGATCCGCTCCTGCCGCCGCTGCAGAGCCGTAAGTAGGAATTACTGCTTTCTCATTCAGCTTTTTAATATTCATCGAAAAACCCATAGTATTGTCCTCTCTTTTTATCTTACCTTTGCATATATTCGGGCAATAATACTGCCCGTCCTTCCTGTAAAGAAGAAGGAACATCCAAAATTCTTTGATTGGCAGAGCCTCGGAACCTCAAATTCAGATCCTTCAGATCTTCCACGAACCGTCCGTCCACCAGCACGTCCAAACAGTTCAGCATCCGTCGTGTCACTGACGGCTCTCCCAGCCGCCCCGGAAGAAGATCCTTCTCGAAGTCATAGCCCGTATAGCACCAAATGTTTTTTTGGGGATACCGCTGACGGATCCGCTCCAACAGCGGTGCGAGCTCCGCTTGATTACAGGGCTCAAAGGGCTCGCCTCCCAGCAAGGAAAAGCCCTTGATATAGGCGGGAGAAAGAGCCTCAAGAAGCTTTTGCTCCACTTCCCCATCAAAAGGCTTTCCGTACTGGAAATCCCACGCCTCTGCATTAAAACAGCCCTTACAGCGATGAGTACAGCCACTGACGAACAGGGAAACTCGCACCCCCGGACCGTTTGCCACGTCGTGGAGCTTTATGGTTGCATAATTCATCTGTCTTGCTCCTTACAGATGGAGAACCCTGGATTTGATCTCCTTGGTTTTTCCCACATTCCAAAAGTTTTCACCCAGATACCCACAGGTACGGCGAGTCACGTTCATATGCTTTTGATCCTTATTGTGACATACGGGACATTCCCACTGGTTGTCATCGTTGATTATGATCTCTCCGTCGTAGCCGCAAATATGGCAATAGTCACTCTTCGTATTGAACTCGGCATACTGAATATGATCGTAAATAAAGCGCACAATATCCTCCAGTGCCTCCAGGTTATGTCGCATATTGGGAATTTCCACGTAGGAAATAGCACCGCCGGAGGAAATGGTCTGGAACTGACTTTCAAATTCAAACTTAGAGAAGGCATCGATCTGTTCCCGCACGTCAACGTGATAGGAATTGGTATAGTACCCCTTGTCGGTAATATCGGGAATCATACCGAACCGCTCACCGTCAATCCGCGCGAAGCGGTAGCAAAGAGACTCAGCAGGGGTTCCGTACAAGCCGAAGCCAAGCCCCGTCTCCTGTTTCCAGCGCTCGCACGCCGCCCTCATATGCTTCATCACACGAAGCGCGAACTCCAAACCCACGGGATCCGTATGGCTTACCCCCTTCATCAAGCGAGTCAGCTCATACAGTCCAATATACCCCAGAGAGATCGTCGAATATCCGTCGTGCAGGTAGCGATCAATGGTCTCTCCCTTTTTCAATCGGGCAATAGCACCGTACTGCCAGTGAACGGGGCTTGTATCGGAAATGGTGCCCTCCAGAGATTCATGGCGGCAGATCAGAGCCTTTCGGCAAAGCTCCAGCCGTTCGTCAAAGAGCTTCCAGAACTCATCCTCGTCGCCCTTCGCAAGGATCCCGATCTGGGGAAGGTTCAGGCTGACCACACCCTGATTAAAGCGCCCCTCAAACTGATACTCTCCCTTCTCGTTTACGTACGGAGAGAGGAAGGATCGGCACCCCATGGGCGAGAATACGTTTCCCTCATAGTTTTCCCGCATTTTCTTCGCGGAAATATAGTCGGGATACAGCCGCTTGGCAGAGCATTTCACCGCCATACGGGTAATATAGTCGTATTTTCCTCCCTTCAGACAGTTGCACTCGTCCAAGACGTAGATCAGCTTAGGGAATGCGGGAGTAACATATACATCCTTTTCGTTTTTAATACCCTGGTATCTCTGACGGAGGATCTCCTCAATGATCATGGCATTTTCTTCTACGTACTCGTCATCCTCCCGAATATGCATAAAGATCGTTACAAAGGGAGACTGTCCGTTGGTGGTCATCAAGGTATTGATCTGATACTGAATGGTCTGAACACCCGAACGAAGCTCGTCACGAAGACGGACGTCGGCAACCTTCCGAATGGCGGACTCCTCCATCTCCTCCCCGAAATTCCGTCTGAGCTGTGCCTCAAATTTTTCTCTGCTACGGCGAAGATACTTGCCCAAGTGACCGATATCCACAGATTGACCGCCATACTGAGAGCTTGCCACGGCGGCAATGATCTGCGTCATAATGGTACAAGCCACCTGGAAGGACTTAGGCGACTCGATCATCTTTCCGTTCATAACCGTCCCGTTATCCAGCATGTCACCGATATTGATCAGACAGCAGTTAAAAATAGGCTGAAGAAAGTAGTCGGCATCATGGAAGTGAATCGCTCCCTCGTCGTGAGCGCGAGAGATTTCCTCGGGCAACAGGATCCGCCTGGTCAGATCCTTGGATACCTCTCCCGCGATCAGATCTCGCTGCGTGGATGCCATCACGGCGTTTTTGTTGGAATTTTCCTCCATAACCTCTTTGTTGGAATTCTTGATCAGAGAAAGAATGGATTCATCCGTCGTGTTCGCATGTCGGATCAAAGCGCGCTCGTAGCGGTAAATAATATACGTCTTACTCAACGTATACTTCCCCAGCATCATCAAATCATGCTCCACCATATCCTGAATATCTTCCACCAGGTAACGGCTTCTCTTTTTCCGTTCAATATTAGAAACGATCTGCTCGATCTGCTCGTTGCTGACACGGTGTTCCTCTTCCACGGCGGCATTTGCCTTCCGAATAGCGGTAACAATTTTATTTCTATCAAAATCCACGGTAGACCCGTCTCGTTTAATAACCTTCATATTCCCTTCCTTTCCTTTTTCTCCAAATGTGCAGTACTATTATACAGCATATTTTGTGCTTTGTCAACGGCAGAAACACTACATCTTGTGTTTTTGGAAAGAAACACAAAATTCAACGAGACACTTTATTCAATTTCAACAAAATGCCGAGAGGCGGATGTTCCAGAAGGAAAGCCGCACTCCTTGAGTACCGCCGCCAGAAGAGGTCCCAAGAGCATCCCGCCTACGCCAAAGAGTAAAAAAGCGGCAAAGGTACAAAGAAGAATTGCCAAGGGATGAATCCCCAAGCTCCCCCCAACCAAGTGAGGCTCCGCTACCTGGCGTACAATCGTAATCACGCCGTAAAGAATCAACAGCCCCACACCAAAGGAGATCTCGTGAAACACAAAGGACAGGACCGCCCAGGGAATGAGTACGGTACCGGCACCGAAAACGGGTAATACGTCCACCAAGGCGATCAGACCTGCCAATAGGAACGCATATTCCTGTCCCAGGATCATAAGTCCCACCCAAACCTCTCCAAAGGTAAGAAGCATCAGGAGAACATAGGCTCTTAGATACCGACGGATCCCCCGTCCGATTCCTTTCTTCACGTTCCGAAGCCTTTCTCGCGCGGAGGGAGAAAGTACTCCGCGGATCCTCTCTCGGATCCGCCCGCAATCCACACTGAGATAAAAGCAACTCAGGATTGTTACCACCACGGTCATAATTGCCTCCGGTGTCCGACGTAATAGATTTCCAACGCCTGTACCCAATTCACCCTTCCATGAGGCAACCGCTTCGGTCATCCATCCCTCAGCTCCCTCTCCCATGCTCAAAAACGGGACTCGATCCGATATCCTTTCCATCCATTGTGACAGATACTCCATCCGCTCCTCCAGCCATCCGGGATTTGCCGACATCCATGCTGCCAATGACTCCAGCTCTTTCCATAATCGAACCGCCCCCCAACCGATGAGTCCTCCCAAAAGAAGTAACAACAGTATCACATAAAACACCGCGCAAAGCTTTCTCGGCAAATGGGTATGCTCCGCCGTTTTTCTCGCCAGAGGATCCACCACCGCCGCCACACAAGCGGAAATCAAAAGCACCCAAACCAATGGCGAGAGCCAGCGAAGCACCAATACGATCCCGCCAATCAACAACCCAACACAAAAGAGCTTTGCCGCCCGTTCCTGCCACCGTCTTTCCTCCATCACTAACCCCTTCCCGTGCTCGTTTTCCAATTACGAGCCTTCATTCTACCATATAATATAAGTTTTTCCCCTCTTTTTATTTCCATTCGTGTAAAAAACTTGACATTCGGGACAGAATCTGTTAAAATAATTGAGATGATTCATAAAATGAGATTGGAGAAATGCAAACAATGATGAAAAAAATATGCTGTCTGATTCTTTCCTGTCTGCTTCTTTGCGTATCCTTTACCGCCTGCAGCAAAAAAGATGAGAATCTGGAAAAAGTGAATCTGGTTTCAGAAAAAACCGATTATGTAGCCATTCAGGTGGAGGACTACGGTACCATCGTAATCCACCTCCGTGCCGACGTAGCACCCATCACCGTGGCAAACTTTCAAAAGCTGGTATCCGAGGGCTTTTACGACGGTCTGATTTTCCACCGTGTGATCGAGAACTTCATGATCCAGGGCGGAGACCCCAAGGGAAATGGAACCGGCGGCTCCTCTGAAACCATTAAGGGTGAATTTGAGTCAAACGGCGTTCAGAACGATCTGAGCCATAAACGGGGTGTCATATCCATGGCGAGAAACAGCATCAGTATGGATTCTGCCTCTTCTCAGTTCTTTATCTGCCATGCCGACTCCACCTATTTGGACGGTGATTATGCCGCCTTTGGCGAGGTGATTTACGGTTTAGAGGTAGTGGATGCCATTGCTTCCGTGCAAACCAACAGCAACGACAAGCCTTTGGAAAATGTCACCATCTCCTCCATTCAATTCGCAACCTTGAAGAAAGAGGGCTGATCTGCCTCCCCCAAGGACTCGACTGCTTGACAGTCGAGTCCTTTTTTGTCGATTTCGCTGAAATTTATGAATATGGTAGAAAAATTCATTTTTTCATTGACAATTTCTTAGTAAAATAGTATAATTAGTCTGATATTTTGTTTTGGGAGGTAATCCTATGCTTTTTAGCTCCATGTTGTTCCTGTGGATCTTCTTAGCTGCGGTGATCGCAGTAAATTTCTTATTTACCTGCTTACCCTTTAAAACGGAAGGAACAAGAATTGCCGCCAAAAACGGATTCTTGCTGATCGTCAGTCTCCTCTTTTACGCATGGGGAGGCATCTATTACCTGATTCTCATGCTTGCTTCCATCGTCTTAAACTACGTCGGCGGTTTTTTGCTGGAGGTCGTGGCGAAAAATCCGAAGCAAAGAAAGGCATATCTGGTTCTGGTCATCGTGCTGAACCTGGCAATGCTGTTCTTCTTCAAATATTTCAACATGCTGATCGTGATCATCGAGTCACTCATGAACACGTCGGAAGGATTTTCCGGTGTCTGGACCTCCATGATCGGTATGGAAGGAACTGGTGCCCTTGGCTTTAAGGAGATCGTCCTGCCCATCGGTATCTCCTTCTTTACCTTCCAAGCCATGTCCTATGTCATAGACCTTTACCGCGGGCAGGCAAATCTGCAAAGAAGCCTCATTGACTTCGCCCTGTATGTCTCCCTGTTTCCCCAGCTGATCGCCGGTCCTATCGTCCGATACAGTGATGTTGAACTCCAGCTTCACGGCAGACAGGAGTCCATTACCCTTTTCGTTTCGGGACAAAAGAGATTCTGCTACGGTTTGGCGAAGAAGGTGTTGCTTTCCAATACCTTTGCTCAGCTTGCCGACGATATTTGGGCACTGGAAACAAATACCCTGGGGGCCGCTCTGGCATGGTTCGGCGTTGTTGCTTACACCCTCCAAATCTATTACGATTTTTCCGGATATTCCGACATGGCAATTGGACTTGGCAGAATGTTTGGATTCACCTTTAAAGAAAACTTCAACTATCCCTACACCTCCTGCTCGGTTCAAGAGTTTTGGCGCAGATGGCACATTTCCCTCTCCACCTGGTTCAAGGAATACGTATACATCCCCTTGGGCGGAAACCGAAAAGGAAAATTCCGTACTTACTACAACGTGTTTATCGTCTTCCTGCTGACCGGTATTTGGCATGGAGCAAATTTCACCTTCATTGTTTGGGGTCTGTTCTACGCCGTTCTTCAAATTTTGGAACGCCTGTTCCTCAAAAAGCTGCTGGATAAGAATCCCATTAAAATTCTCAACTGGGCGTATACCATGCTTGCCGTCATGATCGGTTGGGTCTATTTCCGTTCCGAGGACATTCTCCAAGCCAATGAATACGTTCGCCAAATGTTCAGCTTCGGCGGCACTTCTCAGCACAGTATTCTTTCTTATCTGTCCATGAAGGTAATCATTTGTTTGGTTGTCGCGATTCCCCTGGTGGGATTCGTACAAAGACCGTTGCAAAAATGGTACGAAAAGGTGCGCTACCGTGTCCCTGTGATGGCAGCCGATCTGACCCTTCAGTGTGTTCTTTTGGTCTTGGCGGTTCTTCTGCTCATTGGAGGAACCTACAACCCCTTCATTTACTTCCAATTCTGAGGCAAAGGAGGATACGTTATGAAAGAACAAAAAGTATTTGTGTCCTATATCGACGAGGACGTGCTGGCTGCGCAACAGATCAATAAAAAGTTTGCCGTAGTAGCCATTTCGATCTTTCTTTCTCTGATCATCCTCCCCTCCCTTGTTTGGGGTGCCTTCACGCTCTTTTCTCCCGACATCATCGACGATCTGGACTTTGATACGGGAGAAAACCGCGCAAAAGCAGAGATGCCGGAAGAAGTGGATCTTTCTACGATTACCGCGAAGCTGGAATCCTACTACAATGACCGGGTTCCCTTCCGTTCCATTCTTTACACCTTCCAGAACGACCTGTTCCTCGCATTGGAAAAGCCCTACACCGACCATATCCAGCCTTTTCTCACCGACCTGTTTTACTCAGATTGGGAAGGTGATACCTCTCATCTGGAGGAAGAATCTCATCTGGATATCAATGATCTATTCGGTGAGGAAACAGAGGAAACAGAGACTCTGCCCGATGTGGAAATCGGTGACAGCGGAGACAAAAACTGCGACCATACGCTGAAAGACTCGGTTCTTTCCCACGCCAGCTGCTCAGAATTTGGTCAGGTACGAAAAAAGTGCACCAAATGCGGATATACAGAGCTTCATTACACGGAAAAGATCTCCCACCGAGAGGTGCTGATCTCTACCACTCAGCCTACCTGTACATCCACTGGAAAGCAGGTCTTCCGTTGTTCGATCTGCCAGCAAGAGATCGTGAAAACCCTTGCCAAAACCGCTCACAACGGTTCTTTGGTCAAAACTGTCGCTGCAAGCTATGAGGATTACGGCTATAGCCTGTATCATTGTAAAACCTGTGACATTGACTACCGTACCAATATTACCGCAAAGAAGATCGACACCAGTTACTTTGCCCCTCAGATCAAGGGTTCGGTGAATCGAGGTGTTATCATTGGGCGGTACGACTGGCTCTTCTATACAGGAAATGATTCTCTTGCTTATTACCAGGGAACCAACGTCCTTTCCAATGCGGAGATGAAAGAGTACGTTGACGTCTTAAACGAGCTTCAGAGTCTTTGTGATCAGAAAGGTATCCAGCTGGCATTCATGTGTATGCCCAACAGGGAAATCGTATACGCAGAGTATATGCCAACCTATACGGTATCCACGCCTCGTCGTCTGGAGGTATTTACCGAGTATCTGGAGAAAAACAGCGATCTCAATTACGTATATCCCTTGGAAGAGATAAAGGCGTATAAGCCCTATTTCCAGACCCACTACAAGCACGACACGCACTGGAATTCGGTAGGCGCGTTCATCGGAACCCAAACCCTCTACCGTGAGTTAGGGCTTCCCAGTGTCAACATCCTGGATCTGAAGGTAACGTACACCATGCGCCGAACGGGTGACATCTTCGGTATCGGGGGCTTGAATCCCAGCGATTATCCTAACGACTATGCCTATACGATTCACTACAAGACCGATGTTACCTACAAAACGGAATCCTCTCTGTCAAACGGGAATCTCACGATCACGACATCCTCGAATGCAACAAACAAGAAGAACCTGGTTCTGTTCGGTGACTCCTTCCGTGGCGCAATGTGTGAATTTCTCAGCAAGGACTTCTCCCGTTGCACCGTCGTTCACCGTGATATGTTGTGCAGTAATGCGGGTGTTCCTGTTACCTCCTATAATTCCACCATGGTATCCGAAGTCAAGAAAGCAGATATCCTGGTCATCACCTCCGTGGAACGATATGACTATAATATCGTCAACCAAGCAAAGGAACTGATCAAGATCTTGAAATCAAGCTGATCTCCTTACCAAAAAAAACGCAAGCCGATATGGATGTCCATATCGGCTTTTGTTTTAAAAAAATCATATCAGCTTCATTTCTTTTCGAATGGCAAGCAGAATCTTCTCCTCTGCCGCTCCCACGTTTGCTGCCTCTACACTGCATCCGGCGGCTTTTTTATGTCCTCCCCCTCCAAACAGAGCACAGATACGGGACACATCTACATCCGAAGAGGAGCGCATGGACACTCGGAAGAACGAGGTATCCTCCGGCTGGCGCACAGAAAATGCTACCTCAACCCCTTTAATCGAGCGCGGGATATCGATAATCGTCTCCAGATGCTCGTCGGACAGACTCAGCGAAAATTTCGAGGAATAGGGAAAGGTAACGGAAGCGATCCGCCCTCCCTCATACAGGCTCAAATGTCTTGCCGCTTCGCCCTCGGCACGTACCTGCTTTACACTCTTCGCCTCGAACAGGCAACGGTTGATCTGGTGCTGTTCCGCTCCCGCTTCCAGTAGCTCCGCCGTGTATCGAAGTGCCTTGGGCGTGGTATTGGCAAATCGGAAGCACCCTGTATCTGAGCAAATTGCGGCATAAACACCGTTGATTACCCGGGGCGGAATCTCGTCAATTTCACCCTTTCGTAACAATTCCTTCGCAATTTCGTAAACAATTTCGCCCGTAGCGGATGCTTCCGGATCGATATAATAATCAGTGTATACTGTTCCGACCCCGTGGTGATCGATCATCATATCCACATATTTATGCAAACGGGTATAAAGATCTCCCAATTGCTGAGGAGAAGCGGAATCTACGCTGATCACCCGCTCCGCGTCCAGTTCCATTCCCTCCTCCGGCAACACACTTCCCTGCACGCCATCCGCAAGAAAACGCAGGCGCTCAGGAATTTCATCCGAGCAGGCACAGATTGCAGGGATCCCCATCAGGCGAAGCAATTCACGAAGGGAGAATGCGGAGCCAATCGCGTCCGCGTCGGACCGCACGTGGTAAATGATCAGTGTCGTTTTTTTCTCGCAAAGCCGATCACATAGCTCCGCCAGGCTGAGGGCATGAAATTGGTTGATCATTGGCTGTCCTCCCCATCCGCTTCCGTTTCCTCCGTCTCAGGAGCAAACTCAATGCTATTCAGCAGTTTGGAAATATGGGCACCATGAGCAATCGAATGATCCTCGAAAAAAGTCAGCTCGGGAGTCATTCTCAAATTCAAATTTTGCGCCAGCTGACGGCGAATATAGCCTGCCGAGGACTTCAACCCCTTCGCAATCTCCTTTTTGTCTCCGGTCATGGCAGAATAATACACCTTTGCGAACTTTAGGTCAGGAGTAACATCCACCGCGGTAATACTGATAAATGCCTCGCTGACCCGAGGGTCCTTCACATCCCGCAGGACCTGCGCCAGCTCCTTTTGCATCTCGTCGTTAATTCTTCCTCTTCTATAATTTGCCATATTTTCCTCACTTATATCATCTTTTTCGGTAAATTTTCGAAACATTAGTTTTTATTATTATACCATTCTTTTTTTAGAAAATCAAGGGGGATATCAAAATCCTCACACGCAGCACGCAAAAAAGGAACCCTTCCTTCGGGAAGAGTTCCTTGTATTTGCTTTTTTACTGAGCGGCATCCACAATAGCGGTAAACTTCTTGGCAACCAGAGAAGCGCCGCCGATCAGTCCGCCGTCCACGTTGGGCTTTGCCAACAGCTCAGCGGCATTTGCGTCGTTCATAGAGCCGCCGTACTGGATGGTTACCGTCTCTGCAACCTCAGCACCGTACATATCAGCGAGAACCTTACGAATCGCGCCGCAGGTCTCCTCAGCCTGCTCGGGGGTAGCGGTAAGTCCGGTTCCGATTGCCCATACAGGCTCGTAAGCAATAATTACATTCTTCAGTGCCTCAGCATCTACGCCTGCCAGATCCAGCTTCGTCTGCATACCAACAACCTCGTTGGTAATGCCGGCAAGTCTCTGCTCCTTCACCTCGCCCAGACACAGGATCACCTTCATACCGGCAGCCAGAGCAGCCTTGGTGCGGAGGTTTACGGTCTCGTCAGTCTCGCCGAAGTACTGTCTTCTTTCGCTATGTCCGATGATTACGTACTCAACGCCGATTGCCTTCAACATCTTAGCGGACACCTCACCGGTGAACGCGCCCTTTTCCTCATAGTGAACATTTTCAGCACCGATCTGGATGTTGGAACCCTCAGCCGCCTTCATAGCGGCAGAGATGGTCACGTAGGGAGCACAGAAAATAATATCACAGTTGTCTTTTCCGGCAACCATAGGTTTGATCTCATTAATAAATGCCGTTGCCTCGTCAGGGGTAAAGTTCATTTTCCAGTTACCGGCGATCACGGTTCTTCTCTTTGCAGGATTCATGATATAATTCCTTTCTTTATTTTACGTGTTAGGGGGAACCGCAAATGGGGTTCCCCCTTTTGTTTTTTAAAAATTTTACTTATCAAGCAGGCAAGCAATGCCGGGAAGCTCCTTGCCCTCCAGGAATTCCAGAGATGCGCCGCCTCCGGTAGAGATGTGGGTCATCTTATCAGCATAACCCAGCTTCTCAACGGCTGCCGCGGAATCACCGCCGCCGATGATGGAGATCGCGCCGCTTTCAGCTACCGCAGAAGCAACCGCATTGGTTCCGCCGGCGAAGTTCTTCCACTCGGAAACGCCCATCGGTCCGTTCCATACCACAGTACCTGCGCCCTTCAGCGCGTCAGCATAGATCTCTCTGGTCTTAGGTCCGATGTCCAGACCCATCCAACCGTCAGGAATCTCAGTAGAAGGAACGATCTTATTCTCCGCATTCTCGTCGTACTCGGTAGCGATCACGTTATCTACGGGCAACAGGAAGTTTACACCCTTTGCCTTAGCCTTGGCAACCATTTCGTTTGCCAGGTCCAGCTTATCCTCCTCGCACAGAGAGGTACCGATGTTCATACCGGCAGCCTTGAAGAAGGTATATGCCATACCTCCGCCAATGATCAAGGTATCAACCTTCTCAATGAGGTTGTTGATGACACCGATCTTATCAGAAACCTTAGCACCGCCAAGAATTGCCACGAAGGGACGGGCGGGCTCAGCCAAAGCCTTACCCATAATAGAAATTTCCTTCTGGATCAGGTAGCCGCAAACAGCAGGCAGATAATCAGCCACACCGGCAGTAGAAGCGTGAGCGCGGTGAGCGGAACCGAAGGCATCGTTTACGTAAACTTCTGCAAAGGAAGCCAGCTCCTTTGCGAAATCGGAACCGTTCTTGGTCTCTCTCGCGTCAAAGCGAACGTTCTCAAGGAGAACAGCCTCGCCTTCCTTCAGAGCCGCAACCTTCGCCTTCGCGTCGTCTCCAATGATGTCCTCGGCAAAGGTCACCTTTCCGCCCAGCAACTCATTCAGACGGTCTGCTACAGGCTTCAGGGTGAGGGTCTTCTTATCGTCCAGAGCCTTTTTCAAAAGCTTTGCGGTAGCCGCTGCCTGTTCCTCAACAGGAAGAGCCTCTACCTTCTTCTTCTCCTTCTTGGTCAGACCAAAGCCCTGGGTAAAGATGCTGTGGGGCTTGCCCATATGAGAGCAAAGAATGACCTTCGCGCCCTTATCCAGCAGATACTGAATGGTAGGAAGGGCTCCCACAATTCTCTTATCGGAGGTAATCACACCATCCTTCAGCGGTACATTGAAGTCACAACGAACCAGGACTTTTTTGCCGGCAACGTCGATGTCTTCAATCGTTTTCTTGTTGTAAGTCATTGTTGTATGTCCACCTTTCAATAAATTTTATATTTCACACCATCTAATAATATACCACAAACTGCTTCGAATATCAAGTATTATTTGTTAAAAAAATATCCTTTTTCTATTTTTTTCTTTTACTTTTAACTGTTTTTGAAAGACTGCTTGCCTAAAATTCACAGCCCGTTCACAATTCAAAATGATAAATATGGTATAATGACGCTGAATCTTACAACCAAAAGGGGGAACTCAAAAATATGAAGCAATCAGTAGATGTTGCCGCATACATATGGCCGGCTTATACAGGCAAGGAGCCCAGAAGCCGAGTTTTTTGGCCTGAGGGAATCGGAGAATGGGAGACGGTAAAGAAAACATTTCCATGCTTTGATGGTCACCAGTGGCCCAGAAAGCCGCTTTGGGGCTATCAGGATGAAGCCGATCCCACGGTAATGGAAGGTCAAATCCGCGAAGCACTGGCACACGGTGTAAACGTATTCATTTACGACTGGTACTGGTACGACGGACGTCCTTTCCTGGAGCAGTGTCTGAATGACGGCTTCTTGGGCGCGAAAAACAATCGGGATATGAAATTTTACCTCATGTGGGCGAATCACGACGCAAATTATCTCTGGGATTATCGCAACGCATCTGAGGACTATCGCTCCACCGCCATCTGGCGCGGTATCACCGACGAGGCAAACTTCCGCGTGATCGGCAAGCGTTGGCTGGATCAGTACTTTACTCTTCCCAACTACTATACTGTGGACGGAAAGCCTGTCATTGCTATTTACGAGCTGACCAACTTTATCAGCAACTTCGGGTCTGTGGAAAGAACTAAGGAAATGATGAATTGGCTGAACGAGGAAGCAAAGAAATACGGTCTTCCCGGGATCCATTTTCAGGTCATTCACACCGGTGTCATTCAAAATCTGTCCGGCGTAGATTCCTCCAGAACCTCGGAGGATGTCATCCGCGAGCTGGGCTTTGATTCGATAACCAACTACCAGTTTGCCCACATGGTGAACGTAAACCGTCCCTACGGAGAGGCTCTTCCCGATGTGAAAAAGGAATGGGATCGCCTAGCAAATGCTTTTTCGGTTCCCTACTATCCTCACGTATCCTTGGGCTGGGACAACAACCCCCGTCATAAAACTCTCTTCAAGCCCAAGATTCTGAGGGAAAATACCCCCGAGGCGATCGAGAAAGCCATGAGAGACGCTAAGCAATTCGCTCTGGATCACGGTGTTTCTCTGATTACCGTCAATAGCTGGAATGAGTGGACCGAGGGTAGCTATCTGTTACCCGACGATCTGTACGGCTACGGATATCTGGAAGCCATCCAAAAGGTCTTCAAGGACTAAGTCTATTATAGAGAAAGCGCTTGCGGCATTTTGCCGCAAGCGCTTTCTCTAATTTTCGTGGCTGAATCGATCAATTTTGCCGCAAAGCGGCAATGGTATCTCCGTTCGGAGTCACATAGGCGGTCCAGTTGGTGTGGTAGATCACAAATCCAGGCTTTCCGCCTGCCGGCTTTTTTACGTGCTTGGCGAGGGTATAGTCTACCGCCACGTTATCCCCCTCCGCTTTGGAATAGTACGCGGCAATTTCCGCCGCCGTGGTAAAGTCCAGATCGGTTGGCTCTCTGCCCTCAGTCACCAGAAGAACGTGAGATCCCGGAACCTGCTTGGCATGAAACCAATAATCATTCTTTTCTGCCAGGCGGTGGGTAATATACTCATTTTGCACGTTATTTTTCCCGCACAGCACTCGCATGCCGTCAGGGGTCAGGAACTGAAGCACGGTAGGCTTGTGGCTCTTATGGACCGTGTAGGATCTCATGCGAGAGGCATATCCGGAGCGGTATAGCTCGTCACGGATCTCCAACAGATCGCTGGGACTTTCTGCCCGTCCCAGGGATTCAAGAACTGAGGCAAGATAGGAAAGCTCCTCCTCGCCCAGAGTGATCTGACGGGTCAGCTCTACCCGTGCCGTTTTTGCCTTGTTGTATTTTTTATAGTACCGCTGGGCGTTTGCCGCGGGGGTCAGACGGGTATCCAGCTCTACACGAACCTGTCCAAAGCTACCGTCCTCCCGCAGATCCTCATAGTCGTCAAATACCGCTTCTCGGTCTCCTCGGGAAAGGCGGTAAATATTGGCGGTTATCAGGTCCCCGAATTTTTTATATTCCGCTCCCTGCTCGCAATCCTTCAGCTCGCCCCGCTGGAGTTCCAGCTTACGGCGGATCCTCGCCTCGGCGTTGGTCAGTAAACGCAGGATGTCGGAGGCTCTTTGATGCACCCGTTGCGCCCGGTCACGGGCATCAAAATAAGCATCAAACAGCTTTCCGGCACTGGAAAACGCCCGGCACTCCAGGTCTCCGTACTGGGTCAGCGGCAAGAAGGAATATTCCACTCCCCGCTCTCCCTCCAGAATCAGGCAGGGTTGGAAGGACTCTGCTCGGATCCGATCAACAACGGCGGAAAATTCCCGCCAAATATCCTCCTCAAAGCAGTATTTGAGCGGTGTATCCGTATGCCCCGTGGCACGGAAAGTGATCTCTCTTGCCACCACAGGTGCCATACCCGCAAAGGAATTCACGATAAACTTATCGCACCCACGCTCCGATTGCCACGCCGCATAGCGAGCTCGGAACTGTTCCCGAGTCACCGTCAGAGGGTTTTCCTTGTCTTGCGTGGGAGGCAAAGTATAGGTCATTCCGGGCAACAGTTGTCGGACACTGTCCAGAGAAAAGTCCGTGGTACGCAATGCTGTGATGATCTTCTTCTCTCCGTCGGCAAAAATGAGATTGCTGTATTTTCCCATCAGCTCGGCAATCAAATAGCGTCGGCAGTCAAATCCCATCTCGTCACGGGTATCAAATCCCAAAAACGCCACACGGTCGAAGGATGCCTGACGAATCTCCACAAGCTTGGCACCCTGGAGATACTTCCGCAGAAGCATACAAAACATGGGGGGATTTTGGGGATTTTCCTTCTGCGTTTCGGTAAAGCCAATCCGTGGATTACCCGAGCCCGCGTTAATCATCAAGCGGCGCCCTCCCTCAAAGCTCCGTATTTGCAAGACGATTTCATCCCGTTCAGGTTGGTAAACCTTTTCAATTCTTGCCCCCTGCGCGCTCCTTCGGATCTCGCTGAGGGTACAGGCTAACATACCAGCATCAAATGCCATGATTTCTCCCTTTTTTCTTGTTTTCTTACGCGCCAAACATGATGCGATCCACATCCGCAAGAGACGCAAATACCAGATCTGGCTGATCCTCGGGCTGAGCCGCGTCTACGTCATAAGGCTGAGTTTCTCCCGACAAAACCAAAACGGAGGTAACACCAAACCGTTTTCCCAGAGCAATATCGGTATAGAGGCGATCTCCAAAAATGCACATTTCTTCCCTCTTGTAGCCCGTTGCCTCACCGATCATTTCAATGGTCTCCCGATAGGGCTTTCCAAAGTAAGTGGGGGTCTTACCGGTAGAAGCGGTCACAAGCGCCGCAATGGCACCGCTGTCTGGAATGAATCCGGTTTCAGTAGGACAGTTGAAATCGGGATGGGTAGACAGATATTCCGCCCCCTCACGGATGAAGCGGCAAGCACTCTCCAGCTTGGCGTAGGTCAGGGAGGTATCAAAGCTGGTAACCACGATGTCCGCCTGCTTTTCGTCCCCTTGAAGCAAGGGGATCCCCGCCGCGTGGTACTCCTCTACCAGCTCCTCCGTTGCTACCAAATATACGGTCTTTCCGGAACGGTAACGTTTGAGAAATTCCAAGGTCACGTCACCCGAGGTCATGATTTCATCCTCCAGGGGATCAAATCCCAGACGTTCCAGCTTTTTTAGATAGAAAGCATCGGTATGAGAGGCATTATTGGTAAAGAACAAAACCTTTTTTCCGTTTCTCCGAAGATTTTTAATAAATCGAATGGCGAAATCAAAAGGCTGATTTCCCAGATAAATGGTCCCATCCATATCAAAAATGAACAGTTTTTTTGAATCAAAGGGCATCTGAGTTGGATTTTGAAACTTCACAGTGCTTCTCCTTTATGTTTTTAATCTCTTTCTTGGTAATATTATAGCATACCATTGATTTTTTTGCAAGAATGTGCTATAATAAATTCGGAAAATTCCGGAACTTTCCCTAAATCTCTCCTCAACAAGAGGCTTGACACGTAATAAAATCAGGAGGCAAAGAGCTGACATGAGTAAAAAAACGATTATCGGAATTGACATTGGAGGAAGCACCACCAAGATTGTGGGATTCCAATCCGATGCCAACAAGCATACCTTGGTGGAGCCGCTCTTTGTCCGCGCTACGGATGCCTTGACCTCCGCATACGGTGCTTTCGGAAAATTCACTGTACAAAATGACCTCGCTCTCAGTGATATTGACTGCGTGCTCATGACCGGGGTGGGCTCTTCCTTTATTGACAAGCCCCTCTACTCTCTTCCCTGCCGTAAGGTTTCGGAGTTTCAATGTGTGGGACTCGGCGGCTTGTACCTGTCGGGCTTGGATGAAGCCATCGTGGTCAGTATGGGAACGGGTACGGCATTGATTCACGCCGTGCGAACCGAAAAAAGAACCCTGACCGAGTACTTAGGCGGTACGGGTGTGGGCGGAGGAACGCTGCTGGGACTTTCCCGCCAAATGCTCGGCGTGGATTCGGTAGAGCATCTGGAGCAGCTGGCGGAGGAGGGGGATCTCGCCAAGGTAGACCTTCGCATCGGTGACATTTCCGGTGATCACAATTTTGAGATCAAGGACAACATCACCGCCTCCAACTTCGGAAAGCTATCGGATATCGCCAATAAAAACGACATCGCCTGTGGCATCACCAATATGGTTGCCGAAACCATCGCCATGTTGGCAATCTTCGCGGCAAGAAACTTCAAGGTAAAGAACGTGGTCCTCACGGGTAACCTCACCGCCATGCCCACCGTGGCAAAGGTCTTTGAGGGCTTGGAGGAAACCTTTGGTGTCCGCTTCATCATTCCCAAGCAGGCACAATTTGCCACCGTCATTGGCGCGGCACTCAGCAACACCTCCCAAGAAGCATGATTTTTCACTCGGATTCCAACGTTTTCTATTGGAATCCGAGTGCTTTTTTGCAAGAGGGATTGACAATTTTTTTATCTGGTGATATAATAAAGTGATTTGGTTTATTATTTAGAAAGGTTAGGCATCAATTATGCAATGGACATCGTTAAACGACCTGCGTGAAAAGTATCTTTCTTTTTTTGAGTCGAAGGGACATTTGCGCCTTCCCTCTTTTCCGCTGGTTCCCATCAATGACAAATCTCTCCTGCTGATCAACTCGGGCATGGCACCCATGAAGAAATACTTCACCGGCGAGGAGATCCCTCCCAGAAACCGTGTCACAACCTGTCAGAAGTGTATCCGTACACCCGACCTGGATCGAGTCGGTCACACCGCCAGACACGGTACCTACTTTGAGATGCTGGGTAACTTCTCCTTTGGCGACTATTTCAAAAATGAGGCAATTCCGTGGGCATGGGAATTTCTGACGGAGTGGTTGGAGATCCCCGGTGAGCTTCTCTGGCCCTCCATCTACGAAAACGACGAGGAAGCCTTTGAGATCTGGAACAAGAAGATCGGCGTTCCCGCAGAACGGATCGTGCGCTTGGGCAAGGCGGACAATTTCTGGGAACATGGCTCCGGTCCCTGCGGTCCCTGCTCCGAGATTTATTTTGACCGCGGCATCAAGTACGGTTGCGGATCTCCCGACTGTAAACCCGGATGCGACTGTGACCGCTTCATGGAAATCTGGAACAACGTATTCTCCCAGTTTAACAACGACGGAAACGGCAACTATACCGAGCTTGCGCAGAAAAATATTGATACCGGTATGGGTCTGGAGCGGCTTGCCTGCGTTATGCAGGGTGTGGACAACCTGTTTGAGGTCGACACGGTCCGCAAGATCCTGGATACGGTTTGTGCCATCTCCGGCAAAGAATACGGCAAAAACGACAAAGACGATATTTCCATTCGTGTGGTCACCGACCATATCCGCAGTGCCACCTTCATGATCAGTGACGGTGTCATTCCCTCCAACGAAGGTCGCGGCTACGTTCTGCGCCGCATCCTACGCCGCGCTTGCCGCTTCGGAAAGCTTCTGGGTATTAACCGCGCCTTCCTGTGTGAGCTGTGCGAGGTAGTGATTGGTGAGAACATCGGCGCGTATCCCGAGCTTGGTGAAAAGAAGGCTTATATTCTGAAGGTCATCCGCAACGAAGAGGAGCGCTTTGACGCTACCATTGACGCGGGACTTTCCATCTTGAATGGTATCATTGCTGAGGCGGAGGCTGACGGTAAGACCCTTATCTCCGGTGAAGACGCGTTCCGGCTTTATGACACCTACGGATTCCCTCTGGACATTACCCGCGAGATCGTGGCGGAAAAGCAGCTGGAGATTGACGAGGATACCTTCCTCCGTTTGATGCAGGAGCAAAAAGAGCGTGCCCGTGCCGCCAGAGGCAACATCGGCGGTTGGGATGAAAATTCTAAGAAGCTTCTGGCAACTCTTCCCAAGACTGAATTCTGCGGCTATGACAGGTTGACTGCCCAGGCAAGAGTTCTGGCTATTATTACCGAGGCTGACGGCAGTGCCGCTTACGTAGACGAGATCTCCGAGGGTGAGTGCACCGTGGTTCTGGATACCACCCCCTTCTACGGCGAAGGTGGCGGACAGATTGGAGACATTGGTACTCTCACTGCGGACAATACCGTATTGCAGGTTACCGATACCAAAAAGACCGACGGCGTATACTTGCATATCTGTTCTATCACTCAGGGCATCTTGAAGGTGAACGACACTGTTACCGCATCGGTAGACGCTTCCAGCCGCCGCGCTACTATGCGTTGTCACTCGGCATGCCACCTACTCCAGGCGGCACTTCGCCAGGTACTTGGCAAGCACGTGGAGCAGGCGGGCTCCTACGTGGCAGATGACCACGTTCGGTTCGACTTTACACACTTTGCGCCCTTGAGCGCGGAGGAGATCGCCAAGGTTGAGTCCATTGTAAACGATCACATTTTGGCAGGTGAGGTCATCACCATGACTGAGATGCCTATTGATGAAGCCAAGAAGCTTGGTGCTATGGCTCTCTTCGGAGAAAAGTACGGCAAGATCGTCCGTGTTGTGCGGATGGGTGAATTCTCCACGGAATTCTGCGGAGGTACCCATATTGACAATACTGCCGGAATTGGTCTGTTCCAGATCACCTCCGAGTCCTCGGTTGCCGCCGGTGTCCGCCGTATTGAAGCCGCTACCGGCAAGGCAGTTTTGGAACTGATCCGCAATCAGCAGACATTGATCAATGAGACAGCAGCCGAGTTGCGTTCCCAGAATCCCTCTGACATTGCCAAGCGTGCCGCACAGCTCCAATCCGAGCTTCACGCCATGAAGAAGGATATTGATTCCCTGAATGCCAAATTGGCATCTACCAAGTTGGATTCCATTCTGGCTTCGGCTCAACAGGTGGGTTCTGTTCGCCTAATAGCCGCAAAGCTTGAGGATATGCAGATGGATGCGGCAAGAAGCCTTGCCGATGAGATCAAGGCAAATTACGCTGACACCGTTGCCGTTTTGGCACTGGCAGGTGACAAGCTCAACTTCTTGGCAGTAGCCGGCAAGGACGCAGTTGCCGCAGGTGCCCACGCGGGTAAGCTGGTGGGTGCGGTTGCCGCCATAACCGGCGGTAAGGGCGGCGGACGTCCCGATAACGCCATGGCAGGCGGACAGGATACCGCCAAGATTGAGGAGGCACTGGCTTCAGCATCCAATACTCTTGCAGGCATGCTGAAGTAAGAAGCTTTCGATTCCCTTCCATAAAACAAAATATTCTCCCTAAAAATAGCAGAAAGCAACGCAAGGTCTTGTGTAAAGTTGTCACGAGTACCTTTGCGTTGCTTTTATTTATAAAATCTTCTTTTCACGTTTTGAAGAAAAACAAAATCAAAATGAGGAGCCGCACCAAGTGCGGCTCCCATTTTTTGATATTAGTCTGCGGTAAGTCCGGAACGCTCGATACCCTGAACCAGATATTTCTGGCAGAAGAGGTACATAACGATCAGCGGAGCAATAATCATAATACCGCAGGTATTACGGATTGCTGCGTAATACAGATTCTGTCCTGCGTATTCAGTAACCAACGTATTGGGAATACCAATGACATCAGGCATCAGCGTAGTCTCACTGTTGGTGGTAAAGAACAAGCTGACATAGAAGTCATCCATCCACTGCCAAGAGAAGGCAAAGAGGAATACGGTGATCATCATGGGTACGGACAGAGGCAGGATGATGGTGAAGAAGGTGTGCATAACACCAGATCCGTCAATATAGGCAGATTCCTCCAGTTCATCCGGCACGCCTCTGAAGAACTGACGAAGCATGAAAATATATAGTCCGTTCTTAAAGGCAAGTCCGAAGAGGGACAGAATGATCAGCGGCCAGAAGGAGTTGGTCAAGGTAATACCGTATCCGTCTACGAACTTCTCCCAGGTGTCAGGAATAATGTCAATTGCCGCCAAGGTCTCGTTGGTGTATTCCCAACCGAAGATGTTCAAACCGCCTCCGTTCAAGAACTGAACGATACCCAGAATGTCAAAGTTCAAGAACTTCATGAACAAAGACAGCTGAATGGTCTGGTGAGGAATGGTCAGCGAGAAGATCACTGCCAGGAATACCAGTCCATTTCCCTTGAACTTAAACTTTGCCAGACCATATGCTACAAAGCAGCAAATGAAGGTCTGAATCAGTGCCGTACTACCGGACAAGATCAAGGTGTTTACAAATGCCTCCAGATATTCCTGTTCCACCCAAATCTCCTTGTACATATCCAAGGAGAAGTTCTTGGGAATCAGGCGAACCGTCACGTCTACGAAGTCGTCAGGTCCCATGAAGGAACCTGCGATCTTCGAGAAGAACGGGAACAGTACGATGTAAGCAATACCGATCAAAAGAATCAACCGGAAGACATACCAGACTACCTTCTTTAAGAAGAACAAGGAAAGAAACTTTGCTTTTAGTCTTTCTTTCAGAGGAGTACGCTCAAAATCGACCTTGATCTTATTCTTGGTCTCTTTTTGCACTCTCGGCTTATTATCAATATTTTGTGCGTTCATTTCAACCTCCTCAATCTCGCTTCTGGTAGAAGACATATGCCGACATAGCTCCGGCAACGATACCGATGATTGCCAATACAATCAAGAAGTACATCCACGCCATTGCAGAACTGAGAACGTTACCGTCTGTCTTATTATAAACCTCTGAAATATAAGACATGACAACGTTGGAATCCGTGGTGAAGGAGTCGATGATCGTATAAATCGCGTTTACCAAAATCATCGGGCTGATCATCGGGAAGGTGATCTTCCAGAAGGTCTCCCAAGAGGTTGCACCGTCAATCTGCACCGACTCATAGATAGCGGGAGAAATGGACTGCAAGCCTGCTAGGAAGATCAGCATTTGTACACCGGATCTGTTTACGATATTGTAAATATTGTTGATTGCCACGGATACGTACTCAACCAAGCCTTGACCAACCGCCATGCCTTGGAACATTTGTTCGATATCCATCGTGGAAATGATCTCGGATGCCGCGCTTCCGCCGGATCCGCTCTCAATTCCCTCTGCTTCTTCCATGTACTCGGAAAGCACATTCTGCGCTTCGATCGTTTCCATAATACCGGTAGAAAGAATAACGGGAATAAAGAAGATTGCACGGAATGCTGCACGACCAACCATCTTCTGATTCAGAAGTACTGCCATAAACAGAGAGAAAATCAGAATCATAGGAATATCGAACACCATATCAGCCAGACCCTCCAGCAACTTTTGCACGTAACTGGGGTCATCTGTCAAAGCTGTTTTATAGTTATACCAACCAACAGATTCAAACACCGGCTTTTGTCCGCCGCCCAAAATCACCATCTTACAGAAGCTATACTTGATAGAGTCAATAATAATGGGCAGATAGATGAATATAAAACCAAATACGAAGGGAAGAACGAAAATCCAACCTGCGCGAGCCTTACGCTTGTCAAGAGAGGCATTTTTTCTTCTTTTGGGTGCTTTTACTTTGATTTCTTGTGTCATAATTACCTCTCCTTTCTTTAAGCTCCGCGGCTAATTACAATATAACCGTAGGCAGCTAAGGTATAGGAACTTTCCTTCACACCGTCACCGTCGCGGTCCAGTTCAACGACTACCGTATAATCATTAAAGTTCAGCAGGAACTCAGTTCCATTTTCATAGGCTTCATATACGATCATATTGTCGTCAGACTGATATCTGGTATCCTGTACCTCGCTCTCTCCGTTTCCGGTGGGAGGAGTCAGTTCATCATTGGTTGCAGGAACATAAACATAAGGCTCAACCGTTAAACCGTTCAAGTTTGCTGCTACAACCATATTGTATGCGGCAGTGGTATACTGAATGATCTGAGCATCCATATCCTGCAAAGTAGCATATGCCGCTTCCAGGGCTGCGTCAAGTCTTGCTTCCAGCTGTGCGGTATAAGCCGCATCAAAGGCGTTCTTCTCCTTCAAGTAAGTCAGACCGCCTTTTGCCTCGTTGTAAGCAACGATCTGAGCCGCGATGGAATTCTTCAAGTTGGTTGCAGAATCATAGACAGACTTTAACTGGTTTGTGGTAATGACGAGATTATTAAACTGCTTGCTCGCCTCAATTGCGGCGGGAAGACTCTCTTCAACAGCCTTTCTCAGGCTCTCCAGCTTAGGTTGAAGAGCGGCTTCGTTAGCGGGATCCACGGAGTCCTTCACTTCCTGGGTTCCGTAAATGATCGCCATTCTGGCTGCCAGGATCTTCTCTCGCTCTGCCTCGCTTTCAGCCTTCTTCAGCGCTTCTTCCGCTTCAATAGCTGCTAGCAACGCGTTACGAGCATCAGATTCCAACTCATCATTATCAGGTACGCGAGTACCGTCTACAAACTCATGAGCAACAATGGTACTAGTCTGAACGTCCTTCAGCAAAGCGTTCAATTCATTGTACATACTTACTACGTCATCGAACCAGATATCGTAGCGAACCGAATAATACTGGCTGGTATTTTCATAGTCCTTGAGGTTATCTGTATTGCGGTAGGACAGAATGAAGTTCAGTCCGGCACCGTTCTCTAGAGCCTTCAAGAAGGAATACTCCAGATTACCCTCCATATTAATGGGAGCACCGGCAATCTCAACATAGCCGTGAAGTACGATTCCCAAGAAAGGAACTGCCGCGGAAGATACCGAGAAGCGGCTGGAGTCCAGTGCTACGTCGGTGATGTGATCCACGTACTTCCAGCAATATGCGTTACCTCCGGAAGTCATTACCTCAGCATTCTCAAAGCTCTTGCTGATGTACTCAAACGCTTCAACCGTAAACTGCTGGTTATCAGCACGGTTATAAGGCTCATCCTCATCAAAATCAGAGTTCAGATAAGCACCCAGTGTAGATACGGAGATGCCAATGGGGTTATACTCCTGATACTTAGGAATAAATTTCTCATAGAAGTGGCTAAAGTACGCAGGAGAAATAGCGAGCTCAAAGAAACCAATATAGGTCTGCTTGGTCGCGCTGTACTCACGCTTACTGGTATAACGGTTATCAATGGTCTTAACGGCGTGCTTCTTCAGAGAAAGTCCGTCAAAATAGGTATCGGTTCCGGCAAAGACGAAGTCAAAGTCGGGGAATACGCCGAATCCCTTCTCTTTCGCGTAAGCTACCAGCTCGTCAAAATCCATCTCCTCCCGTACAGCCTTATCCCACTTGAGGTTGTAAGGAACTCTCTCAGCTTCCAGACCACCCTTCGTATAGCCGGTCATAATGAAGTTGATGTTTTTAACCCCCTGTGCCTCCAGCTCGTCGTACATCTTGGTAATGTCCTGGAAACTGGTAAGAGGAGTCATAACGTCAAAGGGGATCGACAGGATCTTCTCTGTGGTCCACAGAGCGCCAAATGTCTGAATGTACAGAGGAATATTTTCAGTTACATCCGCTGCCGTCAATCTGGTGAGCACTCCCTGTGCCTCCAAATACTCACGGTATGCTGTTGCCATACCTACATAGGAACACTCGTAGTGCTTTTCCATGGCGGTATCCTGTGCCACCTGATCATCGGTGAGCATAATATAACGGATCTGATAGCTTCCGGTATATTTTCTTTCGGATACGACCGTCCACTCGGAATTGGTTCCTACGGAGATCGCATCGGCAATGTTATACGTATCAGTAGGTCTGGGGAATACAGACATCTTGATGGTATTGTATTCACTGGTCTGTCCTGCGTGATAGGAGGACAGCTGCATGAGGGAGTCACCCTCCTCAATAATGGCTACGAAACCGCGATCCTTAGTATAGGTCTCAGTTCCGGTTACCTCTCCGGTGATCTGGTCGATGACATCACGGGTAAAGGTCTCGGTCTCCGCGATACCAAATACCGGGTAGCGAAGAATCTCTTCATAGGTACCGGAAATTTCATGGTACGCATAATCCTGTCCGTACATCTTACCGGTAATCTGCTGGCGGGTTCCAAGAGCGGCAAGATCCTCGAAATCGAACAGGGTACCGGAGCCGTCCGGGAAGAAGGTGTAGCCGGGATTGGGGTTGCTTCCTGCTCCCATGTAGGGCAGAATTTCAACGGAATCCAACCGGTAAAGTGTCTCGTCAAAACGAATACCGTTTGCGGGAAGTCTTACAACCAATCCGTTTTCGTCCAGCGTATATTCCAACGCCATCTTGAACAGCGGGTAGGTCTCGGTGGTTCCCTCATACTCTGCCTTTGCGTGGTCCTCTGCCAGATCTTCAAAGGTGTAGTCAGGGCAGTAGAGCTTGATGTAACTTTCTACCTGCTTGATCTGCGCCTCAGAAAGACCGGTATCCAAAATGTAAATCGGGAATTTTTCCGTAACGGGATAGGTCTTGCGAATTGTTTCACGGATCTCGTCCGTAATTGCCGTTTCAAGGTTCTGCTCCAGGAAGAAGCCCTTGATTCTGTCGAGATTCCAGGAATCCTCATACGTGAATCCATCTGCGTCATTGGTCATGCTCGCTTCGATCACGTTAAAGATCTTTTTCTCCATAGATTCGACGGAGATCTGTCTGGGGACCAAGCTCTTGGTCTCCTCACGACCAATCGTGTATTCCACGCGGAGACCGCCCTTAATATTCTTAACGACGATCTGGCTTCTTTCAGCTGCCCAAGTGTAACTATGATAAGCACCGCTCTTACCGCTGGTGATTTCCGTATAGTTTACAACCAGCTGAGAAAGCAGCTCTTCCTTTACACCGTTATCTCTTACCGATGCGGTGGAGGTACCGATATCATAGGGATTGGAGAAAAGAATTTCTCCGCTTACCGTGTTTTTCACGGCGATCTCACCGCTGTACGCATCAATATACAGCTCATAGGTACCGTTGCCGTAACGGTAATCCATCAAGGCAAGCTTCTCTTCGGGAGAGGAGATCACCTTGGTTTCTCCGTTGGCATCCAGATACTGACCGGTCTTATACAGGTAAGGGTCCTTATTGGTACCGGAGTTTGTATTGGGGTTTGGTGCCATCAAAGAGGTGGTACTGTTCGTATTATAGGTGTAAGGCTTTTTTTCCTCCTCGCCCTCTGCACCGATTACCACAACAAACGTGCTCATCAGCATCAGAACAGCTAAGAGTGTCGATATTATTTTATTCCATTTCATATAATTATCTTCCTCCTATCTGTTATATTCTGAACTGAATCTCGGTTATGATGTTGGTTACAAAGCTTACCAGCTTTCCGAGCAAGGTAGAGAACAAGATTGCGATAAACATGATACAAATCATACCGATCAGAGTTCCAACGGTCGTAAAGATATTCTTACCCATGCTATAGTCGTGAGTCACCATCATACCGAAGAACAGCAACAAGCCAACCCAAATAAAGGCAAAACCGTTCAACAGACTAAGAATATTTACTTCGTTTGCCAGCACAAAGTTGGAGGCAATCGTCGTGGGAATCATGATCAGAACCAGGGGCATCAGTGAGTAAGTGGAAGCAATGTAAATATCCTTGAAGCTTCCCTCGCCCTCAAACAAGGTGGTCAGACACCAGTTGGCTGCGATCCACAAAGCCAGGGGCACACACACACTCATGATAACACCGAACAGGTTGGTATACGCGCCAAGAGAATTCAAAATGTATCCCTGACCGATATTCTGGTAATAGAACGCCAGAATGACCAAACCGAGAATCGTGGTACCTGCTCTGACAGAGCCTCTCTTTTCGTGTTTCAGATCCCAGAAGCCATCGAAGGGATGGAACATCAAATGGAACACGTACATAAGCTCCTGCCAATACGTTTTCTTCCCCTTGGTAGTGGAAACGCGCTTGTTCAGCTTCTTGGCGTAGCCCATCAGCTTGATCCATGCGAAGCAAACCACAAAGATGAATACAGGAACCAGCAAAATGTACTTGGAGATCCATTCTTTTCTCAGTTCCTTATAGGAATTGGAATAGTTTTCTGTATCATACGCCGCCTTGAAGTAGTCTAAGGACTCAGCATACTTACCGTTCCGATACATCGCGTTACCGATTCCGATATAAGCCGCATCGAAGTTGGAGTTTCTCTTCAAGATCTCCGTCCAGTCCTCAATCGCCTTATCGTTCTGACGGTTATTCTGATTTTCCAGAGCCTGGATCAGAATATCACCGTACTCAGTTCTGTTATAGACCGTGAAGGTTGCGTCGATCTTACTCAACAGCAACATTTTGTCGCCCTGGTATACGATACCGGACAAACTATTCTCGGAAATGTTTCCGAGCTGCCGTCCCATGTCACCAAAAGCAAACAACAGGTTACCGTCAAAGTCGTAGGTAAATACCTTACTTCTCTTTTGGTCAATAATAGACCATGTCTTTTCCGGTCCCACAGCCGCGTCTACAATGGTAGAAACACCGAAAATAGTATCGGAAACCTTGCTCTTGGTGTGGTCGACTTCACCGGAGGGACCAAAGAAGCCGTTACGACGCATGATCTCATCTCCTGCGGCGTTCAGCATCTTAACAGGTGCGTAGTCTCCCGTCTTATCCTTCAGAGAAGCGAGCTGCTTATCCTCATCGACGGTAGAAGTGGTAACGTAAATGAAGTCACCGGTCAAAGTAATGTTATTGAACTCGGTGGATACCGCCGATTCCTGCTGGGCTCTCTGCTCTTCCGTCTGGAATCTTCTCCAAAGCTGCTGCCAAGCAGAAAGCGAAACCTTCTGTGCTCCCACGAATCCGGTAAATTCACCGGACTCGGTCATCACGATGATTCCCTGATAGGTGGTAGAAGATACAACGTACAGTCTGTCGTAGTTATCAACTGCAACGGCAATCGGCTTATAGACCGCACCGTCCTCAAACAGCTGAGACTCGGGCTGAGGAATCACGGAAAGGAACTCGCCTTCCAAATTGAACAGAACGATACGGTTCGCGTTTGTGTCGCAAACATAAATTTTTCCGGGAATATGCTCGCCTGCGACAACCTTATCAGGGGTAATATATACACCCTGGGGAGCATTCAGACTATCCGCAATTCCCTGCTCGTTGGTGAACGAGGAAAGAATGAATTTGACCTTGTAGTAACGGTCCAAAACTACGATACGGTTATTTCCGGCATCGGCAATGTACACGTTTTCATTTGCGTCTACTTCCAAATCACCGGGGCTGGAGATCATACCCAGCGCCTGAGCCTTTTCGTCGTATTTCGCGAGTGCATTGTCCAATGCGGTCTGCGCCGAGTTCACTACTGCCAAAGCCGGCTTGTAATCATCCCCATCGGGATGAACAGTCTGAAGCTTAGCATAGGCTTCATCATAGGTTGCCTGAGCGGCGGTAACCGAAGCATAAAGTGTTGCCAGCTCAGGATGATATTTGCGGAGCATTTCGTCATTGTCCAGTCCCATATAGCTCGCGTCAACAGTCTTGGACGGAGTATACGCGTCAGGAGAATAGAGAGCCGTTCCGGTAATGGAGTAAGTATAGGTCTGATATGGGGTAGCTGCACCGGCAGGAAGAGCCAAAACCATAACAAGTGCAAAAATGACACAGATAATCGCTGTTATTTTTTTCATGTTTCTCCTCCTGTCTGTTAGTCTTTCATACCACTGGATCCCATGGTCTCAATAATATTGGACTGGGAAATAACGAATACGAGAATCGGAACCATCATCATAACAACGGTTGCCGCCGCACTCGCACCGGCACGCTTGATACCGCCAGCAGTAATCTGTTGAATTGCGTAGTTCAAGGATTTCAGCTGTTCCGAGTGAATGTATACGGATGCCCCCTTGTTCCACAAATCCTGGAACGAGTAGATGATCAAGGTCAGCCATGCGGGCTTAACCATCGGCATCGCGATAACCCAGAAGGTACGAAGCTCACTGGCACCGTCCAAACGGGAGCTTTCCAGCACCGCGTCGGTCACACTGGATTCCATGA
Organism: Clostridia bacterium; assembly: GCA_017462035.1. Taxonomy (GTDB): domain Bacteria; phylum Bacillota; class Clostridia; order Oscillospirales; family CAG-272; genus HGM12713. Next base: position 29,048 of record JAFTRY010000005.1, read on the forward strand.
ACTGCTTCATCAGGTAAAGTCCCAGAGAGGTAGCCCAAGCGGGAACAATGATCGCCCAGTAGGTATCGATCATCTGGAATGCGCTCATCAAGATAAAGCAACATACCGCAGTAACCGTCTGGTGGAACATGAGAGAGGTTCTAACCAACTTAAACATTCCCTTACCGCCGGGGAACTTGATCTTTGCCATGGCGTATGCCGCCAAGGAGGAGAAGAACAGGTTACCGAAGGTACCGGCTACGGAGGTAAACACCGTGTTGAATATGTACCGGGAGAAAGGAACCAAGCTTCCGCTCATCAGTGAGAAAAGATCTTTGAAATTCTTACCCGTCGGGTTGGATACATAGAATCTGGGGGGGAACATCCAAAGCTCATCCAAAGGCTTGAGAGACTGAATCACCACATAGTACATGGGGATAAACATGAAGGCTCCCAAGATTACCAGTACAAAGGTAATTCCGGCGTCACCGCCTCTGGATCGGGCAAGTACGACTTTATGTTTTCTTGTTCTTAACTTTGCCATATTACGATCCTACCTTTGAAAGTACTTTTTTAACCAATGCGTTGGCACCGATCATGATTACGAACAGAACAACGGCAATGGTAGAGGAATAACCAATCTCAAAACGCTGTCCGCCGTAGTCCTCCAGGTGGTGCACAATGGTGTGTGCCGCATAGTCAACAGAGGGGAATCCGCAAAGTGCGGTAACGATACCACCGAAGCCAAAGGAACCGGTGATGGACATAACCGCACCGAACATCAGCTGAGGCTTCATGTTAGGAAGGGTTACGTACCAAAGCTCTTGCCATCTGTTCTTGATACCGTCCACGGCGCCTGCCTCATACTGGGCTTTGTCAATACCCTGCAAACCTGCAATAAAGGACAGGAAAGAGGTACCCAAAGAGGTCCAAAGAGCAACCACAATACACAGAGGCATTACATACTCTTTTGTTTCAAACCAAGCAATTTCCTTGGTAATGACCCCCAACTTCATCAGCCAAGCGTTAGCCCAGCCGTAAGCGTCAGAGGAGAACAGGGTCGCCCACACCAAATATGCCTGACCGGCAATAGAGGGGGCGTAGAAGATCAAAGTTACCACCGCTCTGATCTTCGGAGAAAGCTCGTTGATGAACCATGCAACCATCAGAGACATGAAATAGGATGCAGGTCCTACGATTGCGGCAAAGATAAACGTATTCTTTGCTGCAGTAATGAATATGTCGTCGTCGAGAAACAGTCGAATGTAGTTGTCAAGTCCGACGATATTCGGCATCTGAAGCAAGTTAAAATCAGTGAAGCTGATGACGATTGAAAGCAACACAGGCAACACGGTAAAGCAAGAGAAAATCAGCATAAACGGAGCCACCATTACGTAGGCAACCCAGTTGCGCTTCATCTCTTTCCATGTCCACTGTGCACGGCTCATATCCTTACGAGCCACTGCCTTCTTTTGTGCCGTTTTTGAGGACATACTTCTTCTCTCCTTCATTTATTTTTTATGAAATACCTACATTATTTATAAGCTTCGTAGGACACCAAGGAATTTGCTGCGCTTCTGAGGTATCCCACAGCCGTGCCAAACAGCTGGGCATTCAACTGTTCGAGTTCGTCTGCCATGGCTCGGATTGATCCGTAGTCATCCGTCTCATAGCCGGCAATCAGCTTCATGGTGTTGTTGTATACGGTATCGTAGGCGGAAGAATAGGAGGAAGAATCGTGGATCGACTGTAGCTCCTGCTCTGCCTGTGCCAAACGCTTCTGTGCCAGAGTCTGTCCGATGTAATCCAAGGTTTCCAGACCAAACTCATCACGCTTTCTGGTAATTTCCTTATTAATAGTGGTAATGTACTGCTGAATAGCAGTTGCAGGTTCCATCGAATCGTTAAACGCATTCAGGAACGCAAACTGAGTGTAGCGGGAGATAATGTACGCGCCGGGATAGTTGGGAATAGATGCCAGGTTATTGAACTGGTAAGAGAGCTGCTCATATTCCTCAGCGGTCCAAGGCATACTTTCCAGAGCGGTTTCATTTGCCGTTCCGTGCTTTGCAGAGGGACCGAGGATCGCCACCATCTCATTGGAGTAATCCACCTGACACTCAGCACCTACGTGCCACTTCATGAATTCCCATGCGTCGTCTACCTTCTCACATCCGGTAATCATAACGATTGCGGAAACACTGGATACCGCAACATTGTTGATGTTACCCTCTTCATCCGCATAACCGGGCAACGGATAGAAGCCCCACAAGCCTTCAATCTCGGTTGCGAACACCTTCAAGTGGTTGTATGTAGCAGTGTAGCTGGCAAATCCGATGGGCATCTCACCCGTTCTGAAACGGTTGGCAAAATCGTACTTATAGGGGAAGGAGTACATGGTGAACATGTCACACATGGTGGTAAACGCTTCCAGAGCAATATTGGAATCCAGGTTGATTCTCATACCGCCGTCAGCAAACAGCTCACCGCCAGACTGATACAGGAAGATGTTGGAATCATTCTGCATACCGATCTGCATATTGTTTGCCTGAAGTACAGGAATCGCTTCCTTTACGTCATCCCAAGTCTTGGGGATTTCAAGATCCAGGTCCGCCAGAATATCCTCACGAACAAACATCATGGAGAAGCCCTGAGTTTCGGGCAATCCGTAACAGTGGTAATCACCCTCGGCATCCTCAATACCCAAAACGATCATTGCCGCATCGTTGAAGTTCTGAGTCGTTTCTTCATAACCCTTCAGGTTCTCGATTTCAACCAAGGCACCACGTATAGCGTAGTTAATAACATCACCCTGACCCAAGCCAATGTACACATCAGGTCCCATTCCGGAAAGAATGGAGGGAAGCAAGGTTCCGCCGGCAACCAGCTTAAGGTTAATCGGGATATTATAATGAGGAGTAAAGTCGTTATTAATCAGTCCACGGATAACCTGAGACTGGTCACGCCCGTATGCCAACCATACCTCAACTGTGTCTTCCTCGGTGGTCTCGGTAAGAGCACCCATACGGTCATAGTTTCTAAAGAAGCTCTTCAAGAAGCCGGTAATTTCATATACCAGTGACTTCCAGAAGCCCGCTTCCGCCTGGGGAATCTCATCCGACTCGGTCTGGATCGAGATATAGTCGATCATGAGAGGCTGAGTCTTCGCGTCAGACAGCCAGGTACCCAAGGAACCGATATAGGTTTTCAACTGCTCCAGGTTTTTCGCAACCTCATCGTCATCCTTGCCCATCTGATCCAGCAAACGCGCCACCTTATCCAGCGTAGCGGTCATTGAGCTCTTCTCCTTGGCGGAGGCAGTCAGCTCCTGAGAAATAGCGGTCAGCTCTTTTCCCTGACGGATCATGTCCGCCATGGTGTCAGGCATAACGCGGGAGAATCCGTAATCACGATACTGGTCAGGATCAGAACCTGTCAATTTCAAAATATTCAAATAGTCATCGTTAATGGAGTTCAAGGAGTTCTGTACTCGGCGAACGATATCACCCATGTTACCGAGGGATACCTCCAGACGAAGGGTATATTCCACACCTTCCTTGAAGTACAGCTTAAACTCATTGGTTCCATCCGTCAGTACACCGGACTGCCAATCAGAAGAATAATTAAATTGAAGCTTTCCAGCCTCCTCAAAAGGAAGACCGTTATAGTAACCGGCATCGTCTTCGTTCAATCCCTCGCTGTAAAGCAAGAGCATTCTCGAGGTATACATACCATCCAACAAGCTCTGCTTGAAGCGTGTGGTAATCTGGTACATACCGCTCTTGTCCACGCGGAAGTTATACTCGATCCACTGTCCGGAGGTCTGCCACTTATCGCCGCCCACGGTGTTGAGCAATGTTCTGTCAACCGAAGAAGGAGAGGTGATCGCACTGGTAGTATCCGAAAGAGGATAGATGGTCTGAGTGGAGGTTGCCGAGAAATACTCACCCTCAATTTTGATCTTTCCGGATCCTGCCGCCTCATTTGCATACTTGGCGGAATAATCCTTGTAGCTGATTACTTCCTCGGGAGCAAGCAGCTTGATCTTAGAGATCACAACAGGCTCGTTTACCGACTCCATGGACAGAGTAACCTTGCCGGTCTCATCAGGCTCAATGGCAAACTCGAAGGGAAGCTGGTAAAAACCATTCGAATCCTTAAATTCATAACTTGCCCACTCAGGAGACTGAGACAGGCTGGAGCGGATCTCGTTTCCGTCAATATCGACAGTAAAGAATCGAAGCGCCAGCTCATCTACCAAGCTCGCCGTTTGGGAAGTCCAGCAAGAAGGCATCTTATATTTAATGGAAGTCTTCCCATCTGCCGTCACCTTTTCAGCAGTGATGCCCAGCTCCTTAGCCTTTGCGAGATATGTATCCGCATTCTCGCCCTCTTCCAGCACAAACTCTCCGTCAGGATACACGTTTGTCCAGATCTTGGACATCGTCATGTAACGTGCCTCAGCGAAAGGAACCTCACCGTTGATCTTGAAGATTCTCTCGATGGAAGCCGCCTTATGCTCCACGGGATAATATTCAATCACCACGTTGTATCTCGCCGCTGTCTTAACCAGATCAGTCGTCCAGGAAATCGTTCCGGAACTGGGTACGTAAACGCCGGACACTCCCGCGTACGTATCTACGTGAGCCACACTTGAAGGATCAGCATCCGCCGCCGGAGCCTCCCCGTTCTTCAAAACGTAGCTAAAGTTCTTTGTCGCGTCGAGAACGATGTCCTGCGTCGCAAGGGAAACTTCACTCTGATTTACAATGTAGTCACTGTACGAAATCGCATTCAACAGCGCCTTAATGTCACTGGTAGTTGTGCCCGAAACGGACGAATTGTCAGCACTTACGCCAATAATACCGCCGCAGGTCAGAACTACCAAAGCCAAAATAAAAGCTGTCACTCTTTGAAATTTCGTCTTTTTCATTCAAATTTTCCTCCTGTGAATAATCTTTTGGAGAGACCGTCTCTCCGGGGGGTGAGTTGATGTTGCCACCAATCGTTTTACCAAATGTTCTTCGCAAGTATTCTTTTTGCTGCAGGGTAAGGCGACCTTGCCTCAAAAAATGCTGCGGCGATCTCCTCCGCCATGCAAGCACAAGGCAAAGGGCAACACCAAAGCGATACTTCAAAGGCGATGTGCCGGTTTTTTCACACCACTTTTGGGCATTTTTGGGGCGAGCGCACCCTTAAACACCGAAAATCATGAACATATTTTATCATATAAAACACAAAAAGTCAAGGAGTCTTCTTCAAAGCAAGATCGATACGCCACGTTCCTTTCAAAAAATGTCGTTCACACGTTTTTTGAAAAATTGTCACTTTTCACATCAAGTTAGGCAAAACTTTTAAAATGTAAATATAAATTACTGCTATTTCTTTACTTGCACAGAGTAACAGCTGTGTTTTTGTGCATTTTTGCCTGTTTTTTACCTCAGTTACATCTCTTCGCTTTATTCTGTAATTTTAGATTACCCTATCATTATGTCGGTCCCAGATACGCCTTCCAATTTTTGAGAATATTTTTGTAAATATTGCACAATTTTTAACTTGCATTTTCTACACTGTCAAAATAAAAAGTTTTTCCGTGAATTTTGGTGTCTATTGTGATTATTCGGTCTATTTTATTCTTTTTTACCGTGTTCTTTCTTTGAAATTACTTTTATTCCCTTTTTTGTTATTTCTGTGCATTTTGTTTTCTTTAGCTTTTTCTCAACAGCCACTAGCCATCTGACGCCCCTCCAAAGTGCCCGGTCCCAAGCTTTGACGCTGTATCTTCCAGAAAAGCAAAAGCGGCTGCGCAAACACGCAACCGCCATATCCGTTTGTCTTATACAAGGATGCACATTACCGCAAAAAGCCGTTAACAATCTCTTCTTCCGCTTCCTTTTCCGTCAATCCCAGGGTCATAAGCTTTACCAGCTGTTCGCCGGCAATCTTTCCGATCGCCGCCTCATGAATCAGCGATGCATCAGGATGAACTGCCATAATTTCCGGAACAGCTATCACCGTAGCATCATCCATGATAATAGCATCACACTCCGTATGACCAGAGCACTTCGCATCTCCCTTCACCCGGGAAATAAATTTCTGAGAAGAACGATCTCTTGCTACCGAACGGGAGATCACATGGGTACCGGAGTTCTCACCCAAAAGCTCCACCTCAAATTCAGTTTCCGCAAACTGCTCACCATGAGTCATCACCTTCTCTTTGACAATCAGAGTTGCATTTTTTGACAGAATAGCTGTTGTCTTTCTTTTGGTAGAATCCACACCCTTAATTTGCGCAGTTTCCATTTCCATATAGGAGTTTTCCCCTAATTCTGCGTGTGTATGGGGATTCATCACGTTTTTTCCGCTACCGTCTCCCTGCCCATAATGTTTTTCAATATATTTTACTTTTGCATTTTTCGACAAATAAAAAGAATGGATGCCGCTGTGTTCCGACGTTTCCGTACCGCCATTATGAATACCGCATCCCGCCACAATGGTCACATCACAATCCTCGCCAATATGGAAATCATTATACACCAATTCCTTCAATCCGCTCTGAGACAAAATCACAGGAATATGAAGGCTTTCGTTCTTTGTGCCGGGCTGAACATAAATATCAATACCAGGCTTGTCCTCTTTCTTAACGATCTGAATATGCTCAGATGAGTTTTTACCATACAAGTTTCCGTTTATCCGCAAAGAATATGCCCCTTCAGGAATCTGATGAATTCCTGCCACCTCTTGCAAAAGCAGCTGTTGTATCTTATCCATTGATATCTCCTGTCTTTCTTCTACCACGCGTATCACGCGTTTTTAGTATACCGGCATCCCGCCTGTACGTCCATGAGCTTTGGGAACACCCGTTCCTTCGTGTCATATTCCGCCACTGCGCCGTTTGCCAGCACGACGATCTTGTCCGCAATATTCAAAATTCTTTCTTGGTGGGAAATAATCATGATGGTACCCCGCGTGCGCTCATACATGTTCTCAAACACCTTGATCAAATTGTTAAAGCTCCAAAGATCAATGCCCGCCTCAGGCTCATCAAAAACAGACAGCTTGGTACCTCTGGCATTGATCATAGCGATCTCAATCCGCTTCAATTCCCCGCCAGACAAGGAAGCATTCACTTCGCGATTAATATAGTCCTTAGCGCACAGCCCTACCTCAGACAGATAGTTGCACGCCTCAGAAATATTCGTGTTTTTTCCAGCAGCAAGAGAGATCAGATCCTTAACCGTAATTCCCTTAAAGCGAACCGGTTGCTGAAAAGCGAAGCTAACCCCCGACCTGGCGCGCTCCGTCACCGACCAATCGGTAATATCCACGCCATCCATCAAAATGCGCCCCTCTGTGGGCGTAAGGATGCCTGTCACCAGCTTCGCAAGCGTTGATTTTCCGCTTCCGTTTGGTCCGGTGATCGCAACAAATCGATCCTCAATTCGAAGATTCACATCCCTAAGAATCCTCTTGTCCCCAACCGTATACGATATATTTTGCAATTCCAGCATAGCCATTTCCTCATTACTTGATATAATATCTTCCATCAGTATATTATATCTTATTTCCTCTCTTTTTTCAATACTTTTTTAGGAAATTTCTTTTTCTCCGAATTCAAACCCTATATTATTACTTTTTTCGCCAATTTCAAACAATGTTGTTTTTTGCTTTTATATTTATTCTATATAATTAATTGTTTTGTATTTTTCATATATTTTTATTGTTGTTTTTTTCAATGCTCTATGTTTTGATTTTATTTTTCATTACATTTTATTCTTGACTTCATGTCTTTCCTTCTTTAAAAGGGGGTTGACTTTAAAGATTTATTTTGTTATAATAATAAAGAAGGGTTATCCTCATTCATACACTTCAAAAAGAGACAAAGAAAAGGAAAAGCACATGCAATTCATCATACGCGCGATTCAATTTTTTTATAATCTTCTCTGGGGCGATCTTTTTACCATTCCCCTTCCCGGCGGGGGAGGAATTGGAATTTCCCTTCTGGTTCTTTTTTTAATTCCAACCGGAATCTATTTTACCATCCGTACCAAAGGATTGCTGGTTCGCCTCTTTCCGGAAATGATCCGCATTTCCGGCGAAAAGAAAGCGTCCCCCCATTCCTCTGCTCTCTCCGGCTTTCAATCTCTGATCGTGTCCACCGCTACCCGCGTGGGTATGGGAAATTTGGTGGGTGTAGTTGCCGCCGTATCCTTGGGAGGTGCAGGCGCGGTCTTTTGGATGTGGGTCACGGCTTTCATCGGTTCCTCCACCGCCTATGTGGAGGCGACCTTGGCACAACTTCACAAAAGGAAAGATCCGCTCTACGGCGGATATCAGGGGGGTCCTGCCTATTACATCCATGACTATGAAGAAAAGATCCGGAAGAAACCAATTAAAAAATCAGTTCTTGCCGCGGCATTTGCGATTTCGGGACTCATCTGCTGGTTTGGTATCAGTCAGGTCATCGGAAATTCGGTTAGTGATGCCTTTTGGAACGCATTCCACATACCGCCCATCTGGACAACCTGTGGACTGGTGATTTTGGCGGCGATCATTTTGATTTTACCTAAGGCTACCGTAAAGGCACTGGATATTATCGTACCCGTTATGGCAGCAATTTATTTCATAATCACCCTGATCATCCTCACTCTGAACATCACGCAAATACCCGATATTTTCAGAAGAATCTTTGCCGAGGCATTTGGTTTCCGCCAGGCGGTTGCCGGCGGCTTCGGAGCCGTTCTGATGAACGGAGTTAAGCGAGGACTCTTTTCCAACGAGGCAGGCTCCGGCTCCGCACCTTGCGCCGCCGCTGCCGCTGAAACCGATCATCCCGCCAAGGTAGGGTTACTCCAGGCATTCGGGGTATTCATTGATACCATTGTGATCTGCAGTTGTACCGCTTTTATTCTGCTTTTGCTTCCCGAAACTAAAGCGGAAGGTCTGCAAGGCATGGCTCTGTTGCAGGCGGCTATGTCTTACCATCTGGGGCAAGCGGGAATCGTCTTCATCGCCATTACCGTTTTTTTGTTCAGTTTTTCCACTTTTTTGGGTGTGTTATACTACGCCCGTTCCAACATAGCCTACCTCTTTGGAAGCAACCATCTGAGTCAGACGATCTATAAGGGATTGGCTCTGATCATGCTCTTTATCGGAGGGCTTGCCGCTTACCAAACCGTTTGGGATCTGGGAGATGTCGGGATCGGTCTGATGACAATCTTCAACATTATCATCCTATACCCCATGGGCAAAGAAGCTCTGGATTCGCTAAAGCAGTATGAACAGTTCCGCAAGGAACAAAGAAAAGCCAAAAAGGCGAAGCACGCCGAAAAGCCAGCTTCGCGTCAATAACGATCAATACCGCCCGTTCGTTTTGGAACGGGCGGTATTGTTCACTTTATTACATCAGAAGAAATAATAAGAGGCGTTTTCAGCGATTTTTTCGGGAGACACGTGATATTTTTTCGCCACGGTCCAAGCGGTATCCTCGGCAGAGGGATAGTACACCGTCATACAGCTGCGGCTACGGGTAAGCACCTCGCCAAAATTCACCTCGCTCAGAACGGTAATCGGTTGAATTCCCACAAAGTCCGCTACAACCGACCATTCCGTATCCACGCACAAGGTCTCACCCTCGATCCGAACACGGCATCCGATCACGGAAGCGGTGGCATCAAAGCTTTCCGGAGTAAGCTCCCCGCCGGACATCTCATACCGCAAGGGCAAATTAACCTCCAACGTACTGTACTCTCCCTCCCTCTCGCAGAGAAGAACGTAGCGGCTCTTGCCGTTGAGCAGATACTGCTCCTCATTCTGGTGGCATTCCTCAAACCAAGCACTGCCAAAAGCATCGATCACATTGGCATCTTCCGGGAAATTAATTTCTGACAAGGGAATTCGCTCACTTTGAGAGAAATTTCCGTTCTCACACCCCAAGGATACGGGGATTTGGTGCTCGGTATACCGACAATCACACTCCTGTTCCAAGGAATAGGCATCATCCACATAGGTCAAAGGCATTCCGCCCAGACTTCGTGCCTCCAAAAGCACTGTCACCTCGCAAAGGATCCTGCCTTCCTCCACTTGGACCTCAACCTCACTCGCTGTTCCCCGCACACAGCAAGGAGCGTCTGCCATGGGTGAATCCCACTCTATTTCTCCCTCCAGAGGGAGCTTTCTCGTCATTGTCTCCACGCTACCGTTCTCACGCGCAATCATCAAGCGTAAGCAAACCTCCCCCACTGCTCGGAGACCTCCCGCCTGCCATCGGCAATCCTCCACAAAAACGTCAGCTACTGCCGAAATTACACGTGCGTCCTCGCCCACATTCATGATCTCCTCCCGGCAAATAATTCCTTCCGAGACACTTCCCGAAGCGACCATAGAGGCTCCCTCGGTCACATGACGGCGCACGGCGGAGGGATGTTCGCATCCGCTTTCCCGAACTTCCAGCGGCATTCTTCCGTAAGCGCGAACCCGAGAGCACAGCCGACACCGTACGTTCAGCTTTCTCGGACCGCTCACTCGTGTGGTAGTTCCCTCACTCACCGTAGTGGCAAATACCGTGATTCCCTCATTCAGGTCCACTCGATCCGCCGCCTCCATAGGAATCTGCCCGCCATACTCGGAGGATAGGGAAAGGGTGTACATTCCTCCGTCTCCCCCGACGTAAAAGACCTGATAGTCCACTGTACCGTTCAGCTCCACATTTCCGTTTCCTACGTATTTCGCGGGCGGAAGAACGGTTGGGATCACGTGGAGGATCCGACGAATCTCCGGCTGGTAATCCGGCAAAGTGTAGTCTCCCGAAACTTCGGTATGAAGGGTTCTGTCACACAAGGACAGGGTAACCATCGGGCGCATTTCCATTTCATTTTCTTCCATATAGTTCATGTCTGATCTCCTTTACGCAAAATCCTTACGGTAAAAGTCTATGACGGTGCGGAGGGGATTATGACCGATGAAAAACCGGATTTTTTCCAGCTTCCTCTCCTGTTCTTATTGACACCCTGACTTTTTAATGGTATAATATAAGATGTATGATTGTGTCAATCCGATTTTTGTCGTCGTACGAAAGGATGAAATGTATGAAACAGTATTTTATCTCCCGAAACCAAAAGCAATATCTTGCCAATTTACATTCCCATACCAATCTTTCCGACGGTACATTGACACCGGAGGAAATGAAGAAGGCATATAAAGACCGGGGCTATTCTATTCTTGCCATCACCGATCACGAGCACCCCGCCAACCACTCAGCATTAAGCGATCCTGACTTTCTCATGCTCACCGGCTATGAGGTGCACGTACGAGTTGCCCCCCGCTTTGACCTTTACGCACCCGAAGCGCATTTGAACCTCTTCGCCAAGGAGCCCGATAATATTACTATGATCTGTTACGATTCCCGTTACCGTCGCTTTTTTGCCTCCGATGAGGAATTTGCAAAAATTCCAAGAGCCGGCTCCGAGCGTCCCCGGGAGTACTCAGTCTCCTACATCAATGAGTTGATCCGAACCGCTGTCAATAATGGATATCTAGTCTCCTACAATCATCCCGTATGGTCAATGGAGGACGAGTCTCACATTCTTTCCTATGAAAATATTTTTAGCCTTGAGATTGACAATTATGGCTCAGAGCTCTCCGGCAATAACGAATATTCCGGTGCTCTTTACGATAAGATGCTTCGCCTCGGTATGCGACGTTTCTGCCATGCGGGCGATGACAACCATAACGGGGTTCCTCTTGACAGTCCCGAATCAGACAGCTTCGGTGCCTTTACCATGATTCTCGCCGATTCTCTCACCTATCCCGACGTGATCCGAGCCATGGAAACAGGCAATATGTACGCCTCATCGGGTCCTCTGATCCATGAGCTTTCCAAAGAGGAGGACGTAATCCATATCGAATGTTCCTCCGCCAAGAAGGTCATTCTGTTCGACGGAGGAAAAACCCCTCGCTTTATTGTGGCACAGCCGGGTGAATCCATTACCTCCTGCGATCTGCGGCTTCGCCCAACCGCTCGCTATTTCCGCGTGGCGGTCATAGATGAAAACGGCGGAATCGCCTCCAGCCGCGGATTTTTCCCCGATGAATACGAGACGATCCAATAAGGAAAAATACAGCTATGAAGACAACATTCATCTCCCAAGATCAGCCTCAGTACCGCGCCAATCTGCATAGTCACAGCAATCTGTCTGACGGCAAGCTGTCTCCCAAGGAGCTTGCGGATATTTATCGCCAGAACGGCTACTCCATCTTAGCGATCACCGACCACGAATATCCAAAAAGCCACTCCGAGCTGTCTCGAGAGGATTTCCTATTGCTTACTGGCTATGAAGCCTATATCCGCACCCATACCGATGCCAGATTTGACGCTTACGCACCGGAGGTACACCTAAACCTCTTTGCCAAGGAGCAGGACAACGAGACAATGATTTGCTTTAATGAGGCATACTGCAAATACCTTACCGATCCCGTTCAAAGAAAAAATCTGCGTCGTGTTGGTTCCGAACGCCCCAGAGAATACTCCACATCTTACGTCAATGAATTCATCGAAAGTGCCAACAGAGCAGGTTATCTGGTATCCTACAACCATCCCGTATGGTCGATGGAGGACGAAGAACGGATCTTCTCCTACGAAGGGCTCTTTAGTCTGGAAATGGACAATACTGGGACCAATCGCAGCAATGGGATGGAGTATTCCGGACATCTTTACGACAAGCTTTTACTTCGACGCAAGCATCTGTTTTGCCATAGCGGCGATGACAACCACAACAAAAATCCTCTGACCTGTCCTCGCTCTGACAGCTTTGGCTCTTTCACCATGATCCTCGCCAATTCCCTCACATATCCCGATATAATCCGTGCCATGGAAACAGGAAGCATGTACGCGTCCACCGGACCGCTGATCCACGAGATCTCCGTTTGTGACGGAAGGATCCATATCGAATGTTCCCCTGCCGCGCAGATCATTTGCTCCAAGGGAACCAGAGTTTCCCCTCGCATCCGCGCCATCAAGGGAGACTCCCTGACCTGCGCTGATTTTTCCCTTGATCCCATTGCGCCCTATTTCCGAGTAGTGGTCGTAGACGAACAGGGACACCGAGCAACCAGCCGAGGCTATTTCCGAGAGGAATATAGCTGAGTGCCATCACCACTGACCCAAGTAAAGGAGACATCCATTCATGGTAACCATTACCGACGTTCTCCCAAGGGGCCGCGCCGCCAAGGCGGGTATCCTCCCCGGTGACGTCCTTCACACAATCAATCAAAAGGAAATTCACGATGTTCTGGACTACCGCTTCTATCTGGCGGAAAAGGATATCCTCCTCTCCCTGACTCGTGACGGATCCCCCATGGAGATTCGCATCCGCAAGCAAGAATACGATGACATCGGTCTGGACTTTGAGACTCCTCTGATGGATAAAAAGCACTCCTGTGAGAACAAGTGTGTTTTCTGCTTTATCGACCAGCTTCCGAAGGGTATGCGCTCCACCCTTTATTTCAAGGATGATGACTCCCGGCTTTCCTTTTTACACGGCAATTACATCACGCTGACCAATCTGCATGAGAAAGATATTCAGCGGATCATTGATATGCGTATTTCTCCCGTAAACATTTCGGTTCACACCACCAATCCCGAGCTTCGAGTGAAAATGATGAAAAACAAGCGCTCCGGCGAGGTCCTATCCTACATGAAGATGCTGGCGGATGCGGGAATTACTCTCTGCTGTCAGATCGTTCTCTGCAAGGGGCTCAATGACGGCGAGGAGTTGGCAAGAACCATGTCTGACCTGGCGGAGCTTGCTCCCGCCATGGAAAGCACCTCCGTGGTTCCCGCGGGACTAACCCGATTCCGTAACGGACTCTATCCCCTGGAGCCCTTTACCCCCGAGGAGTGCGCCGAGGTAATTCGACAGATCAATGAATTCGGCGACCTCTGTTTAAAAAAGTACGGTTCCCGCCTCTTTTTCCCGGCAGATGAATTTTATATCCAAGCAAACCTTCCCCTGCCGTCGGATGAGTTTTACGAAGGATATTCACAGATTCAAAACGGAGTTGGTATGATTACCGACCTTGAAACCGGTTTTGAATGGGAAATGGAGAACGTGGACGAGTATTTACGACACTTCTCCCCCCCTCGAAGAGTGTCGGTCGCCACCGGAGTTGCCGCTTACGAACACATTCGCGCGCTCTGTGACACACTTTCCGATCAGATTCCCGGCTTGGAGATTCAGGTATACTCCATCGTTAACCACTTTTTTGGGGAAACCATTACCGTTGCGGGTCTTCTCACCGCGAAGGACATGATCGAACAGCTCTCGGGACAGCCTCTTGGCGACGAGCTGCTATTCCCAGATGTGTGTCTCCGTTCCGAGGGAGACCTATTTCTGGACGATCTCTCTCCAGAGGATTTATCCCGTGCTCTGGGGGTTCCTGTCACCCCCACTCGAAGCGATGCCTCCGATCTGATCACCAAGCTTCTCGGCTTGCATCAGGATCGCTAAAGCATATTCGATCACACAAAAGATTTGATTCAACAGTTCATAACAGAAAGAAGGTATCACCATGGGAAAACCTATTGTCGCCATTGTGGGCAGACCCAACGTAGGAAAAAGTACCCTATTCAATAAACTAATCGGAGAACGACGCTCCATTGTAGAGGACGTACCGGGTGTAACCCGAGACCGTATCTACGGAGAAACTGAATGGTGCGGAAAAAGTCTCATTGTTATTGACACGGGAGGAATTGAGCCCAAAACCGACGATATCATTCTCCGTCAGATGCGGTTCCAGGCTGAGGTAGCCATCGAGAGCGCTGACGTGATCATTTTTATGTGCGATGTCCGCACCGGCTTAACTGCCAATGACCGCGACATTGCCATCATGCTTCAAAAAAGCCAAAAGCCCATTATTCCCTGTATCAATAAATGTGACAGCGTAGGTGCTCTTCCCTTTGAATTTTACGAATTTTATGAGCTCGGCTTTGACACAGAGCCTATTGCGGTGTCTTCGGTACACGGAAGCGGTACGGGCGACCTGCTGGATGCAGTCCTCGCTGCCCTTCCTGAGCGTGAGGACACGGAAGAAGAGGACAACAGCATCAAGATTGCCGTCATCGGTAAGCCTAATGCGGGAAAATCCTCCATCATCAACAAATTCGTCGGGGAAAACCGTCTCATCGTTTCGGACATTGCCGGTACTACCCGTGATGCGGTGGATACCCGTATCGAAAACGAATACGGGAGCTTTACCTTTATTGACACGGCGGGAATCCGACGCCAATCCAAGATCAACGACAAGATCGAAAAATACAGCGTACTCCGAGCCCACATGGCGGTGGAACGCGCTGACGTCTGTCTGATCATGATCGATGCTGGAACCGGAATCACTGAGCAGGACGAGAAAATCGCGGGAATTGCCCACGAGGCGGGCAAGGCATCCATTATTGTGGTCAACAAATGGGATACGGTGGAGAAAGATAATCACACGGTCAACCAATTCAACGATCGGATCCGTACCGCCCTTGCCTATATGCCCTATGCCCCCATTGTTTACGTATCCGCCATGACGGGACAGCGAATCCACACTTTGTACGATCATATCCGGTACGTTCACAATCAAGCCAACACCCGTATCTCCACGGGTATGCTGAATGACGTTCTCTCTGACGCTATGATCAAGGTTCAGCCTCCATCAGATAAGGGCAAACGGTTAAAAATCTATTATATGACCCAGATTTCTGTTGCTCCTCCCACCTTTGTCATCTTCTGCAACAACGTGGAGCTGTTCCATTTCTCCTATCAGAGATATATTGAAAACTGTCTGCGACAAACCTTCGGCTTCCGCGGAACGCCTATCCGTCTGATTATTCGCGCGAAGGGAGACACGAACTCATGACACTGCGGGGTATTTTGTTCGATTTTAACGGAACCCTGTTTTTTGATAGCGATATTCACATTCATCTGTTTCAGGAATATCATCAGGAATACGGCAAGGAGATACCGTCTGCGGACTTCATCGTGTCTCATATTTTTGGTCGAGACAACGCCACCATCCTCCGGCAAAATTTCAAGCCCGACGCTACCGACAAGGAGGCAGAGGCATTTTCTCAGGCAAAGGAAGAACGCTACCGGGACTTTTGTCTTGCCCATCCTGATCGGTTGCGCTTGACCGACGGCGCGGAGGAAATGCTGAACCATTTGAAAGCATGCGGCATCCCCTTCGCTCTTGCTACGGGAAGCGAATGGGACAATGTGGTTTTTTACAGAGAACAGCTGGGACTTGGTCGATGGTTTACTTCCGAAAACACGGTATATATTGACGGTACCTTCCCCGGAAAGCCCGCGCCGGATATTTATCAAATCGCAGCCGCCAGGCTGGGGCTCTCTCCCTCGGAATGTCTGGTATTTGAGGACGGAACCAGTGGCATCCTTGCCGCTAACCGCGCCGGTGCCGGTGCCGTGGTGGCTCTCTACGAAAATGGACTTCCTTCCCCGATCAATGAACACACTCGGGTGAACGGAGTTCAACACAATTTCACCGAGTGGCGAGCGCTTCTTGCTGACTACGGTTTGACGAGGTAATTATGTTTGTTGATAACGTACGCATTTATGTAAAGGCAGGCGACGGCGGAAACGGTGCCGTTTCCTTCCGACGGGAGAAATACGTCTCCCACGGAGGTCCGGACGGCGGTGACGGAGGACGGGGCGGGAACATTGTCTTTCGAGTGGATCCCGGATGTAACACTCTGCTCGCCTTCCGCTATAAGCACAAATTCATTGCCGAGAACGGAGAAAACGGCAAGGGAGCCAAGTTTCACGGATCCACCGCCCAAGATCTTGTCATTATGGTTCCCCCGGGAACGCTGATCCGTGACACGGAGACGGGTAAGATCATTCACGATATGACAGAAAATGACGGAGCAGACTACGTTTGTTGCCGTGGCGGACGCGGCGGCTGGGGAAACCGCCATTTTGCCACTCCCACCAGACAGGTTCCCATGTTCGCCAAAAGCGGTACGAAGGGAGAAGAAAAAGAGCTCACGTTGGAATTGAAAATGCTGGCTGACGTGGGGCTCATCGGCTATCCCAGCGTAGGAAAATCCTCTATTTTGTCCCGTATCAGTGCGGCAAAGCCCAAGATCGCGGACTATCACTTCACCACACTTTCTCCCAACCTGGGTGTTGTATCCACCGGCGGTGAGGACGGCTTTGTCGCCGCCGATATTCCCGGGCTCATTGAGGGTGCCGCGGACGGAGCCGGACTCGGTCACGCGTTTCTTCGACATGTGGACCGATGCCGCTTGCTATTGCACGTAGTGGATATTTCCTGCATGGAAGGAAGAGACCCCATTGAGGATATTCAGATGATCAATCGGGAGCTGGAGAGATACAGCCCCGCCCTTGCCACCCGTCCCCAGATCATTCTCGCCAATAAGGCAGATATGTTGGATCGGGAGGCGGTGGATGTTCCTGCCTTTGAAGCCTTTGTAAAGGAAAACGGCTGGGATCTGCTTTACGTGTCAGCTATTACTGGAGAAGGATTGGAGGAAATGATCCGCCTCGCCGCCGAAATGCTCCGCGAGCTTCCCCCCATGCTGGTATATGAGCAGGAGTATGCTCCCGAGGATGCCTATGTGGGCGGCTCCAAGGAAACCACCGTCCGCAGGGAAAATGATACCTTTTACGTGGAAGGTGCTTGGCTCTTCAATTTGATGGGTCAGATCAACTTCGACGATTACGAGTCTCTGAACTTCTTCCAGCGTGTGCTGAAAAACAGCGGTGTCTTCGACCTCTTGGAAGAAAAGGGCTGTACCGACGGCATGACCGTATCGATCTACGATTTTGAATTTGATTATGTAAAATAAGGAGGTTTTCTATGAATATTTGGCATGACATCGATCCCAACGCTATCTCCCCCTCGGATTTTACCGCTGTCATTGAAATTCCCAAGGGCAGCAGCTGTAAGTACGAAATGGACAAATATACCGGTCTGCTTCGCTTGGATCGCGTGCTGTACACCTCGACCCACTACCCCGCCAACTACGGCTTCATTCCTCGCACCTTTGCGGACGACGGGGACCCTCTGGACGTACTCGTCCTCTGTGAACAGCCCATTTATCCCATGACACTCATGCAGGTATATCCCATCGGTGTGATGCGAATGATTGACGGCGGTGCTCTGGACGACAAGATCATTGCTGTTCCCTTCTCCGATCCCACTTACCATCACATTCAATCCATTGACCAACTGCCCTCCCACATCTTTGACGAAATGATGCACTTTTTCTCGGTGTACAAACAATTGGAAAACAAGCAGACCGCGGTAAAAGAGCTCTTCCAGGCAGAGGAAGCGAAAAAAATCATCCAGGAGTGTATGGAAAATTACGAAAGATGCTATGGGGCCGCAAAGGAAAACACCTGATCCAAGCCGTTACACACACATCAAAACAGAGTCAATACGACTTCGTATTGACTCTGTTTTTGTTGCCAAGACATGCCCTTTCCAGATTACCCATTTCTCTACCATTGGTAGAATGATTAGAATTCTATCAAATCACTATTGACAGAATCTGATTCGATGTGTATAATATCAGTGTGATCACACAACAAACCCTGCCTGCAAGAAAGGAGCTTGAAATGACACATCTTGAAATCGATTCGGCAATTGTTACCCTTACAAGACAAGCATGCGAAGCGTGTAAAAAGAGATTGGACACGATCCCGAAGGAAAACGGTACGGAGCGAAAAGCCATATTGCTGGAGCTTGGTATGTACACCCTTTGCGGAAACGCGGGACTTTTATTTAACGCAAGTAAGAGAGAAGAAATTTTTAACACAAGACTCAAGGTCATAAAAAGAATTCTGGTCAAATATCCCAAGTTAAATCAAGCGTTTTTAAACCTATCCTCAGAAGAACAAATGACATTTTTTGCCGCCTTGCAAGGGGAAATTTTTATACGAGATCAAATTTTGTGTAAATACCGTTCCGAGCTGACACAGGCAGAAACAGCAGGAGACACAAAGAATGTTTTTGAGCTGAGCATCAAGATCGGCGCGATCTTGAAGATGTTTGACGTGTGGAACAATTGGCGGGCAGAAAATCAAATCTATCCGCATATACTCGAGGAGATGGACCATGAATGATTCGACTTTTTACATCTTAACAATAGATGCGCTTTCCAAGGAGTGCAAACGACTCTGCGACTTCACGAATGAACTGGATAAAAATCCTGCTGAGAAGAAAAAACACATAGCCGAATATAAATGCGCGAAATACCGCTATGCCTCCCTGTCACTAATCCATAGCACTGTTCAGAACAATCAGCGGTGCAGAAAAGCACACAACCTAAAAGAATATCACCATTTGTTGCTTCCCTTTGACGAAATCCTGAGAAAACACAGGGACTATATTGCAGCATACGATTCGGCACCCGAGGATGAGAAACCGGATTTCAGCTTATATTACGCAATGACAGCCTTTGCGCAAGAGGAAATCGAGAAACTGACAGACAATATGCCTCTCGCTACCGACTGGGAACGGGTGGAACTTGAAGAACGGCTCGGAGGTTTTTATTTCGCAAAGGAATGTCTGGATGAAGCATGGAACAACCGAAAGGAGGCAAGCTTATGAAGGAAAAGCTTGAGCTGCTAAAGCTCCTTGCCGACGAAACAAGGCTCTACATTCTCAATATTCTGTTGCGCGAGGACTCCTACGTGGAGAAGATCGCCTGTGAGCTCTCTCTCACCCCCGCTACGATCTGCTATCACCTCAAAAAAATGGAGTCCGCAGGCATCGTAAACTGCTCTCGCTCCCAGTTCTATATGATCTATTCGGTGAATCGGGAAATATTTGACAAGCCCCTTTATGAGCTGATTCAAAAAGACGAGCCTGTACTGGACACAGAGGAAAAATATAAAAAGGAGGTTCTTTCTCACTTCTTTCGGTACGGAAAATTAACACAGCTTCCCACGCAGAGAAAAAAGCGGGAGATCGTACTCCTGGAAATCGCGAATCAATTCGAACAAAACCGCACATACGACGAAAAGGAGGTCAATGCGATCATTCACCAATATCATGAGGACCACTGTACCATTCGACGTGAAATGATCGCCTTCGGTATCATGGCACGTGAAAAAGAGACCTATTGGCGAGTGTAAAGGTTATGAAGAAAATTATTATTTCAGAAAAAATAAGAACCTACCGTCGACAGCATCAACTGACACAGGAAGGACTCGGACAGATCATCGGGGTGTCCGCCCAGGCAATATCAAAATGGGAAAGATGCGAGTGCTATCCGGACATTACGCTTCTTCCTCAGCTCGCCGAGATTCTTGCTTGCTCGGTCAACGATTTCTTTGATTAAAGTTTCTTAATATACGAAGAATCCTCCGCAAAGATGATACCCTTCTTTTGCGGGGGATTTTTTGCAATAATGAATATACGCAAAGACCCCCTCTCCAAGATTATCCTTTTTTAGATGTCCTGTCATTTTCTCCCGCCCAGCATATACTGTCCATGAAGGCAATTACCTTCTCATTTTTGATAGAAAGGGACTCTGATATGTATATCAATAACGATATGTCTCCCAGTTATCCCGGGAACGAGGATATGCTCCGCAGGATTTTAGACAACTCGGCGCAAACACCTCCGTCACCCTCCGCTCCTCCCTCTCCCCGGAAACAGGACACCTGGGGACTAAAAAATTATCCTTTGGCATCCATGTACGCCCCCCTCCAAGACTTTGTAAACCTATATGATCCCCTCACTGCCTTGCAAAAAGGTACCTTGTTCAGTGAGCTGGATCTCCCCTTTATGGGTAAAACCGTAACCAAAGGAGGATCCTGCCGTGGCTAATCGCTTTCAAAATCGAAATACAAGACAAATTCCCTGTGCTTCACAAGCCCCTCAGAGCAACGGAAATCTCGGAAACAGTTGGAATAACGGAAATCACTGCGCCTACCGCCGTCGGCTGCAAGCAATCGACTTTGCCCTGGTAGACCTGGTTCTGTATCTAGACGCTTACCCCAACTCTGCTGAAGCTCTTGCCCACTACCACGAGCTGCAGGAGGAAAGAAAGCAACTCATGTCCTCTGCTCCTCACGATAGCCTTTCCACTGTAACCAGCAGAGACAACCACACCCCCAATCAGTGGACTTGGATCCAAGGTCCCTGGCCCTGGGAAGTGGATGCCAACTGCTGAGAATCGGAAAGGAGTATCATTATGTGGACTTATGAAAAGAAATTACAATACCCGGTCAAAATAAAAAACCCCAACCCCAAGCTGGCAGGTCTGATTATTTCCCAGCTTGGCGGTCCGGATGGTGAAATGGGTGCCTCCATGCGCTATCTGCATCAACGGTACGCTTCCCCCTACGACCAGGTTACGGGGATTTTAACTGATGTGGGAACCGAAGAACTGGCACACCTGGAAATGATCGCGGCAATCGTTTATCAGCTGACTCGCAATTTGTCTCCCGACGAAATTGCCGCAAGTCCTTTTGCCCCCTACTTCACGGATCATACCACCGGTGTCTATCCCATTGCCGCCTCCGGCGTTCCTTTTGACATGAAATACGTAGGTGTCAAGGGAGATATCCTCACCGACCTAAACGAGGACCTTGCCGCAGATGCTGCAATAACGCAATAACAACCTTTATCAAAAAAACGCCCAAAACCCTTGTAAAATAAGGCTTTTTCGCACTTCGGCAAAACGCTCAAAATTTGCCACCCTGCTATCACATAAGAGCAACAACACGTAATTTTACGAAATTTTAGATTAATTTATTAAAAAATCGATAAGGACAAGCTGTTTTCTAGAATGCCTAAAAATCAAAAATAGTATCGGATTTTTGGCATTTTTCCGATACTTTTTTCCCGATACATATAGATGCTTTCAAATACTTGTAATATATGTTTTTCAAAACAAACAGCGTGCATTTTCTTACCCGAGTTTAAGAAAGTAGGGTAAAAAACGGCAAAGGCGGCGGACAAGTTTTGTCCGCCGCCTTTGCCGTATGTATTCAGATAATATTCGAAAAAATGTGCTATTTTTAAGATAAAATTGTCCTTAATTACTAATGAATTCTTTCAAGCACAGAAACTAGTTTCTGTTTTTCTCCACTTCCAACCGTACTCAACCGCAAGATTGGAATATTATATTTCTCCAATATGGCGTTCTTCACTTGATCTCGTTCACGCTGCTTTTCATTGTTATGATAAGCAAATCCATCCACCTCAACAACCAATATCGGTTGATGCGTAAGACGAGAGAAAATCAAGAAGTCCACATGCGTTAAGTGGTTCGTTGCAAACGACAACTCGCGTGTATTGAGCTTCGTTAAATCACTCAATATCATGTGGAGTGGAACGTGCATAACCACATCATATTTGGAATAGTCACTTTTGCCAAGCACATCGCGAATGACGGCATACATCAGATTTTCACTATCGACCTCGGATACTCTGCCGTATTTTCGCATTGCATCTTCTCGTGCATCCGCATAGTTATGATACAAATAATCGAATACCGAATGTATTTCGCTATTGATAACCTCGTGGTTGTGATACTGAATGTATCCGATCAATTCGTGAATCGGCGATGTTGTATCGTTATCGTTTCCATCCGTCACAACAATAAACTGATCAACCGCACGTGACACCGCAACATTCAGACGATTAGGATCAGAGGCAAACTCGCCAATTTCATTGTCCACGGTTGAGAAGATCATAACACTTCTCTCCTGACCTTGAAACTTATCGGCGGTGTCCGCTTTTACTGTTGTTCCTGCGAATACTCTTTGCAATTCGTCCGCCTGATTGCGATAAGGCGTTACAATACCAACAGATCCATCGCTTGCATTTAATCCTTGGTTCGGGAATACCTCATTTGTAATAACGTCGATCTGTCTTTGATTGACACGGTTTCTTGCATGATTTCCTGGTGCGGTACGATATACCATCAACGGCTGTCGATCGCTCTTTGGCTTCGTCAAAACAATCAGCTCGTTGCTATAAAAGCGCTGGTTGCAGAAGCCGATAATTTCAGGATGGCAACGGTAGTGCTCCTTGAGCAACACGTGAGGCGCATTCGGAAACAGCGACACGACAGAAGAAAGCAGACTGTGGTCAGAATATCTATACGCTTCGGCAAGACCGTACTGTTCAAATACGCGGTCGGTTATCTGCTTCTGTTCATCATTCACAACGTTGGGAAGTTGCTTCAAATCCCCCACGATAACCGTCTTTTTCGCACAGGAAAGTGCAAGTGCGCCGGTAGCAAGATCCACCTGCGAAGCTTCATCTACGATAACATAGTCATATACGAAACTACTCGAAAGACTCGCTCTAAGCGAATATGTAGTGCTTAAGACAACGGGATAGTCCTTTATGAACGCTTCGGATTCTTTCCACAGATCACTTGCTTCATAGTAAGTACGCGTTCGAACTGCGCCATACTTCTTTGCCAAGCTCGCTTTGAATGCTGCCATCGACATTGCAGAATAACGCTTCATTTTTGCATCGAAATCAAACGCAGACAGTGTTGCCTGCAGTTCAATCTTGCGTTTCTTGATTTCTGCTAGTCTGCGACCGTAATATATGTTTTGGCAGTATGGTGTTATATTATCAATGCTTTGTCCGTAGAACTTAAAATTCTTTAAGCCATATGTGAAGCGCAACGCAAGCTTTTTGAAAAATCCAAGTTTTGCTTCTGATTGCAGTAGCAATTCATATTCAGCTACAAATGCAAGGATTTTTGCAGCCGAAGTTTTCTTTGAGAACTGTGGCATATCACCATCAAGTTTTAATGTTGCGTAATAGTCTACAAAGTGAGCGTACTCCTTTTCAAGAGAGTCTTGCTCTGCAGTAATTGCAGAAAGCTCATTTTGCAGATTCAGCATTTTATCAAGCTCGACCTCATCTTGGCGCATGGTGGACAGATCGCCCGTTACTTCTCTCCATGCTCTCATATCGGGAAGGTTCGGATTCTGAGATTCTATAAACGCTTCTCTGTTGGCAGAACTGCCAAGCGGAGCTGCAATAAAGTCAACTCCGTATTTTTTCAGCTTCTCAAGAACATTTGCCGTAGCAGAGTTGTTACTCGATATCCTGACCAAGCAGGGCAGTTCTTTCTTCATCCCATTCGCGAAATATGTGTTTAGCCATTTCAAAGCTCCTTTCTACAGAGATCCAAGTATATTATAACACAAATCAAAACAAATTACCACCACTTGCTTTACAATTGAAAAAAATATATATTTGATAGCCACCACTTGCTTTACGAATTGCTCTATACTTGACTGTACATTTCTTGTATAATAATGTCGTACAGAGATCCAAAACCGTTTTTATTTGCAATCAAAGCCGGCTAAGAGTAGATTTTAACGGTTGGAAATAAATTTTATCAAGGAGGAACTTTTATGAAAGTTACCTTTTTTAGCGCAAACACCTATGACGACCCGTCAAAGAACAATGGCGACTGTATCCTCGTTGATAACGGAACAGAGCTTGTGATTTTTGATTGCGGTTGCGAAGAACACGCAATGCGCGTTGTAGATTATATGGAAGCCAATTCCTACGAAAAAGCGAAATTGGTTCTCTCGCACAACGACGCAGACCATTTTGACGGTATTCCGTACCTCATCGA
>JAFTRY010000006.1 GCA_017462035.1 Clostridia bacterium
GATCATGGGCTTGATAGCGGGTACGGGTTTGGCAAGCGCGTTGTTAAGCGTAGTGATCTGTCTCTTGATGAGATAAATTCCTTCTTCGCTGACGAGCGAAATCTCTATGACGATATGCCCTTTGACGAGGAAGATATGGATGCGGACAATCCTTTGAATCAGCTTCAAGCGGAAGCTCGCAGAGGAAACGTATACGCAATGTACCGCCTTGCCCGTCTGTATTTAGATGAGAGCAACCGATTCTATAACGAAAGCATCGGCGATTATTATCTTGAAAAGGCAGCCAAGGCAGGTCACAGCGTAGCGCAGTATCGTATGGGCAAGATGTTTTATTACGGCATCATCTATCGAGAGGACGGATACGAAGCGCAAAAGTGGCTGTCGGAATCGGTGGGCAACGGCAACAAATACGCCGACGCTCTCCTCGGAAAGCTCTACGTTGAGAGTGATCTGTTCGGAGAGTTTCGGAATGAAGGCTTCAGTCATCTATTCAATGCCGAGCGTAACGGTAGCGAGTTCGCCGCCTATACGCTCGGCAAATATTATATGGAGGGCAAGGTCGTGAAGAAGGATATTGCCAAAGCCATTGAGCATTTAGAGATCGCGTCGGCGCGCGGAAATATGTACGCCGACTACCGCTTGGCACAGATATATCTCTTTGAAGCGGATATATTCGACATGGAAAAGGCGCTTGAATATCTGAATCGCTCGGCACACGCAGGCAACGAATCTGCCGCCTTGGCGCTCACTCGAATGGCGAACAATCAGTTCCTTGCCATCACAACGAACGTCCTTGACCTTGTCGGCAGCCTTGCAAGCATTGAGAGCTACCGTCAGCCGCAGGATTGCACCACGATGCCACAACCGAAACAGCAAAAGAAGAAACACACTTACGAACAAACTTTATAATTACGGAGGTATTCCCATAGTTAATGATTTTATTTAGATCTTTGAAAATTGAATATTATGCCACGGCGAAGTCAAAAATAAAGAAACTGGAGGGTGAGTTGTATGCAGAAAATAGTTCACGATGATGAGAAATATGTTGAGATATGGCTCACCAACGCTGAATCCCAAGACACAGATCTGCGCGAAAGTTTGAAGCCTTTGTGTAAGGAATATAAGCAAAAGAAATATCGCGTAGTGATCTTTAGCTCCGGAAAAGGAGATTTGCTGACACTCACCAAGGATTTGCTAAAGCACACCTTGGAAGTGAATGCAAGAAAAGAAGTAGAAGCAGAGAAATGCTGCTGATGATTATATCGCCTCGGGGGAAACCTCGGGGCGATTTTTCGACAAAGTATGTTAATTTTTTATGTTATGAGGGAAACCCCATTGACATATCGATGATTTTATGATACAATGTTGTTAGTAAATTACAAGAAAGGAGAATTGACATTGATTATAAATTATAGGATTGCCGCCTATACCCGTATTTCGGTTGACACCGAGCTTGACAAAGACAATACAAGTATAGAGAACCAAAAAGCAATCATTGAAGATTATTGTAAAATTCATTTTCCTACAAGCACAGTGGATTATTTTGAAGACCGCGACCATTCCGGTTATACGTTTGAGCAACGCCCGGACTATTGGCTCCGCCTTCGCCCCAAGCTGGTAAGAGGAGAATACGATATACTTATCGTTAAAGATTTAAGCCGTTTCTCAAGAAGAACGGGTAAAGGTCTCGCGGAATTCGAAGACCTTGCGGAACACGATATTCGCATCATTGCAATCGGTGACGGTGTTGACTATTACCAAGACCACACGGACGATTGGATGAAGATTAAACTTTACTTCTTCGTCAATGAAATGCCCGTAACCGATGCAAGCCGAAAGGTATCTGATGTTATTGCAAGCCGCCAAGCCAAAGGTGAATGGATATGTTCCGTTCCGTATGGATATGTGATTACCAATTCCAAGAAAATGACATTTGAGGTGGATGAAGCGGCGGCAGAGGTAGTGAGAACCATATTCAAACTTTATATTGACGGATATGGGTATAAACGAATTGCCAACCATCTGACAGACCAAAACATTCCTACACCGAGAATGCGTGAAAAAGCTCGCAAGGAAGCGGCAGGAGATGAGTATAAGGGCAAGGTCAAGGAACAATGGAGCATAGTAACCGTATCTGAAATCCTCTGCAACGACTTTTATATAGGAACTTTGCGAGAAAGAAAGTTCCGCCGCAAGAAAATCAACGGAGCAGACGTGGAGCTTGATAAGAGTGAGCATATCGTATTTGAAAATCACCACGAACCCATCGTAGATTACAGAATGTTTGCTACCGCGCAGGAAATGCTGAAGCAGCGTTCTACCAATCATTACCGTGGAGTGAAAAAGTACGATAACACCTATTCGGGATTTATGTTCTGCGGCGATTGCGGAAGTCCGATGTTTGCAATGAGCCGAAAAGACCTTGCGGAAGCATATACTTGCGGAACCTACCACGTGCGAGGACTTGCAGGATGCACCTCTCATCACGTCAGAGCAGACTTCCTTGATAAGCTGCTCAAGCAATATGTTATGCGAGTCAGAGATAATTCCGCTTCGATGCTTCGCATTCTTGAAGAAATGCTGAGACACGAGCAACGTACTACCGATAGCGGTATGATTGCAGCAGATGAATTAAGAGCGCAGATTGATGCCGAGCGTGAGGAGCTAAAAATACTCACACGACAGAAAATCCGTGATATGGCACGACACAAGGATAATGCGCAGGTAATGGAAGAAACCTACGATGCGCTGATAGAGGAAGCAAACAATCGCATTGAAGGCTTGACCAATCAGCTCGCTATGGTAGCCGATACCACCAATACGATTGTAAAGGTTAACCGTGTAGCACGTTCAGTTATCGAGATATTCGACGATATCATCAAAAAGGATAAACTTGACAAGCATACGCTTCACCTTATCATAGATCGAATTATCATATACGAGGATAATATCGAAATTAAGCTCCAAGCGGATGTTGACGAGCTTCTGCGTACGGGAACAATCGAGCATATAAAAAATAATGAAGAAAGCGAAGTTCCCGTAAATTTTAATTCAGACACGGAAAATATCGAAATATCCACCGAGGATTATTCGGCGGTGGTAGCCCAACGCGCAAGAAATCAGCGCGATAAGGTTTTTCGTGTCAATGTTATCAGCGACGGCGACCCTCTGGAGATATATACTGATCGGGAGGGGGAGGTCATTTTTAAGAAGTATTCCCCCATTGGGGAGTTATCATCCTTTGCCGCTCAGTATGCGGACACCTTATATAAGAGCTGCAACATGGCGGTTGTGATTGGTGACCGTGATGTGGTCATTGCCAGTGCGGGTGTGTCCCGAAAGGAGTACGGTGAGAAGGCTTTATCCGAGGGATTAGAGCAGATGATGGAAAGCCGTGGCATGTACGTTTGGCGTGAGGGAACTGAGAAAATTCCCGTTCTGGCGGACGGCGGCTCTCATTACGTGAGCTGTGCCATGCCGATCATCAGCGAGGGAGACGTGGTTGGCTGTGTTGCCTCTTTGATCGATGGAAGCGGTGAGCGGGGACGTGAGCTTTTGAATGGAGACATTGAGTCCAAGCTGATTCTGACCGCCGCCGGCTTTTTAGGCCGGCAATTGGAAAGCTAAAATAGGACGCGCGGATCCTTTCCGGCGCGGTCTCGACCCGGTTGAGACCCGTCCGTGAGGGAACGCGCGTCTTTTTTACTGATTTGTTTTCACTTTTTTTGGCAGGAGGTTGACATTTTCTTTGTCTTTCTGTATAATGATAATAATAGCTACGACGATCCGTTGATTCATTGGCAGACGGATGAGAATACCGACGAAACGAGAGAGCAATGAAACTGACTCATTATACTCTCCCTCTGGGGAGATTCAACAAGCAATGCACCATGGCGGTGATATCCGATCTTCACGGCGGAGATCCCGAGCCTGTTTTAGACGTACTTTGGCGTGATCCGCCGGACTATATTTTGATGCCGGGGGATTTGTTTGAGCGATTGGATGGCACTCCCGACTCTTATCACCGGAATGCCTTACGGCTATTTCGCGAGGCGGCTCAGATTGCGCCTGTATTCTATTCCACCGGCAACCACGAGGACGGGGGGGTTCACTCCTGGAGTCCCGGTTGGCGGATCAAGGTAAGGAAACGGGAGTATCACGAGGACGATCTGCGGCAAATTCGAGACAGCGGTGTGACCATGCTGGCGGATGAATTCGTATGGAAGGACGGGATTGCTTTCGGCGGACTTTGCTCGGGCTTGATTCACGCTGACCGAGCCCCGGACGTTCAATGGCTGGAGGAGTTTTGCCGAGTGGATGCGCCCCGTGTATTGCTTTGCCACCACCCCGAATATTATGAGCCGTATCTGAAGCATCTTCCCATTGATCTAATTGTCAGCGGTCATGCTCACGGCGGACAGTGGAGGTTTTTTGGCAGAGGTGTATTTGCCCCCGGGCAGGGGCTATTTCCCAAATACACCTTTGGTGTTCATGACGGGCGCTTTGTGATCAGCGCCGGATTGAAAAAAGCCGGATGGATTCCTCGTTTTGGAAATCCACCGGAGCTGGTATACATTCATTTTACCCCTGAGACGCAATGGAAGAACAAAAGGAATTGAAAAAGGAGAAAGCCATGAAGCTACAGTTTTTGGGAACCGGCGCTGCCGACTGGAAGGCAACGCATATTCAAACCATTCCTTACGGACGCAGAAACGCGTCAGCATTGGTGGATGGCGTTTTACTCATTGATCCGGGTCCATGTGTTCCGGAAGCTCTGGAGACCTTTGGTATTCCTGCGGAGCAGATCAAGTACGTGATCGTGACCCATTCTCACGCGGATCACTACAATGAGGATACCGTTGCCCTTCTTGAGAGCAAGGGTGCTGAGTTGATTCGATTTGACGAAGCCGGGGAGAAGCAGATCGGGATTTACACGGTAGAGGCATTGGTGGGAAACCACGGAACCTCGGACGGTGTATTTCATTATCTGATCAGCGACGGAAAGAGCCGCATGTATTATGCACTTGACAGTGCTTGGCTCCTTTACCCCGAATACAGAAAGCTCCGTGGTCTGGCACAGGCGGGAACGCCGGTGGACTATCTGATATTGGACGCTACCGTTGGCTGGGATGGAGACTACCGTATTTTCGAGCACAACGATCTTTCCATGGTGCTTCACATGCAAAAGACCTTAGCACCTTACTTAAAGAGAGTTTGTATTAGCCATATGGCACGAACGCTTCACACCGATCACCTTTCTTTGGCGGCGATGATGAAGCCTTATGGGATCGAGGTTGCGTACGACGGGTTGGTCGTGGAATTTTAAATCCGTTATGAGACCCATGATATGAAAAAGGAGGAAGACAACTTATGAATATACCGGTTTTGGTTTGTTCCGAGCTGTCCAAAAGCTACAGAGCTGGTGTGCCCGTTTTGCGCGGTTTCAACTGCACCATTCCTGCCGGAAAGATCATTGGCTGGCTGGGACCAAACGGTTGCGGAAAATCCACGCTGATGAAGCTGATTTGCGGACTTTTGTCTCCGGACAACGGGGAAATCTTTGTTTGCGGTGAACCGAGAAGCGAGAAGACCAACCGTTTCATCTCGTATCTACCCGAACGCACCTATTTTAATAATTGGATGCGCGTGAAGGAGTTGATCCTCTATTTTTCTCAGTTCTACGAGGATTTTGACGCGGAGCTTGCCAAGAATATGATGGGGGATCTGGGTATCTCTATTGACGCCAGCTTAAAATCCCTTTCCAAGGGAACCAAGGAGAAGGTACAGCTGATCATGGTGATGGCTCGGCGAGCTAAGTTATATCTGCTGGATGAGCCCATTGCGGGCGTGGATCCCGCGGCTCGGGAGTATATTCTCCAGACCATTATTGGCAATTACAATCCCGATGCTACCGTGATCATTACCACCCACTTGATCCATGATATAGAGCCGATCTTAGACGAATTTGCTTTTATGGGATACGGCGGTCAGATTCTGCTTTCGGGCAGTGCTGACGAGATCCGCGGGGAGCGGGGAAAGTCTTTGGATGAGCTGTTTAGGGAGGTGTTCAGATGTTCGGCAAGCTATTGAAATACGATATGAAGGCAATCGGGCGCTTCTGGTGGATTCTTGCGGTGAGTGTGTTGGGGCTTTCTGTTGCCGGCTCCTTTGCCTTGCGCCTTTTACTCTCTAATTTTAACAATGAGGTATTTGTACTGTTCAATATCTTGGCGGTACTGTTTCTCGTGATTTGTATATTTGGTATGATTGCCTCCGTGAGCGTTATCCAAATTTTCGTTTACATTCGCTTCTACAAGCATTTCTTTTCAGATGAAGGGTATCTGACCTTTACACTTCCTGTCAGCCGTATGAAGCTTTTGACCTCCAAAACGGTGAACGCCCTGATTTGGAGCTTATTGCAGGGAGCTTTGCTTACGGTCTGCGTCCTGATCTTTTGTATAATTTCTCCTCCCGCGGAAGGTGGATTTCTGATCAATCCCGTTGTATTTGAAACCATTGGGGCATTGTTCGCACAGGTGTGGGAGAGTATTGGAGCGTGGGTGATCGTGTATTTCCTGGAGGGAATGGTTCTGGTCGTAGGTCTCCAACTGTTTACCATTTCACTGACTCATTTTTGTATTACCGTTGGTGCAGTGATCGCCAAGAAGCACAAGGTACTTACGGCTATCGGCATTTATTATTTGGCATCTATGGTACTTTCCTTTGTATCGCAGATATTTTTCAGCCTTGCCGTGGGCGGTCTTGGAATCGGATTTTCCGATTTTATGGGAAGCATGTCTATCGGAGAGATCTGCTTGACTGTTTCTGTGATCCTTTTGATCGTGATTGCCGCTGTGGGGGCGATGGTTAGTGTTATATTCGGAACCACCCTTTCTCAGCTGGAGCGAAAGCTGAATCTGGCGTAAGGGAGGAATCGGTATGAGAGGATCTATCAATAAAAAAATTGTCTTCTTGTTGGCATGTATTCTGTTTCTGATGCCTGTGGTTACCCTGGGAGTGGGTGCCAGCGAATCTTCGGAGTCTGTGGATTGGGGACTGTCCGATGACAAAATGATCTTAACGGGAAATAAAACATACACCTATTACGGAAAGCTTCCGCGGGAATATTTACATCACGCCAAGCAAATTTATGAATTTTCCGATCATCCGGATCTGGACGAGGACTTTTTCATTGGAACTCCTTATGTAGAGGCTCCTTATGCCGATTCCGGATTCGTATGGATCGACAGCGGGGATCAATACGTCTACGTTTATGCTACGCCTGAGGGAAAAATTGCCTTGGATCGGTTCATGAACGGAGAGACTATTCTCCACATAAGAACCGAGGATTCGAAGCAAGCGCCCTTGGCTGCTTCGGTTTGGGCAGAGATCGGTTCCGGAGGTGAGACACGGAGCGTAGACGTGACTCAACTGAAGGATCAAATGAAGTACAGTGTCTACGCATATGATACCACCATGACCTTATCCTATGAGCAGGGAGTGATCTTTGTATTGGGAGGAGACTATTACGGATTGGATTATACCACTCTTGGCAATCAATACTTTGATGCCGATGGGAATTTTTCTTATCGCAGCGGAACCGTAATTCTTACCAAGCTTTCTCAGCAGAAGGTTCAACAGATCCTCACCGCCGTAAACAATGCGGAGAGCTTTTCTACTCAATATGTTCGCGAGAAGAGTGAATCAGAGGGATCGTCCTTTATCTTTTGGATATTTTTTGTCCTTCTTGGCTTTTTAGCTCCTCTGCCGTTTTTGATTCTGGGCTTGATACTGCCTCAATCAAAGAAGTACCGATACGCGAAATACTGGTATAGTCTTTCGGTCTTTGGCACTATTTGGCTGGTGTTTGCCGTCCTTCTGATGGTTTTGTTATTGATTCTGTAACAGCGGGTTTAAGTTTGAAAATCAAAACAGCGAATGGGCGAGTCACAGACTCGCCCATTCGCTGTTTTGTATTTATGCCAATTTCTTTTCCAATCTTTCGCGGATTGCCTTGATAAAACCGATGGAATTGACAGCGGTGGCGGTATAGCCCTCGCTGACCAGACCAACCAGGTCCTTAGTCATGATTCCGTCATTCAATGTATCGATGCAAGCCTCCTCCAGCTTATTCGCAAAGGAAACCAGCTCTTCGATACCGTCCAGCTCGCCTCTCTTACGGAGTGCTCCGGACCACGCGTAGATGGTTGCCATGGGGTTGGTGGAGGTATCCTCACCCTTGAGGTAGCGGTAGTAGTGCCGGGTCACGGTACCATGAGCCGCCTCATACTCGTACTTTCCGTCGGGGGAAACCAGCACCGAGGTCATCATTGCTAAGGATCCGAAGGCGGTGGATACCATATCGGACATGACGTCGCCGTCGTAGTTCTTACATGCCCAGATGTAGCCGCCCTCACTGCGGATGACTCTTGCTACTGCGTCATCGATGAGGGTATAGAAGTAGGTGATCCCTGCCTCCTCGAATTTTGCCTTATAATCTCTGTCGAAGATTTCCTGGAAGGTGAGCTTGAAGGTTTGGTCGTACTTCTTGGAGATGGTATCCTTGGTAGCGAACCAGAGGTCCTGCTTGGTATCCAGCGCGTACTGGAAGCAGGAGTGAGCGAAGGATTCAATGGAGGAATCCTTATTGTACTGACCCTGGAGCACACCGCCGCACTCAAAGTCATAAATGGTTTCACGGAACTGACTTCCGTCCTTGCCTGTGAAAAGGAGCTCTGCCTTGCCTTCACAGGGAACACGGTACTCGGTTGCCTTATACACATCGCCATAGGCATGACGGGCAATGGTAATGGGCTTCATCCAGTTGCGTACCGCGGGCTTGATCGAGTCAATGAGGATGGGAGCGCGGAACACGGTACCGTCTAAGATCGCGCGGATGGTGCCGTTGGGGCTCTTCCACATTTCGGTGAGGTTGTACTCCTCCACCCTCTGCTTATTGGGGGTGATGGTAGCACACTTGACTGCTACACCGTACTTCAGGGTGGCGTTAGCACTGTCCACGGTTACCTGGTCACGGGTCTTTTCCCGTTCCACAAGTCCCAGGTCGTAGTACTCTGTTTTCAGATCCACAAAGGGGAGCAGGAGCTCGTCCTTGATCATCTGCCACAGAATTCTGGTCATCTCGTCGCCGTCCATTTCCACCAGCGGCGTTTTCATTTGGATTTTTTTCATTGTTCAATACCTCCGAACTGTTTGAAAAAATGTAATATGATCGAAGACGGAGAATTACACGTCTTGAATCAGCTGGGCAACGGTTTGCAGTGCAATCTTGAGCCGGGCATGGAACTCCTGATCCGTCCAAAGTCTGCGGACGTTCCAGGTGCGCTCGGAAAGAGCGGATAGATTTTCCATGATCCGATTGATCTCCTGCTCGTAGGTACACTCCCAGGAGGAGATCTGGGCACCGATGAGTCTGTCGGTGGGGGCAATGTGGATGGGATTGAGGGTAGCTACGGAATGTTCCCACCAGTGCTGCCAGTTGTACACGTTCCAAGCCATGATCTCCTCGGTGCCCCATCTGCCGTGCTTGTAGCCGGGTACGATATACAGGGGCAACCAGGAGCCGTTAATGACCTTGAATCCGGCATCCAGCAGATCCTGAACCAAATGGTAGTGGGATTCCCACGCGATGACCACTGTATCCTTCGGCACGCGGTGAGCGCCCTTTTTGGGGAAGCCTTCCCACACGATGGGAGTTTTTCCGTAATCGAGAACCATCTGGGCGACCTTTCCCACAAAATCACTGTATAGCTCGTAAATATCGTCAATTCCGTTTTCCTTCATGTAACGAACACATTCCGAGCAGGAATTCCAGACTTTAATATTTGCCTCGTCGCCTCCAATATGGATATAGGGAGATTCGGGGAACATGTCGCAGATCTCGCCCAAGAGAAGCTTAATAGAATCCAGAGAGGTTTGACTTCCCGCGCAAAGAATGTTGCTTGCGTTTACAACGGCACCGTCCTCGGTGATGAAGCTGGCATCGCTTCCGTTTTCCAAGTGGTTAGCGAAGTACTCTGGATAGCTTTTTACCAAGAACGCCGCGTGTCCGGGTGCCTCAAATTCGGGAACGATGATCACGCCTCTTGCTTTCGCATAGGCGCGCATTGCTTCAATTTCTTCGAAGCTGTAATGCCGGCAATGCTCGTTCAATTTGGGCATGACACGGGAGGGAAGGGTATAGCGTTCGTCGTCAATGAAATGCAGATGTAGGTATTTGATCTTGAGCATGAAGCAGACATCAATATATCGGTTTACAGTATATGCCGCATGCCACTCTCTTGCCAGATCCACCATCAGTGTTCTGTATTCCTTATCCGGGTAGTCCTCTATGTATGCTTTGGGACAGCTGATTCTCTCGGAGGAGACCGAGAGAGATTGGATAGCCGTAGCTATGGCGTACAGGATCCCGTCATCGTTGGAGGCGGTCAGAGTGATGCCATCGGTTGAATCAAACATATAGTGATCCTTGGGGCAAGCGGCATCGAAGTGGAGCAGAATTCCGCCGGACTCTTCTTGAATTTCGGTTTCAAACAGCTTTTCGAGGGAGGCTCGGAAGGTAGAGACGTAATCCTTCCAGGGAGCGTAATCTGTGGTAATTGCCAGAGGCAGAGTGGTAATCCCGTCCTTTAGGTCGGTATGCTTGGGGGTAGGAACGATCGTGTTAATCATGGTCATTTCTCCTTGTTGAAAGAAGCATTGCGAGACGGTCTGCCGCCCGTTCGGCGTATTCCTCAAATTTGCCTTGATCTCTCAGATAGAACAGAATGGTGTAACGGTCACGCATGATGAGGGCGCGCTTGATTCCTTTTACAAGTTCTTCCCGATCTGTAACCGTGGGAGGAACCTGCATTTTGACGCAGAACTCTTCTACCGCGTCGAAATAGGGAATATATTTCTCAATCAGTTCCTTCAGGTGAGCATCCTCTGTCTCTTGAAGGAGCATTTTGTACATAATGGCAATGAGTCGAGTTGCCTCGCAAACCTCCAGACCGTGGAGGTGCGGCGGTTTACCCGCTTCTACATCGGCAAGCTCCCAGGCATGAGCCACGATGTGCTCCGAGCCCGAGGCGGGGCGGGAATTACCTGTGAAAGCCATACCCAATCCGGTGACTAAGAAGCCTTCCATGACGTTTTTGACACACTCGGGGTCTCTGTCACGGAGCTTGTAGCCGTTTTCCAAGCATTTATTGGTAGCTTCGATGACATCTGCCTTGATCTTTTCGCAGAAATACTCACCGCTGTAATCTCTTGCCAGCTCCCAGTCAAGCATGCCCGTGTATTTGCCGAACATATCGCCGATACCCGCCAGCATCATGTCATAGGGTGCTTCCTTCAAAATGTCCAAATCGCCAATGATGTACTTGGGGGTGGTTCCCTGAATGGTGCTCTTGGTTCCGTCGTGGAGGAAGGGAGTACCTGCGGAGGCGTAGCCGTCCATGGAGGGAGCGGTGCCCACCACGGCATAGGGAAGCCCCATGCGGTAGCTTGCCAAGCGGCAAGAGTCATTGATTGTCCCCGAGCCTACCGCGAGAATCAGATCGGGTAGGGGGGAGTATTGGAAAATGTCGGACTTCGCACCCAAGTCGTTGGCGTAAAGTATGATCTTACCCAGTGTTTGCGCGTTGGGCAATACCACCTCATCGTCTAACACAAGGCTCTGGTGGAACATGCCGTTTTCCTTCAGGATCTGTTCTACCTGTTCGCCTGCGGCACGGTAGGTGTTCCTATCTGCCACCATGTATACACGGTGGTAGTCTTTCAGAATTTCAGGGAGCTTTTGGATGGCACCCGAGGAGATCTCGTAGCCCTCCAGCGGAGCTCGATGTTCGCCCATGGCACAGTTACATGCAAACCTAATCATGATATTCGACCTTTCCTATCCTTAAATTTCTGAAAATTTCTTAATTCTCGCTGTGCTTCGCGTAATAGTTCATGAGGCATCCGCAGAGGATAATTTCCTTTTCGTCTTCGGTCAAGCCCTTGACATACAGGGTAATGTCTTCTACGTTACCGTCGGCGCGGATCACCTTGGCGGAAAACTCTTCCCGATTGGAAAGGATCGCCTCACGGATCCCTTCTATAAACACGTAGTCGCCCACCTCATAGGGGAACGCCGCCCCCTCGGGGAGAGTGAAGGGCAGAATACCCCAGTTGATACAGTTGGAGCGGTAACGCTTGGTAGCGAATTCATAGCAGATATTGGCAAAGCCGCCCAGTACCTTCTGGCAGGAAGCCGCCTGCTCACGGGCGGATCCGTCACCCGGCTTATTGGCGAACACGCAGGAGCCGAATTGAGTATCCTTCATCAGTTCTTCGGCATTGCCTACGGCGGAGAGGACCTTCAACAGCTCCTCGGGGTTTTCTCCGTTTCGTCTTGCTGCCTCGGTTGCCGCTACCTTCTTGGACCGTCCCACGTACTCGGGAACACGGCGGGAGAGGGCAAACTCGGACAGGCGGAGGGGGTTGGAGCGGTAAGAGGAAGTCTCGCCGGAGGGGATCAATTCGTCGGTTGTGGTAACAGGATCGTGAATGACTGCAGCAAGCTTGACGAGCAGATTGTCAGCAAGCTCGTACTGACGGGGCCAGTCGGTGATGTTGGGACCCAGGATCAGCTCGGCGGAAGGATCTGCCTTACCAAAGCCGTAGTAGACGCGCTTCTTATATACGGAAGAATCAAAGTGATATTCATGAGGGGTGTAGTCGTAGTCCACATCGGTGGCGGCGGTGATGATACCGCCGTTCCGTGCCGTTGCGGCAATGGATCTAGCGTCCATCAGAGCCACGCCCGAAAGCTGACCCTCGCCGGGCTTAGAGCCCTCGCGGTTGGGGAAGTTGCGGGTGGTGTGACGGAGAGAAAGACCGTTGTTGGCGGGAACGTCACCCGCACCGAAGCAGGGTCCGCAGAAGGAGGGCTTGATCACCGCGCCTGCCTGTAAAAGCTCAGCGGTAACGCCGATCTTCGTAAGCTCCAGGGAAACAGGAACACTTGTGGGGTATACCGACAGGGAGAAATAGCCGTTACCTGTGCTCTGATCCTTGAGAATAGCGGATGCCTCGTCGATGCTGTCAAACATACCGCCGGCACATCCGGCAATGATTCCCTGATCCGCCCAGACCTTTCCGTCCTTCACCTTGGAACGGAGGTCCAGGTTACATTTACCGAACTTCTTTTTTGCCTCTTCCTCGACCCCGGCGAGGATCTCGTCGGCGTGCTCCACAAACTCATGGATGGTATAGGCGTTGGAGGGGTGGAAGGGAAGGGCAATCATGGATTCCATCTTAGAGAGATCGATCTCGATCATGGAATCGTAGTAAGCCACCTTACCGGGCTCCAGCTTCTTATATTCATCAGGTCTGCCGTGTGCCTTGTAGTGCGCCTCTACCACCTCGTCGGTTTCCCAGATGGAGGAAAGGCAGGTGGTCTCTGTGGTCATGACATCGATACCGTTTCGGAAGTCAATGGGAAGATTCTTCACGCCGGGACCCACAAATTCCAATACCTTATTCTTGACGAAGCCGTTACCAAAGGTAGCACCTACCAGGGCAATTGCTACGTCGTGGGGTCCAATTCCCTTCTTGGGGGTACCGGTCAGGTACACCAGAACGACCTCGGGAGCCTTGATATCATATGTATTTTTCAGAAGCTGCTTGACGAGCTCAGGTCCTCCCTCACCGACGCCCATGGTTCCCAGGGCACCGTAACGGGTATGGGAGTCGGACCCCAAGATCATCTTTCCGCATCCCGCAAGCTCCTCACGGGCATAGGAATGAATGACGCTCTGATTGGCGGGAACGTAGATGCCGCCGTATTTCTTCGCTGCAGAGAGACCGAACACGTGGTCATCCTCGTTAATGGTACCGCCTACGGCGCACAGAGAATTGTGGCAGTTGGTCATGGCATAGGGAATGGGAAATTCCTTCAAGCCGCTGGCACGGGCAGTTTGAATGATGCCTACATAGGTAATATCGTGAGATACCAGGGCATCAAACTTGATCTTTAATTCCTGATCGTTGCCGCTTACGTTATGCGCGTTCAGCACTGAATAGGCAATGGTGTTCTTTCTGGCTTCCTCGGGGGAGATCGTCGCCGCGGCGGAAACCTGTCCGTCCACCAGATAGACACCGTGAGATGTGAGTTTTACCATAATCTTGCTCCTTATTTATCATATCCAATGAGATTTAACATCTTATTATACAACACGGGGAGAAAAAAGTCAAGACGGAAAGAGCGAAAATAAGCCGGAAATTAACCGCGAAATTAGTGATTTTTTGGAGAAAATTCTCTTGCATTTTCTGGAAATTTGTGTTATAATGTCTGTCAAGATCTTTCGGGGCAAAAATCCCACGAAATTTGAGGGGAAGGAGACAACGATGCGAGGCTTGGGAACGCTGGTCAATGTGATCGCCATTTTATTGGGGAGCGGTTTGGGAATGCTCTGCAAGGGTGGCATGAAGGAGCACTTTCGTGATATTTTGACCCAGGGGTGCGGACTCGCCACGGTTTTGATCGGATTATCCGGTGCCTTTGAAATGATCTTTACCGTGGAGGGAAACGGACTTCGTGCCGGAAAAATCATGCTGATCGTTATGTCTCTTGTGCTGGGTGGACTTTTAGGGGAGGCACTGAATCTGGAAAAGGGCTTGAACACCGTAGGAGAAAAGCTGAGGAGGCTAGTTCGCGCCGGCGGAGATCACCGTTTTGTTGACGGCTTTGTAACGGCATCCTTGGTGGTATGCGTGGGAGCTATGGCTATCTGCGGCTCCCTAGAGGACGGCTTGACCGGAAATCATCAGACCCTTTTTGTCAAGTCCGTGTTGGATTTTGTGATCGTCGCGGTCTTCGCTTCGGTGTACGGGATAGGTGTGGCGTTTTCCGCCCTTTCCGTAGGGGTATTGCAGGGTGGCATCACACTGTGCGCCGTACTGATCGCTCCGTTTCTATCGGATCCCTTGATCGTGAATTTATCCGGTGTCGGATCGGTACTGATCTTTGCTGTGGGCTTGAATCTCTTATTTCCCGGGAAATTCCGTGTTGCCAATCTTTTGCCCGCGTTGCTGATTCCGGTGTTGTATGAATGTCTGAAGAAGCTTCCGATCTTTGGGTAACAGGACTCAAAGACCGATTGCTAATATTTTTTGAAATATGAAAGAAGAGGAGAAGAATGGAAACTGTAAAAAAGTATCTTCGGCGTTATTTCTTGGATGCCATGAGCGCGATGGCACTTGGCTTATTTGCCTCACTTCTGATCGGTACGATCTTCGGTACGATCGGAAAATATACGGGATTGTCTTTTTTTAACGAGATCAACACCTATGCCTCTGCTGCTTCCGGTATGGCTATCGGATGTGCCATTTCAGCGGCACTGAAGGCGCATCCCTTGGTGGTATGTACCTGTGCCGTAGTCGGTAGCATCGGTTACGGTATGAACGGGGCGGGTCCTGCCGGCGCGTTCTTTGCGGTGATCGTCGCGTCTGAGATCGGCATGCTGGTATCGAAAAAGACAAAGGTGGATATTCTGGTGACCCCCACTGTGGCATTGGTTTCCGGCTTTGCCGTTGCCAAGCTACTCTGTCCCGGTATTGCCTTCGTGATGACCGCATTAGGCAATTTTATTAACGTGGCTACCGAGCTTCGCCCCTTTCTGATGGGAGTGATCATTTCCGTGGTTGTTGGCATCATTCTGACTCTGCCGATCTCCAGCGCGGCAATTTGTGCCAGCATCGGAATCGCCGGTCTTGCCGGCGGAGCGGCGGCAGTAGGCTGTTGCTGTCAAATGGTCGGCTTTGCCGTAATCAGCTTCCGGGAAAATCGCTGGGGCGGTGTCGTGGCTCAGGGCTTGGGCACCTCCATGCTTCAGATGGGAAATATTTGCCGTAAGCCTCAGATCTGGATCGCGCCTACTTTGGCGGCGGCAGTCTGCGGACCTCTTTCTACTATGCTCTTTAAGCTGGAGTGTGTGGGGGTTTCCGCCGGTATGGGTACCTGCGGTCTTGTCGGTCCCATCGGAATAATTTCCGCAACTCCCAACAGTGCCATGAAGTGGATCGGGATCGTACTTCTCTGTGTGGTACTGCCCGCAATCCTTTCCTTCCTGTTCAACGAGATCCTGCGCAAGCTGGGATGGGTCAAGACCGGAGACATGAAGATCGATGCCTGAGAACAACTCATCTTTGGCAATTTAACACCGTGTATATTTCACCAACCCGCGGAGGTTTATCTCTCCGCGGGCTTTTGTTGTTTACGGCAGCGGACTGCATAAAATCTGTAACAAATTTTTTAAGTTTTTTGAAAAAGGTAGAAAATTGTCTGTTTTTGTGTTAAAATGTTACGTATGTAGCGGATGGTGACCGTTTGAAAAAAGGGGTGAAGATAGTGGGAAAGAAGAAAGAAAAGGTCAAGCAGATGTTTCGGGACAAGGAACTGGAGGAGGTCAAGCACTATTCCAAGCGGACTGCCGCAACCATTCTATCAGTCGTGTCCGTTCTCACGTGTATCCTCTCTGTCTTGGGCTTCCTTTTTTTGAAGGCAAAATTTCAGGAGACCAACGTTTTACGGGATTGGATCTTTGCGCATCCCTATCTGGGAAGTGTCTTGATGATCCTTATCTCCGCCCTTCAGGTGGTAGTGGCTTTGATTCCCGGAGAGGTAGTAGAGATCGCCGCGGGCTATGCCTTCGGAACCTGGTGGGGTGCTCTGCTGTGCCTGTTCGGTATTGTGCTGGGCAGTATCTGTTCCATTCTTCTTGCTCGCCGCTTTGGCAGACGCCTGGTGGAATCCTTATATCCTAAGGAAAAACTGGATGCATTACCCATTCTTCACGAACCGAAAAAGCGAAATCCTCTGGTGGCGATTCTGTTTTTGATTCCCGGCACCCCGAAGGATCTTTTGACCTACGTCATCGGTTTGACCGAGATGAGTATTCCTCTGTATATTTTATTGACGACAGCCTGTCGGTTTCCTTCGGTGTTGATCTCTACCATGAGCGGAGCGGCGTTGGGAGACGATCGACTTTTGAAAGCTGTTTATTTATTGATCGCTACCGGTGTGGTGAGCATCCTTGGCTATGGGGTTTATAGCTTGATCAGCAAAAAGAACGGCAAATCGAAATCAAATAAATCCAAGGAACGGTGAAAAACTGTTTAGTGAAAATGCACATCTTTTGGTTGCATATTTTGTGCACTTTTACAATTGAGACATGAATTGTTCATACTTTATACACAGGCATGTTGTAAAATATTCCCGTAAGAGAAAATCAGATGCAAGCCTTCTTCGGAAGAGACAGAGTTTTACGACTGAACCCGGAAACGGGACATGAGGAAAGGAAAGGTAATGAACAATGGCTGAAAATGAAAGAAAATATGCTTATCGGGTAGAAATTGACACGATGGAAGACGCAAAGCAGCTGGTTGCCATTTCCACAAAGCTGAAGGGTAAGATCATTTTGCAAAGCGGGAATAAATTTGCCGTGAATGCGAAGAGTCTGCTTGGCGTTATTTTGGCAAAAAAGTTGAACTGGGACGATCTGAGACTCGTCATGGACAACGATTATTATTTTGAATATCAGAGGTTCATTAAGAGCTGATGGTACGGCGCGGGAAAATTAGTCCGCGCAGACTGTGATTCAATGACTGTTTTCCTGATTTCTCTATCATTGAACAGAGCTGAATAAAAAGGAAGCGTTGCTATGGATGACATTCTGTAGTGAAGCAGTTTGGATTGAAGAAAAACACTTGTGACTTGCTTTTCTCGCACGTCATAAGTGTTTTTTGTGTTGTTTGACAGGAGATCATCCTCAGAAAGAGTGCGGGCGAACATAAAAAAATAAAAATTTTTGAAAGCTCTTGCAATCCCGGGATAAATTTTTTATAATATGTGTGGGAGGGGATCCCAATCAATTTTTGAAATGTGAAAAGAGAGGATTGCGCAATGGAAAAGAGTATGAGGGCTCGTCTGTTGAGTTTTAATATTTTGACTCACGACCTGTACGGAAGAAACAACTACCGTCTTTACGGAAATCAGACGGCAGATGATTACACCTTTGAAAAGCGGCTGTGGCGTATGATCGCGTTGATGGAATACACGAAGCCGGACGTGGTGATGCTTCAGGAGCTTTCCGGTCCAAAATACTGGGGAACGGTATTGGAGCTTGAGCCCATCGACGACACGAAGGGTATTTACGTTTCCCCTCACTTCAAAAACTACGTCTGGGTCAACTACGGGAATCGGTATGGTGTACCTTATGCGGACAATCAGACCAAGCGGAATCCCTTCGATGCTCACAATATGATCATGTATAATACGGAGAAGTTTGATCTTCTGGCAAGCGGAACCTTTTTTCTGACCGATGACGGGACCAGAGAGACCTGCTGGTATGACAACCGGGGCGAAAGAATCAGCATTTTCGACGACATCGGAGATTGCACCTGGATCCTTCTGTGTGACCGTGAGTCGGGCATCAAGGCAATTTACGCCACCACCCATTCCTATCTGGGAAGCTTACAGAGAACTGCCTATCACGTGGAAAATTTGCAGCTGATGTCAGACCGTCTGTGTCGGATCGCCGAGGAGTACGGCGAAGAGGGCAGAGCCCTTCCCGTTGTGGTTGCCGGGGATTTCAACGTATCTCCCAAGAGACGGAACGTGGGACATTCCTATGAGCATATGGTCAAATACGCCGGCTTCAATGACGCGAAGGAGGCGGCACCCATCAGTGATGAATCGGGAACTGCCCGGGTTTACGGTAACGACATGGGAAGCCGGGACGGAACCAGTGCCAACGGAGAACGCATTGACTTTTTCTTCTCTCAGGGCATGGACGTAGACAGATACTTCGTCCTTAAGGGGATGTTCAGACCTTTGGACGATACCAGATACGAATACGTTCATGAGGACGCGAAGTTTGACGGCTCCATGTACGATTTTTCCGATCATCAGCCAATCTACAGTGAGATTACCATCGGAACGGGAGAGAAATACGTCTCTCACCGCGCCGATCCTGCCACCTTCTACACCAATCCCAACACCGCCAAGGATACGGTAGTCGAGAACAGTGAAGAGAAGCCTCCCATTACGTCCAAGCTCACCTTCGTACGGCAGAAGCTTCATGCCTTCACCGGCGGAGGCTATCAGAGCCCCACCTCCTCGGCTCTGGTGAGCGACCCGGAAAAGGGTACGGTTTTGCGCTTTATTGCCAATCGGAACACCGGTCTCTTTAAAGGAATTATTTCGGCGGCGGGGATTTTTGACCGATATGTTGAGGAGATGGAAGCGGGAGAACGGGAGAAGGTGACAAACGCGAAAAAGCTGACCGTGACCTTCAAGACCGAGCTGAGCATTGAAGGAGTGGATCTGAAATTCTTTGTTGTTACGGGAGATCTGGGTAGCAATGGGCAATACAGGCTGGTCCAGCTTCCCACTGACGTAAATGGTCAGTGGAGGACTCTCGAGGTGGATCTTTCCGGTCTTTCCGGCAGAGTTGCCAAGATGGGAATTTACGGCGGTTCTCAGGCTACCGGGCTACTGAGGGGTGACGCGGTTTATATCGAGTCTATCGCGTTTACGGAATAAGCGGTATTGAAAAGGGGTGCGGATCACGGGGATCCGCATCCCTTTTCCCGTTCTCATTCAGGATGCGTTACGATCGAGTAACCAGGGAGAATATTTCAAGACAGGGATTGTTTTTTCGCTCGGAAGAGGGCGGGAAAGAAGGAAAAGAGAAATCGGAGGCGAGGGAGCCGCTGGGGGGAACGGAGGGCTCGGTAGAGCCATTCCAACCCCATTGCCCGGATCGGTTGGGGTGCCCGGGGCAGATCTCCCGACCACACGTCAAGGGAGCCTCCCAGCCCCATTGCCAGGCGAAGGGAGGGAAGGTGTGCTTCGTGGGACAGGATCCACTGCTCTTGTTCGGGAAAGCCCATGCAGACAAGCAGAATTTGCGGCTCTGCCTGTTGCACCTTCCGGAGAACATTTTCCTCCTCACCGGGGGAGAAGTAGCCGTGATGAGTACCAGCCATGATTAGTTCGGGAAGCTGACTTCGGAGGCGTTCTGCCGCCCGTCTTGCCACGCCGGGCTTCCCACCCAATAAAAACACCGAAAGCCCTTGCTCCGCGGCGTAGCGAAGAACCCATTCTCCCAGGTCGATGCCGGGGATCCTTTCTGTCAATGGTGTTCCCAATACGCGAGCGCACAGGAGAGTGCCTATGCCATCGGGAATGAGCAAGTCCCCTCGGTGGAGCAACTGATGGAGGGAGGGGTCCTTAGCGGCTTTGGTC
The DNA here is from genome assembly GCA_017462035.1 of Clostridia bacterium. Lineage (GTDB taxonomy): Bacteria > Bacillota > Clostridia > Oscillospirales > CAG-272 > HGM12713. The sequence continues at coordinate 20,297 of JAFTRY010000006.1, forward strand.
AATATCTCCGCGTTGGGCGAAAAAATTACGGTTTTTGATTCACGGGATAATCTTTCTTTCAAGTTCGCCTGTATATCGCGTGCACTTGCGTTGACGATGGGCAGACCGAAGAGGGGAATGGTGGGAAGAGTAGGGAACATAAGAACTCCTTATAGTATGGTGATTGCGGATGACGAGATTGACACGCTTAGGCTGACGCAGGCATATTTTTCGCAAATTCTTTTGATTTTATGCTCTCTTCCGTCTTGACATTTTTCGCGAGATGCTTTATAATATACTGTGATTATAGATTTCATTGTTTGGAACATCGAAAGGACAAAAAAATGGCAAACGACAAGAAGATGGTTGAGCAGATCACGGCAATGGACACCGATTTTGCTCAGTGGTATACTGACGTAGTGAAAAAGGCGGAGCTGGTGGACTACTCTGGTGTAAAGGGTTGTATGATCATCCGTCCCTACGGCTATGCGATTTGGGAAAATATTCAGCATGATCTGGACACAAGATTTAAAAAGTTCGGCGTGGAAAACATGTATATGCCTCTGTTTATTCCGGAAAGTTTGCTCCAGAAGGAAAAGGATCACGTAGAGGGCTTTGCTCCCGAGTGCGCTATCGTTACCATTGGCGGACAAAACAAGCTGGCGGAAAGACTGATGGTTCGTCCTACCTCGGAAACCTTGTTCTGTGAGCATTACAAAAATATTATTCATTCCTATCGTGATCTTCCTAAGCTGTACAATCAGTGGTGTAACGTGGTCAGGTGGGAAAAGACCACCCGTCCCTTCCTCCGTACCTCTGAGTTCTTGTGGCAGGAGGGGCACACCATGCACGAAAACGAGGAGCAGGCGGTTGAGGAAACTCTGCAGATGCTCAAGTGCTACGAGGACTTCTATCGCGAGACCCTGGCGATCCCCGCCGTGACCGGACGAAAGACCGACAAGGAGAAGTTCGCGGGTGCCAGAGAGACCTACACCATTGAGCCCATGATGCACAACGGCGTGGCATTGCAGGGTGGAACCTCTCATTATTTCGGGGACGGCTTTACCAAAGCCTTTGATATCACTTATACTGACCGTGAAAATCAGGTTCGGTACCCTCATCAGACCTCTTGGGGCGTATCGACCCGTATGATCGGTGCCATTATTATGACCCACGGCGATGACAACGGTTTGATTCTGCCGCCTAAGGTGGCTCCTATTCAGGTTGCCATCATTCCCGTTGCTCAGCACAAGGAGGGCGTTTTGGAGAAGGCGGGCGAGCTGAAGGCTCTGCTTTCCGAGAAGTTCCGCGTGAAGCTGGATGACAGCGACAACTCCACGGGCTGGAAGTACAGCCAGTATGAGATGAAGGGTGTACCTCTCCGTCTGGAGATCGGTCCCCGCGATATTGAGAACAATTCTTGTGTGTTGGTGAGCCGTGTAAGTCGTCAGAAGACCTTTGTATCTCTGGACAACCTCGTGGAAGAGGTGGAGAAGGCGTTGGTATCGGTTCACGAGGAGCTCTTAGCTCGTGCCGAGAAAAATCTGGCTGAGAAGACCAGCGTTGCCGCAAGTCACGAAGAATTTCTGGATATCGCAGAAAACCGTCCCGGTTTTATCAAGGCTATGTGGTGCGGAGACAGCGCTTGTGAAGATCAGCTGAAGGATGAGACCGGTGGAGTGAAATCCCGTTGTATTCCTTTCGTAGAGGAGCATATTTCCGACAAGTGTGTGTGCTGTGGCAAGCCTGCCAAGCACATGGTAGTTTGGGGTAGACAGTATTAATGAGGACATGAACGGCGAAGTGCTCCTTCGCCGTTCTGCTATATGGATCGAGTGAAGGAGAAAGGAGGGGTTCTATGCTTGCTTTTGGACGCTGTGTCAAGAAGGTATTCTCACGAATGGATCCCATCTTGTTTGGAGCCACTACCTTTTTATCACTTATGAGCATCCTGACCGTGTTTGGTGCGGTAGATAACTTTGGAAAAAGCAAGCTGGTCATGCAGATCGCCATGACTCTGGCGGGTATGGTCGCGGTTCTGATCTTAGCCAATCTGGATTACCGCTTCTTCGTGGATCGGTTTCACTGGGTCATGCTCATTGGTTCAGCCGCTTTACTTGCCATTACGCTTCTTTTCGGTAACAGCGGTGAGAACATTGAAACGGCAAACCGAAGCTGGCTGAGGTTTCCTGTGGTGGGGATTGCCATTCAACCATCGGAGTTTGTGAAGATCACCTTCCTATGTACCTTTGCCAGGCACCTGGATCTGGTGAAGGCGAAAATTAACCGCCCGCTGACTCTGCTCGGGGTTATTGCCCACGCGGGATTGATTGTTGGCTTGATCCTTTTATCCGGTGACCTGGGAGTTGCTCTGGTCTATCTGGGGATCATCGCGGTCATGCTGTTTTGTGCCGGACTTTCTGTATGGTATTTTGTGGGTGCCTTGGTGATTTTGGTGATCGCGTTTCCGTTTTTATGGGATTTTTTGAAGCCGTATCAACAAAATCGGATCATCATTGGTTTTCAACCCGAGTTGGATCCGAATGACGTGGGTCGCCAGCCCTTGTTGAGCCGAGAGACCATTGCGGGAGGAGGGTTGTTCGGCGTAGGTCTGTTTGGCGGCGGTCGGTACGAGATCCTTGCCGCGTCTCACACGGACTTTATTTTTGCCACGGTGTGTGAGAAGTTTGGTTTTGTGGGAGGTGCATTGGTAGTCATCGCCCTGGTTGTCCTTGCTATCCGGTTATTGTGGATCTCCTATCGGTGCCGAGACGGCGTGGGACGTTTGATCTGCTGCGGGATCGCGGCGATTATTATCATTCAAAGTCTGGAAAATCTTTGGATGTGTATGGCGATGGTTCCCGTGGTGGGAATTACGCTCCCTTTTATGAGCTGTGGAGGCTCGTCGGTATTTGCTCTGTACGTACTGATGGGATTGGCTCACAGCACTGCCTCCAGGGAAAAGAAATTTTTCTTTAGCGGAAGGTCGGAGTAGATTTAAAGAAAAATATGAATAACGGTTCTCCCGAACGAATAGAATGGAGTAGAAATGATTGGTTCGGGAGGACTTTTCTATGTTTATTTATTCTTTACGGGCAAGTACGCTGAAGTTTTTTGCCGTGGTTTGCGTGGCATTGGTAACGGTGATCACCCTCATTGCCTTTGTTCCCGCTTATGGTGAGGACAGCAAGTACGTCTCTAAAAACATGGACATTGATTATACCGGAGTCAAAACCAATGAGGACAGGATCGAATTTTTGGCTCAGTTTGGCTGGGAAGTGAAGCCTGACGCGGTGGAAAGCGCGGAGGTGACTATCCCGTCGGAATTTGACAAGATTTTTACCGGCTATAATGAGATTCAGAAGCGGCAGGGCTTGGATCTGTCGGATTACAGGAAGAAAAAAGTAATGCGTTATACATATGAGGTGACCAACTACCAGGGTGCTGACGGTGTGGTTTACGCCAACATGCTGGTATACCGAAACCGAGTGATCGGCGGTGATGTTTGCTCGGCGGATGTCAGCGGATTCATTCATGGATTTGAAAAATAATACCTTAACAGTTTCGCCCCGGCTCATGAGAATTCATGAGCCGGGGCAAAGTTTTTGCAAAAAAATTTTTTAACCCGGACAGTAGTTGTCCGGGTTAAGGTTTATCATATACTTGCAGCTGCGAAATAAGGAAACAAAAATACACATTTAAAACTAAATTAAACATTCAAAAAAGAAAGGAAAATGAAAAATGAATGAATTAAACAACAAAACAGAAATGGATGCTGAGGAGTTGATCCTGGCACCGGAAACAGAAATTTATGAAGAGGCAAGAAGAATTGCCATGGAATCGGCAGGGAAGGAGAGTGCCTTGTTTTTCGTGGAGTATGACACGAACCGAGAGGAGGACTTTCTCGCTCTGATCTCCGAAATGGGCAGTACCGTGGAGGGAGAAGAAGAAGGGACGGGGGCTCTGATCCTGTCCTTGAATGAAGACCAGCTGGCGTTTGTGAAGACGCTGGATTATGTGGAGCGACTGAGGGAAAACAGACCTGTGATCCGTCAGGCGGAGGAAGAGACTTTGAATATCGAGGCTAAATCCATCTTGACAAACCAGGAAGAAAATGGTATACTTAATTCAGTGGAAGCCATGTCTTTGGAAGCAGACGACGGGGGTGTGGCGGTGGCTTCGGAGGTAGCAACCGCATCCGTAACGTCCACTTGCCCGGAATCCAATACGATGGCTACCGCGATCCCCCTTACCATCGGCACAGTAAAATACGGATGTATTTGTTGCCCCGGGGCGGAGCAGTGGTACAAGTTCACGGTGAATGAATCTTCCACCTATACGATTTCTACCAACAAGTTTACGGAAAACTACAATTTAGATACCGTTGGTTATCTGTATGATTCCTGCGGAAATCTGCTTGCCCAGAATGATGACCATAACCTGAGACTTTACTTTAAGATCCAGGCGGAGCTTGAGGAAGGTCAGACATATTATGTAAAGGTTATGGCGAAGGGCAATAACACGGGTAGTTATAGCGTAAAGGTGGAAAATAAGATTTGGGTGACTGATGTAACGGTTCATCCAACTACGGTCACCATGGGTGTGGGAGATACTGCGCAGTTGTCTGCTACGGTTTCTCCTGCAAATGCCACAGATAAAAGAGTTTTTTGGCATGGTTTCAATAACAACGTGGCAACGGTAGATTTCCACACTGGTATAGTGACAGCCATAGGCATTGGTGTGGCACATATTCGTGCTTACGATTGGGATCAAAGAAGTCAAGGGGGAGATTACAGAGTTTATGTCGGAGGTCCTCCTGTTGAATCTGTTACGCTGGATCGAACGAAGAAAACCATTAGTGTGGGGGATTCCGAATATTTAATCGAAACAATTTTACCTTTGACTGCAATCGAACGGCGCGTTAATTGGGAAAGTGATAATTCGAGCATTGCGGAGGTCAATGGTGCAGGCTTGGTAACGGCTAAAGCACCGGGAATAGTCAATATCACCGTAAAAACAGTGGATGGTGGATATACCGCAACTTGCGCTGTGACGGTAGATCCGAGACCTAAAGTTGTAATTGAGGAAGAAATTGAGGGAGGATACAAATTTTTTAAAGCAATTTTCCCGGAAAATGAGGGTGGACTGATTTGGAAGAGTGTTGGTATGGATTTGGAAGGGATGTCTACCATTATCTATCAATCTCATTGGAACAGATATTATTTTAATCAAGTTCAATATTTTAGCGAAAACCAGCTTGCTTTTCTATACTTGTTTGATCCATTTGGTGTAACGCATTATGTAAAAAATAACATAAGTCATAGATTTTCCGATGAAACATGTGTCTATGAAACATGCATGTTCAAAGATCGTGTACATACCAAAATATTTGGCGTATATCCCAGATTAATTAAGGTATTTCCGGATAATACAGCTTCGTATTATGAATATAATCCAAATATTTCACCGGAGATAAGGTTGGAATATTATACTGACGCAGAAGTATTGTTTGGCGGACATAAAATTTATGATTGGCTTGCTGTTGCAAATCTTGTTATCAATTATGGGATTCCGCTTATAACAAGTTTATTTACAACTATTTGGGGTCCGCTTGGAGCTGTATTGACGACTGTAGAATTGTGCCAATTTGCCTTTTTTGGTGGAGCTGTTAATGATACCTTATCGAGTGGAATGTCGTCAAGCTTGGATGAATATCTACAATGTTTTATTGACAAAGAAGAAAACAAGCACTCATTTTCAAAGGCATTCGGATGGATTGCTTTGGCATTTGATTTTGTGACAACAATTATAGAAGGAATGAATGTGTTTACCCCATCATTGGCTGATGTTGTAGTATACGATAAAATAAACAGAAATAATGACTATAGAGTGACACTAACAAACGGACAAAATCAGATGACAATAAAGGAACTGTACGATTATTGCGATTTTTAATACAAACTTATTTGTTTTTAAAAATTCCCCGAGACCATTTTGGTCTCGGGGAGCAATCTATTGATTTGAAAATATTACCATATCTGAGTGGGATAACCATACCATTCCGGAGAAGTAAATCCGGTGGCTCCTTCATGATAGTACACTGTAAAATTAACATTATACGGTTCCCAAACGCCTGAAATAGAATCTGAATATTCAAAGGTTGCAGGCGCATTGCCATCGAACATGATTTTTCTCAACCCGCTGCACATATTGAAATCCATTTCCGTAACAAATTCTACAGTCTTGGGAATTACAATTTTTTTTAATTTTGGATTGTTAACAAATGCTTTATGCCCTATTTTAACAAGTCCCTCATTCAGAGCGACGGATTCAAGGTTCGGGCAAGCAGCAAAAGTGGAAATGCCTATTTCTTTTACAGAAGACGGTAGTACAAGTTGTTCTATTTTCGTACATGCGAAGGAGCCGTATCCACCGATTTTCTCAATACCGTCTTCAAAAATTACCGTTTCAAGTCCTGCGCCGTCAAACGCTTGATCACCGATTGTTTTTGTTGACGCAGGAATTGTTATACGTTTGAGTTGCGTACATCCTTGAAAGGAAGCAGCTCCTATTGTAATCAGGGTGTTTGGAAGGGTAATGTTAGCAAGGGAGGAACATCCCATAAAAGCCTCGGTGCCTATGACGGAGAGATTTTGAGATAAGTTAACAGTTTGAAGAGAAGTATTATAAGCAAAGCCACGATATTCAATTTCTGTTATGGAATCGGGCATATCCACAGATTGTATATCTTTGCCTTGGAAGGCGTGTTTTCCAATGCAAGTTACGATTTTATTTGCAATTCTTTCCGGAATCGTGACATTTATTTCGTTACCTATGTACTTTGTAATGGTTATTCCGTCATTGTCGTTTTCTTCGTATTCAAAATTTTGAGTAGGATTTTCTTGCTGAAGCGTTTCGCTATTTTGCGTATCTGAAATTTGTGATTCTTCAACGGTGGTATTGGATTTATTTTTGCACCCGGCTAACTGCATTGAAATTAGAATCAATGCCAAAAACAGACATGCGGATTTTTTCATTCGGACTCCTCCAATCATAGATAGTATACATTGGTATTATACAGGAAATTTATGGGTTTGTCAATATAAGAGCAGTTAAATTATGGGGGACTAGGGTATGAAGAACACGTCCATAAGCCATGGGGCGGGGCTTGCGTTATGTAAACTTACAACAGACAAGCCGCGCTTGACAAACCAGGAAGAAAATGGTACAATTAACTCAGTAGCGACGCTCTCAACGAGGATACGGTGGTTCATGGTTCGGAAAAATTCAATATATACGTAATAATCTAACTCTTTTTGTCAGAAGTATACATCTTAAACAAGGTGTTTGAATATTTGAATGAATGATTGAAGTAGGAGGAAATATGACACGTTTACGAAAACTTAGACCCCATTTGATTTTTTTGCTTGTTCATTTCTCCTTATGACTTTTTATACCCTCCTTTGTCAAGACTTTGTCGTAGATTTTTTTGAGGATTTATTTGATATAGATGGCATTGGCTATGCAGCCACAATGACAATCTTCCTTATAGTTATTTATGTTCTCTGGTCAGTGATTGGGGGAATTTTGTACTATAAGTGGACCCGCCGCATCATCCTTCCCAATTTGACATCTTTTGTGGGGTATTTGGCATCATTAATTATTTGTGAACTTTCAGATGATCTATTAGATCCGACATACTCTCATGGGAACTTATTGTGGAGAAAATCTGTTGGGCTTTAATGCTGTCCATATTGCCGCTTCTTGTATCTGTGATTACAATGCTTGTGTCGAAACATTTGAAAAAAATATGAAGAACCAAAAGTGTAAGAGCCGGATGAAAAAGAGATTGCGTAATTGGGCTAATATTTCCTCGCATTAACAAAACAAAATTGTTCATCATGATTTTTGAAAAACTTGTCTCTCGCTCACGGAGAACCGTGAGCGAGAGGTTTTTAAGAAGCTGAAAAGGGATTCCTTCGATAAAAAATATCTGTTTTTTTAGTACAGCTATTGACAAGAGGATGGAAATGTGGTACAATACTTAAGGTGAATCTTTAAGCGATACAGAGATATCGGTAAGATCGTTTTATGGAATAGCATGAATCCGAGCGGCGTATGCCGTATTGGGTCTTTTTGTGGAACGGTCTTGCTCAGGCAAGACTTTTTTTCTTGCCAAATAACCCGTAGAAAGGCTGGGAGCAGCATGAAGCGCAAGGCGTTGATTATGGATGAAGCCGCCATTGACCGTGCCATAGCGAGGATCACTCATGAGGTGATCGAGCGAAATCGCGGGGCTGAGGAGCTCTGCTTACTCGGTATTCGCCGTCGAGGCGTTCCTTTGGCTCATCGGTTGGCTGACAATATTCAAAAATTCGAGGGAGTTTCCGTTCCTGTCTGGCATCTGGACGTTACCCTGCATCGGGATGATCGTTCGGAGCGAGAACGACAGGCTGTCGGCGCGTTTTGTCGGCTCCCTATAGACATACAGGAGAAAACCGTCATTCTGGTGGATGACGTGCTTTACACCGGACGTACGGCACGAGCAGCCTTGGAGGCGGTGTTCGCCAACGGGCGTCCGAGGTCGGTTCAGCTGGCGGTTTTGGTTGACCGTGGGCATCGTGAGCTTCCGATCCGACCTGACTACGTGGGAAAAAACGTACCCACCGCTAAGAGTGAATTGGTGGCGGTTGCCGTGAAGGAAGTTGACGGAGAGAACGGTGTGTTTATTTGTGACCGTGATTTCCAGGATGAAAATGAAAAAGAATGGGAGAAGAAATGATGAGTCAGGTGATGAAGCAACAGATGAACAATATTGTGGGCGCTGTATCCGGCACTGTGTTTTCTTCCGATGATGCGAAGGCTTTTTTCCATTCCCCTGAATACGTGGTTTTCCCCGGCTTTTGTGATGTGCACGTGCATTTTCGTGAGCCGGGCTTTTCTTATAAGGAGAGCATTCGTACTGGCAGTATGGCGGCGGCGCGGGGTGGCTACACCGCGGTCTGCACCATGCCCAATCTGAAGCCGGTACCCGATTCTCCCGAGCATCTTGCCGTGCAGGCAGAGCTGATCCGTCGGGACGGATTGATCCGCATTTATCCTTACGGAGCCATCACCAAGATGGAGATGGGGTTGGATCGAGTGGACATGGAGTCCATCGCGGGAGGCGTGATTGGATTTTCGGATGACGGACGGGGGGTTCAGGACGAGGACATGATGCGATCCGCCATGGAGGATGCCAAGCGGTTGGGAATGATCATTGCCGCTCACTGCGAGGACAACTCGCTTTTGCGTGGCGGATACATTCACGATGGAGAATACGCGCGGGCACACGGTCACCGCGGGATCTGTTCGGAGAGCGAATACGGTCCCATTGCCCGAGATCTGAGGCTTGCTGAGGAGACGGGGTGCGCTTATCACGTCTGCCACATCTCTACCAAGGAGAGTGTGGAGCTGATTCGTCAAGCCAAGAAGCGAGGCGTGGACGTGACCTGTGAGACTGCTCCCCACTATCTGGTTCTGGATGACAGTTATCTGCGGGAGGAGGGACGTTTCAAAATGAATCCGCCTTTGCGGAGCCGCGAGGACCGAGAGGCTTTGGTGGAGGGGATTTTGGATGGGACCATCGACATGATCGCTACCGACCACGCGCCCCACTCCGACGAGGAGAAGGGAATGGGGCTTGAAAAGAGTCCTTTTGGTATCGTGGGTCTGGAGACGGCGTTCCCTGTGATGTACACCCACTTTGTAAAAACGGGACTTCTATCCTTGGAGAAGCTGATCGATCTTCTCGCCAACAATCCGAGAAAGCGTTTCCACATTCCGTTGGGGAACGATTTTACGGTATGGCGTTTGGAACAGAGCTTCCGTGTGAATCCCAAGGAGTTCCGTTCCATGGGACACGCCACGCCTTTTGAGGGCGACGAGTTATACGGAGTATGCATGATGACAGCGGTGAACGGAAAAACTGTATACCGTTCGGATAAGCAATGAAAAATTAAAAGCGAGAGCTTTTGGAGGAAATAAAAATGGCTAAGAGAAAAGATTTAAAGAAGATTTTGATTATCGGCTCCGGACCTATCGTCATTGGACAGGCGGCGGAATTTGACTATGCGGGAACCCAGGCATGTCTGGCACTCAAGGAGGAGGGCTACGAGGTTGTGCTCGTGAACTCCAACCCTGCAACCATCATGACCGACACCACCATTGCGGACAAGGTTTACATGGAGCCTCTGACTTTAGAATATATCGCGAAGATTCTTCGCTACGAGAGACCTGATGCTATCGTTCCCGGAATCGGCGGACAGACCGGCTTGAATCTTGCCATGCAGCTGGAAAAGAAGGGGATTCTGAAGGAATGCCGTGTAGAGCTGTTGGGAACCAGCAGTGAGAGTATTGAGCGTGCGGAGGACCGTGAGCTCTTTAAGGAAATGTGTATGTCTATCGGTGAGCCCACCATTCCCTCGGAGATCACCTACAGCTTGGAGGAAGCGCGAAAAGCGGCGAAGGAGATCGGATATCCTGTGGTGCTACGTCCTGCCTTTACCCTGGGTGGAACCGGCGGTGGTTTCGCAAACAACGAGGAGGAGCTGATCGAGATTGGGCGAAATGCTTTTAAGCTTTCTCCTGTTCACCAGGTTCTGATTGAGAAGAGCGTTAAGGGCTACAAGGAGATCGAATTCGAGGTGATGCGCGATTCCAAGGATAACGCCATTACCATTTGCGGAATGGAGAACGTTGACCCTGTCGGTGTGCACACCGGTGACTCCATTGTGGTGGCTCCCATTATGACTCTGAACGATCATGATCTGAAAATGCTGAACGACAGCGCGATTCGGATCATTCGTGAGTTGAAGATCGAGGGTGGATGCAACGTACAGTTTGCTTTGAGCCCCGATTTCTCCGACTACTATCTGATCGAGGTAAATCCCCGTGTGTCCCGTTCCTCCGCTTTGGCTTCTAAGGCCAGCGGATATCCCATTGCCCGTGTGACTGCCAAGATCGCTGTGGGCATGACCTTGGATGAGATTCAAATTGCCAACGCTACCGCTGCCATTGAGCCGAGATTGGATTATGTGGTTGCTAAGTTCCCCCGGTTCCCCTTTGACAAGTTCTCCTCCGCCTCCAACGTACTGGGGACCCAGATGAAGGCGACCGGCGAGGTTATGGGAATCGGATCCAATCTGGAAGAGTGTATGTTAAAGTCGGTTCGTTCCTTGGAGATCGGCGTATGCCACCTGTATATGCCCAAGTTTGAGAAGATGGACGAGGAGACATTGAAGGAATACTTGAAGGAATTCAAGGATGACAACATTTTTGCTGTGACCGAGCTGCTTCGCCGCGGTATGACCGTGGCAGAGCTTCACGAGAGAACGAAGATCACGTCTTACTTCTTGGAGTCTATTCTTTCCATTGTTGAGATGGAAAAGAAGCTGGCATCCTCCGTGGGTGACGTAGCGGCGCTGGGTGAGGCGAAGAAGATGGGCTTCTGCGACAAGTTCATTGCCAAGCTTTGGGGATGGAAGGAGCTTGATGTTTGCGCACTCCGTAAGGACAACGGTATTGTACCGGTATTCCGCATGGTAGATACCCTGCATACCGGCGCGTACATCCCCTATCTGTACTCCTCTTACACGGGAGAGAATGATTCCCGTCTGACGGAAAAGAAGAAGATGTTGGTTTTGGGCGCGGGTCCCATCCGTATCGGGCAGGGTGTGGAATTTGATTACTCCACCGTACACGCCGTGACCACCATTCGGAAGTCCGGCTATGAAGCCATTATTATCAATAACAACCCCGAAACGGTTTCTACGGACTATACTACTTCTGACAAGCTTTACTTCGAGCCTCTGACTCCCGAGGACGTGATGAGCATTGTGGACTTCGAGAAGCCTGAGGGCGTGATTGCTTCTTTGGGCGGTCAGACCGCCATCAATCTGGCTGAGCCTCTGATGATGAGAGGGGTGGAGATCACGGGAACCGACTGCGCCGCTATTGAGCGCGCTGAGAACCGCGACAGCTTCGAGAAGATCCTTCGTCAGCTGAACATTCCTCAGCCTCAGGGTAAGGCGGTGACCAACATTGAGGACGGCGTTGCAGCCGCGGCATCCATTGGTTATCCCGTTCTGGTACGTCCCAGCTTTGTTTTGGGCGGACGTGCTATGCAGATCGTTGCCAACGAGGATCAGCTGCGCCATTATTTGAAGACTGCTGTTGAAATCGACGAGGACCGTCCTGTTCTGGTTGACAAGTATATCATTGGCAAAGAGGTGGAGGTAGACGCCATCTGTGACGGACGGGACGTTTTCGTGCCCGGTATCATGGAGCTGGTTGAGCGGACCGGCGTACACTCGGGAGACTCCATCAGTGTATATCCTTCCTTTAGCATTTCCGACAAGGTGAAGGGAACCATTCTGGGCTACGCCAAGAAGCTGGGTCTGGGAATCGGTATTCGCGGGTTATTCAACATCCAATTTATCGTGGACAAGGACGAAAGGGTGTTTATCATTGAGGTAAATCCCCGTTCCTCCAGAACCGTCCCCTTCCTGTCCAAGGCTACGGGGTACAGTCTGGCGGACATTGCTACTGAGGTCATTCTGGGCAAGAGCCTCAAGGAGCAGGGAATCTTTGACATTTACCCCGAGGAGAAGAAGAGATGGTATGTAAAGGTACCTGTATTCTCCTTCAACAAGATTCGGGGATTGGATGCCTACTTGTCTCCTGAGATGAAGTCTACCGGCGAAGCTATCGGCTATGATGACAAGCTGAATCGCGCGCTGTACAAGGCTCTTCAAGCATCGGGTATGCACTTGCAGAATTATGGTACCGTATTCGTGACCATCGCGGACAAGGACAAAGAGGAGGCTCTTCCTCTGATTCGCCGCTTCTACAATCTCGGTTTCAATATTGAAGCCACAGAGGGAACCGCTCAATTCTTGAAGAACAACGGAATTCGCACCCACGTTCTGGAGAAGATCGAGACGGGAAGCAACGAAATTCAAGATTCTATTCGCCAGGGACACATTGCCTACGTGATCAACACCAGTGACTTACAGTGTGTGAATCAGCTGAGTGATGGCAGACAAATTCGTGCTTGGGCGATTGAGTCGGGCGTGACCCTCTTCTCCTCCCTGGATACCGTTCGGGTCCTCCTGGACGTTCTGGAGGAGACGACCCTTTGCATCTCCACCATTGACGCGTAAAAAGCATGAGGGCTGTTATATTTGGCAGGACCGAAAAAGTCCGAACCAATAAAAACGGCTTGACGAAGGCAAAAGGGAGGAAGGACGGTTCTGAGGTGGAAATCCTTTCGGATTTCAATTTGAATCGGACTTTTCCTACCGCCGTTTCGGGGGCTCGACGTACCTTTGTACGCCTCACGCCCCCGAGAACGACGCTTCCCGCACAAATCTACCCAGCCCTATCAAAATTAATAAGGAGAAACCATGAAACAAAGCATTTTTCAGATTGCCGAGAACGTGGCGCTGACGGACAGCGTCATGCGGATGCGCCTTTTGGGCGACACCTCGGACATCACCCGTCCCGGTCAGTTTATCAATATCAAGCTGGATGGCTTGTATCTGCGCCGTCCTATCTCGGTCTACGACAGAGATGACGAGTCGGTGACCATCATTTACAAGGTGGTGGGAAAGGGAACCGAGCAGATGCGCTCCATGTCCGTTGGCGAGTCCTTGGACGTATTGACGGGACTTGGCAACGGCTACGACGTATCGGTGTCGGGAGACCGTCCTCTGCTCATCGGCGGAGGCGTGGGCGTACCCCCTCTGTATATGCTGGCAAAGCAGCTGATCCGTGAGGGGAAGCAGGTATCGGTGATCCTTGGCTTCAATACGAAGAGCGAGGTTTTCGGTGAGGAGGAGTTCCGCGGGCTGGGTGCTGAGGTCAGAGTCACCACCGTGGACGGATCCTACGGAACCCGTGGATTTGTGACCAATGCTATGGACAGCTTGGATTATACTTATTTTTACACCTGCGGTCCCGAGCCCATGCTCCGTGCCGTATACAACGCCACCGCCACCTCGGGTCAGTTCAGCTTTGAGGAGCGGATGGGCTGCGGCTTCGGTGCCTGTATGGGTTGCTCCTGCAAGACTTTATACGGCAATAAGCGGATCTGCAAGGATGGACCGGTGCTGACAAAGGAGGAGATCATATGGGAAGCGAAATGAAGGTAAATCTTTGCGGAATCGAGCTGGACAACCCCGTGATCCCCGCCAGCGGAACATTTGGCTACGGCTATGAGTTTGCCGAGCTTTATGACATCAATCTTTTGGGAACCTTCTCCTTTAAGGGGACCACCAAGGATCCCCGATTCGGAAATCCCACCCCCCGTATTGCCGAGTGCTACGCGGGTATGATCAACGCCGTGGGTCTGCAGAACCCCGGGGTGGAGCGGGTGATCGCCGAGGAGCTTCCCAAGATGCGGAAGTGCTTCCACAAGAAGGTCATGGCGAACGTCAGCGGTTTTTCGGTGGAGGACTATGCTTACACCTGTCAGCGGCTGGACGGTTGCGAGGAGATCGGCTGGTTTGAGGTAAACGTCAGCTGCCCCAACGTACACGGCGGCGGCATGAGCTTCGGCACCTCTCCCGAGGCGGCGGCGCAGGTGGTAAGCACCGTGAAGAAGGTGACAAAGAAGCCCGTGATCGTGAAGCTCTCCCCCAACGTCACCGACATCGTCTCCATTGCCAAGGCGTGTGAGGCGGCAGGTGCGGACGGAATCAGTCTGATCAACACCATGCTGGGCATGCGGATCGATCTGCGGACGAGAAAGCCCGTGATCGCCAACAAGATGGGCGGATTTTCGGGTCCCGCCATTTTCCCTGTTGCCGTGAGAATGGTTTATCAAGTTGCGAATGCCGTGAAGATCCCCGTAGTGGGCATGGGCGGCGTCAGCTCGGCGGAGGACGTAATCGAAATGATGCTGGCGGGTGCTACCGCCGTGGAGGTGGGAGCCGCCAATCTGGTGGACCCCTTCGTCTGCAAGAGTATCATCGGGGATCTGCCCCGCGTGATGGAACAGTACAAAATTAACTCGTTGAGTGAAATAATAGGAGGATGTAAGTAATGGGAAAGGACGTTATCATTGCCTGTGATTTTGACAGTGCGGAAAAGACCTTTGCGTTTTTGGACAAGTTTACGGGGAGAAAGCCCTTTGTAAAGATCGGAATGGAGCTTTACTATGCGGAGGGTCCCTCCATCGTTCGTGAGATCAAGAAGAGAGGACACAAGATCTTTCTCGATCTGAAGCTTCACGATATCCCCAACACGGTTAAGAAATCCATGGCGGTGCTGTCTCGCCTGGACGTGGATATGACCAACCTCCACGCGTCGGGTACCGTTCGCATGATGGAGGGGGCTTTGGAGGGACTGACCCGTCCCGACGGAACCAGACCTCTGCTGATCGCCGTGACCCAGCTGACCTCCACCGACCAGGAGAGCATGGAAAAGGATCTGCTGATCGAGAAGCCCATTGCCGACGTGGTGATGCACTACGCCCACAACGCGAAGGTTGCGGGTCTTGACGGCGTGGTCTGCTCTCCTCAAGAAGCAGGGAAGGTACACGAGAGATGCGGAGAGGGCTTCCTCACCGTCACCCCCGGCGTTCGCTTTGCCGACGGAGATATTGGCGACCAGAAGAGAGTCATGACCCCCGCCGAGGCAAAGAAGATCGGCTCGGATTACATTGTGGTGGGACGTCCCATCACCGCCGCTGAGGATCCCGTTGCCGCATACGAGCGTTGCGTTGCCGAGTTCTGCGATTGATTGGAAAACATGAGATACAGGATAGACCACGACTATCATATCCATTCTCAGCTTTCCCTTTGCTCGAGGGACCCTCAGCAGACCCCTGGGAGGATTCTGCAATATGCCGTGGAGCGCAAGCTGGAAAGGATCTGCCTGACCGATCATTTCTGGGACGACAATGCCCCCGGAATGCCCGACAAATATCGGGACCGCGAGTACGACCCCTATGGCGAGCTGCCGAAGATCGAGGATCGGGGGGAGAAGACGGCGAGATGGTACAGGATGCAGAACTACGCCCATATCAGTCGCTCCTTGCCCCTGCCACAGGCGGAGGGCGTGGAATTCCTCTTTGGGGCGGAGACCGATCTGCAGTACGATCTGAAGCTGGGCATCACAAAAGAAACGATCGACAAAATGGGCTTCGTGATCATTCCCACCACCCATCTCCATATGGAGAACATGGCTCTGACCGAGGAGCAGAGGGCGACTCTTGAGGGACGCGCCCGCGCTTGGATCACGAGGCTTGACGGGGTGCTGGACATGGATCTGCCCTTCGGCAAGATCGGTATTGCGCACCTTGCCTGCAATCTCATCGCAAAGCCGAGAGCGGATTTTCTTCGGGTCATGGAACTTTTGGACGAATCCGAGATGGAGAGAGTGTTTGCCAAGGCGGCAAAGGTGGGCGTGGGAATCGAGATCAACCAGTACGACTTTGCCGTGTCGGAGGAGGAGCTTCCCATCATCGCAAGACCCTTCCGAATCGCGAAGGCGCAGGGATGTAAGTTCTACCTTGGCAGTGACGCCCATTCCCCCGGCGGCTTTGATACGGCGGAGGAGCTGTTCAACCGAGCCATCGACTTTCTCGGTCTGACCGAAAACGATAAATTTTATATTACACAGTAAAAGGAGATAAACATGGAAGGCTACAAGAGAGAGTTTATACAGTTTTTGGAGCGCGCGGGTGTGCTCAAGTTCGGCGACTTTACCGCCAAGAGCGGAAGAAAGATCCCTTATTTTATCAATGCCGGAATGATCAAGACCGGTGAGGATATTGCCAAGCTGGGTGAGTTTTACGCGAGAGCGTATTTTGAGAAGCTGGGCGAGAAGAAGGCGGTTCTGTACGGACCTGCCTACAAGGGAATCTCTCTTGCCGTTTCCGCCGCAGTGGCTCTGTCCAAGAAGGGCTTGAACGTCCCCTTCTTCTTCAACCGCAAGGAGGTAAAGGATCACGGTGAGGGCGGTGTATTTGTTGGATACGTTCCCACTGCCGGTGAGGAGATCGTCATCATTGAGGACGTGATCACTGCGGGTACCGCCATTCGCGAGAGCATGGAGATCCTGTCTCACTTGGAGGGTGTCAAGGTCAGTGCCACCTTTATCATGGTTGACCGCAAGGAAAAGGGTCAGACCGAGAAGGGCGCAATGCAGGAGATCGAGGAGCAGTTCGGCTTCCCCGTATACTCTGTGGTTGACGTATACGATATTATTGAGTATCTGGAAGAGAATCCTGCCAACCGGGAAAATGTTGACCGCATCAAGAAGTATCTGGAAGTAAACGGCGCCAAGGCTTAACGCCGGCGCGGAAAGGTATCGTGATACCATGAGAAATTTGATAGACATTAAGGATCTGTCCACCGAGGAGATCGAGGAGCTGATCGCCGTTGCCGAGGACATGATCGCGAATCCCAAAAAATATGCGGAGATTTGTCACGGCAAGAAGCTTGCTACACTGTTCTTTGAGCCTTCCACCCGAACCAGGCTTTCCTTTGAGGCTGCTATGTATGAGCTGGGCGGAAACGTCCTCTCTGTGTCCAGTGCCGGTTCCTCCTCTGCCGCAAAGGGAGAGAGTGTAGCCGACACGGCGAAGACCGTTTCCTGTTACGCGGATATTATCGCTATGCGGCATCCCAAGGAGGGAGCCCCCCTGGTGGCTTCTATGAATTCCACGATTCCTGTCATCAACGCGGGAGACGGCGGGCACAATCATCCCACCCAGACTCTGGCAGATCTTCTGACCATTTGGCGGGAGAAGGGAAGACTGGAAAATCTGACCGTTGGCTTTTGCGGGGATTTAAAGTTCGGACGGACGGTTCACTCGCTGATCAGTGCCCTTTCCCGTTACTCGGGTATCAAGATCGTTCTGATCTCCCCCGAAGAGTTGAAACTTCCCAGCTATATTCAGAAGGATGTATTGGCGGCGAATGGAATCGAGTTTCATCAGACCACGGATCTGTTGGAAGTCATGCCTCAGCTTGATATTTTGTACATGACCCGTGTACAGAGAGAGCGTTTCTTCAACGAAGAGGACTATTTGCGCTTGAAGGACAGCTATATTCTTACTCCCGACAAGCTTAAAACCGCAAAGGCGGATCTGTCCATTCTGCATCCTCTGCCCCGTGTGAACGAAATTGCCGTTGCCATTGACGAGGATCCCCGCGCCTGTTATTTCAAGCAGGTGCTCAACGGAAAGTACGTGAGAATGGCACTTATTCTCAAGCTATTGAAGGAGGCGGGAACGCTATGAACATAGATTCCATTCGAAACGGTTTTGTCATCGACCACATTCCCGCGGGACTCGGCATGCGTCTCTACCAGCTCTTGGGACTGGACACCCTGGATTGTTCGGTTGCTTTGATCCGAAACGTGGGGAGCAAGAAGCTGGGGAAGAAGGATATTATCAAGATCGACGCGGCAATTGCCATTAACTTCGATTTGATCGGTTACGTATCCCCCGATGTGACGGTGAATATCATTCGTGACGGGCAATTGGTAGAGAAGAAAGCCATCGCTTTGCCCAAGGAGATCACGGGCGTTATTCGTTGCAAGAATCCCCGCTGCATTACCTCCACGGAGCAGGAGCTGGCTCATCGCTTTAAGCTCACCGACCCCGAGCAGCACATTTACCGTTGTATCTACTGCGAGACAAAAGCAAGCTACGATGAATAATGAAAAGCCTCCGAAGGCATCCTTCGGAGGCTTTTTATGTCTTATTGTATGTCTTTTAGTTCAGGATGCGGTAGGTTGCCAGGAGCATGTCGCCCAGGGTAACCGCCAGGGCGTTGCAGTCCGCCTCGGACATGGCGGGTGTTATCACGCCGCAGGCACCGTCGGCTTCCTTCGCGGGGTAGCTTGCAAGAGCGTTAGGCAGATCTTTTTGGCTGCCTTGACAGATGAACATTCTGGGACAGAAGTATTCTTCAAAGGGCAGAATGTCCTGCGGGGTGGCTTCACGCCAGACAATGGGCTTGATTTCCGTATTTCGATTGGCGATGATGTCGATGATGTCGGCAACCACGGCGCTGGCGGTGGGAAGCTTACCCGCGCCGGGGCCGTAAAACATGACATCACCCACCATATTAGCACTCACCAGGATTCCGTTGAACACGTCATCGATGCGGGACAGGGGATTGGTGACGGGTACCATACGGGGTGCTACAAATGCCAAGAGAGAACCGTCGTCGTTCACATAGGTGTGACCGATGAGCTTGACGGTATATTCGAAGAGCTGGGCAATGTGAGTATCGGTCAGCGTAATTTTTGTAATTCCCTCAGTGGGGATGGTCTTCGGGTCGATGAGCTTACCCGATGCCAACGCCGCCAAAATGACGATCTTTCTCGCGGCATCGATTCCGTCCACATCTGCGGAGGGATTGGCTTCTGCATAGCCAAGACGCTGGGCTTCCTTCAGGGCATCGCCAAATGCCGCCCCCTGCTCCTTCATGGAGGTGAGGATATAATTGGTGGTTCCGTTGAGAATACCGCTGATTTTGCGGATTCGATTGGAGGACAGGTCGTTGATCATGGGGCGGATCACAGGGATTCCGCCGCCCACGCTTGCCTCAAACAGATAGCGTACGCCGTGCTCCGCGGCAATACGGCAGAGCTCTACTCCGAAGGTAGACACCACCTCTTTATTGGAGGTTACCACGTGCTTGCCTGCCTCAAGGCATGCTTTGGTAAAGTCATATGCTGGATGGGAGCCGCCCATCATTTCCGCTACCACCGTTACTTCGGGATCATTCAAGATCTCCTGAAAATCGTGGGTGATGAGAGATCCGAAGGGACTGTCGGGAAAGTCCCGAAGATCCAAAATATGCCGAATGGCATAGGAGCAACCCAAGCGCTCCTCGATGATCTTTTTATTTTCTGTGAGAACCTCTGCGGTTCCGCTTCCTACGACGCCGAATCCTAAAATGGCAATATTAATCATAATTTTTCCTCGCGATTTATCAATGTGCGTTCTGTTTTTTCTTTCAAATTCGGGAAAAAGAAAAAACATATTTATATCATACCACATTTTTCGAAGAATTGCAAATAAATATTGAAAATTTTTTCTATTTATGTTAAAATATTTACCGGAGAATGCGAAAAAGACGCATTGGTTTATTTACTGACGTGAGAAAAGGGGAGTTTCATGAGCGGTGTGATCGGAAATATCCGAAACGTAAAGATTTTTGTTTTATATTTGCTGGAGAATATTAACTATCCGTTGGATTTTGTTACCATCAATGATATTGTGATGCAGACCGATTACGTCATGTATCTGGATTTTGCGGAGGCCTTCCATGAGCTCGTGGACGGAGATCTTCTGGAAAAGCTAGAGGTGGATGGCGAGGATCTTTACACTGTGACCGAAAAGGGGAGAGTGGTTGCGAGAGAGTTGAAAAGCGATATTTTACCAAGTATTTTAGACCGTTCACTATCCGCTGCCCTTCGGTATCTGAATTTCAAAAAGAGGGGCATTGTCGCTAAGTGCAACCTTGAACAGATAGACGACGGACGGTACCGGGTTACCTGCTCCTTTGTGGAGCATGAAGCATGTATTTTTAGCCAATCCGTTGTGGTGGATTCTCTGAATCGTGCCCAGCGGATGCAGAACAATTTTTACGAACGCCCCGAGGCAATTTATCGAGGTGTCCTGGCACTGATGGCAGGAAATGTAAACTATTTGTTTGATTAAAGCGTAGAGTTGGACTTTTTCACAATTCCCCAACTTTCTTTTTGTGGAAAAATACCTTTTCGACAATTTATATGAATTTCTTACAAAAAAATTTTTGTTAAACCTATTGACATTATACAAATTCATGATATAATTAAAACAATGGTGCGATTGGGCATGGTTTTTACGGAGGGACAGATGGGCTCGGATATAACCAAAGAGAAAGAGGTCCTTACGCCGGGAGATTCGGATCGGGTTTCCGATTGGATTCGTGATGTTCGCCGTGGGGATCAGAACGCCTTTGTGGTTTTAGCGGAGCGGTACCGTCCCTTGATCGAGTCCTTAGTGACTCGGTTTACCCACGAGGAACAGGCAGAGCTGAACCGAGAGGATCTGCGTCAGGAGGCGATGGTGGTTTTCTACCACTCGATTTTGACCTACGATCTGGAACAGGCAGAGGTGGAATTTGGTCTGTATGCCAAGATCTGCATTTCCAATGCGTTGATTTCTCAGCTGCGAGCTCAGAAGCGGCATATGGCGGAGCAATTTGCGGAACCGTTGAACACGGTTCTTGTTGCCCATGATCCGGAGGATCCTACCGTAAGGCTTTTGGAGCAGGAGCGTTTGAAGGCACTTTGGACGGTTATTCGCACCAATTTGTCGGATTTCGAGAACCAAGTTTGGCAGTTATATATATCCGGACGGACCGCGAGGGAGATCGCTTCCCTTGTTGGAAGGGACGAAAAGTCAGTGACCAACGGAATCTACAGAATTCGAAAGAAGCTTAGAGGGTTGCTTCGATAATCTATTTAAATCTATTTAGAATGATACGGGAAACCGATCAGATAAACCGAACCGCGGAAATCCGAACCGCGGGATCGGAATTTAACCATTTTACAAAGCGAGGTAAAATCATGAACGAAGAAGTAAGAATCGGAGAAGTAACTGAGGACGAGTTTGTGGATGAAACTCTGGTATGCAAGGAGTGCGGAAACGAATTCGTGTTCACTGCGGGCGAGCAGAGATTCTACAAGGAAAAGGGCTTTATGAATAAGCCGAAGAGCTGCAAGGCTTGCCGTGATGCAAAGAAGAACGCAGGAAGAGCTCCGCGTGAATACTTCGAGACTACATGTGCTAAGTGTGGTGGCGTTGCCAAGGTTATTTTCCAGCCTTCCAATGACAGACCTGTGTACTGCAGTGCTTGTTTCGAGGAAATGAAGAACGCTCAGCAGTAATTGAACCGTATCAAAATAAAATTGATATAGATTTTTACGAGCAAGTGGGCTATTGCACAGCAATAGCCCCTTCATTTTTGTAAAATATTGTATAAGAGGACAATTTCTATTTACAAATCCTTCTTTTTATGGTATAATTACTGTGGTTGAAATTCCAGACATGGGAAATATAACGACGAAAGGGTGTAAAATCAATGCAATATGATTTCAATACAAAGACGGGTCAGTTTTTCCTTTATGATCCTGAGACTGGGAGAGAGTGGCTGAATCATCTCTTTAATGACAAGGGGTATATCTGCACGGTTACCCATATGGGGACTTCGTCGGCAAAATATCTGAACGAGGATGCGATTTCTATCAATTATAACGACGGTCAG
The DNA here is from genome assembly GCA_017462035.1 of Clostridia bacterium. GTDB lineage: Bacteria > Bacillota > Clostridia > Oscillospirales > CAG-272 > HGM12713. The sequence goes on from JAFTRY010000006.1 coordinate 42,592, forward strand.
TCTTTGTTTTACGTGCGTGACGATGAGACAAATCGGTTTTGGAACATAGGTGGGTATCCTGGTTCTACCCCTGTGACCGGCTATTGTTGCGAACATGCTCAAGCTTACACGAAGATTTCCGGAGTGTCCGAGGAGATTGCCGGAGAAATGGTTTATACGGTAGATCCTGAGGATACCCGTGAGCTTTGGCGTGTGACGCTGACCAATCGATCGGATCGGTCTCGCACCCTTTCTCTCTTTACTTATACGTTGCTTTCCTTGGGTGGGTTCAGTCAGCCTTTTTATTACAATATGAAAACTACCTGTGCTGTGGAGTATTGCTCCGAGCTGGGCGGAATATGGTGCGAAAATCAGAATCACTTTAAGCCCCACAACCTCTGCTCCGGGTATATCGTTAGCTCGTTGCCTGTTGCGGCATTTAGTGGAAACAGTGATCGCTTTTTAGGTACCATGGGTACGATCTCCTGTCCCAGAGTAATTGCCCAGGGATTGGATTGCGGAAATGAACTGTCTGATGTTCGCAGCCGGGCAGGGATTTTACAGAGTCGGGTAACATTAAAGCCCGGTGAAACGGTTACTGTGTACTATGCCTTGGGATTGGCAGAAGATAAGAAAGATATTTCTTGTTCCAGAGAAGCCTTTGAGGAAGCGTGCAAGGACATTTTCGAGAAGCGTCTCTCGGATCCCTCTCCTTTTGGTTCGCTTTCCATTGATTGTCCCGATCAGCAGATCAACCGAGTTCTCAACCATTGGGCGACCCACCAGATCCGTCTTTGCATGATTGGAAAGAAGGCAGTGCGAGACAATTCTCAGCTGGCTATGGGTATTCTCAATAGTGATCCCCACATGACCGAGCAGGTAATTCGAGAGTGCATTGTACATCAATATTCAGACGGACATTCGGTTCTTCTTTGGTATCCCGTGGTAGACAAGCACGTATATTCCGATCCATCCTGTTGGTTGGTTTACTCCATCTGCGAGTATATCAAAGAGACGGGAGACATATCCTTCTTGGATCAAAGCTTTGCCTATTTGGATGGCGGTGAAGGAACGGTTTGGGAACACTTGATGAAGGCAATCGAATGGCTCTCTCGCCCGGACAATTACGGTCCCAACGGTCTGCCTAAGATCCATTACGCCGACTGGAACGACGCGCTAAACATTGCCGATGAAAACGGAGAATCGGTTCTGATGGCAATGCTCATTGGATGTGTATATCTGGAAATCGAGCAGTTGGCGCGGTACATAGGCAAGGAGTCGTACGCCGACTCGATTCGGGAAAAGTATGATGCATTAAAAATAACCGTTAATGAGAAGGCGTATAACGGAAATTATTACGTTCGCGCGTTCTCCCGCATGGGAACCGTCGGAGATCGGGATGCGAAGAACGGAGGAAAGATTTACGTCAATCCACAAAGTTGGTCCATTCTTTCGGGAATCTGTCCCGAGGACCGTCTTTCTTCGGTGCTTGATTCTATTGACGAAATGGAAACAGAGGAGGGAATTCCGCTCTGTACGCCGCCCTATCAAACCTTTGATGAATCGGTGGGACGCATGAGCGGTATGCTGCCCGGTATCTTTGAGAATGGCGGCATTTACAACCATGCCGGTTGCTTTAAGGTGATGGCAGACTGTCGTGTTGGGCGTGGAGATCATGCTGTGGCAACCCTGTTGAAGATTCTGCCGGACGGAAAGTGCAATCCCAGCGAGGTGACGACCATTGAGCCCTACGTCTTTACGAACTGTTACTTGAAGCATCCTACATGCGATATGCGGGGCGGAACCCAATGGAAAACGGGAACCTCTGCTTGGGGTGTGATGTGTGTTTATGAAGGAGTTCTTGGTCTCAAGCGCCATTATGACGGATTACACATTTGTCCTGTCTTCCCGCGGCATTGGGAAACGGTTCGGGCAACCAGAGATTTTCGCGGTAACAAGCTGAATTTCTTGTATCTTAACAAGGGAGGAAGCAAGGTATCCCTAAAGGTGGACGGCACGCCCATCGAAGGAAACGTGATCCCTGCCTTTGCGGATGGGGATGAGCACGAGATTGAAGTAACGATCAGTTAAAAATAAAAATTTTAAGATTACAAGAGAATATGGAAAATTCGTTTTCAAAGTTGTAAGAGATCAAAATTCCACAATCCCTCCGTCATTTTCTTGCGAAAATGCCACCTCTTTATACAGGGAGGGTTATGGCGAAACCCGTTTACGGATAGCAGGTAACAAGTGCATGGCTGTCAAGCCAACAAAAACGCACTTGTGTGTAGCCGCGAGGACTAGGGCTATGCTCGAAAATGAAATACCACCCACGGGTGGATATTTATTAAACAACAAAACCCCCGCATTTGTGTCTGTCACAAATGCGGGGGATGTTATGCCGCGGGGATCATTTTACCTCAAAAGCGGCGAATCCGTAGGCGGGAAGGGTACTGAGAGTCACCCTCTTTCCCTCCATCTTACCTTCGCAGTTGAGGAAGCGGATCTGGCGGTATTCGCGATCCAGTTCGATCACGGGCGCGTCGATCAGATCGGCAAAGAAGTTCCACAGTCCCACCGCAAGGGCTCCGTCCTTCTCCTTCACCATGGTGTACAGGTGAGGATTGCCTCCGCAGTAAGCGGGGAGGGATTTTCCTCGAGAGAGCCAGGGAATGTACTCTGCGTATTGCTTCGATCTCTTATAGTGGCGCATTGCCAGCGTATTGTCGGTTTTGGCTACAAACCGTGTGTCGAAGTTGAGAACAAAATATCTTTCTCCCTCTCCGTTTTCATAAAGGTAAGACATGGTGACAGACTTTGCATCAGGATCTCTCATGTGAGAGAGTGCCAGGCTTCCGTTACACGTTTCCGCGGTACTGCAAATTTGAATGGAGGGTTTGAAGACGTGACGGAATACCTTGATACCGCCTGTGCCGACCACCTCACCGTCGTCGGGGAAGAACTCCATGGTGGTGGCAATCGGCTCTCCAAGAGATTGGATTCCCACATCTACTCCCATAGAGTGCAGGATCTTGGCGGCTTCTATATCTAAGATCATGCCGCCCATACGCATCTCTGGGGTCAGAATCTGGCACTCTGTCCAAAGCATGCTCCACAAACGCCCTCGCCTTCATAGGCGGTGGGAATGGAGCAGGCGGCAAGAGTACGCTCCGAGGTGCAGAAGAAGGTGTTTTGCAGAGTGGCGGCAGACAAGTTGTCTTCTCCCGCGTCCATATCGGCGATCTTTTGGGGGAATTCGTACACCCGAACGCCGGTGGCTATTTTGTCACGGAAAAGTTCGTTTATTTCGGGATACAGGGGAGCGTTTCTCTTATGGGAGGTTACGTATCCTGTTTCATAATCAATGCTGGAAACGTAATCAACGGTATATTTCAGAATGCCGTCGGTAGTGCCGGAGGCTCTCATGGCAAGGTCAAAGCCCTCCAAATACGCGGCAGGGCAGGAGATACGGGGACGGGGGTAGGTATCTCCCTCTGCCATGATCTCAATATTTTCATCCCGTGTCCAGGAGCTCTCCATACGCTCCAGCTCGATGACATCCTGCAAGAAGCAACCCTTGGAATTGGTGGCTACCCAATAGGGCGCGCCGATCAGACGGACAAAGGGTTTGGTTTGACCGGCAAATATATAGGCGAGTTTTTTGGCATCGGTGCCGTCCAGATCCCAAGAGCCAAGACAGGCGCAGGTTCCGAGACGGACAGAGGGATTTACGCTGTCGATCTTTTCTCTGAGGCGTTTGGCAAAGGTCTCCATCGCTATTCCGTTGGCGGTCAGCCAGGCATCACGGTAGGGATTTTTAGTACCGGAAAGAATCTTCGTTGCCAATTCCTTACGGGAAAGCTTTTCACCGGTTATTTTCTCGATCATGCTCATGTGGTTATCGCAAAGGCATCCCATATAGGGACCCATAAAAGCAAAACGAAGATCGTCGTCTAACACAATCAGATCGACACCGCATCCTGCCAGCTCTGCCATATAATCAGAGAAGAATTCCTGAAAGTTTTCATCCGAAGGACAGCAGGTCCCTTAAGTATACATTCGTCTTGAGAAACGGCTATCATGTCAGTGAAATGATGCTCACCGCGCAGACCGTTCAGGGTCAGCGTCCATACTCCGACTTCGAACCCCTCGGCATGGAAAAAATCAGTTTGTTTTTTGAGATCTTCAAGGGTTTGTCTTCTAATTTTTATCATCCACCTCGCAAATGTCTGTGGAGAGAAAGACACGTTTCGCATCCATGTCGCGAAGCATTTTTACCAGTTGATTTTTATCTCCGTGCTCTACGTTATTGAGCATGACAGGAACCGATATTTGATACATATTATACCTCCGGCGTTGAATATGCATCATTATATCACGGGATATGAGAGATGTCAACAAATTTTTTTCATCGGGATTGATTTTTGTCCCTTTTTATGGTACACTATAAAAAACGCGGACCCCGTGGGGGAGTCCGCGTGTGAGTATTTACTTAGCTGCTACCAGAGCGGCGGTGTCCTTGGCGATGACCAATTCCTCGTTGGTGGGGATCACGTAAACCGTCACCTTGGAGGAATCCTTGGAGATCTTGGTGGAATCGGAGGTGCGGAAAGCTTTCTTATTGGCTTCCTCGTCCAGTTCGATGCCCATCCACTCCATATCCTCGCAAACCATCTGACGGAGCATGATGCTGTTTTCACCAATACCCGCGGTAAAGACCACAGCATCCAGACCGTTCATCAAGGCAGCGTAGGAGCCGATGTACTTCTTCAGCTCGTTTCTCAGAATGCCGTATGCCAACAGAGCGCGCTCGTAGTTGGGATCGGAGGGACCTGCCGCAATGGCATCCTCCAGGTCTCTCGAGTCGGAGGAGAAGCCGGTCACACCCAGGAAGCCGGACTTCTTGTTCATCACGTTATTGATCTCGGCGGGAGAGAGATTCTCACGCTCCATCAAATAGGGAATGATGGCGGGGTCAATGTCACCGCAACGGGTTCCCATTTCTACACCCGCCAAGGGAGTGAATCCCATGGAGGTATCGACTACCTTACCGCTCTTTACGGCAGTAATGGAGGAACCGTTACCGATATGGCAGGTGACGATCTTTGTATCTTCAACGGGTTTATTCAGAAGAGCTGCCATCTGTCCGCTGACATAGCGGTGAGAGGTACCGTGCATACCGTAGCGACGGATGCCGTATTTTTCGTAGTACTCGTAGGGCAGGGGATATACGTACGACTCGGGCTTCATGGTCTGGTGGAAAGCGGTATCAAATACCAGTGCTTGGGGCTTACCAGGCATGATCTCAAGGCATCCTCTAATGCCCATCAGGTGAGCGTCGGTATGAAGGGGAGCGAAGTCACGGCAGAGCTCGATCTTTTTGAGAACGTCTTCGGTCATGAGGATGGATTCCGAGAAGTAAGCACCTCCATGTACCACTCTGTGTCCGATTGCCTGAATCTCGTCCATGCCGGAAATGCATCCGACCTCGGGGTCGGTCAGGTGGTCTACCACCAGCTTCATGGCATCCGCATGATCCTTCATGGGACTTTCTTTCTTGACCTTGAGTCCTTTGGCGATCTGCTTGTGCTCGATGAGAGAGCCGTCCATGCCGATTCGCTCGCAAATTCCTTTTGCGTACAGGGTGTCGGTATCGGTGTCGATCAGCTGGTATTTCAGGGAGCTGGAGCCTGCGTTGACAACCAATATGTTCATTTGAATATACCTCCGATAGATATGAATTTGTTGCTTTCATTATACTACTTTTTATTTGTATTTTCAAGAGTTTCATGGAAGAATTTTCAATTTTTTTGCCAAAGAGACGGAAAGGAGCGGAAAAATGGCGGATTATGGAATGATTTGTGAATGGAATCCTCTTCATTTGGGGCACGTACGGCTTTTGGAGTATGCGCGCCGACTGGGAGCGGACCGCATTGTGTGCGTGATGAGCGGAAACACGGTACAAAGGGGAGAATTCGCTATTGCCGATCGGTATCTGCGTGCTGAGGCGGCGATTCGCTGCGGTGTGGATCTGGTGTTGGAGCTACCCTTTCCCTGGTGCTCCGGCAGTGCTGAGGTCTTTGCCCGAGGCGGAATATCGATTCTGCGTCACTTTGCGGATCGTCTGGTCTTTGGTTCGGAGTGCGGATCGGTGGAGACCTTACGGAAAGCGGCACAGATTGCCGCCACGGAGGAGTTCCGAAGCTTTTATCGGGAATCCTTGGAGGAAGGAATCCCGGCGGCGAAGGCATATTGTGACGCTCTTAGCAGATGGGGAGCCGAGGAACTTTCCTCCAACGATCTATTGGGAGTGGAATACCTTCGCGCCATACAGGACTTAGATGCCGGCATGGGTGCTGACACCTTCAAACGGGAGGGTGCCGCTTACCGTCAAACCCGGATGGGGGGAGAGGCGTATCCCTCTGCTTCTGCCATTCGGTCTCTTTGGGAGCGGGGAGATTTTGAGGGGGCTCGAGCTTATTTGCCGGAAGCGGCGGAGGCGGTATATGCGAGAGGGCGCGTTGAGGGGCGCTTTCGACGGCAGGGGGGATTGGACGAAGCAATTCTTTCTTACTTCCGGTTGCACGACGGTGGGGATTTTGAGGGAATTGTCGGTACTGAGGGAGGACTGGCTTATCGGATCTGCCGTTTAGCCCAATCCGCGCGCACCGTTGACGAGCTACTTGCGGCTTTGAAGAACAAGCGATATACCGACGCTCATCTGCGCCGTGTGCTGTTGTTTTGTCTGTTCGGAGTCAAGCCGACGGACTTACAGGGACTCCCTCTTTATACCACGGTATTGGGTGCCAGCGAACAGGGGCGGGCGTTGCTTCGGGAAATGGGGAAGTGTTTACCCGATCCCTGTTTCTTAGTGACCAAGCCGGCGGACGCTCCGGAGAGCAGGCAGAGTGTTCTTGCGCGGCGGGTAGACGGAATCTTTACTCTTTCCACAGAACGGACCAGCCCCGCCTTTGATTTAATGAAGCGGAAGCCTTACCTTGGATAATTTGTTTATGTTTCTAAAAATAGGGTTGACTTTTTCGCCCTTTTATGGTACAATACTTAAATAGCGTGCTGTCCTTTGAAGGACGGTGAATGACAAACGAACAACGAATGAAAATATATTACTGGAAAAACGAATGAGGAGGATACACGTATGGCGGAACAGGCAAAGGTAAGCGGAAAATATTTGGAATACCGGGGATGGCCGCTGGTTCGCGAAGAGAACACCATCTGCTACGGTGACATGAATGAAAAGTGCATTTTGATTTTGGAGATTATGTCTTACAATGATAAAAAGCTTCCGGACAAGATACTGATCCAGGTGGTGGATTCCAAGGATCCCAACAAGATCCTGCGTCAGGGTGCAAAGAACGGGCTGTACGACGCGTTTAGCCTGGGGTTGATCTGGCTGGATCACGAGTGCCGTAAGGACTCAGAGTGAGTCTGAAAAGGGGTTGCCCCCTTTCGCGCAAGTGATCAACATATAAAAAATAAATGAAAAGCCGCTTTTTCTATCGCAGTGAACGATGGGAAAGGCGGCTTTCACATTTGAAGGAATTTTCTTCTTGATTTTTTGCACAAAAACAAGGTTTTATATTTGTTTAATGCATACAAAACTGATCTTTTTATATTGAATTTGATATTGAAAATAAAAGTCTTATTCTGGTATTTTACGGAAAAATCTCAGTTTTTGATCGAAAATCATATGAAAACCCCGTAAAAAAGGTTGAATATTGCATTGAAAATTTATGACGTTCATGATATAATGTCAAGTGATAAATGAACGAAGTAGGTATTGGAGAACATATGGAGAACAGATTCTTAAATGACAAGGGGATTTGGCCGTACTCACAGTACAAAGAAGAGCCCTACGTCATGCATTTTTTGCATCTTCATCCTCAGTATGAAATCTACTTCTGCCCTCAAAACATAGAGCAAAGGTTGGTGTTGAACGGCAAGGAATACCTTCACAACGGTCCTTGCGTGATTATTTCGCCTCCTTTTTCGATCCACTCCATGTCTTCCGTGAGCTCCGAGCGATTTCTTCGGATCTGTCTGTATTTTACCGAGCAGACTCTGGAGCGCTTTCGAGATCAGTATCTGCCTACTCGGTTACATACTCCTGAGAGCTTATTCTTTGATCTGACGGAAGCTCAGGCGAAGCTGTTGCTCCCTGTGGCGGAAACGGCGGCAAGGGAACAGTATGGATTGACTCGGAAAGAAAAGGAGATCGCATTCGCTCTCTTTCTGAGCATGCTGTTTCGAATTTGTCCCGAAAATAAAATCCGCACGTATGGAAACTTCAAATTTTACATCCAAAACGTATTTCGCTACGTTGCGGAGAACTACATGTACGACATTACCTCGGAAAGCGTTGCCAGGGAGTTTTCCATTAGCCGATCCAAGCTGGATCGAGATCTGCGGATGTTTGCCGGATGTACGTTGCATGAATTTTTGGATCTGTGCCGTTTGAATCGGGCGAAGGAGCTTTTGCAGAGAGAGGATAAGCTGGCGATCGATGAGATTGGGCAGATGTGCGGCTTCCGCAATTCTTCCTATTTCTATATATTTTTCCGGAAGCATATGGGAGTGTCTCCTTTAGAGTATCGGAGACGCTTCTACGAAAATTGATTTTTTCTATCTTTTCATAATTGGGGCGCAGCCGCGGCTGTGTCCCGCCCCTCCTTCCTTTGGTACATGTGTCTTTGACACGCTTGCCGCTTGGCGGAGGAGGGCGAAGACAAATAGGACAAAACATAAAAACATAAAAATAAAAAATGAAAGGGGAATTTTTATGAAGCGTATTTTATGTTTGGCATTGGTTCTTCTGATGCTCTTGCCCATGGCGATTGCCTGCAAGAAGGATGATGAGGGATCCGGTGCGAATAACACGGGTGTTGCGAACAACACCGCCAACAACGGTCCTACGGATCTGCTGGACACCATTCCTACCGGTAACTACGGAGGAAAAGAGTTCGTGATTTCCGTACAGGGCGAGCACAAGGAAGAGGTTTATTCTGAGGAACTGACCAGTGAGGTTGCCAACGATACCATTTACAAGTGGATCGATAAGATCAACTCTCGCTACGGCGTATCGGTGAAGGGTCAAGTGCCCGAGGGTGACTTCTTTACTGCTCAGCAGACCGAGACTAGCTCCGGAACAGTTACTACCGCTATTTACGGCTGTAACGCATACCAGGTATATAAGCCTGTTAATGCCAAGATCTACAAGGACTGGTACGAAATGGGTAACATGATCGATCTGACCGCAGAGCGTTGGGATAAGATCGTGAACGACGGCGTAACCTGGAACGGTGTTCTCTATGGCTTGACCGGAGACCTTGGTTATTCCAAGCTTCAGGGTGCTATGGCAACCTTCTGTAACGTAGGACTTCTGGATGAGATCGGTTACACCACCGATGATCTGTACAAGATGGTTGACGACAAGGAATGGACCTTTGAAGCCTTCCAGAGTATGTTGAAGGATATTTACATCGACTCTGACTACGACGGTAAGAAGAGCACCGGTGATACCTTTGGTTACGTATCTGTTTCCGGTAACGCCCATGATATTTGGCTAACTCAGTTCGGTATTTCCATTACCAAGCAGAATGATACGACCAACAAGATCGAACCTACCTTGTTTAACGACCAAACTATATCGGTTGTCGATAAGGTTTGGTCCTTCTATCATGAAAACAAGGGCGTTCTTTCTGGTAGCAGCGGTGACCCTGAGGACAAATATTTCTCTGATGGTCGCGCCGCTATGGTCACCACTCGCTTGTCTTACGCGTCTCAGTTCTCCGAGGATCTTGGTACTGATGCTTACGGCATTCTGCCCGCTCCTCTGCTGGATGAGGATCAGGACACGTACTACACCAAGCTGTACGACCGTTTCGCCGTATGGGGTGTTTCCAAGTCTGTTTTGGATAGTGACGTGGATTTCATTGCTCACATTACCGACGCTCTTTGCGCCGAGTCCTCTCAGACTGTATATCCTGCTTTCTATGATATTCTTCTGAAGCAGAGATATTCCAAGGATCCCACTACCGCACGAATGGTAGACATCTTGATGGAGAACGTATCCATTGACAGTACCTTTATGTTTGGTGAGAATCTGCTTTCTTATCCTTATTTGGTACGTGGAGCTCTGAGAAGTAGCGACAAGGCAAATTTGTCTTCTTCGTACAAAGCTATTGAGACACAATTGCTCGATAAGCTGGAAGAGATCTATGATCTGTATCAGAAATAAAATATCATAAATCTAACCATAAGATTTATATGGCAAAAGTATATAAACCCTCTCGATTTTCGAGAGGGTTTTGTTTGTTTTATACAGTTTTAGAGAATCTTTTTTGTTAATTTTAGTTTATTGACAACTAATATTTACAGTGATATAATAAATGAGTAAACAAAATGCTTAAAAGGAGAGTTTTGTATGAAACGAAGTTTATGCTTAGTTTTAGTTCTTCTGATGCTCTTGCCTATGGCAATTGCCTGCAAGAATGAGGAAGAGAAGAGCAGCGGTAGCACCACAGATGTTGCGGCAACCACAGGCGACAACGGTCCCACAAATCTGCTTGACACGATCCCTACCGGAAATTATGGCGGTAAGGAATTTGTGATGGCGGTTGAGGATGAGCATGAGCTGGAAGTGAAGGCAGAGGAGCTCACCGGTGAGACTGCCAACGACACTATCTACAAGTGGCTCCAGACGATCAATTCACGGTACGGTGTTGTCGTGAAGGGAAGTGCTGCCGAGGGCGGTGTATATACCCTGTTGGAGACCGAGACCTCTTCCGGTACGGTTACTACCTCCCTTTACGGTATCAACGCCTACGGTGTGTACCGTCCTGTACAGGCTAAGATGTACAAAAACTGGTATTCCATGGGTGACTATATCGATCTGTCCGCGGAGCGGTGGGATAAGTCGGTAAACGACAACATAACCTGGAACGGGGTACTCTACTCTCTGACCGGAGACCTTGGTTATTCCAAGCTTCAGGGTGCCATGGCGACCTTCTGTAACGTAGACCTTTTGGACGAGATCGGTTATACCACCGACGATCTGTACAAGATGGTTGACGACAAGGAGTGGACCTTTGAGGCTTTCCAGAATATTGTGAAGGATATTTACATTGATACGGACTACGACAACAAGAAGAGCGGCGGCGATACCTACGGCTACGTAGCTACCTCCGGTAACTCTCACGATATTTGGTTTACCCAGTTCGGTATTTCCATTACGGAGCAGAACGAAGAGACCAATGAGATCGAGCCCACGCTGGAAAAGCAAGAAAATCTTGACCTTGTGGATATGCTTTGGTCCTTCTATCATGAGAATCCCGGAGTATTCTCGTATAGCGGTGTACAAATATATGGTCCTGAGGACAAATTCTTTAGCGAAGGACGTGCCGCTATGATCACCACCCGCTTGTCTTACGCTTCTCAGTTCGCTGAGGATTTAGGTACTGACGCTTACGGTATTCTGCCTGCTCCTTTGCAGAACGAGGACCAGGAGAATTACTACACCAAGCTGTATGACCGTTTTGTAACTTGGGGTGTTTCCAAGTCTGTTTTGGACGCGGACGTGGACTTTATTGCTCACATTACCGACGCTCTTTGCGCTGAGTCTTCTCAGACGGTTTATCCCGCTTTCTATGACATTCTTCTGAAGCAGAGATATTCCAAGGATCCCACAACGGCACGTATGGTTGACTTGATCATGAAGGACGTATCCATTGACGGTACCTTTATGTTCAGCACCATGCTCCTTGAGTATCCTGTTTTGGTGCGCCAAGCTCTTTGGAATTCCTCTAAGCCCTCTTTGTCCTCTTCTTATGCCGGCATCAAAAATACTTTGCCCGGGAAGTTGGCTGAGCTTTACGCATTGCATCAGTAATATTTGTCATCGGATCCCCTCGATACGAACATCGAGGGGATTTTTTTTGGACGCAATTGGGTGAGTGAAATGTAGACTGCTGGGCTTTAATTTAGATTGGATTATGCATTGACAAATTCTCAAAAATATTGTACCATATACTTATATGTACATTATGTATAGAGGGGAGAAAGGAGAAGCCATGAAACGTATTTTGTGCGTAATACTGACGCTATTGATGTTACTCCCGGCAGTAGTTTCCTGTCAAAAGGAAGAGGTTACGGAGGAGGTTTTGGTGCAGCTTAATGTAGCCGACTATACTTTGGTCCGTTCCAGCAATGCCGACAAGTATTTAACTCGGGCGTTAACCGAATGGAAAAAATCGATCGATGAGGCTACGGGGGGAGCCTTTGAGTTGAAGGATGATTTCGTACCCTTTGGACAGGCAGCTGACAGCAGCACCAAGGAGATTTTGATTGGAAAGACCAATCGCGCCGAGTCGGAGCAGGTCTACGCGGAAATGGGAAATCTTCATCGGTATGTGATCCGGCAGGTAGGGAACAAGATCGTGGTTGCCGCACCCACCACGGAGCTTCTTCAAGAGGCAATGAAGTACCTGAGCGTGAATTACTTTGCGAAGTCCGCTAAGAATGGGACCTTCCCCTTGGCAGAGAATATGAATTACGTGTCGGAGGATATTCCTTATTTGGAATTGGTCGCTGACGGCGCGGCTCAGTATGGGGTAGTATATAACAGCGACGGAGCCTCTCAGATGAATTCGGTGGCGAAAAAGATCACCAATATTATGAACAAGGCGGCGACTAAGGACGCAACCGATTTGATGGATGATACCGCTCTGCTTGTCAGCGGCGGTTTGGATGCCAGCAGAAAGATGATCGTGGTGGGAAATCCCAAATTTCCCGCTGTGGAGGCAATTGGAAACGCCGGTAAATATATGGGGTGGCGTCTGGTGAATGACGCAAACCATATTTTCGCGTTCGGGTTGGATGCTGAGGCAACCGAGGGGGCTTGCGATGCTTTGGTTGAGCTTTTGACCTGCGGACTGTACGTCAATGAGAGCGGGTATCTTCGCATTGGCATCCCGGAGGAACAGGGAGGTATGGTTGAGGATTGGGCAGACAACGCACCGATCTACACGGAGGGAACATTGTCTCATACCGAGAATTTCTCCCGGGACATGTATAGCTTCTACTATACGGGAACCAACAAGACTGAGTTCAATGCTTACTGTCAGAAGGTGACGGAGAACGGATATACCCTTTACGCCAAGAATACCATCGGGGACAACATGTATTATACCTACAAGGACTCCAAGTCTATGCTGCATGTATATTACGAAAATGACAGCAAGACTGCCCGTGTGTTAATGGCTCCTATCGCGAAGATGGTGGATTATCCGCTGGCTCCCGTATCCGACGGCAACGTAACCGAACAGAACGTGATCCTCATGGACATGGATTATTCCAAGCAGACCCATCGCGACAACGGCATGGGCTTTATCTTCACGATGAAGGATGGAAGCTACGTGGTGGTAGACGGTGGCTGGGGACACGATAGCGAGACCTTCTATCAGTACTTAAAGAATAACAACAAGCGCGCTGACGGAAAGATCGTGATCCGGGCATGGATCATCACGCACCCTCACGAGGATCACTACGGAAATATCGTGCAGTTCTCCCAGACCCATTTGAATGACGTGACAGTGGAATATCTGGTTGGACATTTTGCTACCGGCTCGCTGGCATCCAGCGGTGCGGTGGATGACGATATCGCTAAGATTTATTCCGCATTCAACCGCTTTAAGGACGCGAAGCAGATCGTTCCGCAGGTGGGGCAGAAGATGTATTTCGGCGAGGCGGAGTTTGAGTTCCTTTACACCATTGAAAACCTCTATCCCACCACGACTACTGACGGAAACACCCACTCCATTGTGTTCCGTGTGAACTTCGGCGGTCAGAGCTTTTTGATTACCGGAGACATTCAGGTGCCCGGAATGAAAAAGACCGTGAAAACCATGGGAGCTCATTTGAAGAGCGACTATTTGCAGGTGCCTCACCACGGTTTGGACGGTCTGGAATCCTTCTTCCGTGCGGTGAATCCCAAGTATGCCTTTATGTGTACCGCGAAGGATAAGGCTGAGGAACGGTATTTGAAGTCTTCCTCCGCTTTGCCTGTGTTGAAAAATCAACTGAACGTGAAGCAGTTCTTTGTAGCGGACGACGGTTACACCGTTTTGAAGCTTCCTTATTCGGGATGATGAATCGGGTGGGTGTTTGCCGCAAATTGTTTGCGCAATGACTCAAAAGTGTATTTACAAAGCTTCACAAATATGCTATAATATTTGAAAATCGGAGTGGGTTGCTCCATTAATGTTTCGTGTAATACGGAGGACTAAGGTATGTATTTAGAAGAAAAAATCGGGAGCATCATGGGCGAGACAAGCGCCTACGCTTGCGCCCACGAACGCCGCGGCTTTTATCGTGATTCCCTCAGTATGAAGGAGTTCGATGAAATTTACGCTCTGCTTGCCGCAGATGGCTTTGAGACGGTCTTTGACCGGAACGTGGCGGACAATCGCTACGTGTTCTGCCGGAAAGGAAAGGAGACTGTCCATCTGAGCTTTTTGGATTGCCTGGATGGAATTCGGGTTCTGATGGGTGAGAGCGAGAAGGTGCTTACCTCTTGCGGTGATCTGTCGGCGCAGGGAAAGACCGATCTTCACCTCATGCATATGGACTACGCTAACCAGTTTAGCCATGACAACGGCTTGGGGCTGATTTCAACCTTGGCGGACGGTAGCTTCTTGATTATTGACGGCGGCTGGGGAAGAGACGCTAAGAACCTGATGAGCTTTTTAGAGGAACGCACCGAGGAGGGAAAGAAGCCTGTGATTTCCGCTTGGCTTTTGACTCATTCTCACGAGGATCATTATGGCAACTTCCGTGAGATCATGACCAACTACGCTGATCGGCTTGAAATTCAGAATTTGATCTTCTGTGTTCCCCCGGAGGTGTTATTCTCCCGCGGACACTATCAGGACCGTTTCCTGGTGGATGCCGCTCCCGTTCTGGCGAAGGAGCACAACATTCCCTGGACTGTGCCGGTGGCAGGACAGGTGGTGGAGCTTCCCGGAGTGACTATGGAGATCCTTTATACCGCTGAGACCTATTACCCTCATCACATCGGTGATGACAACAATGCCTCTACCGTGTCCATGCTGACCTTCCATCAGTATGGTGATACCAAGGTTTTGGTGAGCGGAGATCTGTCGGACAACGCTTTGAATCACCTTGTTATGCTGAACGGAAATACCTTGAAGTGTGACATCCTCCAGGTGCCTCATCACGGTTGCAGCGGCGGAACCAAGTGGTTCTTTGACGCAAGCGACCCTCGGGTGGCTCTGTTCTCTACGGCGGAGGATAAATATTATGAGCGTATTGCTACCAATCGGGCTTGGAACCGTTATTTGCTGACCAAGCTTCACGTGGAGAAGACCTATTACGCGGATGGGCAATATCAGTTGATCTTGCCGGAAGCAGGGAAGTAAATTACCATTTACACGGATGCCCGTGTGTCTCCTGGAGACACACGGGCGTTTTTTCGTTTTTTCTTGTTGAACGATAAAGACTGGTATACATTTTATACCAATGTAAAGGGAACTTTACGAACGTGGAAATGCCCTGTGAGTTTAAGGGAAAAGACATGGTTAATTTGCACAAAAACAAAGAGAAGAAATTATAAAAAATAACGTACTGTTCAAAAAATCAAAAAAATAAAGACGATTTCTGAGTTTTAAAGTACGTATTTAAGGTGATTTCAGACAATTTATGATTGACATTTTTCTATTTTGTGGTATAATTATAAATGACTTCAAAAGAAGCCGATGTACATGTCCCTAAAAATGCGAAGACATTTTAAAATAATTTAAGAAAGGATTCCCGCAAAAAAGCGGGAGGAGGGAAACAGTATGAAAAAATTTTTATCCACCGTACTGGCTCTCGTGATGGTACTCGCTACCTTCACCATGCTGGTACCCACAACCTCGGCTGCTGTTGCTGACGGTAGCCCCACCAACAAAGTTGTCTATTCTCAGGATTTTGACAGCTTAGATTTTAGCGACGCGAAGACAAGTTCGGTGAAGGCTGACGTGCTGACAGCAATCAATTGGAGTGAAAACAATAATAACTCCACGGCAACGAATCCCGTTGAAGTCATTGCTGATCCTGAGCAAACCGGAAATTACCTTCTTCACGTTGAGAACAATGTCAACGAAGCCTGTAGTTACTCTGTTATTACGGACGAGGCTTTGAAAAACGGTTTTGTGATCACCTATGAGTTCAAATACGTCGACGCTCCCGTCGAAAATGACCAATACGTTGGATTTAATGGAGCTGCGGGACAAAACGCTGCTGCAACGTGGCACGCTCAATACCGTTACAACGGTAAGTTCTTAAACGGATATCGAGGTGCAACCGGTGGATGGGGCAATGGTGCCAACCAAAAGACTTTTGTTGTTCCCGCAAGTGATTGGTTTACCGTTCGTATCGAAGGAAACTATGAAGACGGCATCAAGGTATGGGCAAACAAATCCAGAAAGGCGGATGCTCCTGCGGACCATACTACGTGGTCTTATAACCATGAGTATACTGCCACTAATAAGAAAGAATCGAAGTCGTTGGCAAGCTTTATGTTAGGTCAGATTCACTTCGCTTGCTCTAGTGATATCAACGTATATTTGGATAGCTTGACAGTTGAAGCAACCAACTACTATACCTCGGGTATGCCTGATTTTTACGGTTATCAGACCTCCGATAACAACATTCGTTTGGTCGGCGTTATTGATAACACGGTGTTCACTGGTGCTTCCAAGATTGGTTACAAAGTAACTTTGGTAAAAGCTGACGGAACCACCGCATCTCTTTCCAAAGAGTGTAACTACGTGTATAGCAGCATTACCGCTTGGGGCTCGGAGCCTACCACGCCTTCCGAGATGGTGAGCGGTGCGTCTCACATCTATGCTCTGCATATTACGGGAATTACCGAGGCTGTAACGGTTCGCGTGACTCCCTATTACGTTGACAAGACGACAGGAAATACGGTAATGGGTGATGCTTCTACCTTTACCTTTACCCCTACGGCTTAATGAAAGGAGGACGATGACATGAAAAAGTATACTACACCTGAGCTTGAAATGATTGTTCTCCAGTCCGCTGACTGTATCACCTTTAATTCCGGTGATTATACCAACAGTGAGCAGTTGGATACGCTGGACTTCGGTACCTTCTTTGGATCCGGATCCTGATTGGATCGTCAGCGAACATAATTTTTGGTTTCCTTTCAGCAAGGCAATGCCTTTCTTGATTGTGGACATAATAGACTGTGGCCGTCGGAGCGATCCGACGGTCATGGTTTTTTTGCGGGGGATTATGCCATTCTTTGGTGAATGGGAAAATTACTTTGGTGTGGGTTTTATGCCATTCTTTGTGAAACGACAAAGAATGGCGAAGAAAGCGTTTTCAAGGCGTTCCCCCTTGAAAATCCCCCCTGCGCCCCCGCCGCTCCATGCGTCGGGGAGGCTTTGCTATGGAAAAACTCTCACCCGAAGGTTCATACGAACACCTTCGGGTGGTTGGTGGGATTGCCGTGGATTTCGGCGGACGGAAATTTCCGGGTATGCTTGGATTGGGTACAACGAGTACCGCCCGAGGGTCATGTTTGACCTTCGGGCGGTGTTCTGTTTCACTGGGAAACGGTAGGATCGTTTTCCTGTGTATTTGCTTTATCCTGTTTATTTTGCTTCTTTGTTTGGTTGGAATTCTTTCCCTTATCCTCCCGATTCTCGGATTTCTTTTCCTGGTCTTGGGACTGTTTCTTTTGCAGCATGGTCACGTCCTCTCTGCGGTAGGTCTTGGGTGCTACCTCGGGCGTTGCCAGCAATCTGACCTTAACGGTACCTGCCAGGGGATTGGTTTCGGTGACGATTCCGTTTCCGTCCACGGTTCTGACAAGAGAGTCGGTGGGCGGTGTTCGCTTGATCTCATATTCGTAGGTCTCGTGCTCATAACGGAGGCAGCACATGAGTCTGCCGCAGATGCCGGAGATCTTTGCCGAATTCAGAGAAAGATTTTGTTCCTTTGCCATTTTAATGGACACCTGTCCGAAGTCGGCTAAGAACAGGCTACAGCAGAGTGGTCTGCCGCACATTCCCATACCGCCCATGAGCTTTGCCTCATCCCGGATCCCGATCTGTCTGAGCTCGATTCTGGTACGGAACACCGACGCCAGGTCCTTGACCAATTCACGGAAGTCTACCCGTCCCGCTGAGGTGAAATAGAAAAGCAATTTGGTATTGTCAAAGGTATACTGGGCATCAATGAGCTTCATGTCCAGACCATGGGCGAGGATTTTTTCGTTACAAATTCGGAAGGCATCTTCCTCCAGCTTTTTATTATCCTCGTGGTGTACTCGGTCTGCCGGCGTTGCCACACGGACAATGGGACGGAGGGGAGGCACCGTATCACTTTCCTTCACCATGGAATTTCCCATCGTGACTTCCCCAAATTCCTGTCCTCTTGCCGTTTCCACGATGACCGAGGCACCCTTTTTCACAGGTTCCGGCAGGGGGGCGAAATAGTAGGTCTTTCCGGAATTTTTGAAGCGGACACCCACCACCTCTATCATGGGAACCTCTTCCTCCGTTTTGGCTATATCCTCGGTTGCCCGTTCCTCGGGGGCGGGAAAGTGGATCTCCTCATATTCGTCACTGACGGGGGGAAAGGGAGCTTTGGCAGGTGGCTGGGGTGTAACGGGGATCAGCTTATCCGCCGAGCGGCGGTGGGGGGAGGTTTTATGGTTCTGGCGGTTGCCGTGATTCTTATGCTCGGTTTGCTCCTTGCGGGGTTTTTGTTCCCCAGCTTCCTTTTTCTCCGGTTTTTCCGTTCGAGGCTCCTGCTTGGGAGTCTTTTTTTCCTGTTGCCCGGGAGAGGCTTCGCTTTTGGGGCGGTTATGGTGGTTGCGCTTATGCTTATGGTGATTTTTTTGCGTATGATTCTCACCGTTCTGTTTCTCGGTGTGCGCATTCTGACCGGCTTTGGGAGTAGGCTTTGTTGTTACGGCAGGTGCAACGGGAGTTGTGTTTTCTCCCTTTGCTGCCGGCTCGATAAAATAGCCGCGGCGGCGGGGATGGTGTTTTTTATGTCCCTGAGCTTCGGGCTTTGGGGTGTCGTTTTTCTTTTCGTTTTCCATATTGAACCCTTTCTATGTGATGCCTTACGGCACGGTTGTTTGCTCAGATCAGCTCCGCGCTGACAAGCAGTTTAATCAGGCAGAGGCGGACATTGGCGTTACGGGCATTTTCGTCTATTGCCGAACGGACAGCCTCGTTGAGCTGATAGAGTGTAGGGAGAGAGGCTCCGTCGCAAAGCTCGATGGCTTCCGTTCGATCTGCATAGAAGGACAGGGGAGCCTCGTCGCTCTTTTTTAGGAGAATTAGGTCTCTCAACGCGTCCGAGACCGCGGAGAGCTGGTCACGGAGCAGGTCACGCTTTGTGGAAAAGCGGGACAGGAGGGGAAGAATGGTTTTTGAAGAGGGGTGCTTGATGGCGGTAAAGACAAAGTCGGATGCCAGGGCGCGAAGCTGACGCACCGGTTGGAACACCTTTGGATCCAGGTATTCCAGCGCTTGTCCGATTCCGTTGCCCGCGGCGGTGAGCAACTCCTCGTATCCCTTTGGGTCGGCGAGCTTCATCTGCGCCGCGCGACGGTCATGCTCGCACAGGTAGCAATCTACCTGTTCCCGAGGGAGCCGTTCGGTACGGAGAATAGGCGCGCGGCTTCGTATCGTTTCCAAAAGGATCCCCGCGTTTTCGCACAGGAGAAAGAAACGTGCGTAAACCGGAGGCTCCTCTAGGGTCAGCAGGAGCGCATTTTGCGCCTGGGGCGTCATACGGTCCGCATCTTCAATTATATAGATCTTATGGTCTGAGTCATTGGGAATGACGTGAACGTCCTCACGGAGAAACCGCACACTTTCCACGCCGATGGTGGCTTTTCCGTCACATCCGAGGGGAATCACGTCGGGAGACTTTCCTTCCAGTACCTTTCTGCATCCCGGACAGGTCATGCAGGGCAGGGGGAGTGCGGGGTCATTGGCGCAGTGGCAGAGCAGTGCGGCGGCGGTGAGCCGGGCGACGGTATGTCTCCCCGAACCGCGGGGACCCTCTAGGATCACGGCATGCGGGAGCGTTCCTTCAAGAACGTCGTGCATCAAGCGTTCTCGCAGAGCTTCATTGCCGACTATGGCGGTATACGCTTTCTTCATGCTCGTCCTCCCTATGATTTCATAAACCTACCTTTAATTATATCAAATTTTTTTTACTCTGTCAAGCGAATTAAGGAAACTGAGGAGGCGGGGATGAATATAATTCAATGAGAAGAAAATTTCGAGGAGGAGATTACATTGAAACAAGAGGCGAAGACGATGGAGGTGTGGCAGGGAAGGATGCCTTTGGCGGTTGTGAAATTACGGGGCCGGGGGGCAGAGGGGCGGATGTTGGTCTATGCCACGCCTATGGGAATGTTTGTTTCGGTTCGGATCGGAGGCCTGGGACTGGCTCCCGGGGAGGTATACCGTTTGGGGCGCGAGATCGCGCGGCACCGGGAGTTGTTTCCCTGGTTTCCTCCGTTATACGAGCGGGACGGCGAGGCATTTGGACAGGTGATGACTCAAAAGATTACTCCGGGCGAGTTATGGGGAAGCCGTTTCTTTATTTGGGATCAGCGAGGTGTGGCACTGGAAGGAGAAATGGAGCCTTTCCGTGTCAGATCAGGAAGGCACGCTCTCTTTGCGTGACGAATCTTTTTTCGGATCTTTTGACAGGTGAAATTGGCTCTTGACAGAAAGAGAATTTTCTCTTATAATGGTAGGAGAAAACGGAGGATGTGCAAATGAAGCTACAGATGGTTGCCACCTGCTTGTTCGGGTTGGAAAAAATATTGGGTGAGGAGATTGACCGGCTGGGGTGTCGACGCTTGGAGACTATGGACGGTCGGATTATCTTTGAGGGTGACGAGCACTCGTTAGTCGCGGCTAACCTGCGTCTTAGATGCGCGGAGCGGGTATACATTCGGATGGGGGCTTTCACCGCGGACAGCTTTGAGGAATTGTTTGAGGGAACCAAGGCTCTTCCTTGGGAGAGGTGGATTGGAAAGCAGGACGCTTTTCCCGTAAAGGGGCATGCGATACGGAGCAAGCTCTTTTCGGTTCCCGACTGTCAGAGCATTGTAAAAAAAGCCATTGTCAGCCGTTTGTCCGAGCATTACGGAATGAGCTGGTTTCCGGAGGATGACGTAAAATACCAGGTGGAGTTTTTCATCTTTAAAGACATTGCTACCTTGATGATCGATACCTCTGGTGTGGCACTCCACAAGAGGGGGTACCGTCCCGTGGCGGGAGAGGCTCCCTTGCGCGAGACGCTGGGTGCGGCACTGGCTACCATTGCCCGTCCCAGGGAGGATGTTTTGTTCTGGGATCCCTTTTGCGGTTCGGGTACTATTGCCATCGAGGCTGCCATGATGATGACGGGCAGAGCACCGGGACTTCTACGCCGATTTGCGGGAGAGTGCTTTCCTCAGCTACCGTCCCATCTGTGGGAGGAAGAACGAGAGCGCGCAAGAGCGGAAATTGTGACAGACTCCTCCTTTGAGGTATACGCCTCCGACATAGATTCCAAGGTTCTGGAAACGGCGAAGGAAAACGCAGCGCGCGCCGGTGTGGCGGGACAGATAAAGTTTTTTATTAAGGATGCCACCAGGATCCGAAAGGAGGATCGACGGGGAACCATTGTTTGTAACCCCCCTTATGGAGAGCGCTTAATGACTCCGGCTCAGGTGGAGGATCTTTACCGTTCCATGGGAAAAACCTTTGCGGCACTTGAACCTTGGCAGATCTACGTTTTGACCTCCGCCGAGAATTTTGAGCGGTTATACGGAAGAAGGGCTGACAAGGTTCGCAAGCTATATAACGGTATGATCCCCTGTCAGTTGTATCAATATTTTCGTCCGCGGGATCCTCGCGGAGGGGAACACGGCGTAAGAAAGCCCTCTTATCCATCGGTACGGAGATGAGTCGGTACGTATATGAGAAAATTCCCGCCTCCGGCGAGGTTGTCTGTGAAGGGCAACCGCGCCGGAGGCGGGAACGTTTTTTATGTTGCTGTTTTCTTAAAAAAGGTCAGTGCCTCACGGGCAACGGCACGGGGATTTTCTTGACGGAGGATACGGAGGGAGCGTTCTTCCGCCTCAAACATGAGGAGAATTCGTTTGTCTTGCTCTTCGTCGTCCCATAGCAGCATCCAGATATTTTTCGCAGAGGGGGAGGAAACTGCCCACAGAATCTCCTTTGGTGAAAGGCTTTCCGCTTGATTCACATAGTCCTGAGTGTAGGGGGCAATGAGCCGCGCGTGCTTGATATTTGCTTCCAAAACGGTCTTTCTTTTTCGTTTTCCGTAGATTTTAGCCAGGAAAAAGCTCCCTCCTGCCAGGGTATATTCGTATTCGATCTGCGCGTATTTCCAGGTCAAAAGAATGACCGCCACGGTGGAAAGTATTCCGAGAATCAGGATGGGGAGATCGAGATCCCGGAGGGTGCTCCACACGAAAAACAGGCTGAACCAGAATATATATCCAAGGATCCAGGCTCCCTTTCGCAACAAGGCATCTTTACCTTTTTTGGGTACGATGGCTTCATAGCTTTGCAGTTCGTTCATAAGCTCCTCCCGATTCTTTCATCTACACATTTCATTATACCACTTCTTTCACTCTTTGACAAGAGATTTTTATACGGGAATCGTGTTTTTTGAAAAAAGTCAAAAAAGACTTTACATCATTCATGAAATGGTGTATAATAGTATCAAATACTAAATAAAACAGGGAGAATGAAGATGAAACGCGAGGAGCTTTATCAAATTGCGGAGGATGCGGTAAGAGAAGAGGAGCTGTGCGCGGGGGAAATTCCCGCCATTGATCTATACGTGGATCAAATTATCAACCTGGTATCTGAAAAGCTGATGACCGGTTCGGAGCGGTATCATGACCGCCAACTGACCAAGACAATGATCAACAACTACTCCAAGGACGGCTTGATTACTCCTGTGAAAGGTAAGAAATACAACAAGGAGCAAATCATTCAGATACTTACGATTTACACGCTGAAGAACACCCTCTCCATCGGTGAGATCAAGCGGCTTCTACAAGGAGCATATGCCTCAGAGGGGTTTGACGGAAACACCTTAATCGAGCTTTATGATCGATATCTTGATATCAAGCGGGATAACCGAGAGCTGAGCAGAGAAATTCTGGATACCATTATGGATCGCAATCAGCTGGAGGTTTCTGAGGAGATGGGCTTTATGCTCACGGTTGGAGCCCTTCTTTCTCTCAGTGCTTTTCTCCGACAGACGGCGCAGGCAATGATTGACGTGAAATATCCTGTTCCCGAGGTTGAAGAGGAAAAGAAGGACGATAAGAGGGAAGAAAAGAAGGACAAGGAAAAGGCGAAGAAGGACAAGGAAAAAGAGAAGGAAAAAAAGAAGAAGAAAGAAGAAGATCAGTTGGAGATTTCGGAGGAGTCTTGACCCAAGTGCTTTTCAAATACCTCAAGCAGCTTGAAACGAACCGTATAGGTGGGATCCTGCGTTTCGGTAATGACCCGATATTGCTCATCGGTGAAACCTACACTGATGAAAGCATCCTCAGAGCTTTGAGCTGAGGCGGCGGACAGGCACATGGGGGGAAAGAGTACGCACCACCAATTCTTTCCTTCCCCTGAGCCGATACGGACTCTCAGAGACAGGTATTTTCCAGAGGGAAATGCGCAATGCTCGTAGGTTCGCGTAGGATATTCCTCCTCGCCGAGCTCCAGTGTAACAGTATGGCTTGAGCCGGCTTCGCGGAGCGCGTTTTGCGCCGCCGCGGTCAGCGTGTCCAGGTTCTCTTTAAGAATTTGTTCCGCCTCGTCGCGGGATGCGCAGTGGCTAAGCAGAGGCTTGGTTTCCTCTAAGATCGCGTCACGAACCTGAAGCTTTACTTTTTGATCCGTGTCACTGTCCGAATCAGCCAAGACATGGAGCCGCAGTACTTGATCGTAAACGGCACTCTCTCCATGGATTGGGAGAATTCCCAGAATCAAAAAGAGGATGCAAAATGTCAAAAGAAGAGTTCCGAATTTTTTCATAAATAAAAAAGCTCCTTTCGGGAATGGATGAATCCATTATTCCGCAGAAGGGAGCTTTTTATTCACGGTTTTTATTTTTTTGAGAAAAAGGCGGCGAGGATCTCGCGGTAGCTCATGGCTGAATTCAACTCCAATGTTCCGTGAAACTGTTCTAGTGCTTCCTTTTTTTCTTTATAATCCGCATACCATTGAAACACCGTGGGATTGGCTACCACGCCAGCCTCGCCCAGCATTTGACTGAGCTCAGAGAGGGGAAGGGGAGTCTCCAACGTAACGGTTATGGGACGGTTCGGCTTCACGAACGCGTAAAGGTCATTGGTTACTGAAATCAACGTTCCTGCAATCAGCAAGGAAAGGAGGGTCAGGGTCAAGACCTTGGAAAGAGCAAAACGATACAATTTTCTACTGGTGGGAGGGGATGTGGGATCCATGAGACACACTCCTTATTCGTTCTGCCGCCAATGTTATAGCCAAGAGATCAGCAAGGCGACTATGTAAACGAGAAGACACAGAATAGCGGAGGGGTGTCGGATGACATCCAGGTAGGAATCTCGGAGGGATGCTCGGTCAGGATGGAGCGGCTTTCGGTAATCCGCGGATTCCGATCGATACAGATACCGCCGGTACAGCTTCGCCGCCTCGCCGCAAAACAAGGCGGCGGAGATGATGCACAGCGCGATCACCAAAAAAAGAAATAAATTGGGACTTCCCGTAATCTGATAGAGGTTGTTCATATAGGGTTGCCCAAACAATCCGAAAATATTATAGAGAAAATGAGCCAAGATCGATCCTACCAGCGAACGGGTCGCATACAGTGTCATAGCGAGAATGATTCCCGAGAACAGATAGATGGGAAAACCCGAGAGATTGAAATGCAACAGGGTGAAGAAAAAGGAACTGACCAGGATCGCACGAAGAACTCCGCCTCTTTCGTATTCGTGGCAGAGGATTCCTCTGTACACAAACTCCTCACAAAGAGCGGGGAGAACGGCGTATGCCAGGATAAGATACAGCGTATTGGGGATTGTGCCATTATCCTTGGAAATGAAGGTATCGTACAGAGAAAAACTTTGAGACAGGCTTTCCATGCCGCCCAGAGATACGTTCAGCAACAATCCTCCCGATGCCATCAGCAAGGATGCTGAGATGATGAGAAGAAGGGAGTCGGCGCGAACCATGCGAAAGCGCAGATGGGATACGTACGTTTCACCGCTGAATTTGCACCAGACCGCTCCCGGCAACAAAAAAATCATCATCTGGAGGATTACTACGCTATAATATTCATTTTCTCGATTCAGCAGGGTAATATCAATGAGCTTAGAAAAAAGAAGCAATAGGTAGGTGGCGAGTACTAACACGGTGGGGTGGATCGTCACCGTACGGTTCTTGCGGAGCCGCGTTAGGATGCCCTCATCCTTTCGAGAGGGGGCGGTGTCAAGGCTCGGTTGTTTATGAGAAGCTCTCATTGGGCATAAATTCCCCCTTTTCGGTAATCATCAGTTGAACGGCTTGATCGGTAGGTTCCGTGGGAAGCCTTTTCGAAAGGAAGGCGTGGTACAAAAGCCCGACCTTTCTCCCGGGAAAATGTGTAAGAAAGCGGTCATAGTAGCCCTTTCCGTAGCCAAGCCGATACCCTTTTTGGTCAAAGGCAAGTCCGGGAAGGATACAGAGCGTGTTTTCTCTCGCGGTTGGTTGCGGCGCGGAGAGAGAAGGCTCATGTATTCCGTAATGTCCGGGAATCAGCTCACGAAGGTCAGACACAGTATGAAAGGTCATGGTAACATCATTTGTGTGGCATACAGGAAACGCCAACTGCTTTTCTTGCTCCAACGCCAGTTTTGCCAGGGGAAGAAGATTGGGTTCTCCCCGAGTGGGAAAATACAGAAGGAGGATCTCCGCGTCTCGAAAGAAGGGATGAGCAGCCATCCGTCGGCAGAGCTCCTTGTCAAGGACAGCACGTCTCTTTTGCGGGAATGTTTCTCGAAGAGCCAACAGCTGTCGGCGAAGTTCCTTTTTTTCATCCTTCTGTTCGGATGAATCCATCTGTTCAATCGGCGAGGACGGCATGACGTAGCTCCTCTGCCCGTTCCGCTCCGCAAAAGAGAGCTACCAGCGAAAGCCCAAATTCCAATGCCACGCCCATACCAGCCGCTGTAATGATTTTGCCGTCCTGTACCACACGGGAGGAAGAAATCGTGGCACCTGTCAGACGGTCCTCAAAGCCGGGAAAGCAGATTGCCTCCTTGCCCTTCAGAAGACCCATCTCGCCCAAGATCGAGGGAGCGGCGCAGATTGCGGCAATGTAGGAGTCAGCAGCCACGGCACATTCGATGGCACTCTTGACCACAGGGCTATGAGAGAGATTCAGGGTGCCGGGCATACCGCCGGGAAGGACAATGAGTTCCGGGATGGAATCCTTGTAATCCATATCGGCAATATCTGCCTGTACAGTGATTCCATGCGCACCAGTGACCGAAATCCCGCCGATGCCTACCGTCGCTACGGACAGTCCTGCCCGTCTCATTAAATCTAAGGGGCAAAGGGCTTCAATCTCTTCAAAGCCCTCTGCCAGGAACAAATAAATCATAGTATTATCCTCTCGGTATTCAAGCACCCAGGAAGGCAATGAGCTTGTCCGCGGGAAGCGTTTGTTCGTCACGGGTCTCCAGATTCTTGACCTTGACCACTCCTGACTCCCATTCGCTTCCGCCCATGATTACTACGTGCGAGTAGCCACCCTTGACGGCGTAATCGATCTGTTTGCCAAATTTTTTCGAGCCAAGATACAGGGAAGACGTGATTCCCGCGTCCCGCAAGCGATCGGTGAGAGACAGGTAAGCTTCGTAGGGTACATCGTCAAATTTTGTTACAAGCACCTTCACACCGGTACCAAAACTATTGGGGACGAGCCCGTGAGTCACCAAGAAGTTCTCCAGCGTCACGTCGCCCATGCCGTAGCCGACTCCGGAGACGGCGGCGTTCTTTACAAAAAGCCCTACCAGATTGTCATATCTTCCACCGCCGAACATAGCGCGGTTGTTTTCAGGAGCGTTATCAAATACCTCAAATACGGTACCGGTATAGTAATCCAGACCGCGGATGATGCCAAAATCAAAGACGCAATATTTGTCGAGACCAATCTTTTCCAGAGCGTGGAACAGCAAGCGGAGCTCCTGAGAGCCTACGGACTCGGGACAGATTGCGGTTGCCTCGGTGACACTCATATGATACAGATCATCGATTCGAGCGATCTGCCGGGCATCGAGCCCCAGGGCACTGAGATCCTTTTCATAGGCTTCACGTGTTACCTTGTTTTTACGGTCAATAACCTTAGAAACTAGGCGGCTGCCTTCCGTGTCGGTGCCAACGATAGCGGCAATCACATCATTGAAGAAGCGGCGGTTATTGATACGAACGGTAAACATGGATTCATCGGCACCAAATGCCTTAAGAATACGAATGGCACTGACAATGACCTCCAGGTCCGCTTCGTAGGTATCGCAACCGAAGATGTCTACGTTCAACTGCCAAAACTCTCGCAAACGACCTCTCTGGGTTGCCTCGTATCGGTACATATTGGGAATGGAGAACCAGCGGAGAGGAAAGGTAAGCTCTCCCATTTTAGCGGCTACCATACGCGCTACGGTGGGGGTCATTTCGGGGCGGATTGCCAAAGAACGATTGCCGCGGTCCACGAAGTTGTAAGTTTGTTTATTTGCGATTTCCTCGCCGCTTTTTGCCGCATACAGGTCCAAGGACTCCAGCATGGGACCGTTGTATTCGTCGAATGCGGCGGTTTCCAAAGCGGAACGGATTGTTCCGAAAAACCAGTTCCGAAGACGCATTTCGTCGGGATAAAAGTCTCTGGTTCCCTTATAGGGTTGGGTGGGGAGTAACTGTGCGCACATAGTCTGTTTCCTTTCAAAAATCCATCAAAAAATAATATTCAATTTATTATAGCACAAACCGAATTCTTTGTCAATCTCGTATCGGGGATTTTCCTTTTTGACCTTTTTGTATCGAGGACTCTTTCCTCATGCGCTCGGGAAAATTTCACGAGTGCTTTGAGAAAAGCTCTTGACTTTCCTTCGCTTTGTGCTATAATTAATCTATAATTGACAAGAAAGATATCTTTGGAGTCATGGGAGGTGGACGAGTATGAACAAGGCGAAAAGGGAAGTCAACATGACGGAGGGACCGTTCCTAAAAAAAATCGTGGTTTTTATTATTCCGTTGATTCTCACCGGTGTTTTGCAGTGTTTCTACAATGCGGCGGATCTGATCGTGGTGGGGCATTTTAGAGGACAAATCGCTCTTGCGGCGGTGGGAAGCACCGGTTCACTGACCAATCTGATCGTAGGCTTATTCATGGGACTTTCGGTGGGAGCCGGAGTAGTCGTTGCTCATTATTTAGGTGCCATGAATCACAAGGGTGTAGAGCGAGTGGTACACAGTGCCATTAGCATAGCCGGGATCCTCGGCGTTCTGGTTGGCATCATTGGATTTCTGTTAGCCCCCGAACTGCTTCGGCTGATGGATACCCCGGATACCGTGTTGGATTCCGCTGTGCTCTATATTCGGATCGTATTTTTAGGAATTCCCGCGCAGATGATGTACAATTACTGTGCCGCCATGCTTCGCTCCACGGGAGACACCAGCCACCCTCTTCTGTTTTTATCGATCTCCGGGCTGGTGAATGTGGTTCTGAACATTGTCTTCGTTGCATTGTTTGGGATGGGAGTAGAGGGAGTTGCGATCGCTACTGCTGTTTCCCATTATCTATCTGCCGCTATGATTCTGATCTTTATGCACCGAAGTGATGGATGTATGCACGTTGCCTTCTCTCGGTTAAGGCTGGACGGACACATCATCCGGAAAATTCTTTACATCGGTATTCCATCGGGTATTCAAAGCTCCTTGTTTTCCTTATCCAACGTAATGATCCAGTCTTCGATCAACACCTTTGGCGATGCTGTTATGGCGGGTAACACGGCGGCATCCAATTTGGAAGGCTTTATATATATTATAATGAATTCTGTATCTCAGGCATCGGTGACCTTTGTAGGACAGAACGTGGGTGCTAAGTACTACACAAACATCAAAAAAATTACCTGGTACACGGTTTTGTGCGTTGTGGTATTGGGCTTGTCAAGTTCCGGTATTGTGATCTTGTTCCGTGAGTTTTTTGTTGGGCTTTACGCTCCGGGTAACCCTGAGGTCATTGAAATTGCCATTGGAAGAATTTTTTCTGTTCTCCCCCTCTATTTCTTATGTGGTCTGATGGAGGTTTTGGGAGGCGCCTTGAGGGGAATGGGAAAATCCATTACCACCATGGTAATCTCGCTACTGGGTGCTTGCGCATTCCGTATTTTTTGGGTTAAGGTGATTTTGCCCGTATTTCCCGTCATTGAATGTGTGTATTTGTCCTATCCTGTCTCCTGGTTGACGGTGGTATTATGTGACGTGATTTTTTTGGTGGTGTACTATCGAAAACTGGTTTTGCCCTCTGAAAAGGGAGCAGCCGTTTCTGAAGCTGTGGAAATATCGTAAAATCAGACACAGCGGCTCGCGAGGCGGGATACTCCGTTAAGAGTATCACGCCTAGCGAGCCGCTGTGTTTGTATTCATGCTTGGAATAAAAATTGGGGGTCAATAAAAAGATCTTGGACCGTGCAGAGAAACAGATATCCATTTCCGGTTGCCAAGCCTGTGCTTCCGGTTTGTCCGATGGTTTCTCCTTGCTTGACCACGGTACCTCGGGATACATATTGATTACTCAGATGTCCGTACCAGGTCAACAGACCGCCGCCGTGGTCGATGATCACGTAATTTCCGAGAAGCTCATCGGTTCCGGTTTCAAGGACAATACCATGGCTCCATGCTGTGACTGATGTTCCGCCGGTTTGGGAGGTAAGATATTCGGTTCCCGTTGCCGTGAAGGATTCGGAAAGCTCCTTCCCCCAATGAACGGTACTGCCGTGGAAATATCCTACGGTGAAGCCGTTGTTCGTGGGATCGTTAGTATTTCCTCGGAAATAAATCACATCAGAATGAATTGCTGGAGTGATGCGGCTGAGCTTCTCTCGGAGGTAGGCTTCGCCGTCTATGCCGGGCAGAGGGGAATCGGAGAGATCAAGGAAGGAATAAGAGAAGGTATCGGGCTTCATGGCTTCGGTTACTTTTATGGAAAAGCTCTGGGTAGATGCCCCATAGGATATCTGGAATGTAAGAGCTTCCATATTGGTGGTACCCCGTGGGATTGCCAAAATAGTGCGGTAAAGCTCTCCGTCTCGATAGAAGGTAGGGGGGGAGGGAATGAATTCGGATGTAAATAGGATTTTTTGAGGATCGGTGACGTTTGTACATGACAGCACCACAAAGGTTCCGGGAGCAACGGTATCGGTGTTTACGGAAAATTCCGAACGGTTCTTAATTCGAACTCGGAATTCGTAGGAAATATCCCCATAACATTCCGCCTGATCGTTTTGTAGCCAACGGGCTGTGATACGAATATTCAACACACTTCCGGTGTTGACAGAAAGGTAAGAAAGCTGGGTGTGACTGCCTTCATACACGAATCGATCCTCCTCGTATACCACAACTCGGCACTGATCCGGCTCGGCAGAAAAGCGCAGACCTACTTCGCCCGTGATTTCGTATAGCTCAGAGCTTGCGGTAGGATGTTTATCCTGAGAAGGGAGAAAGTGACCGTCTTTTGATCGGTAATTCCAGGAAACATGAGATGGCACGACAGTATCACCGTCGATGGTGACCAGGGACGGGGGAATAGACGCTGGATAATAGGCTTCTCCGTATGAGGTGCTGAGAAAACGTTGATTGGCATCCAAATCGATGGAGAAGAAGTTTCCCTCATTGTCTTTGCATATTCCGGTAGGCTGTGTCACGGAAAAATAACAAAGTAATTCCGTTGAAATTTGTTTTCGGGTCAGTACCGCACGGACGCATGTGGTGGACGATAAATCCTGCGAGGGGGCGGAGATTGGTTCTTTCAGTAGGTCTAACTGAGAGAAAATTCCAATCAGGGAGTTGTCATCGGACAACTCGGGGGTTCCTATTTCCTGTCCCAACAGATCACCGTCAGAGGAATAGAGGGCAACGCTCAGAGTTTGATCGTTGTCTTTACTATCCACCCTGTGAACATATATAATAGCAAAAACGGAGGGGGTGATAAAGAGAATCGCGCATAGAATGATCAGAACAATTTGCTTTGGCGTAAATCGCCGTATGCGTTCTGTCAATATATGAAGCAAACTCAAATTTATCACCCCCTCCAAAAACACCTGTTACATATTATTATACACCAAGAGAGGCGATGGGTCAAGAGGTTCTTTAAATAATCGCATGGCTAATCCCGTAGCTTTGGGCGTATTTCTGAGCAAAAGAATTACTGTGACAATAAATGGTTAGCTGATTACTCTCGGATGAGAAGGCGGAATACCCAATGCTGGAAACGGTGGAAGGAATCGTGACCGACGAAAGAGACGGGCAGTCGCGGAAGGCAAACCATCCAATTTTTGTGATGCCGTCGGCTACGACTACGGTTTTTAAATTATTGGATTGAAAAGCACTGTCACTGATGGCGGTTACGGTAAAACCGTCAATTTTCGATGGAATTACCAGAATTTCATCACTCCCCGTGTATCCCGTGATTGTGGCGTTGGACCCGTTTTGAGTATACAAAAATTTTGGAATTGTCTGGGGAGTCTCTGTGTCGGATCCGTTGGTATCTTCCGATTCACTCTCCGTTGAGGGTAGCTGTTCGCTAGCCTCTCCTTTTAATTCGGCAAGCAGATTTTGAAGACGGTTAAGCTCTTCTTGATTCTCCGCGTCAGATATGTACTGATTTTGCTTGAGCTGTGCGATCTGATTTTCTAAATCTTTGATCATAGTGGCGTACAGGGCAGTGCTTGTGTCGGTTTCGGTGGTATCACCGAACATTTTTTGGTTGGCATTGCAAGACGAAAAACTAAGAGAGAAAAGAAGAAGTATGCCAAACAAGACGGTTAATACGTTTTTTTTCATGATTTATTCTCCTTGCTTTTTTTGTACTCGGTCTTCGGTGACCGGCGATAATAAGGATAACACCGATGAAAAAATAAATCAAGAAAATCCTGTCGACGAAAAAATAATAAAAAAATATTGAGCTTTTTTAAAAAAACTCTTGACAAACAAATTTTTTTGCGGTATAATAACAAAGCTTCGTTACGGGCCATTAGCTCAGTTGGTTAGAGCAACCGGCTCATAACCGGTCGGTCCGGGGTTCGAGCCCCTGATGGCCCACCAAGCAACCCCATCTGAACCTTTGAAAAAACTTTTTGAAAAAAGTTGAAAAAAGGTATTGACAAAGGGAAAAAGATGTGGTATAATAGTCAAGCTGTCCGCAAGAGCGGGTAGCGGGAAATGGTCATTGAAAATTGAACAACAAGAGATAAGTACAA
>JAFTRY010000007.1 GCA_017462035.1 Clostridia bacterium
AAATACAATATGGTACTTGCAATTCCATTGCGTATGTGATAAACTATTTGTGTCAAGTTTCACGACTTGATACTCCTTTGATGTTTTTATTGTTTTGGTTGGCAGACCAACTTTATTATACATCAAAGGAGGTATTTTTTCTACGCATAGCTAAAGCTTTTTTATCCACACCGGCACAGCCGGTGGTTCTATATATACAAAAGAACCGACTGCTCTCAGAAAAGGGCAGTCGGTCATTTCTTTTTTATGCTTGGGTTTATGCTTGGGAAGAGGGGGAGGTTTTTTCCTCTTTTTCTTCTTCCTCGTCGTTTTCCTGTACTGTCTTTACCGTAACCAAAGCACTTTCTACACGGTGCTCGTGAATGTTCAGTACTTGAATATCCAGTTGTTCATTAGACACCTCAAAGGAAGAGCCGTCCTCGGGGATGGAGCCGTAAAGACTAAGAATAAAACCGCCAAACGTATCAGAGTCCGAGTCGGAAAGCTCCAGATTCAGTGCTTTTTCCACGTCTTCGATTAGAGTGCTTCCGCTGATTTGCCAGCGATCCTCCTCCAAATGCGTGATCAGCTCCTCCTCTTCCTCCTCCTGACTTCCTTCGGAGAACTCGCCAACCAGACATTCGACCAAGTCAGTCAGCGTGACAATACCGCTGACTCCGCCATATTCGTCCAATACAATGGCAAAAAACTGTCTGTTTTCCTTCATATTGCGGAATAGAACGTCTGCTTTTACAGTTTCGGGAACAAAGTAAGCGGGAAGTACCGCTTTTTTCATGACCAGCGAACGGTTCTTGTTTTCCAAGCGGAAATATTCTCTGGCATCCAGAATTCCAACGATATCATCAATATTTTCGTCGTAGACGGGGTAGCGCGCGTATCGGCTGTTGAGAATGATCTCGTTCCACTCCTCGGGGGTGTCTTCCAGAGCAAGCATGGTTATATCGGTACGGTGTGTCGCGATTTCGCCGGCGGAAAGATCGTCGAAATCGAAGATATTTTCGATGAGCTCCTTATCGTACTCGTCAATGCTTCCATCTTCGTGAGCCTCATCCACAAGAGTAAGAAGCTCGCCTTCGGTAACAGTGTCTTCCTCCCCGGGTTTTATAACCTTGGTCAACAGCTTTTTCCACTGCATGAAAAAACAGTTAACGGGGGTGAGAATTGTCATAATGATGCGAAGAAAGGGAACCACTGCCAAGGAAACTCCCTCCGGGTGATCCTTTGCCAAGCTTTTGGGAGTGATCTCACCAAAAATCAGTACGATAACCGTAATAATGGCGGTGGAGATCGCGGAAGCATAGCCGATTGCTCTTGTGTTTTTCAGTAATTCCAAAAACCAAAGAGTGGCAACAGAGGACAGGGCAATATTGACAATGTTGTTGCCAACCAGCAGCGTGGAGAGAAGCTTGTCATAATTGCTTTCCATTTTGAGAACAAGTGCCGCACGTTTGTTTCCCTCGGTGGCAAGATTTTTCATCTTAGTACGGTTGAAGGAGGTAAGAGCGGTCTCGCTTCCTGAGAAAAACGCGGAAAAAGCGAGACAAATTAACATGATAATAAGCGTAAGTAAACTACCTTCAGGCATAATAACTCCTTTAAAATATGATTTGGTTGGAATTTAGGTGATCTAAGTTTTCAAATAAACGCAAAAAAGCATAGCCCGTGCCATAAAACCCGGGTTATGCGTTCATTGTCTATAAAAATAAAAATAGGTACTTCGACAATTACCGTCGCTGTCCACTTGAAAAAATCTCCTTAAAATTAAAACGAAGATATCGTTTCTTATTTGGCTTGGATAACACATATATTATATCATAAAAAGATCAGTTGTCAAGTGGCTTTAAAAAATCTCCTCAAAAAAGAGGAGATTTTTTGGTCATTCGTTTTCTTTTTGGTAGCTTTCCAGTGCTACGGCAAGCTGATCGGGGCAGGAGGAAGATTTAAATCCGCAACGGATGCCCTTGAGACGGCGAACAGCCTCCTCGGGAGACATGCCAACTACCAGAGCCGCAACACCCTGTGTGTTTCCGGAACAGCCGCCGTGGAAACGGACGGAGACAATAACGTCGTTTTCAATGTCAATATCAATTTGTCGAGAGCAAACGCCTCGGGTCTGATACGTAATGTGTTTCATGGATGAATCCTTTCTGAATGAAATATTCGTTTATAAAAGTTTATAAAATTGGATAAAGTCCGATGGGAGTATAGCGGGAATGTTCCATGGAGCAATATAAGTGAAAAGCCATGGCGTGCTCCTTGGGAATTCGGAAGGCAAAGTAAAACCGTTGTAGCTCCTCATCGTAGAGAACGGGAAGAGAGTCGATGCTCAAAAGCTCGGCATGAAATATGGCTGCCACGGTGAGAATGTCGTGCGGAAATGAGCCGGCGGCAGTGGCAATTGAGCACTCAAAGCTCCAAGTACAATGCTTGGGAATTCGGTCAGGAAGGGAACGACCCACCAAAGCGTAGCGTGTGTTTCCGACGAGATTTTCGGTTTCCAGAGAACACACGGCACAGATCTTTAGCTCGTAACGGTCCAGCATAGCGTAAAAGCCAAACAATCTTCCGTCGTGCGTATTCTCCAAAGGAAGAATACTAAATTTACAGCGGTTGTTTGCGATGTCCTCACATGCATCGGAGAAAGAAGGGGCTGGATATTGCTTGGCACCAATTACCGTGGGGGATAAAATAGTAAACGCACGTTCGTTATAACGGTTTCGCACCAAGGCGATCCCACCGTGAGAGCCGACGGTAGCTTCCTCCTCCGCCCCCAAAAAGAACTTGTCGAAGAGAAGCGTATTTTGATTTGGAAGTGTTTCAACGAGACTAAGACAGAATCTCGCGCGGTCCGCTTCGGTCATTTCCGGAAACTGTCGGAGGAAGAGACGGTAAAGTATATCTGGCTCTTGAGGGGATGCGGTGCGGAGCCAACGGTCTATTGCCTGGGATACACAGAGCTGTTTTTGCTGTTGGGACAGGGCAGAACGATCAGAATATATGCGAATATTGTTCCGCAAGATGCGGATTTGCTCCGATTGGGTCATAAATTATCCTTTTCTCTTTTTTTCTTTTTGTCTGTTCTGCGGAAAAGAGCCACGATTTTTCGGAATAGAGTGGCGAAAGGATGCAACGCCCGCAAGAATAATTTCTCATGTTTGTCCCGAGGATCTACCAAGGAATCCTTTTCATAATAATCTGCCGTGTCAATGGGGCGTTTTTTTTCATATAGCCTGTCCTCGAGAAATTCCTTCACGATTGCCACAACCACGGCAAAAATCGGTACGCCGAGGATCATGCCGATAATTCCGAAGTAGCTACCCATGATTACGATAGAGATGATGACACCGAGAGAACTGAGACCGGTGGAATCTCCCAGTATCTTGGGTCCGATCACGTTGCCGTCCAACTGCTGGATCAAAAGGATGAGAACAAGGAAAATCAGTGCCTTAACGGGATCCTTGATGAAGATAATAATAAAGGAGGGAATGGCACCGATAAAAGGTCCGAATACAGGAATTACGTTGGTAATACAGACGATGGTGGAGACCAAAAGAACGTAGGGCATTTGGAAAATCAAGAGTGTTACCAGAGTGATGACACCGATGATGAGGGAATCTACGATCTTACCGATGAAGAATCCGCCGAAGGTTTGATGACAGAGATGAAGATACCGATAGAATCTGTAGGTTGCGGTTTCGGAAAATAGTGCTGTGGTCAATTTTTTTGTTTGAGCCTTCAGCCGCTCTTTGGAACTGAGAACGTAGATGGAAATGAAAATAGCCAGTACTGTGTTCTTGATACCAACTACCAACCCCATGCCGTATTCCTTGATGTTATCAAACAGGCTCTGATTGTTAGAAATGAAGCCTTTGACCAGAGCTATCAGAGACTCTCCGTGGATGATCTCGTGATATTCACCGTCGGAGACCAAGTTGGAATAAGTATCGTTGATGAATTTGGAGGTGTTTTCCACATAGAAGTTAAAGTTACCTACAAAATCCTTGATGCTTTCAATCAACTGGGGAATCAGTAGGAATAGAAAGCCTACAATGATCAAAATAGCGACCACGTAAGTCATTGACAGAGACAGTCCCCGGAGGACCCTCGTGTTTTTTATCTTTTTAAAAACCACATATTCAAAGATCTTCAGAATTGGGTTCAAGAGATAAGCAATGGCAACACCCAGTAGAATCGGAGTTAAAACGTCCAATGCGGAGGAGGTCAGCTCGTTCAGTGTACGAATATTAACCAGTCCGTACAGTACAACAAAAATGATCGCGCATACCAAACCGGCAACGGCAACGTTACTTTTAATTCGTTTCCAAGAGGAATTCTTGGAGGGTTCTTCTTGTTTCTGATTGCGATTGGGATCGGTAGTCATAGGTTGAATTCCTTTCGATGAGAGTCGGGCATATCGAAACGGGAAATGTTAAATAAACAGATATGTCATCCCTCTTATTTTACAATTTTTTCGGTAGGAAGTCAATATATATGAAAAAATATTCACATATTATTTTAAAGTTTCAACAATGTGAAACGTTCAGCCCGGAGATGCAAAATTTTCATAGGCTCTTGCAAAAAAAGGATTCCTGTGGTATATTTATATAAAGGTGTATGGATGACAAAATGAGAGGACGAATGGATATGATGAGAAAGATCGAAGAGCTGGCTTGCGGAAAAGTGAATCTTCATTTAGATATTGTGGGACGGGAGGAGAACGGCTACCATCTGGTCAATAATGTGATGCAGACCATTTCTCTCTGTGACCGGCTGATCCTGGAAAAAATAGACTCAGATCAAATATTTGCTGAATGTAATCGAGAAGGGGTACCCGGAGATGACAGAAACCTGGCGGTACGTGCCGCCCTCCTTTTTCGGGAGCGGGTCGACGGTGTTGGAGGGCTGCGGATTGAGATCGACAAGCAGATTCCCATGGCTGCGGGGATGGCAGGAGGCAGTGCTGATGCGGCAGCCGTCCTAAGAGGCTTGAACCGCATGCACGGTAACCCCTTGAGCGTAGAGGAGCTCTGCTCTCTGGGAACAAAACTTGGTGCCGATGTTCCGTTTTGCGTGGTAGGAGGTACCTCCTACGCGAATGGACGGGGGGATCGGCTTCATCCCTTTCCGTCCATGCCGTATGGGTATTTGGTGTGTGCTTGTGAAGGCGAAGGCGTTTCCACTCCCTGGGCGTATAGCCTACTGGATCAAAAATATGGAAATTTTTCCGAAAAAGAAGCCTACACGCCCTGTTCTATGGATGCTTTGCGTGATGCCTGCCTCAAAGGAAGTCTTGAAGACGTGGCAAGCTCCATGTATAATATTTTCGAGGAGCCCGTGCTCTCTCAACGACCTGTGGCTGCGGAGCTCTTGATGCTCTTGAAGAAGAGCGATTCTCTTGGTGCGATGATGAGTGGAAGCGGACCCTCCGTGTTTGGTATATTCGCTGACCGTGAGAGTGCCGAGAAGGCATCTGAGCTTCTTTGCTGTCGGGGATATAGGGCTTATTTGTGTACACCCGTGAACCCTAAATGAATATTTTTTAGAAAAACGTCGTTTCTCGGCGCGTTGCCGTAGAGCGACTTTTTTCTTTTTAAAAAATCTTTCAAAGCAGTGTTTTTGCATTGACAAAAATTCGCTTTCAGTGTATAATAATTATGTCTGTTTCCCGGATGAAGGGAAAGAAGAAAAAATTGTTAATTTGCGGGGGAACCGATTGTGTCTTACCGAGCTGATATGGAACGATTTCAACGGGATTATAAAAAGAAAAAAAAGATTGCGGGACTTGTTTTAAAGCTGACCGTGGTCATTCTGGCTGTAGCCATTCTTGTTGCCGGCGTAGCGGTTGGTGTGATGTTGGCGACAGGCGAATCCTTTGCTGAGGAGGAAACATCTGCGGCAAGGGACCGAAAAGCACCGGTGATCGTAGGTCCCGAGGGAGATAAAGCAGTGGCGTATCTGGGGGATACCTTTGCTTATAAAAGCTTTGTTACCGTTACGGATAACAGTGGGAATTATACCCTGAGTGTGGATGATTCTGCGGTCAATAAAACAGCGGAGGGAAGCTACCCCGTCCACTATACTGCTTCCGATGCGGCAGGAAACAAGACGGAATATAAGCTGACGCTGATCATTAAGCGTTCCGAATACTCCGAGGCTCAACTGATGAAGCTGGTGGAAGCCAAGGCGGCAACACTGGGAATTACAAAGAATATGACAAAGATCCAGCAGGTGAGGGCAATTTATGCCTATGTCAACGATCCTACCGCCGGAAAAAATGATGCCAATATCTATTTCAGTGATGAATCCAACACTCCCTCTCAGCAGCTTTCCCGTGAGAACTGGGAGATCGATTGGGTGGAGGAGGCTTGCCGTACCCTGAGTATGTCACGGATGGAGGGAGACTGTTACACGTATTATGCCGTTTCCCGAGCCTTTTTTGAATATTTCGGTATTGAAAGCGTCGGGATCCAGCGAGCTAAGGATTCCACTGAAGCGGGAACTCACTTCTGGTGCGTTGTCAACGTGGGAACGGAGAATGCCCCCAGTTGGTATTAC
Organism: Clostridia bacterium; assembly: GCA_017462035.1. GTDB lineage: Bacteria > Bacillota > Clostridia > Oscillospirales > CAG-272 > HGM12713. The sequence goes on from JAFTRY010000007.1 coordinate 6,556, forward strand.
TACGATGCCACACGGCTTGCCGGGCGGTTTTCGGATGGTACCAGAAATGGATGCTTAATGACAGAGGCAAAGCTAAAAAGCTATGTCACCACCGCGGGCGGTACGGAGTTTTATAAAATGAACAAGACCGATGACTTTCCTACGGTTTCTTCTACGGAAATCAAATGATGGGGGAAGGGTATGAGAAAAAACATTTTGACCTATTTGGAAGAAACAGCCCTTCGTGTACCTAATAAGATAGCCTTTTCTACGGGAAAGGAAAGCATGACCTTCGGGGAGATACACCGATCCGCTCAGAGTATCGGAAGCTTTCTTGCCGAAAAGAGCTTTCGAGGTGAACCGATTGTAATTTTTATGGATAAGCATCCGAGGACGGTAACCTCCTTCTTCGGTGTAATCTACGCCGGTTGCTTCTACGTTTGTCTGGATGAAAAAATGCCAAAGGCGAGAATGGATGCGATTCTTGAGAATCTGAAGCCGAGAGCATTGATCTGTGATAAAAAGAACGAAAAATCCGCTCGTGAGCTTGCCGTAGAGCACGTTTTTCTGTATGATGAGATTGCCGCCTGTTCTCCTTGCCGGGAGCTTCTGGCGGAGGTACGGGACGTTCAGTGCGATAAAGACCCCATTTATGTGGTATTTACCTCTGGGTCAACCGGAGTTCCCAAGGGAGTCGTGGCATGTCACCGCTCGGTGATCGACTATACCGAGGCTCTGTCCCGCGCGCTGGAATTTAACGAGGATACGGTATTTGCCAATCAGACGCCTCTCTATTTTGACGCGCCGCTGAAGGAGATCATGCCCACCATTCAACTGGGAGCTACTACATATTTCGTACCGAAAACGCTTTTTTCCTTCCCGGTAAGACTCATTGAATACCTCAACGAGTATCGGATCAATACCATCTGCTGGGTGGTGTCCGCTTTGGTTCAAATCTCTTCCTTGGGGGCATTGGAGACCATGGTTCCTAAGTACTTGACCAAGGTAGCCTTCGGAAGCGAGGTCTTTCCGAGAAAACAGTACGATCACTGGAGAAAGGCTTTGCCAAACGCCGCCTTTTTCAATTTGTACGGTCCCACCGAGGCAACGGGAATGTCCTGTTATTGGCGGGCAGACCGTGATCTTGATGAGGAAGAGCCCATCCCCGTAGGCAGACCCTTTGACAATACCGATATCCTGCTTTTGACCGATGAAGGAAAACGAGCTCTGGCGGGGGAATCGGGAGAAATTTGTATTCGGGGAACCTGTCTGACGATGGGATACTATAATAACCCGGAAAAGACGGCAGAGGTGTTTACGCAAAATCCCTTGAATTCCGCCTATCCCGAACGGATCTACCGTACCGGTGATATGGGGCGGTATAATGAGTATGGAGATTTGGTGTTCGTCTGCCGTAAGGATTCCCAGATCAAGCATATGGGACACCGCATTGAGCTGGGAGAGATCGAATCAGCCGCACTGAAGCTGGACTCGGTGCGCCGAGCATGCTGTGTATACGATGCCGATGCCAAGCGCATTGTGCTTTTCTACGTTGGAGATACGGAAGAAGGAGAGCTGGGCACTCAGCTTGCCGCCTATCTTCCTCGGTATATGCTTCCGTCTCTAACACTTCGATTGGACGAGCTTCCCCTCACTGATAACGGGAAAATTGACCGCAGACGTCTGAAGGAGCAGGCGATGCGAATGGATCTGAAATAAAGGAGCAGTTATGGAACAATTATTGGAAATATTGAGATCGATGCATCCCGACGTGGATTTTTCTGCCGCAATGGATTTGATCGATGACGGAATCCTGGATTCCTTGGACATTGTCACGCTGGTAACCGAGATCAATTCCGTATTTGACGTGACGATTCCCGCGGAGGAGATCGTGCCGGAAAACTTTAATTCCGCCGACGCGCTGATGGCGCTGATCAACAAATTAGATGAAGAATAATTGGGCGGAGGCTGTCAATGCGATTTACGTCCTATGAGTTTTTGGGATTCCTCGTTCTGTTGTTTCCTCTGTATTATCTGGTTCCGAAAAAGTGGCAGTGGGGCGTTCTTCTGGCAGCAAGCTACCTGTTTTACGCCTTTGCCGGATGGGACTGTATCCTATTTATCCTGCTGACTACACTGTCTTCTTACGGTGTGGCGTGCTGGATTGGCTGGCGGGCGAGTGCTGAGGAAACATACTTAGCATGCCATCGGGAAGAGATGGACAAGGAAAGAAGAAAGGCGTACAAGGCAAAGGAGAAAAAGAGGCGCTTTCATATTTTGCTTCTCGGTCTGGTCTTTAATTTCGGTATTCTTGCCGTTTTGAAGTACACGGGCTTTGCTATGTCCGGCTTCAATCAGATTTTGAATGTCATCGGGCAGGGCACACTGGAAATTCCTGACCTTCTGCTTCCCATGGGAATCTCATTTTATACCTTTCAAACCATGGGATACCTGATCGACGTTTACCGTGCGAAAACCAAGGTAGAACGCAATCCCGCGAGACTTGCACTATTTACCGCCTTCTTTCCCCAACTGGTCCAGGGCCCCATATCCCGTCACAGTGACTTGGCGGAGCAGCTGTATATGCCTCACAGCTTTGACAGAAAGGAATTCATCTTTGGTCTTCAACGGATTCTTTGGGGGTATTTCAAAAAGCTGGTGATCGCGGATCGCATTTTGATCGCCATGAAGACGCTTCTTGCCGATCCGGAGGAATATCGTGGCGGCTACGTGGTTATGCTGATTCTCTTGTATTCCGTGGAGATCTATGCCGACTTTACGGGAGGGATAGATATTACCATCGGAATCGCGCAAGCTCTTGGTATGAAACTGAGAGAAAACTTCAATCGTCCCTTTTCCTCACATTCCACGAAGGAGTATTGGAACCGCTGGCATATCACGATGGGATCCTGGTTTACCGACTACGTTTTTTATCCGTTGTCGGTCTGTAAACCCATGATGAAGCTCTCAAAATGGAGCAGAGCTCATTTGGGCAACTCATTGGGAAAGCGGGTTCCCGTGTATCTCGCGACGACTGTTACTTGGTTCCTTACCGGTCTGTGGCACGGAGCCGGAGCCAATTTTATCGTATGGGGTTTGCTGAACTGTTTGGTCATTTTGGTGTCCCAAGAGCTTGAGCCTCTGTACGCGAGATTCCGCCGCCGTTTTCCGAATCTGTCTTCCTCAAACGGCTATGGAAAATTCATGGCGGTACGAACCTTTTTGCTCATGGGACTGATCCGATCCTTGGATTGCTACCGAAACGTAGGAACTACCTTTCGGCTTTGGGGCAGCATGCTGACTGTCTGGAACTGGGGCGAGCTTCCGAAAGGAATGTTACGGCTTGGTTTGGGCGTTGCCGATTACGTGATTATATTGGGAGGCTGCTTGATTATGGCTTCCGTCAGTGTCATGTCCGCCAAACGGGGCTTAAGAGAGCGGCTGTATCAACACCCTGTTTTATCTTGGGTTCTTTGCGGAGGCTTGTTGATTGCCGTATTGCTCCTTGGTGCTTACGGAATCGGATATGATGCGTCTCAGTTTATTTATGACCAATTTTGATGAGAGGATGGAGAACCGAGATGAATCTAAAAAAAAGAATTTTGATTGCGGTTTGCGCCATCCTGGTAATTACGCTTATATTGAGTTTTCTCCAGCTTTTAGTGGTGCCCAAATATCGGAGTAATCCGGAGGGTGCCATGATCGGCGAATATTACGATCAAGCAGGTGGACACGATGTGATCTTTGTGGGAGACTGTGAGGTTTATGAGAGCATTGTTCCCGCCACTTTATGGGAGGAGTACGGAATTTCCTCTTACGTACGGGGAAGTGCTCAACAGCTGGTTTGGCAGTCTTATTACTTATTGGAAGAAACCTTCCGCTATGAGAAGCCTCGGGCAGTAGTATTCAACGTGCTGGCACTGAAATACGGAACACCTCAGAGTGAGGCATTTAACCGTATGACCCTGGATGGCATGAAGTGGTCCACTTCCAAATGGAAGGCGATTCAAGCCTCTATGACGGAGGAGGAGCATTTCTTAGATTACGTTTTTCCGCTTCTTCGGTTTCATTCCAGAATCACTCAACTGACGGCAGAGGATTTTCAATATGCCTTTGACGCTCCTGCGGTATCCCAATCGGGTTATCTGATGCAGACAAACATTGTTCCTATGACCGAAGCGGAGGAGGAGGGAAGGACGCTCAGTGATTATACTCTGCCTGAGAGTGCTATGAATTATTTGGAGCAGATGCGTCTATTGTGCGAAAAAAACGGAGCCGAGCTGATTCTAATGAAAGCTCCCACCAACTCTTGGGCATACTGGTGGTACGAGGAATGGGAAGAGCAGATCTGTACTTATGCTGAAGAAAAAAATCTTTCCTATTATAATTTTATTCCCCTTTGTGAGGAGATCGGAATCGATTGGAATACCGACACTTATGATGCGGGCGTGCATTTGAATGTGTACGGAGCGGAAAAGCTTTCCCGTTATTTCGGCGCGCTGTTGCAAAGTGCCCACCATATTCCCGACCGTCGTTCAGAGGCGGAGACTAGTGCTCGTTGGCAAGAGCGTATGGATGCTTATCGGAAACAAAAAATACAATTGGAAAAGGAGTAGAAATATGAAACGTAGCTGGATGGCGGTTTTCGCATTGGGGTTAGCGGTAATACTCAGCCTCTCGTTGTTCGGATGCCGGAAGACGGAAGATAATGAGGCGAGCGGCGGACATTTTTCCGTGCAATATAAGGGGGTTACCCTTGAGATCGGTCAACCTGCCGAAGAGGTATTGAAGGCGTTGAGCGACCCCGTCAGTAAAAAGGAGATCGGAGATTGCGGCGGTTTGGGCGCTCAGGTGCGCTATGACTATTCCTCTCTGATTCTGTATGTTTTGGAATCGAAGGATGGTGCCGTGATCGATCAGATTACGCTGACTGACGATTTGGTGGCAACCGAGAAGGGCATCTGTATCGGAGATAGCCAGGACAAGGTAAAGGAAGCCTACGGCAATGTCATTCAAAGCGACGGGAGTCGGTTGGTATACACATCGGGAGATAACCAACTGATCTTCGAGATCAAGGACGGAAAGGTATCCGGTATCGATCTGATGCAAATCACGCAATAAAAGCAATACGGAACCAGGGTTCACACCCTGTGTTCCGTATTTTTTTTGCTGTGCCAGGGAATTCTAACGACATGGGCTGTAATTTAGCACTGTTCATAAATAATTAACAAAAAACTTTAAAAAGCCCTTGACAAAACCCAAAAAAAGTGATATATTTTATACAGTGATTTAGCACTCGCACAAAAATAGTGCTAAATCAACAAGCCTTATGGATGAAAGGATGAAACAGCAGTGTGTGCAAAAGGAACGGAACTGAGTGAGCGTAAAAAGCTGATTCTGAAAGCACTGGTGGAAGCTCATATCGAGGGCGGCGAACCGGTAGGTTCTAAGTACATTACACAGAATAATTTGCTGTCCTGTTCCTCCGCTACGATCCGAAACGAAATGGCGGAGCTGGAGCAAATGGGGTATTTGGTTCAGCCTCACACTTCCGCGGGCAGAGTGCCAAGTGAAATGGGATATCGGTTTTACGTAGACACGCTTGTGGAGCAGTACGCGAGAACCACTCACGAGGTGGGACAGATCAATCAACTTCTCAAGGCAAAGATGGCGGAGATCGATCAGATCTTAGAGACCGCGTCTCGATTGGCATCCAGTATGACCAATTATACGGGAATCGCGATCAAACCCAAGGCATCCTCTGTCACTATGTCTAAGTTCGAACTGGTCTCTATGGATGAAAATAATTTTGCCATGGTTATGATTACCTCAGGTGGAGCGGTAAAAACCAAGAAGGTAAAAACCACAGGTACGGTCCGAGAGGATGACCTTCGCCGTCTGGCAGAGTTGTTCAATGAGTGCTTATGCGGTTTGAGTGCCGATATGATTACACTTCCCATTATCATGGAAATGGAAAATGTGATGGGGGACAGCGCGTTTTTGGTGACTCCCGCGGTGAAGTGCGTATATGAGGTCATGAGCGAAATCGACGGCGGAACGATGCGGTTGTCTGGTATCAACCATCTCCTAAAGTATCCGGAATATTCGGATACCCAGCAGCTGGGACAGCTTTTGGGAACGCTGGAAAGCAAAGACGAAATCTTGGATCTTGTTTCCCAAGCGGAAAGCGATGATATTAATGTTCTCATCGGTTCAGAAAGCCCGGTAAAGGTAATGAACAATTCCTCGCTGGTGTTTAAGCCTATTAAGAAGCACGGTAAGACCATTGGTGTTATCGGTGTGCTGGGACCGAGAAGAATGAATTATAAACAGGTGCTACAGACCATTGACGAAATTACGGGAAGTATTTCCAGCATGATGGACGAGGAAGCACCAATCAAGGAATTATCAGAAAAAGGAGAACACCATGGAGGAGAATAGGAATCCCATGAAGGAAGAAGAATTTTCTTCTGACGTTGTTGAGGAAACACCAATCGACATTGCCGAGGGCGAGAAAACCGAGGCGGAAGCTGAGACCTGTGACGAACCTTGCGAATCTGAGCAGGAGACTGTGGAAGAGAAGGAAGAGGGCGAAGAAAAAGAAGAAAGAGAAGAAAAAAAGGAAGAAAAGTCATCTCGCGGAGAAAAAAAGAAGCTGAAAAAAGCGGAAGCGGAGCTCAGTGAGCTGAAAAAAACGTTGGATCAGAAGGATGCGGCATTCGCCGATCTGAATGACAAATATTTGAGACTGTGTGCGGAATACGATAACTTCCGCAAGAGATCTTCTAAAGAAAAGGAAGGGATCTATGCCGATGCTTGCTGTGATATTCTGGAACAGATCCTTCCGGTGCTGGATAACCTGGAGCGTGCCGCTTTGTATAACACTGAGGACGCGGCGGAAACACCGATGGGTAAGGGACTAGAGCTGACCTTGAGAAGCTTTATGGATACTCTGCAAAAGATCGGAGTCACCGAAATTGAGGCATTTGGAAAACCCTTTAATCCCGATCTGCACAATGCGGTAATGCATGTGGATGATGAAAACTACGGTGAAAACGAGATCGTTGAGGTGTTCATGAAAGGGTACGCCAAGGGAGATAAGGTACTTCGATATTCTATGGTCAAGGTAGCAAACTGAGAAAAACCAACCATATCAATATAATACAAACAAAAAATAAAATTTAAACATCCCAAAGGAGGAAAGAATCATGGGAAAAATTATTGGAATAGATTTAGGAACAACAAACTCTTGCGTTGCTGTATTTGAGGGTGGCGAGCCCATCGTGATCCCCAACCCCGAAGGAGCCCGTACGACTCCCTCTGTGGTAGCATTTACCAAGACCGGTGAGAGAATGGTAGGTCAGGTGGCAAAGCGTCAGGCAATTACCAACCCCGACAGAACCGTAATTAGTATCAAGCGTGAAATGGGTTCCGCTTATAAGAAGGAGATTGACGGAAAGCAGTACACTCCCCAGGAGCTGTCCGCAATGGTTCTACAGAAGCTGAAGGCTGATGCCGAGGCTTATCTGGGTGCCTCTGTTAACCAGGCGGTTATTACCGTTCCCGCATATTTCTCTGACGCTCAGAGACAGGCAACCAAGGATGCCGGTAAGATCGCGGGTCTTGAGGTTCTCCGTATTATCAACGAGCCTACCGCCGCCGCACTGGCATACGGTATGGATAAGGAAGCTGACCAGAAGATCATGGTATTTGACCTGGGCGGCGGTACCTTTGACGTATCTTTGATGGAAATTTCCGACGGTGTGTTCGAGGTTCTGGCAACTGCCGGTAACAACCGCCTGGGCGGTGACGACTTTGACCAGAGAGTCATTGACTGGATGGCAGACCGCTTCAAGGCTGAAAACGGCGTGGATCTGAGAAACGACAAGATGGTGATGCAGAGACTGAAGGAAGCCGCTGAGAAGGCAAAGATCGAGCTTTCCGGTATGGCAAGCACCAACATCAACCTACCTTTCATTACCGCAACTGCCGCAGGTCCTCTCCACTTCGACGCAACGCTGACCCGTGCTGAGTTTGATCGAATTACTGCTGATCTGGTAGAGGCTACTATGATCCCCACCAAGCAGGTTTTGTCTGACGCGGGACTTAGCGCGTCCGAGGTAGATAAGGTTCTTCTCGTCGGTGGTTCCACCAGAATTCCCGCCGTGCAGGAAGCGGTTAAGAAGTTTTTGGGTAAGGACCCCTTCAAGGGTATCAACCCCGATGAGTGCGTAGCCCTCGGCGCGGCGATCCAGGGCGGTGTTCTTGGCGGAGATGTAAAGGATCTGCTCCTTCTGGACGTAACTCCCCTGTCTCTCGGTATCGAGACGCTGGGCGGTGTTTTCAATAAGATTATCGATAGAAATACCACAATTCCCGTAAAGAAGAGCCAGGTATATTCCACTGCCGCTGACGGTCAGACCTCGGTAGAGATTCACGTCCTCCAAGGCGAGCGTGAAATGGCAGCAAACAATACCACGTTGGGCCGCTTCAATCTGGACGGTATTCCTGCCGCTCCCAGAGGAGTTCCTCAGATCGAGGTTACCTTCGATATTGATGCCAACGGCATTGTAAACGTAAGCGCGAAGGATTTGGGTACAGGTAAGGAACAGCATATTACCATTACCTCCTCTACCAATATGTCCAAGGAGGAGATTGATAAGGCGGTAAGAGATGCTGAAATGTTTGCGGAAGAAGACAAAAAGCAGAAGGAAGCCGTTGAAATCAAGAACCGCGCGGAGTCCATGGTATTCCAAGCTGAGAAAACCATGAACGAGGTGGGCGATAAGGTTCCGGAGGCTGAAAAGGACGCTGTTAAGGCTGCTGTTGAAAAACTGAAGGCAACCATCCCTACGGGCAATACCGAGGACATCAAGGCGGACACTGAGGCATTGGAGAAGGCGTTCTACGCACTGTCCGAGAAGCTGTACGCACAGCAGGGCGGTGCTCAGGGCTTTGATCCCAACAATATGGGCGGTAATGCGGGAGATGCCGGCGCACAGGGCGACGGAACCTACTACAATGCTGACTATGAGGATAAGACCAACGGTTAAGTTCGTTTCATAAACAGGCGGGAAAGGGGATTTTTTCCTCTTTCCCGCGAAAGCGTCTATAAGAGATCAGATTCTTGGATGCTGGAAGTATGAAAAATTTGGAGAAATAGAATCACACGAGTGATTTGGGGGCTATATGGCAGAAAAAAGAGACTATTACGAGGTGCTGGGACTAAATAAGAGTGCCGGAGAAACGGAGATCAAAAAGGCGTACCGTACCCTGGCGAAGAAGTACCATCCCGATATGAACCCCGGAGATGCGGAAGCGGAGGCAAAGTTCAAGGAAGTAAACGAGGCATACGCCGTATTGTCCGATGCGGATAAGAAGGCGAAGTATGACCAATTCGGTCATGCAGCTTTTGATCCTGCCGCAGGAGGCGGGAGCGGCTTTGGCGGCTTCGGCGGATTCGGTGATTTCAGCGACTTGGGTGACATTTTCGGCAGCTTCTTCGGAGGCGGCTTCGGTTCATCCTCCACGGCACGAAAAAATGCGCCTATGCGTGGTGAGGACATTGGTGCCCGTGTAACAGTTACCTTTGAGGAAGCCGCGTTTGGTGTGAAGAAGGACGTTTCCTTCCATCGTATTCAGAAGTGCGACGAGTGCTCAGGAAGCGGGGCGGCGAAGGGGACTACGGCGGATACCTGTACCGTTTGCGGCGGCTCGGGTCAAAAGCGGGTAACTCAGAGAATTGGGGGCATGGCGTTCCAATCCACCGTAACCTGCGACACCTGCCGCGGAAGCGGAAAGATTATCAAGAATCCGTGCGCCAACTGCCGCGGTACGGGATATGTAAAGGTCAATAAGAAGCTTAGTGTGAATATTCCCGCAGGTATTGACGACGGAGAGCGAATTGCCCTGCGCGGTCAGGGATGTGATGGCAGAAACGGAGGACCCGCCGGAGATTTGATCCTGACGGTGTCTGTAAAGCGGCATGCCTTTTTTGAGCGTGACGGGTACAATCTTTACTGTGAGATCCCCATTACCATTGCCGACGCCACGCTGGGAGCCGAAATTGATATTCCCACCTTGGAGGGCAATCAGAAATATACCATTCCGGAGGGAACACAGCCTGGTACTCAATTCACCTTGAAGCAAAAGGGAATTCCATACGTGAATAATTCCAACCGTCGTGGCGACTTGATTTTCGTGGTGAATGTAGAGATTCCCAAGGGCTTGAATGATAAGCAAAAGGAACATATGCGTGCCTTTGCGGCATCCTGTAAGGATAGCAACTACGCAAAAAAATCCGGCTTCTTCAAGCGGATATTTGATAAAAAATAATCAGAGACGGAGACGACTATGGATAAGGATTATACCTGTGAGGATTGGGGAGAGACTGCGGAGTGGACTCAGATTAGGGTTACGGCGAAGCTGGAGCTTCTGGACCAGATCACTGCAGTCATGAATATGATTTCCAATTACCTTCAAATTGAGGATTATAGTGACATTGATCTGAAAACCTGTTACGGAGATCTGATCGATGAGAAGATTCTCAACGCAGATAAAACCGTTGCCTCCGTGTCGGTGTATCTGCCCGCGGAGGGCGGATGCGCGGATACCGTGGCATTTCTGAGAGAGCGTTTTCAATCGCTTCAACTGGATGCTACCATATCGGTGAGCGGTGTCAATGAGGAGGATTGGGCAAACTCCTGGAAGGCGTACTATAAGCCGATCCGTATTGGTAAAAAAATTGTGATCGTACCGGCTTGGGAAACGTATCAGTCGGAGCCGGAGGATATTATCGTTCGAATGGATCCCGGCATGGCGTTCGGAACGGGAACCCATGAGACAACCAGGCTGGTGATCGGTCTGCTGGAGCGGTATGTCAAAGCGGGAGACCGTGTGCTGGACGTGGGATGCGGGAGCGGAATTTTGGCAATTTGCGCATCCAAGCTGGGAGCGGGAAACTGCAAGGCTTATGATATTGATCCTGTTGCCGTTAAGGTGGCGAGAGAAAATATCAAGGATAGCGGTCTGACCAATGTGACCTGTGACGTGTCCGACCTGTTGCGCCAGGTAGATAAGACGCAAGCGCCCTACGGTGTGATCTGCGCCAACATCGTGGCGGATATCATCATCCGTATGACCCCCGATATCGGTGCTTTTATGGACGAGAAATCCGTGATCTTAGCGTCAGGAATTATCACCGAGCGCTCTGAGGACGTGATCCGCACCTTCCGGGAATACGGTTTCCGCATTGTGGAGAAGGTAGAGGAGAACGGCTGGTGCGCCCTGGTGGTCATGAAAGCATAAAAGAGGGGCTGAGTCAAAAGCTTTTTAGAAAGCATATGGCTCAGCCCTTTTTTGATTATTTCAGCATTTCAATGAGTTTACCCAAAACAGGCTCAAACTTGGCACCGTACCAGTGATTGTCAAGCTTTGCTGTTTCACGGATGCATTCCACGGTGTAGTCCGCAGCGATCCTTGAAGCATCGTAAGCACTCTTACCCCGTACCAAAGCACCGACAAAGGCGGAAGCGTAAATATCTCCCGTGCCGTGACAGCTGTTGGGTTGTTTGTCGTGCCGATAATAACGGGAACCTCCGTTTTCACAAACTACCACGCCCGTGGTACCCTCCGCATAGGAGATACCCGTCAGCACCACGTTTTTGCACCCTAAGGTAAGAAGCTTTTCAATCAGCTCCTTTACGTATGCTTCGTCATATTCGGTTCGGTAGGGCATACCCGTCAGAAGACTTGCCTCGGTAACATTAGGCAGAAGGTAATCGGCATTAGCGCACAGCCGTTTCATAGCGTCCACGAATTCCATATCGAAGCCGGTATAGAGAACTCCGTTGTCTGCCATGGCAGGGTCAACGATCACAGGAGTCCCTTCCTTTTTTACAGAGGAGATGATTTCCATTACATAGTCGATCTGCTTGGTACTGCCAAGATAACCGGTGTAAATCGCATCAAAGGAGATTCCTTCCTTTTTCCAGTGACGACAGATTGCGGGCATATCCTCGGTCAGATCACGGAAGGTAAAGCCTTGGAAACCGCCGGTATGGGTGGAAAGCACGGCTGAGGGAAGAACACAGGTCTCCACGCCGCACGCTGAGATAATGGGAAGTGCCACGGTAAGAGAGCACTGTCCCACGCAGGAAATATCCTGAATGGTCAAAATTTTCTGATCCTTCATGTGAAAAACCTCTTTACATTTTGTTTTTTTTATATTATAATAAATAAGTGGTCTTATGTAAATAATCAAAAAAGGATAATTTTTTATAACCAGATGGCAAAAGAAAAGAAATATTATCAGCTGTATAAGGAATTAAAGGATAAAATACTGAGCGGGGAATATTCGGCGGGGGATAAGCTTCCTTCCAAGCGAGTTGCCTCCGATCAATCGGGATATAGCATCATCACTGTGGAAAGAGCATACGAAATGTTAGAGGATGAGGGATATATTTTTTCACGGGAACGAAGCGGATATTACGTATGCCAAATCGATGCCTTTCCAAGAAATACCGAGATAAACAAACGGGGACGGATCACACGTTTGGAAGAAACGCCTTCCAAAAATACTCAGGATTTCGAATATTCGGTATGGTTCAAAACCATTCGCAGAGTGATATCAGAAAAGGGGGATCAGTTGTTTGTTAAGTCTCCCAATCAGGGATGCGCGGTTCTGAGAAATGCGATTGCCGATTATTTATACCGTTACCGAGGCATGATCGCCGATCCCCGTCGAATGATTATCGGATCCGGTTCGGAGCAGCTGTATGAAACAGCGGTAAAAATTCTGGGGAGAGATAAAATATTTGGAATTGAGGATCCTTCCTATGAGCAGATCCGTCTGGTTTATGGGGGAGTAGGAGCCGGGATTTGTTCTCTGACCATGGGGCGGGAGGGCATTGAAAGTGAGGCACTTTGGAATCATGATTTTAATGTGTTGCACGTGACTCCCTTTCATAGTTATCCTTCCGGTGTAACCACCTCGGTATCCAAGCGGTACGAGTATCTGAAGTGGGCGGAACGAAAGGGGAGCTATATTATTGAGGATGACTTTGACAGTGAGATGTTTTTACCGGGAAACCCCATCGAATCTCTCTACTCTTTAGATACCTCACAATCCGTGATATACATCAATACCTTTTCCAAAAGTCTTTCTCCCTCTATGCGAATTGGATATATGATCTTACCTGAAGCTCTGATGCCTGTATATGACAGGGAGCTTGGTATGTTTTCCTGCTCGGTTCCGGTCATGGATCAGTATATCCTGGCAGAGTTTATCAAAAGCGGGAGCTTTGAGCGGCATCTGAACCGAATGAGAAGAAAAATGAAGTCCACGGAGGGATCATGAAAAGAAAAACACCGTCAGCGTTAGCGTGATATCCTTAACGGACAATCACGCATCGAGATAAATCCCCAACGGGATTTTCGATATGTTGCTGACGCAACTTGATATGCCTGCAGCTCGATATGTTTGCTTTGCAAACGAGGGATTTATCTCATATCGAATTGGAGCGAAGCGACAATATATCGAGTTCGAGCAAAGCGAGAACATATCGAGTCAACGAAGTTGACATATCGACAGAAAGAAAAGCAAGAGCAAGAACAGAAGGATTTTCTCCTCTTATTCTTGCTCTTTTCTGTTTGTATAAGGGTTTGGGCTTAGCCCATAAAGTATTTGACAAGACAAATGCGATGCTCGCACTTAGCGGTATTTTCAAATTCTCCGCTAAGAACATCACACATTCTGACGGTGTTTTTCTTAATGGTCAAAATTGGAAAGAATATAGCGAAGATAAAACCGAAATGCGGTAGGAATGGCAACGTCCCGCCTAAGCTCGTCCGGAGTAAACCAGAAGAATTCGTCGGAGGGAAGGGAACATTGCACTGATATACCTGTCATATTCCATGTGATGTGGGTAAAGATGTGGGTAGCGTCTCCGCAAGGTATGATATGCTCGGGTGCAAGGCTTTTTCCTTGTAGGAGCTCTTCAATTTCTTGAACGGATCGCTTTCCGGATAGACTTGGAAACTCCCAAAGTCCTGCTAAAAGTCCCTCTTTGGGACGCTTGCGAAGGGCAATTTTTCCGTCACAATGAAGAATGAGGACGGTGTGATCCTCGGTGCGGCGTTCCTTTTTTGGGCTCTTTTTCGGAAGCGTGCTCCAGGTGTTGTCCCTCCTGGCAACACATTGCTCCCGGAGCGGACATTCATCACACTTAGGTACACCCGCGGGAATACAGATCTTCTCGCCAAGCTCCATGATCCCTTCGGTCAGATCTCCCGCATCCTCGCCGGAGGGGTAAATTTCCCGAAGCCACTCCGTCACCTCTTTTTTGGTGGATGCTTGCGCGATGTCGTCCTCCCGCCCGGTCAGACGCATAACCACACGCAGTACGTTCCCGTCTACGGCAGGCTCAGGCAGCCCGTAAGCAATGGAAGCAATGGCACCGGCGGTGTAATCCCCAATTCCGGAAAGACGGCGTAAAGCGTCAAAATCCGGTGGTAAGACTCCGCCATGTTCATTGACCGTCTGTATGGCGGCTTTTTTCAGATTGCGTGCTCGGCTGTAATAGCCAAGTCCTTCCCATAGCTTCATCAATCTGTCATCCGGCACGTTTGCCAATGCCTCTACGGTGGGAAGCTCTTCGAGAAACCGGTGATAATAGGGAATGACCGCTTCAATTCGGGTTTGTTGAAGCATGATCTCTGAGATCCATATGCGATAAGGCTCCTTTCCCTCACGCCAGGGTAACATCCGTCGGTTCTGTCGGTACCAGGTTAGGATCGGTTCGATCAGTTCTTTCTGTAAAATGGGTGATGTTTGTTGTTTCATAAATTCCTTTCACTAAATGGAACGAACGACATTAGCCCAGCTTTCCGCACAAATGATTGATAAATTGCTGAGCGGTACGACCCGAGATCCCTCCGTTTCGCATTTCCCACGCGCGGGCTTGTCCAAGAACCTCTTCTCGGGAAAGCTTGATCTCTGGATGACGGCAGGCGAGTTCCCATACAATATTATCAAATTCCGTGTAAGAAGGCTTGAAATAGCCAATGGATAAACCAAATCGGTTCACGAGAGACAGCTTTTCCTCCACGGTCTCCGAACGGTGGATATCTCCCACATTCTCTGCATCGCTCCGATCCTTCCAGGTCTCCTTGATAAGATGACGGCGGTTGGAGGTGGCATAAATGAGCACATTATCCGGCTTGGTTTCCACGCCGCCCTCGATGATTGCCTTTAAGTACTTATATTCGATTTCTTGTTCTTCAAAGGAAAGATCGTCCATGTAGATGATAAATCGATAGTTTCGGTTTTTAATTTGGGAGATGATCTGGGAGAGATAGCAGAATTGATGCTTGTAGATCTCGATCATACGAAGTCCCTGGTCGTAATACCGATTGACAATGGCTTTGATGCTGGTGGATTTTCCGGTTCCGCTGTCGCCATAGAGAAGGACATTGTTGGCGCTCCGCCCCTCGACAAAAGCTTCCGTATTGTCGGTAAGCATTTTTTTCTGAAGCTCATAGCCTATAAGGTCATCAAGCCGAATGGGCTCCATATTGGTAATAGAACGGATGGACACCTGCCCGTTGTCCATGGACTCCAGACGAAATGCCTTGTTTAACCCGAACATGCCTACCCCATAAGCGCGGTAGAAGTTGGCAACAAGGTCAAAGATCTCCCGCCCATCCCGTGCCTTCTCAATCTGTCTGCTGAGTGTCCGTACCTTTTCACTGACGTTTTTGTTGTAGATCTGCTCTCTCTTGGTGATGGCATGATAATTTGCCAGGGTAGAGAAGCAGTTGATATTCAGCGCGGCTTCAATAGGGGTAAAATCGAAATCAAAGAGCTCCTTGAATACTTGAAAATCGTTAATGGCAAAGCCGTTTACCGTCCCCTCTTGCCGCCCTGCCTTTTCGTAGGTCAGACTGAAGGGATTTTCGTCAGTAATCATGAGAAAGGTAAGGTAATTGTGCCAGAGGTTTTGATCGAATCCATATTTGGTAGCTACTTCTAATAGCTCACGGATCTGAGTATAGATTCGAGAACGAAGATGCTCGGGGGTGTCGGAAGAGGTATCAAAATCTTCAAAGATCTGTTCCAGCTTGGAAAGGATGCTGTCACCGGACAGATCACGATAAAGAATCAGTTTAGAAATATTTTTATACATATAAGCGTCCTTTTTTATAGTTTTATGATTCTATATTATACACGGAAAATCAACAGAAGTCAATCTTAAATTTAAAACATATTCGGACAGACGTGTTCGGACAGTGGACAGCGTAAGCTGCCCACTGTCCATACTGATCTTGAAAAACTCATATCATCCCTGTAATGATGGATTTCGTCATGCTCCAAGCGGCTTGAACGGTGGCGAAATTTTCAATGATAGGCATAGATACTCCTGTAAGGTGATTTGTTATGGAAGAGAATCTCTCCTATAACATTGTATGTCTGCCATGGAGTATCTGTCAAAGAGTGTCGAGAATGTTTTTTGAAAAGATCAGCGGCAGAGGAGGAATGTCAAAGAGGATCCCCGCGTGAGTGGAGTAAACTGCCAAACGGTCACAAGGCCGTTCAAACAACAGCTCAGCCGCGTGAGCATAGTAGGATAATTGCAGACCGTGCGCTTCGTTCATCCTTTGACAGGCAAGCTGTGGATTGGATAATTCTTCTTTAGTAAGACGGTCAGTTTTATAGTCAAAGAGGCATAATTTTCCCTCCTGATCGATCACGATCAGGTCGATGACTCCCTGAACCGCCAACCGTTCTTTTTCCAGGTGCTTGCGGAAAAGAGGATCCTCAGTAAAGGCATCCGGTGAGAGTAATACGTTAAAGCGTTGTTCCCGGATGATCTGCCGCGCGCCTAAGATCGTATCAAACAGTTCACTGCGGAAAAAGGCTTCCAGCTCACTTTGATAGATCAGCTCGGCAATGTTCTCGGGAAGGAATTTTTTGCTTAACAAACGGGAGAGCTCTTCCTTGACACCGTGAACTTTGGCATAACGAAAATCACAGAATTGCAGAAAAAGATGCGTGGCGGTCCCTCGATCAGCGGCGGATGCCTGTGACGGCTTCCCGGTAATGAAAAAGTCTGGAATTTTTGTCTTTTTTTCCTTCGGAAAAAGATCTGCGGAGGTGTCGTTCGTATCAAGAACGTCGGGAGAGAGGCGGGAAACCGAAAGCTTTGCCGGAATTCGCTTCATATCGGAATAGGGATATCGGAAGGAATATTTTTCTTTCAGCGTTTCATACAAAGCGGTATTCACTTCCGGCTGAGTGAAATCGGTTCCAGGGTGCTGCGCCTCGGTAGGCGATTCTCCTTGACATTCTTCGAGAGAAACAAAAGACAACCGAGCACAGGAAGCAGAATTTTCAGCAGTTGCGAAGGGAAGAAGGATCCAATCCAGATAGGAAGAGCAACGAAGCAGTGTATGTCGGTCACAGAAATCTGCCTTCGCCTGTGCCTTTGCCATCAGCTTTTCTTCGGATTGGGTCGTGGAGGCGGTAATGTACAAACGCTCTCTGGCACGAGTCAGAGCCACGTAGAGTACCCGCATTTCCTCTTCCGTCTGCTTGCTTCCTATATTGGCGGTAAGGGCTTCACGCATGGGCGTGTTGATCCGTGCAAATCCCGTACTGTCGGCAATTTTCATGGCAATACCGGTTGGATAATCAAAGAGTAGACTTTCCTGCTGATCCTGACGGTTGAATCGGCTTGCCGTACCGCAAAGGAAGCAGACGGGAAATTCCAAGCCCTTGGATTGGTGGATGCTCATGAGATTGACTCGATCAGGGGTACTTCCCTTGGAGGGAAGCTTCATTTTTTTGCCCTCCTCAATGAGATTGTTGACAAGCTCAATAAAATTATAAAGACCCTTAAAGGACCCCGATTCAAAGGTGCGGGCAAATTCGTAGAGACGAAGAAGATTTCCGCCCTTTCCGTGCTCGCCCTCATTCAGAAGTCCGGAGGAGATGAACATTTCCGACTCAAAAAGAATACGAAGAAAGCGGTCAATGGGAAGGGTAAGAGCACTTTGA
This sequence comes from Clostridia bacterium, assembly GCA_017462035.1. Classification (GTDB taxonomy): domain Bacteria; phylum Bacillota; class Clostridia; order Oscillospirales; family CAG-272; genus HGM12713. The sequence continues at coordinate 24,590 of JAFTRY010000007.1, forward strand.
CGAAGGGATTCCAGGGAGGAACGAAAGGCTTGACAACGCTGTGCCAATTCATCCTCTCCCTCAGCGTAGTTTAAAAGAGCGTCATAGAGAGAATGAGAGGAATCACTGCCTCGGCGAATGAGAATCAGATCCTCCAAGCTAAAGCCATAGATGGGAGAGCGAAGAGTTCCCGTCAAGAAAATATCTCTGTGGGGGTTGTCCACGGCGTTCAGAAGACAGAGCACCATCAAAACGTCAGGACTTTCAAAATAGCTGTCTCCGTCGTTTTGTGAGGTAAGGATTCCACGCTTCTGTAAAGCCTCCGCTACGTAAGCACCCATGGAATTGGAGCGAAACAAAACGGCGATATCTCCCGGCAGAATGGGGGATCCGTCTGCCTTTTTTTCGGTTGCGATCAAGTGGGAAATGGTTTGCGCGATATACTCCGCCTCCAGGGTTTTCTTTTCCGGTAGTTCTTCCTCAGTGCTCGCGTCGTCGCCCTCTTTCTTCCTTTCCGGTTTTGGGGCAATCAGTACCGATACCTCAACCGGAGGGGATTGATAGTCGGGAGAGGGGGGGAGCTTGGAGAAAACCAGATCGTCCTGCGGTTGATATCCGATACTATTCGTACAGACGGAAAAAATACGAGAACAGACCAGGTTCGTAAACTCAATAATATGCTTGTCGCAACGGAAATTTTCAGACATGAAAATGGTTGCTGAATCGGACTGTTTCGCTTGGGAACGACCCAGGTCGGGAAAGGCAGTACGATAGCCGGAGAATACCTGAGGCTCCGCGCCGCGGAAACTGTAAATGCTCTGTTTGATATCCCCTACCATAAATCGGTTTGTAGGCTGAGAGATAGAGCGGAAGATGAGATCCTGTACCAGATCCACGTCTTGATATTCGTCTATGTATATGTCGGTGAACTGCTGTGCGTACTGAGTTGCCGTCTCGGTAGGAGTACCGTCCGAATTTACCAAAAGTTTTAACGTGTAACGGCGAATATCCTGAAAATCCATCATATTCCGTCGGAGCTTTTCTTCTCTTAACTGCTCGTCATAGATTTTGAGAAGCTCATACAGCTTCTCCGTATGACGTGCCGTGTCCAGCATCGCGCGTCGAATCGTATCGGGGGTCTTGGAAAAATAATTTTTTCTTAGGGAACGAAGCTTGTCGATCAGGTCGGTTCTCAGTTGATTAAAGCGCTCACTGTCTTCCGTGACGTATTCCGCCTTCAGGCGTTTTCGCGGAATGGGCGAAAAACTGTTTAGGCAAGCCTGCGCGCGGAGATAGGCATCACGGGGATCCCTCAAGGCATCCAACAGGGAAAGACAAAAACTTCGGTCATATTCAAAGGAGGGAAGCATAGCGGCGGATTGCTCAGGAGAGGTTTCGATGGTGTCACATGCCTCGCAAAAAATGCGGTAGCAGTGCTCTACAGTGTCGATGGACTGCTCTCGAATGATCTTGCCAAAGCTCGTAGAGAAGAAATCCACCTCGGCTTCGGCATCACGTTTGGTTTCTTCTGCCTGTATGCGGAAAAACCCCACCCCTTCCGGTACCGATGCCGAGCGATGGGCAAGGGAAATCAAAATTTCCGGGAGCTTGTCTGTGCTTCTGGTACCGGTAAAGCATTCGGCAAAGTTGGGAAAATTTTCATCTGTTTCATAAAAGCGGTCAATAACCTCCTCCATGACTCTCTGCTCCAAAATATCCATTTCTGCCGTGTCCGCGATCCGAAAGGAGGCGGAAAGACCTAAAAGGGAGAAATTAGAGCGAATCAGATCCAGATAGAAAGAGTCGATGGTACAAATCCGAGCACTTCCAAGCTTGATAAGCTGTGATGTAAGATAACGGTTGGCTGGATCCTTTGCCAGCGTCTGACTAAGGGCTGAAAAAATTCTGCTTTTTAACTCCTCCGCCGCGGAGCGGGTAAAGGTTACCACCAGCATTTTTTCCAGATCTCCGGGGTTTTTCTCGTCGGTAATACTGCGGATGATCCGTTCGGTTAAGGTTGCGGTTTTTCCAGATCCTGCGGCAGCACTGACGAGAAGAGTTTTATTTTTTGTATTCATTGCCGCAAGCTGTGCGGCAGTCCAATTTCTTGACATAATTCCTCCGTATCAGTCTGCCTTTCGGCAAATAGGTTTCATATTGCAGTAGGAACAGGGGTCCTTTGCGTGATATTGAATGGGAGTCGCGTCTGCCTTCCCCTGACGGAGCTCAGAGGTGATTCCCTTAACGGTTTTTTTAATCTGGGTGTAGAGCTGTTCAAAGGATTCCGCGGAGCAAAGCGCATCCCCGGATAGAGAATCGTCCTTTTTGCTTTGCTTGATTCCCGCCAGAAACCGAGAAGACATTTCATCGTTCATGGCGCGAAGAATCTCGATGTCGTTCAATAATAGTCCGCTTCGCTTCAGAGAATCGGATGCCTGTCGCAAAACAGCTTCCTCACTGTTGTAATCCTCCGCTTGAATAATCGGTACGTTGGCGGAAAGATAGACCACTCCCGCCGGAGTCAGTGCTTGGTCTTGCTGCAAACCGATCTGTTGGGCAAACCGGGAGTCTCGATTGCGGCAGAGCGTAAACAAATACAAAAGCATCTGAATGTTTATTCCATGGGCAACGTCATCCAAAGAGAAGGTCTTGGTTCCCGTTTTATAGTCTACGATGCGGACGTAGACCTCACCGCCTTTTTTCAGCAGATCTACACGGTCAATAATACCGGAAAAGGAAACTCGGCATCCATCCTCGAGGACGAATTCCATGGGGGATGGATTGCCCTCCCTTCCGTTGGTGGAAAGCTCAAAGAAGGCGGGGCGGAATTGACTGTGAGAAAATTCCTCCACAATATTCCGTACCATTAGTAGGGAAAGCCGTTTCAGACGGGTGTACAAATGGCGAAGTCTGCGAGATGTCCGTAATTCCTCGGGGCATATTCGGTGAATATAGTCCTCTACCGTTTTTTCTGTCATCTGAATCAAGGTCTCGTCATCGGGAAAGGTTCCGTCCTTACTCTCCGAAATAGCGAGACGAAGAAGGTGCTCCAGAATATAGTGAATGAAGGTTCCCATGTTGGAGGCGCGGAAGCTTGCCTGCTTTTTTTCGCGTAAACCAAGAATATAGGTACAATAGTACTGAAAGGGACATTGTACGTAAGCCTCAAAGCGTGAGGAGGAAAAACGTATCGAATCTCCCGTGGTGGATCTGGCAGTCTCTTCCGATACGCGACATTCGGTAGCGGAAGCGGATTCCTCAGAAAGAGTACCGATCTGCGGCAGATGTTCCGTCAGTGCCGCACGTAGTGCTTCGCCCTCGGGCGTGCCGTGTAGCTCTCTGAGATGGGAAGCGGCGCTTTTTGGCGCTCCCGGTAAATAGAACAGGTCACTGCCTGTGTAGCGGTGAGGAGTTAAATTGGAGAACAGTGCTATGACACGGTTAAAGGGAAGAGAGGGAGTCTTGGGTTTACCGTTCAATTCCGAGGTCGTTGTGAAAAGATATAATCCGTGAGAGGGTGCCGCAAAGGCACGGTGAACGTACATGAGCTCATCCGAGGATCGAATACTGTTATCAGAAGAGAGCTCCATACCAAGGTCGGACAGAGTACTGCGATCCCCGGAGGAAAATACACCGCTGTCACGGATGGCGGCAGGAAACTCACCCTCGCAAAGTCCCAATACAAAAACGTATTTGGGATTCGCGGGACGGAGCATAGCGGCAGAGCCAATAACTACCTCATCTACCGAGGTGGGAATACTTCCAACGTCGGTGTCTCCAAATACGGTTTTCAAAATAAGGGCAAACTCTTCCGTGTTTGCCGGCTCCTGCGGCATGGCGGTAGCAATATCTGCCAACGCATTCAGAAGGATTCCGTAGAGATCCCGTATTACGCGAGCCTCCTTGCGATTCCCCTGTTCCCATTCGGCAATGGCAAGAAGACGAAGCTTTTCATCTAAGGACAGATCCTCAAAATAGCCATAAACAGCACGGCACAGGTCCGGAACGGTTTCGGAGGCATCCAATAGGATAAAGAATTTTTGGAGAATTTCCGTAAGCCGGGTTCGCACCTCATTGGCGGCAGAAAGAATTCCCTTACCGCGTTCGGAGATCTCCTCGGCAAAGCCGTCGGGGTTCATGGTCCAATCCCGATCGGTAAAACGCTGACCATGAAGATTCCAGGTATTTACATACTCTTCAAACAGATCGATCGACCTCTCCGAGAAATCGTACATTCCGGTTTTGATATGGGAAATGATATCGTTTTTCTGCCAATTGTATTCCTTGATCCGCAAAGCGGATAACAATAGCTTCACCGGCGGGAGGGTGGATAGATCTGTTTTTTGTGAAAAGAAGTATGGGATTTCGTTCTTCTCAAAGGCGGGCTCAATAATGCCACGGTATCTGTCCGGATCACGGGTCAGTACTACAATGTCCCGACATCTCTCCCCCGCGCGGAGTAGCTCAAGCACGTGAGAAGCCACGGCTTCTGCTTCGGCATAGGGAGTGTTACAGATCTCCATGTGAATACTTCCGTCAGTGTAGGCGCGGGAATCCTCGGTGACTAACTCCATATTCCAGAGATTTGCCGCTATATGGGCTAACGCGGCAGAAGCGGCTCGCCGATTTTTGCGCAGACACACCGTTTCATTTCCCCCGTGCTGCTGAGCGGAGGCGAGCAGATGACGAAGGGATTCCTGAACGCCTGCCGTGCTGATATCTTGATATTCCGGATAGGGAATAGGAATCGTGACAGTTACGTTTTCGGACTGCGCAAAGATCTTTTCGATGATCCTGTGCTCTACTGCCGTGAAGGAGGTGAAGGAGTCTATGTAGACGTTGCACCCCTTAAAAAAATTTTCTTTTTTCAGAACGTCATAAAGGCGACTGAGGTCATCCGCGGAATCACTGTAATTTTCCTCAACTAAACGGTCAAAGGAAGCAAAAATCAAAGAAAGGTCTCTCAACCGTTTTGCCAAAGGAGCATCACTTGACAATTTTTTTGCGGCTTCTTCCAACTGGACAGGAGATATTCCACATGCCTTGCATTCATTGCGTGCTGAGAGCATTAGATCGCACAGAGAGGTATCCCTCATCGATAGATTCCCGTATTCCTCCAAGAGGGGAGCAAGCTCCCGAAGATTTTGCCACATCAGAAGATGGCGAATGGGGGAGGTAATATAGCGGTAGCTTAAACCGCCGTATTCTCGACAGACACGGTTGTACAGACGGGAAAAATTCACAACCTCAAGGTGAAGCTGCGAAGAGGGAGGGAGAAGCTCTAAGGTAGCCCGTTCAGATTGAACACTCTCTTGTTCCGGTACGATCAAAAAGGTATGGATTCCCGCGGCGGTATCCCGAGCAATATCCCGAAGGATCGCGGTAGTTTTTCCGCTTCCGTAGGTTCCATAAATAAATCGGATCATAACAGTAAGGCTCCTTTAGTAAATTTCAGTAATTCCGGCAGATTCTGAAAAAATCTTTTTCTTTAGTGTAAAGTAATAAGGGCTCCGAACAAGGAGAATTCCAGGAGGATCGTATCGGGCGGAGAAATAGGGCTTTCCTGTTTTTCCCGACACGCCTCTTGTATTAAAGACGTAGGGTGATACGACCACCGTAATATGCCCCTCTTTTTGTGTGTCCTCATAGATCATACCGCATAGGAAAGGGGTCTTGGCGGGAGAATATCCCTTTTTAGGGAAGAATACGGTGATGGTTTTTCCTTGAATTCTTTCGCGGTTGATTCCGTTGATCTTTTTTCGTCCAAAGAAAGTGAGAATCATTGCGGAGTTGGATACTAAAAGCGTGAAGGGAAGCGAGACCACGAAAAATGAGGTAGCAATTACAAAAATAGCACTGGATTGGACAGCGGCGAAAATTGCCAATAAAACAATAACCGTGATTCGGATAAAGGTCAGCCTTCGGATTGTGTGGATGATCTGACTGTAGATTTGAAAAACGGAGGTCCGTTGGAGGGCAGCGTAAAGATATCCAAAATAGATTTTCTTGGAAAATAACTGTTCGTTTTTAGACTGTCTTTGAAAGGCGGCGAGATATTTCCCCCTTTTTTCCTTTTTCGGGTGTCCGTGCAGTTCTTCCAGTTCGGTTTTCAGCATAAGATTTTCACGCCTCAGACGTTGATTTTCCTTTTTTAACTCTTCTATCGTGATTTTATTTGAATTCTTTTTTGACATCCAGAACTCCTTTTGACCCATGTGACTTAGCGTTTATACATACCTACCATATATTATAACAGAAAAGCAAAAGAAAAACAATAAAAACTTTTTGCCTTTGTGCCCCGGAATTTTCTCAGACACGTTTCGTCAAATTCAGTAAGTATTATTGAATTCTTCAAAAAACTGTCACAATTTTGTTATATAATAGAAACAGAAAATCGGATCGGTAGACCCGGATAGGAGGTTTTTCATGGAAGAGAGGAAGGATCACATTCATAGCGATACTCCAGACCATTTGAGTAATGTTCAATCTGAAAGGATGGAATCTCATGATAAAATTGAAAACGTTCAAGAAAGCGGGCAAGATCGTGTGCAAGAGCCTAACGAAAAAATCGAAGATCATGTCCAAAAAGAAGAAAGCGATGGTAAAGAAGGTGGCTGTACTGCGGAGCAAGCGCGCTCTGATGCAGAAGAAGAAAAAGGTTCTGAGGAAGAAAACAGCAGGTCTGATGGTGCAGACATAAAAGCTTCTTCCCAACAGTATTCCTGTAGCTATACCCCTCCGTATTACGTTCCTAATTTTACGGTGGTGGAATCGGAAACCGAAAAAAAGCCGAAAAAGAAATCGGCGGCAAGACACGCTTGGATTGCGGTATTGGTCGTATTTTGCTTGGGAATTTCCTTTGTGGCGGGCGGTTTTTCCGGATATCTTTGCGCCAATCTCGTATCCCCGACGGAAACGGCAACGAAAGATGACCTCACGGTTATAAAAAACGACGGCAGCATTACGGTCAATGAGAAGCTTGGTACTACCGGTTACAATAACCTCACCGTTTCCGGTGTGGTAGCACTGGTGGCTGACAGTGTGGTGGAGATCACAACCACGCAGGTTCAAACCGACTCTTTCTTCGGAAATTACGTGACCAGCGGTGCCGGAAGCGGTGTTCTGGTGGATGTAAACGGGAACGGCTATATTATTACAAATAACCATGTGATCGAAGGTGCCGATCAAATCACCGTACGGTTGACCAGCGGCGCGGAGTACACGGCAACCTGTCTTGGCGGTGATGATGATTTTGATATTGCTGTTTTGAAAATTGAGGCAACCGGTCTTACCTATGCTACCATGGGAAGCAGTGCCGCTCTTACGGTAGGAGACGAGGTGGTTGCCATCGGAAATCCTCTGGGAGAGCTTGGCGGTACGGTGACCAACGGTATCATCAGCGCCCTGGATCGAAACGTTACGGTGGATGGGCATCAAATGACTCTATTGCAAACCAATGCCGCGATCAATCCCGGTAACTCGGGAGGCGGACTCTTTAACATGGCAGGAGAGCTGATCGGTATCGTCAACGCAAAACAATCCGATACCGGTATCGAAGGTCTCGGTTTTGCCATTCCCATTGATATCGCGTGGGCGGCTGCGCAGGATATTATTGAGCACGGTTACGTAACCGGAAAGCCGGACTACGGATTTGAGGTGGCGGAGGCAACCTCCAGCTTCCAAGAAACCGAGGGATGGTATCGCTATACCTATCCCGCAGGTGTTTACGTGGTACAGAGCTCTCACGATACTCTAAAGCGCTTGGACCGAGTGGTTTCCATCAACGGGATCACCATCAATAATATCTCGGATTTCAACGAGGCTGTCAACTCTCTGAAAATCGGAGACGTGATGGAGATCACGATTAGCCGCAGAGAAGGAACATCCTTCAAGCAAAGCACAGCGCAGGTCACAGTAGTGGAATACGTGCCAAGTAACACGAAATAAAAGGATTTTGTAAAATACGGTTGAAAAAATTATAGATTCGGTGTATAATAAAAAGTACGCCGGCAAATCGATCATAAGCCGCCGGTGTCCCCGACGGCTTATGATTTATATACTGGAAAAGAGGTAGTGTATGTATCATATTTTAGTAGTGGATGATGAGTCCAGAATCCGTTCGATTATCAAAAAATACGCGGAATTTGAGGGGCATGCGGTAACCGAGGCGGCAGACGGTATGGAGGCGGTTCATCTTTGCCGTTCTCACGACTTTGACCTCATCGTTATGGATATTATGATGCCGGAACTTGACGGCTTTTCCGCATGCCGGGAGATTCGTAAGCATAAAGAGACACCCATTATTATGCTTTCCGCCAGAGGAGAGGAATATGATAAGATCAACGGCTTTGAGCTGGGGATCGATGACTATGTGGTCAAGCCTTTTTCTCCCAAGGAGCTAATGCTTCGCATTGAGGCGGTCATGAAACGGGTACATCGAAATCCCGCGGAGCCTCAAAAGAAGGAAAACGTGATCATTTCGCTGGACGGCGGAGGACTTCGCGCGGACGTTACGGCAAGGCTGGTGTTCATTGACGGTCAGAGAATCGACATGTCTCCCAAGGAGTACGATCTGTTTTTCTACATGTTAGATAACCGAAACGTGGCACTGTCACGTGAGAAGCTGATCAGCGACGTGTGGGGATATGATTTCTTCGGAGACGTACGAACGCTGGACACCCACATCAAGCTTTTGAGAAAAAGCCTTGGGCGCTATGCGGAGCTGATCGTGACACTGCGCGGTGTTGGTTACCGATTTGAAGGATAACAGATTCGGAGGAAGTATGAGACAACCGACCTCTCAGCGTCCGGTTTCCCAGCGTCATCATATCGGGATCAAATGGAAAATGTACTTCATTTTGATTTTGTTTATCGGTATCGTGGTGGGGGTTATTTGGTTTTTTCAGGTTCGGATGCTGAACTACTTTTACCAGGTTACGAAGTTTAATGAATTGGAATTGGCTTCCTCGGAGATTTCGGGACAGCTTGGGAGAACCGCGCAAGCGGAAAAAATCGCCCAAGATTACGCCGCGGCGTATTACACAGATATTTGGGTCTATCATGTTTCTCAAGAGGGAGATGCCAGCCTTTTGTTTGACGCAAAGGGAACAGGAGATCCGGATATTTCATTTATGACCAGAAAATTTTCGATTCTGCATGACAAAGCGGTGATAAACGGCGGTGTTTACATTGCCATGGTCCAAAGCAAGCAGTTTCAAGAGGAGTTTGAACTGAAGATCATTAAGGACAATTCTGAGGATCCTACCGTTTATCCTACCTTGTTCGGGACCCCGGAACGGATCAGCGCTATTCACGTGAGTGTAAAAACGGCTCACGGCGAAGAGTTTATGATCGTGCAGAGCACAACTTTGACACCGATCCAGGCAATGGTCAAGACCTTACAGAATCAATCTCTTTGGATCGCCTTTATTCTGTCCTCTCTGGCACTGATCATGGCAGGATTCATGTCCCGTTTGATCACTAAGCCGATCGTGACGATGAACAAGGCGGCAAAGCAGTTGGCGCAAGGTCATTACGACGCGCATTTTGCCGGCAACGGTTACAGAGAAATTCATGAACTGGCGGAAAGCTTAAATTACGCTTCCCGCGAGCTTGCCAAGACCGATCATTTGCAAAAGGAGCTGATCTCCAATATTTCTCACGATCTTCGGACCCCTCTTACCATGATAAAGGGATACGGTGAGGTTATGAGAGATATTCCCGGAGAAAATACCGCGGAGAATATCCAGATCATTATTGACGAGACCTCACGGTTATCTGAGTTGGTCAACGATATGCTGGATCTGTCCCGGATCCAAGCGGGTACGAGAAAGCCAGAATTTCAGCAGTTTAGTCTTACGGCTACTGTACGGGATACGATGCTTCGTTATGAGAGGCTGATGATGCAAGAAGGCTATCATATCGAGTTCTATGCCGAGGAAGAAGCGGACGTGATTGCTGACCGGGGTATGATCCTTCAGGTTGTATATAATCTGATTAATAATGCCATCAATTATACGGGCGAGGATAAATCAGTGAGTGTACGGCAAGAGGTTCGAGCTGACCGTGTACGAATCCGGGTTCTGGACACAGGAGAGGGAATCGCTGAGGATCAGCTGGAGATGATTTGGGATCGGTATTATAAGGTGGACAAGGTTCACAGGCGCGCCACAGTGGGGACCGGTCTGGGACTGTCTATTGTACGTGAGATATTGGAGACCCACCATGCCGCCTACGGGGTACAAAGTACTCTGGGAAAAGGATCGGAATTCTGGTTTGAGCTGCCAATCGCACCGGACGCGAGCTTGAATCAGGCTGACTATATAGAAGCAGACTATGAAACACAGGAAACGGAAAGAGATTCATGAGAATTTTACCCAATCAAAGGATTCTTTCGGCACTTCGGTGTCCGATATGTCAAAGCCGGATCGAGCTTTCTGAGGAAAACGCTCAAGGCGGACGGAGTTTATTTTGCGGGGGACAACGCCGGCATTGCTTTGATATTTCTGCCAGCGGATACGTCAATTTTATGGCACCCGGACGAACGGCAGGAGGAGATTCCAAGCAGGCGGTACGAGCCAGGACGGACTTTTTAAATCTGGAATTGTACCGTCCTGTCGCCGATGCGTTATGTCGGACGGTTCGTCGGTATATCCCTGTTGAGGACGCCGTGGCGGTAGATGCAGGCTGCGGGGAGGGATACTATACCTCACTGTTGGCTCAAAGCGGATTTTCCTGCGTGGGATTTGATCTGTCCCGTTTTGCTGTGGATGCCGCGGCAAAGCGGACGGGTAAAGCGGGGGTACAGGTCGGATTTTTCGGTGTGTCCAGTGTATTTGAGATGCCGATCAAAAACGACAGTGCCGCGGCGGTTGTGAATGTTTTTGCGCCTTGCGCGGAGGAGGAATATTGCCGAGTTCTGATGCCGGGAGGGATCCTCGCGGTTGCCTATGCTGGTCCCGAGCACTTGATGGGACTAAAACGGGCGGTTTATTCCCAGACCAGAGAGAATGACGGACGGGCGGATCTGCCGAAGCGCATGAAATGCGTGGAGGAGGTTCGAGTTCGCTTCGATATCGAGGTCAAGGGTACGGAGAACGTGATGAATTTATTTGCCATGACACCGTATTACTGGAAAACGTCGGTATCGGACATGGAAAAGTTAAAATCACTGGAATCACTCACTACGGCGGTGGATGTGATTCTCGCCATTTATCAAAAGGAAGACACCGCGGCGGACGGACAGAAAAAGGAGGATGACGGATGCAGATCTCATTGATTATTCCTATGTATAACGAAAGAGGGATCATTGCGGATACGGCTCTTCGGTTATCCCAATATATGTCGGAGCATTTCGATTCCTATGAGATCTTATTTTCGGATGACGGATCTACCGACGGATGCGGTGATGCGGTACGGGAATTGGCACTGCCTTGTGTTTATGTCACGGGTTACCCCAAAAATCAGGGAAAGGGGTGCGCGATTCGTACGGCAATGCTGGAGGCACGAGGAGATTTTGTTCTGTTTACGGATGCAGATTTAGCGTATGGAACCGACGTGATCGGTCAGATCTACACCTTTTATCAACGGGAGAATGAATCGAAGCCCGTACAGATGGTTACCGGTTCCCGAACGTTGCATCAAGACGGATATTCCGGCTATAGTGTCATCCGCAAGCTGATGTCCAAGGTGTACATTCGTGTGCTCTGTGTCGTGGGCGGCTTTCGTTTGTCAGATTCTCAATGCGGTTGCAAGGGCTTTTCTCGGGACGCGGCACGAAATATTTTTAGTCGCTGTCAGGTAAATGGATTTGCTTTTGATTTTGAAGCGATCCTTTGGGCGGAGTGCTTGGGATATCGAATTTTGGAATTTCCCGTTCAGGTGGTGAATCACAGGGATTCCAAGGTGCATATCTTTCGCGATTCTATTCGGATGCTTCTCGATCTGAGAAGAATACGAAAAAGCGTTCGCAAGCAATCTCTTTGAGTTTCACTGATGAATTTATTGATGAATTTCGAAAAAAAGATTGACAAATTTCGGAATTTTGATATAATTGTGGTGATATTTTTTAGACCTTGAAGGAGGAATAGAATGATATGATTCGAGTGCTGGTTTGGAACGAGTTCATGCATGAAAAAAAGTCTGAGAAGGTAGCCGCGGTATATCCCAACGGAATCCATCGTGCTATTGCTGATTTTCTGGGTGAGGAAAAGGATATTATCGTAAAGACCGCTACCTTGGATGAGGAAAATTGCGGTATTAGCAAGGAGCTATTGGATGAGACTGACGTAATGATCTGGTGGGGACACATGCAACATCATTTGGTTCCAGATGAGATTGCTCAAATGGTTCGTGACGCTGTTTTGGAAGGGATGGGAATCATTTTCCTTCACTCAGCCCATCATTCTAAGCCTTTTTGTTTGTTAATGGGAACGCCTTGCCATTTGACCTGGAGAGAGTCGGACGATTCCGAAATTCTGTGGGTGGTGGATCCTGCTCATCCTATTACCCGCGGAATTGACCGTTTCTTCCGCTTGGAGGCGGAGGAGACGTATGGTGAGCCCTTTACGATCCCCAATCCGGATAAGGTTCTGTTGATCGCAAATTATTCGAGCGGCGAAGTATTCCGCTCCGGATGTCTGTTTGAACGCGGAAACGGTAAGATTTTCTATTTCCAACCCGGTCATGAGTCTTATCCTACCTATAAAGTTCCTGAGGTTCAGACTGTGATTAAGAATGCTGTTCGCTTTTTGGCACCTACCTACCGTCAGCCTTTGAGCTGTCCTCACGTACAGAAGATTACGGACGAGGGCAGTTACGTTATACCGAAATCCTAAAATCTCTGTTTAAAGAAGCCTGCGGCAAAAATGTGCCGCAGGCTTCTTTCTCATCTTTTATACTCCATGCATTTGTCTAAATTTCTTGGGACTAATTCCGTGAAATTCTGAAAACCGTCTTGAAAAATAGAACTGGTCACAGAATCCAAGGCGGTCGCTGATCTCCTTAATGGACAGGTTGCGGTTTAATAGCTCCTGTTCAGCGGATTTCATCAGGCAGTCGTCGATATATGCGCCTATGGATTTATGAATATCTGCCTTGAAGTTCTTTTGAAGCACCAGCTTTGAAATAAAAAGTGCTGAGGAAATTTCGCCAATGGTTAGCCCTGCACTTAAATGGGAATCAATGTAGGCGAGTGCGTCCTTCGTATATTCGGAATAAGATCGAATAGGAAGATTTTGACACGGAGTTTGCGCAAGGGCATCATCTAAGATTCCGTAAAGCAATAATTTTAAACGAAGCGCGGATCGAAGATCGTTTCCGTTGTAGAGTGCTTCCATTTCCGCGGCACGTGCTTCACAATTCTCCAGAATCAGGCAGGTATCGAGTCCGGCGAAAACATCCTCACCGTCGGGACGGGTCAGGGTGAGATGAACGTAGATCTTGTTTAAGTATTCGGGACAGGAGCAGGAGAAATTCAATTGAGAGGGAACGACGTAGATCTTGCCGGGACGCAGGTGAACCGTTCGGTCACCGAAATATAGAATCCCTTCGCCCTCCAATGGGACGTAGACTCTTGTGAAGGCGGCACGCAGATTTTCGATTTTCCATGAAGGGTCTAAAAATCCATAACTGATTTCAATGAGTTCCATGCGAATTCTCTTTTCCGCATAGGTTAATTCTTCGTTTATACACAGCTTCATTGATATATTTCTCCATATTTTGATAATGAAATTCAATGGCTTTTTTTGTATTATATGATAAAATAGAGCAAAAGTCAAGCTTTTTATAACTTTACTGTTAGAAGGAGGAGAAATTTATGAGCAACCGATATGTTGGTGAATATCCCGCCATTGGAATTCGTCCTACAATCGACGGAAGAAGAGGTCCTTTGAAGGTTCGTGAATCCTTGGAAGAGCAAACCATGGGAATGGCACAACAGGCGGCAGAGTTGTTCCGAACGAATCTGCGTTATTCGGACGGTACTCCTGTCCGCGTAGTGATCGCGGACACCACGATTGGACGAGTTGCCGAAGCGGCAAGCTGTGCTGAAAAGTTTAGGCGGGAGGGGGTGGCGATCACGCTGTCTGTGACCCCGTGCTGGTGCTACGGTTCAGAGACTATGGACATGTCTCCTGATACGATTAAGGGCATTTGGGGCTTTAACGGAACCGAACGTCCCGGTGCCGTTTATTTGGCAGCTGTTCTTGCCGCTCACGCCCAGAAGGGACTGCCCGCTTTCGGTATCTACGGTCACGACGTACAAGATCTGGACGATACCGAGATCCCCGCGGATGTTCAGGAGAAATTGCTTCGCTTTGGAAGAGCTGCCGTTGCCGCCGCAACCATGAGAGGAAAATCCTATCTTCAGATCGGATCTCTTTGCATGGGGATTGCGGGGTCTCAAATCGATCCGAATTTCTTTGAGGATTACCTTGGCATGCGCGTGGAATCGGTAGATGAGGTAGAAGTCCTTCGCCGCATGAATGAGGGTATTTATGACAAAGAGGAGTTCGAGTGTGCCCTTGCCTGGACAAAGGCAAACTGCCCGGAGGGATTTGAGAAAAATCCCGATTGGATCCGGAAGTCTGATGAGCAAAAGAAAAAGGATTGGGAATTTACGGTCAAGTGCGCTATCGTTGTGAAGGATCTGATGTGCGGAAACGAAAATTTGCCCGAGGGCTGCGAGGAAGAGAAGGTAGGACACAACGCCATCGTTGCCGGTTTCCAGGGACAGCGTCAGTGGACCGACCATTACCCTAATGCGGACTTTACGGAGTCTATACTCAATACCTCCTTTGACTGGAACGGTATCAGAGAACCGTACGTGCTGGCGACTGAAAACGATACGCTGAACGGTGTTTCCATGCTGATGATGAAATTGTTGACCAACCGAGCTCAGCTCTTTGCTGACGTGCGTACCTATTGGTCATCTGATGCCGTCAAACGTACTACCGGTTACGAAATAGAGGGAAAAGCAAAGGCATCGGATGGCTTCATTCATTTGATCAACTCGGGTGCCGCCGCTTTGGACTACAATGGACGTGCAACCGACAGTACGGGAAATGCCACTGTGAAGGCGTGGTATGAAATGACCGGGGAGGATGTTCAAGCGATCCTAAGTGCCAGTGATTGGTGTGCCGCTGACAATGGATATTTTCGCGGCGGTGGATATTCCTCTCATTTCGTTACCCAAGCGGAGATGCCCTGTACAATGTTACGTATCAATCTGGTTAAAGGCTTAGGTCCCGTGGCGCAGATTGCGGAAGGCTGGACGGTCAATTTACCGGATCGCGTAACTGACGTGCTTTGGAAAAGAACGGATTATACCTGGCCCTGTACCTGGTTTGCTCCCCGTTGCGACGGAAAAGAGGGAAGTGCTTTCAAAACGGCGTATGAAGTGATGAACAATTGGGGTGCGAATCACGGAGCTATCAGCTACGGTCACATCGGAGCCGATTTGATTACTTTGCTTTCTATGCTTCGGATTCCCGTTTGCATGCATAATATTCCCGACGAACAGATCTTCCGACCTGCGGCATGGAACGCTTTTGGAATGGATAAAGAGGGGCAGGATTACCGAGCTTGTGCAACCTACGGGGCTATGTACAAGAAAGTGGGAATGTAATCTTCCTGTTGATTTTAAATATAGTTGCAAAGGAGACAAATCGTGAGCAGACATATCTACACCTTAAAAAAGCCCGCCTCCTGGCACAGGGAAATGTGGCGTGAGGCATTACCTCTGGGCAACGGTCTGACTGGCGTATTGATCCCCGGAAGTATTGCCGAGGAAAAGATCTGCTTCAATCGGCACGACCTTTGGGAAGGAGGGAGCAATCGTCCCATCCCCGACATTACAGAGACGTTTCAAGCCATGAGGGCATCCATTGACCGAGGGGATTACCAAGCAGCAAACCAAGATAATCTGAAACGAGCACTGAGGGAAAAGGGGTACGAAACAAAATGCGATTCCCCTCATCCTCTGGGCTGGTTACACACCGATTTTACCCCATCCGACCTATTCAAGAGCTACCGTCGGGGGGTGAATATGCGAACGGGAGAGGCTTTTGTGGAGTTTGACGTGGATGACTGTCACTACCGTCGCACCGCTTTTGTCTCCCGTGATTGTGATGTGACGGTCATGCGTATGACCGCGGACCGATACTTTACCACGGCATACCGCTTTGAGCTATACAATCAACGGGACTTCTGTACCGTTACCGAGGACGGCATCCATTGCCGTTCAAAGGACGGGTACACCGAGGTGAGTATTCGGTTTGCGGGAGATTTTACCGCCGCCGTTTCGGAGAATACCCTGAGCGTGACGGGGCGTGACTACGTTGTCTACATCCGTTGTGCTTCCCACGGATCGGAGTGCTCTTTGGATGGAATCGTAGATAAGACCTATGCCGAGTTGTTTACCGCGCATACCGTGTTGCATACCTCTCTGTATGATGCCGTCTCCATCGAGTTAGCCTCAGATGAGTCTCACGATGCCACCAACGAGCAGATGCTTGATGATGCCTACGACGGCGAGGCATCCAGTGCCTTGTTGGAACGTCTATGGCGGTTCGGGCGTTACCTGTTCATATCCGCCGCCGCGAGAACGGTAATCCAGTACCGTTATACGGTCTGTGGCACGGTACCCACCATATGCCATGGTGCCAGTACGTGGCTAACGAAAATGTGGAGATGACCTATTGGCATACCATGGCAGGAGGACTATCCTACGCGGTTCTGCCCCTGCTTCGGTACTACACGACTAAGCTGGAGTATTTCAGAGAGTGCGCTCGCCGAATCTTCGGTATGCGAGGGATCTGGATCTCGGCTTATACGACACCCAACGCCGCAGGAGCCTGCGTACCCGTCTACATCATCATCAACTGGATCAGCTGTGCGGGTTGGCTTTGCCGCCACTTTTGGGAGTATTACCTATATACAGGGGACGAGGTTTTGATGCGTGAGGAAATATTGCCCTTCATGTATGAGACCGCCCTGTTCTACCGTGATTACGTTACCGAGGAGAACGGCATTCTCCGCATCTATCCCTCCCTGTCTCCCGAAAACTCTCCGGCAACCCTGCGCAATGCTACCACGGAAGCTTGCGGTGCCATCGTACAGAATTCCACCATGGACTTTGCCATTATGAAGGAGCTTTTGACCAATCTGCTTACAGGTATGGAAATCACGGGACTCTACCAGGAAGATGCCGAAAGCTTTCGCAACCTGTTGGAAAAGATCCCCGCCTACCAGATCAACGAGGATGGTGCGGTCAAGGAGTGGATGCACCCCGATATTGGGGAAAATTATCACCATCGCCATCTATCCCACATCTATCCCGTTTTCCCCGGGAACGAGGTGACGGCTTACAATGCCCCCGAGCTGTTTGGAGCCTTCAAGCAGGCGGTCCTGCTCCGCAAGCTGGGTAGCCAGTCAGGCTGGTCGCTGACCCACATGGCAAATATCTATGCCCGTATGGGAGAGGCAGAACAGGCTTTGAAGTGTTTGGATATCATGGTCAAGGGTGTGGTCATGTCCTCCCTCCTGACCACTCATAATGATTGGCGCAACATGGGTATCACCATGACCTGGAACGGCGAATGTGCCGAGCAGCTGGACGCTAATTTTGGAGCGGTCAACGCCATCCAGGAAATGCTGTTCTGTTGGCAAAAGGACGCCTTGGCAATCCTGCCTGCTCTCCCGAAGCGTTTGGAAAGCGGTTCGGCTCATGGATTGGTGTTTCCGGAGGGAACAGTAGACATCTGCTGGACGAACGATGGAGTGGTGACCGTAACGGTCAAGGCGCGCCGAGAGGTTCATACAAATCTTTTGCTCTGCGGTGTGGAAAGGTGTCAATTAATACTCGATGCAGGGGAAAGCAAAACTCTGCGGTTTACAGTCTGAATCAATATCCAATAAAGGAGTCGAATCTTCTGAATACCTCTTCTGCGAGTATTTCTATTTTCGTGTATTTCCTTGCCATGACAAAACCTCCTGCTGTAGATATATTCTACAACAAGAGGTTCTTTTTGTCACTGTCTATTTTTCGGGGGGAGTCTAAGGTGCCCACAAGGGGTGCTTTTTATGTTTACATCACGCTTTGCTTTGCCGCGGTGAGGGTATTTTTCATGAGCATGGTAATGGTCATGGGACCAACGCCTCCCGGAACGGGGGTAACGTAGGATGCTTTGGGTTCTACCGAGGCAAAATCTACGTCTCCTGTGAGGCTTCCGTCGGCTCTCCTGTTCATACCTACGTCAATGACTACCGCCCCCTCCTTGATCATATCACCCTTGAAGAAATCCGCTTTTCCAATGGCGGCAATAAGAATATCCGCTCTTCGGCAGATCTCTGCCAGGTTCTTGGTTCTGCTGTGGCAGACGGTGACGGTACCGTGGGCGTGTAACAGAAGCATCGCCTGAGGTTTTCCTACGATATTGGAGCGTCCTACCACCACACATTCCTTACCGGCGATCTCAATGTCGCTTCGTTCCAAAAGTGCCATAACGCCTGCCGGAGTGCAGGGAAGGAAGGAATAGTCCCCGATCATGATCTTTCCCACGTTGAAGGGGTGGAAGGCATCCACGTCCTTCTTGGGATCGATTCGCAAAATGATCTCATTTTCATCCAGGTGAGAAGGAAGGGGGAGCTGACAGAGAATTCCGTGGATGGCAGGATCTCCGTTTAACCGATCCACCAGGGCGTTCAGCTCATCCTGGGTCGTAGTGGCGGGAAGTTCCCATACCTCGGAGTAAAAGCCGACCTCCTCACAGGCGCGATGTTTATTTCTAACATATACTTGAGACGCGGGATCCTCTCCTACAATAATGACGGCGAGACCGGGACGGAACCCGTGCTGTTGAACGAATTCCTCGGTTTCTTGCTTCAGCTCTGCTCGAATGGCGGCAGAGATTGCTTTTCCGTTAATGATATTTGCCATGATTCAATCCTCTTTATGATCTTTGTTTTCGTCGGGAGTGTCTTCGAACAAATGACGGAATCTTTCTTCCATACTCTTGGCATCTTCCTCTGTTGGTGCCTCTGCTTGCGTTTCTATGTCTTCATCCTCTGACGGAGACTCGGAATCTGCTTGCTCAGTATCCGCTGCGGTGTCGGATGTTTCGATCTCACTTGCGGGAGAGTCGGTGTAATTTGAGATTTTTGCGTAGGAAGGCAGATACTCGCTTGCCGTCAGTTTTGCACGGTGTGCCTTCATCAGGTTGACGATCAAAAGGATTGTTCCGATGACAAAGCACAGGAATCCTACCACCTGAGAAACGCGGAATACACCTATATAGAGACTGTCGGTGCGAAGTCCCTCAATCAACATTCTGCCGAAGCCGTACCAGGTAAGATACATTAAGACGATCTGACCGTCGAATTTTTTCTTTTTGTATAGAAAATGAATGATCAAAAAGCCTACCAGATTCCAAAGCGATTCATAAAGAAAGGTTGGGTGGAAATAATGCATACGGGTAGCGCTTTCAATATTGGGTAAAAGTCCCATACGAATAAAATAGAAGAAGCTATCCTCCAATACCTCAGATCCGTAGGCTTCGCCATTAAAGAAATTGCCCCATCTTCCTAAAATCTGTCCAATCATGACTCCCGGTGCTACCGCGTCCAGCATTTTCAGGGGCTTGATCTTCTTGTAGCGGCAAACGCAAAAAATGGTAATAGCCCCCGCGATAATGGCACCGTAGATCGCCAATCCACCGTTCCATATAGCGATCATTTCCATGAAGCTGTCATATTCATCCAGAGACATAAGGACGTAGTATACCCGAGCGCCAATCACACTGAATAAAACGGTAAAGATTGCAAAATCCAAAACATCGTCAAAGGAGATCCCCTCTTGCTTGGCGCGATAGGCACAGTAGCAGAAGGCGAGAATGATGCCGAGTACAATAATCAATCCGTACCAGCGAACCTCGATATTGCCGATACCGAAGGCGACGGGGTTTACCGAAAATTCATCAATACCCAGACCGGGAAAAGACATGGTAACCATAATTTTTTACTCCTGTTTGATTTTTATTTAGCGGTATTTTCAAGAGGAAGGACAACACACATGGCTGTCGTCTCCGGTAAAAACGCGCTCTGAAACAGTTCACATACCTCATCAAAAGTTACCTGTTCCAGTGTATCCAAGTAAGAAAGCAGTTCACTGTCCTCGCACACAAAGGCAAATAGATTGTTTGCGATGGATTCGGTGGAGTCAAAGGACTTAACAAATTCAGCGTACATGACCCTTTTTCCCAACTCGAACGCTTCTTGAGAGAGCCCGGATTTTCGTACCTTTTGCAGATAATTTTGAATCTCTTTCAAAACCGCTTGTGGGTCGTCCGATTCTCCCGCAACGGAATTGTATGCGGTGGTTTCCGAAATACTGTAGCCATAGGACAGAGCGGGGGAGATCAGATCCGTTTCAATTAGAAAATTATATAACTCTCCGGCTCGGGAAAAGAGCATTTCGTTTAGGATGGACATGGCGGCGTCCTTTCTCTGACGCTGGGCACCCTCGGCGGGAATTTCCGTATCCTTGAAGCCAATGTTGAAGATGGGCTTAGATACCTGCATTGAATATTCTACATAGGGCTGAAAAGCCTGTCGGCGTTCTTGCTCGTTTTCGTTGAAGCATTGTATGGGTGCCTCGGCTTCTGCATGCGAGGAGGGAAGAACTTGATCGGCAATGCGGAGCACCGTCTCGTCTGATACGTTTCCGCAGACTACAAGCGCCATATTGGAGAGCCTGTAAAAGGTGTGGTAGCACTGATACAAAAGATCAGCGGTGATCTGAGAAATAGACTCAACCGAGCCGCAAATATTGCGGCGGATGCTGTGGAATTGATACATAGCCTCCAGCATACCGTAAAAGCATCGGTCAGAGGGGTTATCATCGTACATCCGAATCTCCTCTGAAATAATACCCACCTCAGACTCAACCGATTCCGGTGTGAAATAGGGATGTGTCACGAACTCCAACAGCTCCTTAAGAGAATCCTCAAATCGGTCGGTACAGCTGAACAGGTAACAGGTCTTGTTAAAGGACGTGTACGCGTTGGCATCGGCACCGTAGTCAGAAAAGCGCTCAAACGCATCACTGCCATCCTCGCAGGTGAATAGCTTATGCTCCAAAAAATGGGCAATTCCATCGGGAACCGTTACCATTTCTCCCGTTGTCGCCGAGAAAAAGGTATTGTGTATTGAACCATATTTTGTACCGAAGAGGGCATATGTGTTCGTCATTTCTTTTGGAAAAACGTAAATATCCAGTCCGCTGGGGTGGTGATAGAGGCGGTATTCTTCTTTTAGACGGGTACTCCGGATACGAGTACAGGGTAAGGAATTATTCATCATCTGCCTCCTGTTCCGCGCAAACTTTCGTGCCCTCGATAAAGAATACCGTGTCTAGCTCGATCTGCCCTGCCAGGGACACGATCTGCTCCTTTGTTACGCTTCTTAGCTTGTCGCGACATTCATCAATGGAGCCAGACAAGCCGAAAAATTCCCGGTTTCCGTAGAAGGTTTGTAATTCAATGGGGTTGTCATCAATCGCTCGGTAAGAATTTTCCAGGGACACCAGTGCGGCGCAGAACTCCGCGTCGCTGATCTGTCCCTTTTGAATATCATGTAGCTGGTCTAAAATTGCCTGACGGGCAACGGCTTCATTTTTTGAATCAATTCCGCAGGATACCGTCAAAATTCCGTTGTATCGATTGTATGCCGAGGAGCAATAGTAACAGAGACTCATCCGTTCCCGTACGTTCATGAAGAGCTTGGAAACAGGGGAAGCACCGAAGATTTCGTTCAGCACAAGCATGACGTGGGATCGATCGTTATTGGGAGAGACACAGACTCCGGTACGAAATCCCATGGCAAGCTTACCTTGGGACACGGGCATAGGCTCGTTGACACGGAGGAATCCGGTGCTCTTTTCTGCCATAGGCAGGACAGGCATATAGACCTTTTTACACTGCCAAGAGGAAAAATAAGTATTCAGAAGCAGTGATACCTGTTCAATGGAGGCGCTTCCCACATAAAATACCTGCAGATGGGATGGAAGGACGGTGTTCTGATAATAGCGGGTCAGCGAGGGGGCGTCAACCTTTTGAATCTGTGCTTCCAGCTCAGTAAGAGTAGGATAATCGGGGTCATCCCGATGCATCAGCTCCGCGCAACGGATCGCGGCATATGCGCGGGTATTGTTGATCTCACCACGAATGGAATCTACGGCAAAGCGGATCTCCTGTTCCAGCGGCTTTACTCGGAAGAAGCCGCCCTCCAGATCGGGGTGAAGTAATATTTCAGCGACCAGCTCAACGACTCCCTCCAGAATCTTGGCTCCCGGCGGAGCGTACGAGTCATCCAGCAACTCGGCAGTCAGTGACAGCGTGAGATTTTTACCGATCCGTTGGCTACGGAGCTCTACACAGGTAGCGTATAGCTCATCCAACCGTCGGTTCAGTGCCGCCATGGAAGGATAGCGACGGGTTCCCCGACGCAGAACCCCAGGGAGCAGGGTATTGTAAACCAAATTCTCACGATTCAAGGAAAAGGGAACGGTGAAGGTAAGGATTCCGGTTTTAAATTTATTGGTTCGAATGTAGGATAAAGTCACTCCGTCTGTGACCGTAACCTTCTTTGGAATCATGATTCCTCCTTAGAATTCAACGTAAACATAATAACTTCTTTATTATACAACATAAATGTGACGATTCTATTAATAAAGAAAGAGGATATGGATTTTTTTGAGATTTTAAAAGCAGTTTTGTTCGAAAAGGTGCAAAAAAATTTTGAAAATCTATTGACAACGGATTCCACGTTATGGTATAATATACAATGCCGCTTAGCATCGGGCTTTTTAAGTGCGTCTGTCGCCGCCTGATTTAGCGAGTCTATAAAGAAAGAGAGGTGCTTTTCGTGTACGCAATTATTGAAACAGGCGGAAAGCAGTACAAGGTTAACGAGGGAGATATCGTTTTTATCGAGAAGCTCGACGTTAACGAGGGAGATACGGTTACGTTTGACCGTGTCAAGGCAGTATCGGTAGGAAGTGAGTTCAAGGTAGGCGCTCCTACGGTTGAAGGTGCGGCAGTTACCGCAAAGGTCGTTGCCAACGGCAAGGGCAAGAAAATTTATGTAATGAAGTACAAGGCTAAGAAAAACGAGAAGAAAAAGATCGGTCACAGACAGCCTTATACCAAGGTACAGATCCTGTCCATTCAGGGTTAATGGGAAATGACCAAAGTCGTTTTTTTCAGAAGTAACGGAATTTATTACGGCTTCGAGGAACAGGGGCATACCGGTTACGGAGATGCGGGAGACGATGTTCTTTGCGCGGCACTTTCTGCCATGACCATGTTGATCATCAATACGGTTGAGGTGGCGTACGCTTCGGATGTGGAATATACCATTGACGAGGGTGCTACACATATCATGGTGCGTGCCAAGGCGGCACTTCCCGAGTTTGAAGAGGATGAAAGAAAACGCTATGCGATTTCGGGACTCTTCATGTCCTATTACTACCAGTTGAACGAGTTGCTTGAGGAGTATTACGATTTCCTTGATGTAGACGTGAAGGATATGGATTACGTCTGATCGCTTCTGAAACGCAATTTTCGAGATTGTACACAACAAATTACATTGATTAGGAGGAACGAGTTATGTTGAAGCTCAGTTTACAGTTCTTTGCTCATAAAAAAGGTGTAGGTTCTACTAAGAACGGACGTGATAGTGAGTCCAAGCGCCTTGGCGTAAAGAAAGCTGACGGACAGGCTGTTCTTGCCGGTAACATCATCGTAAGACAGAGAGGTACCTCCATCCATCCCGGTAACAATGTTGGTATCGGTAAGGATGACACTCTGTTTGCGCTGATCGACGGTACGGTTAAGTTCGAGCAGAAGACAAAAGCAAAGAAGCAGGTTAGCGTTTACGCTGACTAATGCGAAGGAAATAAAAAAGGCAGTTCAAGCTGAACTGCCTTTTTTATTTCCTATTTTTTAGAAACTGTCTGTAAGATAATGCTCTTTTCGAATTTTGGTCGGTGTTTTCCCGGTTTGGGCTTTAACGATCTTGCGAAAGTATGCGGAGGAGCTAAATTGGAGCTGAGTACTGATCTCTTCTATGCTCATGTCAGTGGAGCTGAGTAACTGAATGGCTTTTTCTACCTTGATTTGATTTTTCATTTCAATTGGAGTCATTCCTGCGTAAGAATGAAAGAGCGAGTAGATTCCCGATTCACTGACACCACAATGACGAGCGAGCTCAGGAACAGTGAATTGGGGATGGCTTACGATAAATCGCTTTGCTTTTGCCAGAAGAGATTCCTTTGGATCGAGGTGATCTTCTGTCATTTTTGTCATTACTCTGCCCAAGAAGAGATACAGCAATCCGATGGAGGTAGGGGATACTGTCTGGTCAAGACTTAATTGATCCAAATATCTTACAGCTTCTCCATCAGGCTTCAGAATTTGCATCGTATATTTTGGATCGTTCGCTGCGGGGATTTCCGTAAAAGCGTAGGAATCCCATTCTACACGCCCGTCACTGTCTATACACCAATAGGATCGGTATCGTAAGCCGAGAGGGAGATAAAATACGTCTCCGGGATTGAGAAATATTTCTTCACCGGACAAGGAGACGATCCGTCCTGTTCCCCTACACATTTTTGCGATGAAATGTGTTCGAATCCCCCGGCTATTATCGGTGAAGCGGTTACTCCCAAAGCTCGGGTGGCGAAAGGAGAATGAATTGTAGAAAAGTATCGGTTGCATTTCAAATAAATCCTTTATTCAAAAAATAATTAGAGAATCGTATACACTTTTATGTAGTATAGCATATTGTTTTTCGCCTGTCAAGATGGTAAAATAATATTATCATTTATTGTTATGTCAAGGGTCCTTCCGTCACGATCCGTCCAGGGTCAGTGGTTGGATCGATTTGACGGATGCATGCTATTCTGCTTTGGGTGCTATTTAATAAAACATAGGAAAGGTTGTTCTGATATGACCGAGATCTTACCGGGAATCTTCTCTTTGAAAATTCCGTTTGAGGCAGTCTATACCACTGTATTTTTTGTAGAGACAGATCAGGGAGTGGTTATGGTGGATTGCGCCTCATACGATACAGATGTGGACGAGTATATTTTACCGTTTTTGAAGCAACAGGGGATGGAAGAACGATTATGCGGTTTGGTGTTGACTCATTCTCATTTAGATCATGCGGGCGGCTCCTCGCGCCTGACCCAGCTTTATCCCAATCTACCCGTGTGCGCGTTCGAACCCATGCCTGTAGCCTCCTTCCGCAGTATTTCGGACGGTGAAGTTTTATTTGATCGTTTGCGGGTCGTTCATTTGCCCGGACATACGCTGTACTCTGTTGGCTATTTGGATTTGAACACCCGGAGCTTGCTGACCGGGGACTGCTTACAGCTTCGAGGAGTGGGAAAATACATCAACGGCGTAAAATATCCGGAACTGTACAGAAAATCTTTGAACAGAATTCGTCAGATGATGCCATCGAGATTGATCGCCTCGCACGACTACGTGCCTCTTGGAAGTACCGCCGAGGGAGAGGTGGCAATTCGGCTATATTTGGACGAATGCGAGAATGCCCTGAGTTGCTAACAAATGACCGTATGCTACGTGTATCATACGGTCATTTGTTATTCCATTGCGGTTTCTTTTGGCTGCTTCAAGAATTTTAAAATGTCGTAGACGTTTTTGGCGGGCAGTAAGCGTATTCCGGGAATTTCCGTACAGTGCGGTAAATTATGGGTAGGAATAACTGCCTTGGTAAAGCCCAGTCTTGCCGCCTCGCGAACCCGTTGTTCTACGTTGGCAACGCCTCGACATTCTCCTGACAATCCCAATTCTCCAATGGCGATCAAGTCATCTGGGATGATACGGTTGGTGAGAGACGAGATCAGCGCCAAAGCAATTCCCAAATCCGAGGCAGGCTCGTCAATATGCATACCGCCGATCACATTCAGATAGACGTCATGGGTAGAAAATTTCAGCCCCAACCGCTTTTCCAAGACAGCGAGGATGAGATACGTCCGGTTATAGTCAATACCGTTAGCGGTACGTCTCGGGGCGGGGAACGCGGTGGGAGTGACCAGTGCCTGAATCTCAGCCACAAGGGGACGGGTACCCTCTACGGTGCACACGGCACAGTTACCGGAGGTATCGGTGGGACGGTCTGCCAAGAGCATTTCTGATGGGTTGGGCACCTCACGCAAGCCTCGGTCAGTCATTTCAAACACACCGATCTCGTTGGTGGAGCCGTAACGGTTTTTATTGGCGCGAATGATACGGTAGGACTGACGTCTGTCTCCTTCAAAATTCAGAACGGCATCTACCATATGCTCAAGCACTTTGGGACCGGCAATGCCGCCCTCTTTGTTTACATGTCCCACCAGAATAACCGAAAGCCCTTCGGATTTTGCCTTCGCGATGAAGGACATGGCAACCTCCTTTACGTTGGAAATACTGCCAGGTGCGGAGGGAATATGGTCGGAATACATGGTTTGAACCGAATCGGCAATCATCACGCTGGGACGAATGCTTTTTGCCTCCGATAGGATCTTTTCTATATTGGTTTCTGTTAAGACGTACAACCGTTCTCCCTTAACTTGGAGACGTTCGGCGCGAAGCTTGAGTTGATTGCGAGATTCCTCGCCCGAAACGTAAAGCACCGTTTTATTCGCGCCCAACGTATCACAGATCTGCAACAGAAGGGTGGATTTTCCTATACCGGGTTCACCGGATAAAAGAACCACCGAGCCGTTGACAATGCCTCCTCCCAGTACACGATCCAGCTCCGCAAGACCGGTCTGAGAACGGATGTAGTCCGGTGTCTTTACTTCCGAAAACAGAGAGGCGTGATTATCCTCATTTCGCACGAGAGAGGTGCGTTGTGCCACCGCGGCAACAGGCACAGGTTCCTTTTCCACCACATCCTCTACAAAGGTATTCCACGCATTGCAACGGGGACATTTTCCAAGCCACTTGGGACTTACATATTCACAGGAAGAACAGATATAAACTGTTTTCACGCCTTTCATGATTTCCTCCGATTTTAACATTGACTTTAGGGGGGACCGTTTTATTATACAATACATTTTCGGAAAAATCAAGTTTATTTTGGGAAGTTTCGGTATCATCCGCGCAGTATTCTAAAATGGAGAGGGCTATGGAGAGAGCCATTTGCTTTTGATAGTCTTTGCTGGAAAGCCTTGCGCACTCGTCTGCATTAGAAAGAAAGCCACATTCCACCAATACCGCCGGGCATTGGAGTTGATGAAGCAGGTAAATATTCTCTCCGGCAGCCTTTACGCTTCGTTTGTTTTCGGGAAGCAGCCGTACGCGGCTTCCTTCCTGGATCAGTGCTGCCAACGGTTGTGATTCTTCCGAATTGGTAGAATACCAAACCTGTAAGCCGCTGTATTTCTCTTGAGGAAAGGCATTCATGTGAATACTGACAAAAATTGCGTTGTTGTATGCCTCTGCGATGTTTTTTCTGGTCATCAGATCCTGTACCTTTTTTTGCCCGTGATAATTGGAATTTTTATCGTAGAGTAAAATGTCCTCCGATCTGGTCATGACGGTATTTATGCCGCAAGTTCTCAGGACGTCACGGATCTTTTCGGTGATGGAGAGATTCAGGTCCTTTTCATAAATACCGTTTTTACCGATGGCACCGCAATCCTCACCTCCGTGACCGGCATCTAAAACCACGACCACAGACGGGGAAAACGGTTCACTGTTCTGAGCGGGAGTGGTGCCTCTGTGAATGAATAAGCTCAGCGCGATCCCTCCGAGCATAACAAGAGTAAAAATGAAACAAAAGACAAGATAGGCGGGAAGATCGGCAGACTTTGATTTAGGGCACATATGGCTCCTCCGTTTCTATAATCAGGCTTTCTTAACTATATGACAAAAAAATTTGAATCAGTACCGAATCATAAATTTAGATTGACACACACTCTCGTATTTGGTATAATACATTCATAATAGCAGACCGGAAAAAGAAGAGAAATGAATGAAAAGCTTTCATTTCGGTATGTACAAAAATTCAATTTTATGATATAATATATATACTTAGTTCTGCATGAGCAAGAAATGGATTTTGAGGAGTATTATGGAACAGAAAAATAAGGATCATTATAAAAAAACAAAAGGCTCACGGGGAGACAAGGTGAGAGAGGGAGACCGCCGGGATGAAGCGGTAATGAGTGAGGGTGCCGTGATTGGACGGAATGCGGTACGTGAATTGCTAAAATCCGGGCGGGATATTGATAAAATTTTTGTTCAACGGGGTGAACGAGAGGGCTCTATCGTTGCCCTGGTAGCAGAAGCCGTTGCACGGCATATTCCCGTCATTGAAGTAGAGCGTGCCAAGCTTGACAAAATGTCCGGTTTTGCTAATCACCAGGGGATGATTGCCATGGCAGCGGAGAAGGAATACTGTTCGGTAGAAGATATTCTCAAAATTGCTGCAGACCGCGGTGAACGTCCCTTTTTTGTGATTGCGGATGGGATTACCGATCCCCACAATTTGGGGGCATTGATCCGTTGTGCCGAAGGTGTTGGTGCCCACGGACTGATTATTCCTAAGAGACGGGCGGTCGGCTTGACCCCTGCGGTCAGCAAAGCATCTTGCGGTGCCATTGAGCACTTGGCAGTGGCGAAGGTGACCAACCTGGCAGCTACCATCGATCAGCTGAAAAAAGAAGGTATCTGGATCTTTGCCGCAGAGGCAGGCGGAAGCAATTATTACGATACCGATTTCAAATGTCCTTGCGCGCTCGTCATGGGGAGCGAGGGAGAGGGAGTATCCCATCTCATTAAAGAAAAGGCTGATTTTATTGTATCCATTCCTATGTACGGGAGAGTGAACTCCTTTAATGTATCTACCGCGGCATCCGTAATTCTCGCGGAGATTTCGCGTCAGCATAGAAACTAAACGTAAACGGTTTGAAACAGGAGGGCAAGATGAATCACGAGCAGAGCATTGATGATATTCTAAAGTTGCTCAAAGAGTCGATCAGTGACGAACAGGTTTCCGATGAACAGCGTCCGTTCGAAAACGAGCCTGTATTGTCGAGAACCGTTTCGCTCTCCAACGAAGACGTACATGCCGAGTTGAAGAAGCAATACGTCCCAGAAGAAAGTGCCTCGGAGCCGTTCCATGATGGATTCGACAGAGAATTCTCGGAAATTTCCTCTGAGTTTGAACCCGAATCGGAGGCATCTGATATTTTGATTGAGGAGGAGGACGAGCTTCCGCCATGGGAGACCGGTGACGGGGAAGAACCCGAATCGGAAGAGGGGGAGAGCGCGTTTGAAAACGAGTACCCGGAAGATGACTCGGAGGAAGAGAAAACAGAATGGACGGCAGATTCAAAGAAGGAAGCTGAGAAAGCTCAGGAAGAAGAGGTTCTGTCTCAAGAGCTTCGGGATTACGAAATTCCGGAGGATTTCACGATTGAAGCCACTCCCAACGCCGAAATCGAGAATATCATCGAAGTGGAGTTTTCTTCTGAGGCAGAGGAAACGGAGCGCGAGCCGCTGGAAGCAGAGCTTCGACCTTCGGTTATGGATTTGTTGCTTCAAATGGGATGCGAAGAGGAATGGGAGGAGGAAGAGATTGCCACGGACGAACAGAGGCACTCATCCGAATCGCAATTTGCTTCTCACTCCGAGGAAAAAATGGCTCGCTGGGAATCATTATCGAGCAGATGGAATCAACGCCTGGTAAGAGAAATCATTCGTGTCATCGGATTGGCTGTGACATCGGTTTTGCTTCTTATATACGACGCGATTCCGGACGGAGCACTAAAGGCACTAAAAATAGAATATCGTTCCTATCCTCTTGCCTATGTTTTGATCGGTATGCAATTGGTGTTAATCACAGCGTTGTGGCTTGGTCCCAGGCTATGGAACGGTCTGAAGCAATTGGTTCGTTTGCGGGTACATTTGTATTCAGTTGCGTCTCTCGTGACCTTGTTTGTACTGATATACGATCTGATTTTGGTGGCTTGTTCCATCACGGCTATTCCGCCCAGGTTCCATTTTTTTGCGGGGCTTTCTATGCTTATGGCGGAGATCACCACCTATTGGGACGTAAGGCGGCAGACAGCATACGTTCGTGTATGGAGACCGGATCTGGACAAAAAAAGATTTACGTTAAGTAGCGACATAAAGCATGATCCCATTGCAAAGACAATGTATCGTGGCGGGTTGCCCTATGAAAAAAAAGTATTTTCACCGAGTACGGTAGATTCTTGCCCGGTGATCGAGGAGGAAGATCATTGTGTGCGTGAAGATCGTTTCTTCTCACGATACATGGTTCCTTCCGTTGTGCTCAGCTTTGTGGCGGTGGCGGTGGCAATACTGGTGGGACAAAGGCTGGAGGTGTCTTTGATTGCCGGAATAACCTTGCTTTTCTGTATTCTTCCGCTTCCTGCCCTATTTCTTCCTCAGTTTGCCGTGAATCTTGCCGTAAAGAAACTGCAAAGAAGAGAAATCTTTCTCCGTAACGAGAACGGAATAAAGGAATACGGCGAGGTAGATTACCTTGTATTTAAAGACCTTCACTTATTTTCCAAAGCAAAAACCGAAGATATAGGTATGATATCTTACGAGCAAGATCAAATCGGAGATCTTCTTGGTTGCTTAGATCGGCTATATCAGAAAATCGGAGGACCCATGTCTGATGTGTTTACGGAGCTTCCGGAGGAATACCGTAAAGATACTGTTCGTATCAGAAGAATGAAGCGAAACGGTATTGAGGCTATCGTGGACCGAAAGCACGTTTTATTGGTCGGTGACAGCTTCTTCATGCGGCAATATGGTCTACTCTTTAACGAAGAATCTACAAAGAAGGGAAGAAGTACGCTCTGTATTTCCTTAGACGGTAAAAAATCGGCAAAGCTGAACGTACGGTATCGTATCGAACCTGTGTTTGAGATGCTGGTAGAGCGATTGTATACAGAAAAAGTTCAATGTGTAGTTGAGACATTTGATCCTATGGTTCAGGCAAAATTTGTAGCAACCGCCAGACACTTGGGACAAGCACCGATCAGTATAGTACATAAAAGCCTCACCGAGCTGAATGAAGCTTCCGATCGTTCCGCACGGTGGAGTCGAGAGAGTATGCCACAGCTTGTGGCTTGTTCCTCACGTTTAAAGCTGGCGGAAGCGGTTGTGTGGTGTAAACGGCTGCGGCGAATCCAAAAGAAATGCGGCAGAATCGGTCTTGTCACTTCCATATTGGGATTTTTGTTTAGTATTCTAACCCTCATACTTGGAAATATGGGCGAGGTAACCCAATATTGGGTGCTTTTCTGGATTTTACTGACTCATGGATCCCTGTGGTTGTGCGTATTCCGTGATATTCCCGGAGACCGGACCTTTACGGTAGATGCGTTGGCGGAGGAAAGACAAAAAACGCGTGATAAAAAGCAAAAAAAGAAACGAGGATAATCATTTTTCATGAACAAGAATATCAGCAGTATTTTAAAGACCGTTTCAAAGCCGGGGCGGTATTCCGGCGGAGAATACGGTCAGATCATAAAAAATAAAGAAGACGTAAAGCTACGATTCGCCTTCTGCTTTCCCGATACCTACGAGATCGGAATGTCCAATCTTGGTGTTCGGATCCTTTACGGAGTTTTAAATGAGGAAAAGGACGTATGGTGTGAACGCGTTTACGATCCCTGGATGGATATGCAACAAAAGATGAGAGAACACGGTCTTCCCCTATGCGCTTGCGAGAGCGGAGATCCTCTCACCGATTTCCACATAGTTGCTTTCACGCTCCAATATGAGATGAGCTATACCAACGTGCTGAATATGCTGGATCTGGCGGGAATTCCTTTGCGAAGCGAAGAGCGGGGAGATGAATTTCCTCTGATTGTCGGCGGCGGACCCTGTGCCTATAACCCGGAGCCGGTTGCGGATTTCTTTGATCTTTTTAATATTGGTGAAGGAGAGGAAATGCTTCCCGAGCTTTGCCGACTCTACATCCAAATGAAAGAAGAGGGAAGATACTCAAAGGCAGAATATCTCCACGAGGCGGCGCGGACGATTCCCGGTATTTACGTTCCTTCGCTTTACCAAGTAACCTATCATGAGGACGGAACTGTCCGGGCATATACGCCCATTTATGACGATATTCCTACCAAAATTACTAAGCGGATCATCAAGGATATGGATCGGGCATATTTCCCGGATAAGGTAGTCATGCCTTACATTGAAACGGTTCATGACCGGGTCATGTTGGAGGTATTTCGGGGATGTATTCGTGGATGCCGTTTCTGCCAAGCAGGTATCATCTACCGTCCTGTGCGTGAAAAATCCCCCGATGTCCTGAACGAGCAGGCAAAATGTCTGTTTGAATTTACCGGATACGATGAAATTTCTCTTACCTCTCTTTCCATCAGTGATTATACTCACCTGGAGGAGCTGACCGATCAGCTGCTGGAATGGACGGATGAAAATATGGTCAGCCTGTCTCTCCCTTCCTTGCGAGTAGACAGCTTCACAAAGGAACTAATGGACAAAATTGCTACGGTCCGTTCCTCCTCGCTAACCTTTGCACCGGAGGCGGGTACCCAGAGATTGCGTGACGTAATCAATAAAAATGTTCGGGAGGAAGACCTGCTTCGAGCTGTTAATGTCGCGTTTGAAGCGGGAAAGAATACGGTAAAGCTGTACTTTATGTCGGGGCTCCCTACAGAGACCTATGAGGATATTGCGGGTATCGCGGAGCTTGCGTCTCACGTGATCGATGCCTATTACCGTTGCCCGAGTAGAAACAAGGCGAAGAAGCCGCAGGTTACCATCAGCGTTTCCTGTTTTATTCCCAAGCCCTTTACGCCTTTTCAGTGGGAGGCACAGGATACCCTGGAATCCTTGGCTGAGAAGCAGGAATTCTTGGGGAGCAAGATCACAGACCGAAAGATCCGATATACCCACCACGATGCCAAAGTCAGCCGCATTGAGGCGGTGTTAGCAAGAGGCGACCGCCGCCTGGCTCCTGCCTTGGAGCTTGCATGTCGGGAAGGGTTTATGTTTGACGCATGGGACGAGTGCTTTGACTATGACCGTTGGATCTCGGTTATGGAGCGAACCGGCGTGGATCCCGCCTTTTACGCCAACCGTCAGTACGGATTGGATGAGGTTTTGCCGTGGGATATTATTGATTGCGGCGTAAGCAAAGACTTTTTGCGTCGTGAGCGTGACCGCGCATATGCTGGCAATACCACGCCCAACTGCCGTGAGCATTGCAGCGGCTGCGGAGCAAATAAACTGGGAGGTGAGCAGACATGTTGTCCCAAAGCGAAAAATTGATTGAAAAAAAGAGATTGCTTAATCTTCCTGTTTTGGAACGTCCCATGACCGTTCGTCTGAAGTTTCGTAAAGTGGGAAAGTTGCAGTACATATCCCATTTGGATTTGCGGAGAACCTTTAACCGAGTGATCGTTCGCGCCTGCTTGCCTGTTTGGTATACCAAGGGCTTCAATCCTCATGCTAAACTGGTATTTTCTACACCGCTGAGCGTCGGCGCACAGAGTGTTTATGAGTTCTTGGATATACGGATTGATCGGCAAATGGATTGCCGGGAAATTATGGATCGGCTAAATCGCGAATTGACCGATGAGTTATATATTTTAGACACATATTTACCTACCAGTGATTTTTCGGAGATTACGTGGGCATCTTACGATATTGAGATCTGCTCAAAGGGCTTGAAGGAAGAGTCAGTGGGCGAGATCCGTCGAACCTTAACCGAATCTCCCTTGCTGCTGAGTAAGAAAACAAAATCGGGTGAAAAAGAGATAGACATCATTCCTATGATCCATTCGCTCAAGGTGTCCTATGATTCTATGTCGAATACGGTTAAGCTCTCAGCCGTTTTAAAGGCGACCACAGGAGAATATCTGAATCCGGAGCTGTTGATTACAGGATTAAAGCA
Source organism: Clostridia bacterium (assembly GCA_017462035.1). GTDB lineage: Bacteria > Bacillota > Clostridia > Oscillospirales > CAG-272 > HGM12713. Next base: position 58,550 of record JAFTRY010000007.1, read on the forward strand.
AAATAATCAAATCCTTCAAGGTGATCCCACCGAAGAGTGGTATACCATTTTGCGCACAGCCGTGATGAAAGACGATTTTTCCTTGTTCATTTGAGGATTGCTTGCATAGAATATAAGGACGCTTGATCGGGCGAACATGAGACTGTGAGGAAATGGAACATGGAGCGAAAGAATATTAGGCTGGCGGTTGTATATGGAGGAATTTCTTCCGAACGGGAGATTTCCCTGAGGAGCGGAGCGGCAATTTATGAAGCTCTCAAGCGGGGAGGATATACCGAAGTCTCCCTTTTTGACCTAAAGAGAGACAATCTGGGGGAGCTCCTGGCTCTCTCTCCGGAGCTCGTTTTTCTGGCACTTCACGGAAAGGGCGGGGAAGACGGATGTATTCAAGGAATGTTAGAACTTGCGGGAATCCCTTATACTGGTTCTTCCGTAGAAGCCAGCGCCACATGCATGAATAAGATCCATACCAAGGAGATCCTGGTTCATGGAGGAATTCCCACGCCGAAGTTCATAACGTTATATCGTTCTGAGGTGGAATCGGAACAGGATGCCGCTTGCACACTGTTGAAAAAAATTGGAATTCCCATGGTATTGAAGGCACCCTGTCAAGGATCGAGCATCGGTGTTCGGATCGTAAAGAAAAGAGAAGAACTTGAGGATGCGATCCGTGAGGTCTTCGCCTATGATGCGGTATTGCTTGCTGAGAAATTTATGGAGGGAACTGAGCTGACGTTGCCTATTTTGGGGAATCGGCATCCGCGCACCCTTCCTATTGTGGAAATTACCTCTGAAAATGAGTTTTATGACTATGAAGCCAAGTATACCCAGGGAATGTGTCGGCACATCATTCCCGCGCGAATCGATGCGTCGATCCGTGAGAAAGTAGAAGCCATGGGAACGCGTGCCTATATAGCACTGGGATGCAGCGGACTTGCCCGTATCGATTTTATGCTGGATTCCCGAGGAGATCCTATGATCATTGAGGTGAATACGTTGCCCGGTATGACCGAGATGAGTCTCTTTCCGGATTCTGCCCGCTATGCGGGTATTTCCTTTGAGGCTCTGGTAGATCAGATTGTTACTTTGGCGTGGGAGAAAACAAAGGAAGACTCTTGAGGAGAAACAAATTACATGAATGATGTACAAGGACTTCGCCGACGCACGTGGGCGGAGGTGGATCTAAATCGTATACGGCATAATTACCGCGCCGTACGGGAGGCTGTGCCGGAGCAGACTAAAATTTGCTGTGTGATCAAAGCGGATGCTTACGGACACGGTGCCGTAGCGCTCGCGGCTCTCTATGAAAAGCTGGGAGCCGATTGGTTCGCTGTTTCCAACCTGGAGGAGGCTTTACAGCTTCGTCATCACCAGATCACACTGCCAATTCTGATCCTTGGATATACGCCCGAGGAATGTGCCCCCTTGCTCGCCAAGCACCGTATCTCTCAGTGTGTCTATTCCCGTGATTACGGATTCAAGCTTGCGCGGGAAGCGCGTAAGGCGGGAGTACGGATCAGAATTCATATTAAGCTTGATACCGGTATGGGACGGATTGGTTTTTTAAGCCGAGGTGAAGATTCCTTAGAATGGGCGGATGCCTTGGCGGTATGCCAAGAGGATTTTCTGATTCCCGAGGGGATCTTTACTCATTGTGCGGTAGCGGATGGCGGAGAAAGCGGCGACGAGTATACGGATCGGCAATTTCAATGCTTTATGGAGGGTGTATCTTATCTTGAGAATGCCGGTGTAAAATTCTCGATTCGGCATTTTGCCAATAGTGCCGTGATTTTCGATCATCCCAAATACCACCTGGATATGGTTCGGGCGGGGATCGTGCTATACGGTCTGATGCCCTCCGGTCAGATGCGTCGGTTACCCAAGCTATTGCCCGCTATGAGCTGGAAAAGCGTGATTTCTCACTGTAAGCTTCTGCACCCGGGGGATACGGTTAGCTATGGAAGAACCTTTATCGCGGACAGGGAAATGAGAATTGCTACAGTTCCCGTTGGTTATGCCGACGGTTTCTGGAGAATCAATCAACAAAATAATGGATGTTTGTCGGTCCATGGGCAGTCTGCTCCCATTGTAGGGCGGATCTGCATGGATCAACTGATGCTGGACGTAACGGAAATTCCTTGCGAGATAGGAGATGTCGTCACTATTTTTGGAACAGATGGCAAAGAAGCTGAAGAGCTTGCCGAGAAGAATGATACCATTGGTTATGAGATCCTATGCTCTGTGGGGACACGGGTACCGCGGCTATACCGTGAGGAAGGGATTTTCTGTGGTTATATGGACTATATATATCCAGAGGATTTATAATAGAAAACCGCTTGTTCGTTATGAACAAGCGGTTTTCTTGCGAAATAAATCTATTTACGCTTTTTTTAGTTTCAACGCACACTTTGCTTTGGAAACGATATTGGATACGGTCAGACCGTACATTTCCAGCAGAGGAGGAACCTTTCCGGAGTGTCCGAATTTGTCCTCGACACCAACGCGAAGCACGGGAACGGGACAGTTCTCACAAACCACCTCCGAAACAACGGAGCCAAGTCCACCCAAAATGGAATGTTCTTCGGCGGTAACCATTGCACCGGTTTCCTTGGCGGCTGTGATCAAGATTTCCTTGTCAATGGGTTTAATGGTGTGAATATTGATCACACGCGCGCTGATTCCTTCGTTTGCCAGAACCTTGGCGGCTTCCAACGCCATCTCCACCATAATACCGGTTGCTACGATGGTAACGTCGGTGCCTTCGGTCAGCTGAGCGCCTTTTCCAAGTTCAAAGTGATAATCAGCATGATCAAAGATTACCGGTACAGCCATTCTTCCAAAGCGGAGATACACGGGGCCGTTGTGCTGAATTGCCGCCAGCACCGCCGCTCTTGCCTCTACCGCGTCAGCGGGATTGATTATCGTCATGCCTGGAATCGAGCGCATCAGTGCCAAATCCTCGATACACTGATGGGTAGCTCCATCTTCACCTACAGTAATACCAGCATGTGTAGCACCGATCTTGACATTTAGATGGGGGTATCCGATAGAGTTTCTTACTTGTTCAAAGGCTCTTCCCGCCGCGAACATGGCGAAGGAGGAGGCAAAAACCGTTTTTCCGGTAGTGGCGATACCCGCGGCAACACTCATCATGTTTCCTTCGGCTATGCCGCAATCAAAAAATCGATGGGGAAATTTCTTCTTAAAGGTTGCTGTTTTGGTTGCTGCCGCCAGATCGGCATCTAAAACAACGAAATCGTAGATGTCGCCGAATTCGGCAAGCGCATTGCCGTACGCGTCTCTTGTTGCGATTCTATCTGCCATGTCACCCTCCTTACATGGTAGCCTTGATTTCGGCTACCGCAATCTCATACTGTTCGTCGTTGGGAGCTGAGCCGTGCCAGCCAACTTGGTTTTCCATGAAGGAAACACCCTTACCCTTAATTGTCTTGGCAATGATGGCAACGGGTTTTCCTTTGATGCTTTTTGCTTCCTCGAAGGCGACGGCAATCTGATCAAAATCATGACCGTCAATGGAGATCACGTGGAAGCCAAATGCCTCTAATTTCTTGTCGTAGGGAGTGGGATTCATGATCTCGGCAACAGGACCGTCGATCTGTAAGCCATTCCAGTCAAAAATGGCGCACAGATTATCCAGCTTGTAATGAGCAGCAAACATCGCTGCTTCCCATATCTGTCCTTCTTGGCTTTCACCGTCACCGATGATGGTATAAACACGGTAATCCTTTTCGCTTACCTTGGCAGCAAGCGCCATACCGCAGGCGGCAGAGAAGCCCAATCCCAAGGAACCGGTAGACATGTCAACACCGGGAATTCCGTTCATATCGGGATGTCCTTGCAGGAAGGAGTCTACTTGACGGAGCTTTTTGAGCTCATCGCGGGAGAAAAATCCCTTTTCCGCCAACGCGGCATACAGAGCGGGTGCGGTATGTCCCTTGGAGAGAACAAAGCGGTCCCGATCCTCCCACCGGGGATTCTTGGGATCTACATTCATTTCTTCAAAATATAGATACGTAATGATCTCTGCAATGGACAGAGAGCCGCCGGGATGTCCCGATTTTGCGGCGTGAACACCCTCTATGATTCCTAAACGGATCTGGGCGGCAATTTGGTTCAGCCGGTTGAGTTTTACCTGTTCCATGAATAGTCTAACCTTTCAAATGTATTTTGAACTCCTAACAGTTTGTACTTTAATTATACAATAAAAATCGCCCCTTGTCAACATCATAGCTTGACAAAGCCGAGTTTTTTCTGAACCTTTCCCAAGGTTCTGCGGGCATAGTAGGAAGCTTCCTCCGCTCCTTTTCTCATTTGCGCTTCCAGAGAAGCCTTGTCGCTAAGCAACTCATGAAATCTTGTCTGTACCGGTGCCAAGGCATCAGCGCACACCTCGCCTACGGCGAGCTTGAAATCTCCATAGCCGTGTCCTTCAAACTCTTTTTCGATTTCCTCGAAGGTTTTTCCGGTAAAACAGGAATAGATCGTTATCAGGTTGTTAATACCGTCCTTTCCCTCCGCAAAGCGAACGCAGGTTTCCGAGTCGGTAACGGCACGCTTGAATTTACGGATAATAGTATCCCGATCATCTAAAATATAGACAACAGCGTTCACATTCTCGTCAGATTTTGACATTTTCTTGGTGGGCTCCGCCAGAGACATGATCTTCATACCAGAACGGGAGATAATGGGTTCCGGAACCGTGAAGGTACCGGGATAAATTTGATTGAAGCGCTCCGCAATATCGCGGCAAAGCTCAACGTGCTGTTTCTGGTCAATTCCCACGGGAACCACGTCAGTTTGGTATAGAAGAATATCGGCAGCCATCAATGCGGGGTAGGTGAAGAGTCCCGCGTTGATATTATCCGCGTGCTTAGAGCTCTTATCCTTAAATTGTGTCATGCGAGAGAGCTCACCGAACATGGTGAAGCAGTTGAGGATCCACGCGAGCTCCGCGTGCTCGTGAACGTGAGATTGTACATATAACGTATTTTGATCGGGATCCAAGCCGCAAGCCATATATAACGCCAGAGTTTCATAGGTTCGACGGCGAAGCTCGGCGGGGTTCTGACGAACGGTAATCGCGTGTTCGTCCACGACACAGTAAAAACATTTGTACTCTTCGGAATATTTTGAAAAATTCCGGATGGCTCCCAGATAGTTACCAATGGTTAGATTACCGCTGGGCTGGACGCCTGAAAAAGAGACCTTTTGATCTTGAAACATTGTATATACCTCCGGTTATGTATGTCATAGACCTTATCCTTTATATCATACCATATAAATTAAAAAAAGTCAATTGACTTTTTCATCAATTTGTGTTATTATTAAAATAATTACAAGAATATTTAGGAGGTACCGTATATGATCCGACACGTAGTAATGTGGAAATTGAAAGAGTGCGCGGAAGGGAAGACCAAACGGGAAAATTTGGAGTATATTCGAGAACTTTTGTATTCGCTTCCTCCCCTTATTCCTCAAATCAAACATATGGAGATCGCTTTTGATCTGTCAGGAACGGATGCATCTATGGATCTGATGCTTCTGACCGAGTTCAACTCCATGGATGATCTGCGGACATATGCCGTTCACCCCGAGCATCTGAAGGTATCTGATTACGTAAAAAAAGCAGTCGAGGTCCGTGCGGTCCTGGACTGTGAAATTTGAAAGGAGTCCATATGATTAAAATTGAACGTGCTTCTGTTATGAATATTGATAACGCCATTCGGGGTGCCAGAAATCCCATGAACAGTTGGGAAAGAAGCGATAGTTATTATACCGAGAAGGGCGAGTTCGTTTTGGGCGAGGTTGACCGGGATTTCGGCAAACGCCTGTGCCGCTCAGGGAGCGATCACCGCAAGTTTATTCGACAGATTCTGGTTTCTGTGGATATTACCGCACCTCTTTATTGGTGGAAGGAGTTTGACACGTATAAGGTAGGTACTGTTGCCAACTCTTGCAGCACTATGCACAAGATTCACACAAAATCCTTTGACAGAGACGATTTTTCCTGTGACCGCTTAGATGTGGAGGGACTTCGGATGTTGGACGGCTTAATCGAATACTTGGAAAGGGAGCGTGTAAAATTTTGTGACAACAAGGAGGAACGTCAGCCTTGGCACAACATGATTCAGCTTTTGCCCTCCAGCTACAATCAAATGCGAACGGTAAGTCTTAACTATGAAAATCTGATCAACATTTACTATGCCAGAAAAAATCACAAGCTTGCTGAGTGGCACGTTCTCTGTGATTGGATCCGCACCCTGCCTTATGCGGAGGATTGGATTTTAGTTAAGGATTAATGGATTGTGAAAAAAATGACATTTTGCCCAATATTCACGATTGATCTTGAATGAATATGAGTGAAAATGTAGAAAACAACGGAAGAGAATGATTTTTCTTCCAAATTCTATTGACTATTTTGTTCAGAAAATATATAATATGAGTTATATTACAGTAATAATTGAGCGCAATTTTGACTGTAAAGTTTCATTTTACGGAGGTTCATTATTATGAACAGAGTTTACAATTTTTCGGCGGGTCCGTCCATGCTTCCTCTGGAGGTTCTTGAAAAGGCAGCGAAAGAGCTGGTGTGCTACGGCGAATCAGGAATGTCAGTTATGGAGATGTCCCATCGATCTTCGGACTATGAAGCGATCATTCACGATGCCGAAGCAATGCTTCGAAAGCTGATGAATATCCCAGATAACTATAAAGTATTGTTCCTCCAGGGCGGCGCGTCCACACAGTTTGCGGCAGTTCCCATGAATCTGATTAACAGAACCGGAAAGGCTGACTATGTGGTTTCCGGACAGTTCTCCGGCAAGGCGTTCAAGGAAGCGCAGAAGCTGGGCTATGACGTAAAGTGCATCGCAACCACCAAGGAGGACAATTTTGATCATATTCCCGAGGTTACCAAGGATATGGTTCGTCCCGATGCCGCTTACGTCCACGTTTGCTTTAATAACACCATTTATGGTACCAAGTACGGCTATATTCCTGAGACAGGCGATATTCCTTTGGTTGCCGATATGTCCTCTTGCATTATTTCCGAACCTGTTGACGTAAGCAAGTTTGGCGTGATCTACGCAGGAGCTCAGAAGAATATGGCTCCCGCAGGCTTGACTCTCGTAATTGTCCGCGAGGATCTGCTGGATTATGCGGAGGAAAAGATGCCTACCATGCTGGAATGGAAGACTATGGCGGAGAACGGCTCTATGTACAATACGCCTCCTTGCTATACCATCTATATGGCAAAGCTGGTTTATGAGTGGATTCTTTCCATTGGCGGTCTGGATGCTATGAAAGAGAAGAATGTAAAGAAGGCAGCACTTCTTTACGACTATCTGGATAACCAGAATTATTACATTGCGCCCGTTAAGAAGGATAGCCGTTCCATGATGAACGTTACTTTCGTAACAGGAGATGCGGAGTTGGATAAGAAGTTTGCTTCCGAGGCCGCAAAGGCAGGCTTGAAGAATCTGAAGGGGCACCGTTCTGTTGGCGGTATGAGAGCTTCCATCTACAACGCGATGCCCTATGAGGGTGTTGAGGCACTGGTTGCCTTCATGAAGAAATTTGCCGCAGAGAATCCCAAGGCATAACCGATTTTCAATAAGATTGTGCAGGGTGGGAGTATTCCTACCCTGTGCCATTATCAAGAAAGGATATACATATTATGAAAAACGTACTTTGCTTAAATAAGATTGCTTCCGTTGGTACCGATAAGCTTGACCGTTCCGAATACAACGTTGGAACCGACGTGCAAAATCCCGATGCCATTATGGTTCGTTCCGCCGCTATGCACGATATGACCTTCGGTCCTGAGCTTCAAGCCATCGCTCGTGCCGGTGCCGGTGTCAATAACATTCCTGTTGACCGTTGCTCCAAGGAAGGAATCGTTGTGTTTAATACCCCCGGTGCCAATGCGAACGGTGTAAAGGAGCTTGCTGTCTGCGCTTTGATGTTGGCTTCCCGTGACGTGGTTGGCGGTATCAAGTGGGCGGCTTCTCTGGAAGGAACCGAGGGAGTCGCTAAGGCTGTTGAGGCAGGTAAGTCCAAATTTGCCGGTTGTGAAGTGATGGGGAAGACCCTTGGCGTAATTGGTCTGGGTGCCATTGGCGGTCTGGTGGCAAACATTGCGGTTCGTCTTGGCATGAAGGTAGTGGGCTGTGACCCATTCCTCAGCGTGGAAGCCGCTTGGAATATCAATCATAACGTAGTAAAGGCGGCATCCTACGACGAGGTATTCAAGGTTGCCGATTACGTAACCCTCCACGTTCCTTCTACTCCCGATACCAAGGGGATGATCAACGCAAGCACATTGGCTGGAATGAAGGACGGTGTTCGCATTATCAACCTGGCTCGTGCCGATCTCGTAAATGCCGCTGATTTGAAGGCGGCTTTGGAAAGCGGCAAGGTTGCTTCTTACGTAACCGATTTCCCCACTGAGGATACCGTTGGTGTTCCCGGAATCGTGGCAATCCCTCATCTTGGTGCATCCACCGCGGAATCTGAGGATAACTGTGCTGTTATGGCGGTCGTACAGTTGGATGACTTCCTTCGTCACGGCAACATTAAGAACAGCGTTAACTATCCCAACGTTTCCATGCCCATGAGCAGTGATAAGAGACTGTGCGTATTCCACGCTAACATTCCCAACATGCTCTCTCAGATCACTGCTGTTCTCGCCGAGACCGGTGTGAATATTGAAAATATGATCAACAAGTCTAAGGGAGATAACGCATACACAATGGTAGACGTAACCGGAGATGTTTCTGAATCTGTGGTTACCAAGCTAAAGGCGGTTGACGGAATCGTTAAGGTTCGTGTGATTTGACCGATGATAAAAAAGCATTCAGTTCGTCATGAACTGAATGCTTTTTTTGTCAGAAGCCCAATTGCTTCAGAAATTCATATCTGATTTTTGCGGTAAAAGCAAATGGACCGGAAAGGAGGAGAGCTTCCTCAGAACGCAAAGACGCTATTGCCTTTTTCACCGTTTCCTGTATTAATTTAACCTGGAAATAGTTTTTTTGCGGTGGAATATACTCGGTGACGGAGATGGCTGACAGAGTAATGACTGAGCCGATCTCATAGCCCCTTTCGCTGAGAGCCCGAATATATTGATTGACCAGGGGACCCTCCGGTAAACAGAGATGGATTTTCATACCAAGAAGACTATGAAATTCACACAAAGAGTCACACACGGTTTCTATCGCGGCGGGATCGTGGGTACTATCGGCAATGATGGTGGGAGAAACGGAAAGAATCTCGAATTTGCAGGGAAGTCTGGTGTCGAGTAGTCCTTCTGAAATTGCCTCATAAGAAAGTGGAAATCCCAAACGGTTCAGAGCATTAAGAATTTCAAGAGAAATCACGGCATTCTCAATCTGAAACTTTCCGCAGAGTTTCAGACGATACTGCTTGCCGCGATAGCAAAAGTTACTGTCCGTAAGACTAAGAGAGCGGAGCTCAACTTCTTTTCTGGACGGCATGGTGAGACGGCAATTGACCTTTGCGCATATTTCGGATAGGATTCGATAATCATCTTGATTCTGGGGGGCGCAAATCATTTCTTGGATACCGGGACAAGTATAACTTCGAATTTGTTGTGTCTCCACTCGATCCAGTACGGGAATGGTACCGCAAATTGCCAACAAAAGAGGAGGTGGAAGAAACTTTGTTGGATCGGAGGGCGTACAGTCGCTCTCTATGACGCACAGCTTGCAGTGATGTGCGTCAAAAGCGAGTAATGCGGCTGTAAGAAGAATCTCGTGCCGAGTAAGACAAACCGGCAACTCGGAGCCAACCGGGTCATCCGGCTCCCGGGCTTCCACTTCCCGCTGCCGATTCCGCTTGGCAATTCCTTGATTGATTTCCTTAATAAGCCTGTGAATCCGATCCACGTAGGAAGCAAGCTCATCGAAGGGAAGAGGGGCATGATTGATTCGGATATTATCACGGAAATCACTGCGCAAGGGCATAAGTAGACATCCTACGGAAAGATGTGAATGGGCATAGGCTGAGGTCAGCATTTCGGCGCAAACCGTTTTCCCGCTCGATCCTGCCAGACGAAGGTATTTCATATTCTTTTGAGGCTGGTTTAGCAGAGCCCAGAGCTGCTTGACGTGCGCTCCCAAAGAGGGGGCTTCTCGATCTGCGGGCGAGGTATTGATATACTTAACGGCGTTGTGATAGGTCATGTTGATTCCTCAAGGCTATGATTTTAAAAATGAAATTCCCCGACAGAATCTCCGCATAAAAAGCGTTTAGCCTGTCTGTAACGCTCCCTTGCGGCAAGAGCAGACGGGGAGTTGGGGTCGAAATTCTTTTTGCGGATGGCGCGCAACATGATGTTTTTCGGCGTTTCGTCGGGATCGATTAGTTCTAACGCCATAGTGGTATAGCCTTGAGCCTCCAGGCGGCACAAGCGAAGGGCATCGGTTGCCGCATCGCAAAGCTTTTGGCGCAGCATGGAATAATCTGTAATAAAGGACAGGGAGGGACACTGAATGTTGTGGTTTAACTCATGGTGACAGCAGGGCGTGGATAGAATCACGTCGGTCTTCCATTCCGCCGCGCGAGTCAAAACGAAGTCGGTTGCCACATCACAGGCATGGAGAGAAATAACCAAGGAGGGAAGAACCTCCGGTGTATAATCACATATATTTCCGCAAAGGAACTCCAAACCGTCGAAGCCCAACGTCCTCGCTACCTTGTTGCAGTGTTCGATCACGTCTGACTTCAGGTCTACACCTGTCATAGAAACTTGGTAGTGCTTGATGTTTGCAAAATAATGATAGACGGCAAAGGAAAGGTAGCTTTTACCGCAACAAAGGTCGCAAATTCGAATTTTCTCGGAGGGAAGCTTGTCTTCAATGTCACGAATCAGCTCCAAAAAACGGTTGATCTGACGGAATTTAGCCTGCTTACGGTCATAGACCCGTCCCCTGGCATCCGATACGCCAAGCAGTTGTAAAAAAGGCTCAGTGCCGTTCAGAATATACTGCTTTTCACGATTGTTGGCAATGGGGGTCACGATATTTTCGGCGGAGGATTGGAGCAATCGCTTTTCCAGTTTATCTCCGCCCAGCAGCGTACACTTGCCGGAGGAAGAGTATCGATACTCACACTCACCTTCGGTGGTGATCAGATTGATCTGAGAGAATGCTGAGCCAAAGTCCGTCAAAGAAGGGACAACGGAAGGATCGAGCAAAAAATTTTTATGGGTCACCTTATTATCCCTGTGAAAAGTTTCCGCCTGTAACAGGAGCTGTTCGCGATGAATTCTCAAGGTAAGAACGACCTTTTGAATAGACTTGTCGTCCGGCTTTGAAAAAATTGCTTTCCTCAGCTTTTGTTCTTTGGCTGCCAAAAATATAAGAGAAACAATTTTTTCGGGAAGGGCATGATTCATAGTTGTTGCCTTTCTAATCCGGAGGGATTATTTTTTTGATTTTTTTGAGGGGGCAGAGCCGGTGCTCACAGGCTCGGAGCTCTCTTCCTCCGCGTTCTGCGCATCCTCAGAAGGTGTTTTTACGCTCTTCTTAAAAGAAAATTTGTTTTCTTTCCCCTGCATCAAGCGCTTAATGTTCTCCCAATGCTTGAATACGATCAAGAGCATCATCAAGAAGGCGAACAAAACGTAAGGCGATGCCTCAGGAGGGGTCTCGTTTAACAGATGCGAACGCTCGATCCGATCCAAAACAATGGGATACAGAAGCATGCACATAACGGAGCCGAGAGATATATATTTCGTTGCCAGAACGATGATAACAAAGATCGTAAAAAGGATCAGGAACACGATGGGATTACACATTAAAATCGTGACGGCGGCGGTTACTACGCCTTTACCGCCCTTGAAGTGGTAGTATATTGGAAATACGTGACCCAAGATACAGAACAGACCGGCAATATAAGCCCCGTATTGTCCCGCAACGGCATAACCGATCAGACAGGAGACAGCCGCCTTCAGCGCGTCCCCCAGAAGGGTAAGTCCAGCAGCTTTCTTACCATATGTACGCATCATGTTGGTCATTCCCGCATTTTTGCTACCATATTGACGAATATCCTGTCGGTACTGTTTACCGGAGATAATAATGGCAAAATTCAGACTTCCAAGAAGATAGGCGATGACCGAAACAACCAAAAAGGCTCCCACCATCCAAGTGATCATGACCGGCTCACTGAGCAGTCCCGCGTGATCATTTAGGTATTTTCCGACAAAGCCGTTTAGAAAAAAATTTTTCATATCAATTCCTCCCATACTGAGTGTATCCATGGATTTCAATCATTACACACATAGTCTATTATATCATAAAACTTTAAAAGAATCAAGTTATTTGGAAAAGCTTTTTGCCGTAAAGGCGTGAAAGATAGATTTACCGAGAAATTAGGATCAGTGGAGATGTCGGTACTGATCGGGAGTCATATCCATTTCCCGATGAAAGGTTTTATAAAAGAACCCCGGATCCGTATAACCGACAGACAAAGCAATTTCCTGGATGGTTTGATTGGTCGTACGAAGCAGATGACAGGACTTTTCAATTCGCACGCGAACCAGATAATCACGAAAGGTCATGCCGCATTCTTTTCGGAAAACACTACTAACATGAGGTAGGCTATAATTCAATGTGTTACAAATATCCGATAAAAGAAGGGGTGAGGCATAATTTTCATCGACATAACTCTTAATATACCTCAAAATTTTTTGTGACGGATCATGATTGTCTGTGCTTTTCGTTCTTGCCAGCTGGATCAATAGGGTGACAAGTAAATGTCTCAAAACGTCAAGATGACCAATCTTCTTTTCATCGAATTCCCGGAGCATCGTGTGAATCAGATTTCCGATCCAACCGGAATCGTCGTGAAAGATCGTTTGGGTGGGGGCTTCCGAATCCCCACGAAGGTCACAGTCAGATAAATAATAAGCAAGAACAGCCGTAAAGTCTTTTGCATCCGCTAAGGTCGGATCCAAAAAAGCGGGAAGAAACATGCAATTGATGATACAAAATTCAGGATCGGTTCCCAATTTTCTGTATTCATGAGGATGAAGGGGATTGATTAGAAAATAATCTCCTTTTTGAACGATCACAGTTTTGTTTTCAAAGATATGCTCGGCTTTTCCTCCGCAAACATATACGAATTCAAAGAAATCATGCATGTGAACCTTTACTTCGGTCTCAAAATGAATCCTTAAACCAATAGATGACTGCTGTAATATTTTTTGATGTGAAATTAGTTTCATATTCCTCCATCTTAAAAAAGACCATAATTAAGCAAAAAAACTCTATTGATTTTATTATAACATAATGGTATAATCAAGTCAACCGTATAAAAAATTTCTTTGGGAGGAATTTTCAATGTTTGAAGAGGCAAAGTGGATTACCGCGGGTAACCGCATGGGAGAAATATCTCCAGAATTTAAGAAGAAGATATCCTTTGAAAAAATGCCTGTCAAGGCAATTGCTCACGTAACGGCAATGGGAGTATACGAGTTGCGTATCAATGGGAGCAAGGTGGGAGATGCCCTTATGACACCCGGATGGACCAGCTATTCCAACCGAGTGCAGTATCAAAGCTATGATATTACACAGCAATTAACTGAGACCACACAAATCGGCATTTTGTGCGGTAAGGGGTGGGCTCTTGGCAATCTTGGGTTCAGCCATTTGAGCAAGGTGTATTGCGATGAGATTGCTGCACGGATGCAGTTAGAGCTTACCTATGAGGACGGTAGCATTGAAACGGTAGTGACAGATCCTACCTGGGAGGTTTGGACATCACAAATATTAGATTCTGAGCTTTATCACGGTGAGACAGTGGATCTAACGACAGAGCCGCTTTGCGTTGGTTTTGCCGCGGAGAAAACGGGGATTACCGCGTCACCGGTACTGCACGTAGGCGAGTTCGTTAGGGAACAGGAGCGCGTGACCGCAAAGAAGCTGATTATCACTCCCAAGGGGGAGAAGGTCATCGATTTTGGACAAAATCTCGCAGGATACGTTGAGATTCACGTAAAAGGTAAGCGAGGCGACAAGATCGTTTTGACTCACGCTGAGGTGCTGGACAGTGAAGGGAATTTTTATACCGAAAATTACCGTACCGCTCGCAACCGAAACGTATACGTACTCAGTGGCGGAGAGGATGTATTCAAGCCCCGTTTCTGCTTCCAGGGGTATCGCTACATTCGATTGGATGAATATCCCTTCGAGGAAATCGATCTGTCCGCTTTTACGTCGGTGGCAATCTATTCCGACATGAAGAGAATCGGTTATTTTCACTGCGGAGACGAGCGGATCAATCAGCTCTACAGTAATACACTTTGGGGACAAAGAAGTAACTTTATCGACGTTCCCACCGACTGTCCCCAACGTGACGAACGCTTGGGCTGGACAGGAGATGCCCAGGTATTTTGCCGTACCGCCTCCATCAATTATCACACTGAGCGCTTCTTCCAAAAATGGCTTGGGGATATGATGCTGGAGCAAACAGAGGAAGGTGCGGTCTATGGAATTGTACCGGTGGTTGGTGAATTAACGGCAAGAATTTCCGCTGCGTGGGGGGATGCGGCTACTGTTTGTCCCTGGGAAATTTATCAAGCATATGGAAACAAGGAGCTGTTACGCTCACATTACGATATGATGAAAAAATGGGTAGAATATATGCACCGCTACGGTGATGAGGAGTATCTTTGGATGGGAGAGCCTTATCATTACGGCGACTGGCTTTCCATGGATACTACCGAAAACGATGTAGCCGGAAAGCGCGGCGGCACACAGCTTGATTTTGTAGCGACTGCGTTCTTCGCATATTCCACCGAGCTTGTCATTAAGGCAGGTCGAGTCCTTGGAGAGGACGTTTCCTATTTTGAGGATATGTATAAAAAAATCAAGAAGGCGTTTCGTGCTGTCTTTATGAAGGACGGAATGTCCGTGATCTATCCCAAATGTGACGGTATTTATCACAAGCGCCCCATTCACGACGTGACCCAGACGACTCTGACGCTAATTCTTCGTTTCGGACTTTACGAAGAGGAGGAAAGACAAGCAATTGTTGAGCGTTTGGTACAGATGATCCGTGACAACGGAAACAGGATGACCACCGGCTTTGTGGGTACCCCTTATCTATTGCATGTTCTTTCAGAAAACGGATACGCAGACGTGGCGTACGATCTGTTGCTTCAGGAAAAGGCTCCCTCCTGGCTTTTCTCCGTAATCCACGGTGCGACCACTATGTGGGAACACTGGGATAGTCTGAGAGAGGACGGTAGCTTCTGGTTAACTGAAATGAACTCCTTCAACCATTATGCCTATGGTGCCGTATGCGATTGGCTCTTCGGAGGAGCCGCCGGTATCCACGTATTGGATGACGGTGCAGCGTATACTCACGTGTCCATCGTGCCCCATCCGGATCGCCGCCTGGGTCATTTGGACTTCTCCATTGATACCGGTCACGGAATTCTTGCATCCGCTTGGTGCTACAACGGCAACGAGCTTCGTTATAATCTGACCATTCCCGAGGGAACGGTTGCTGAGGTTCAGCTTCCCGGCGGCAAGGTATCTTCCCTTAGTGCCGGAAAATATCTCTTCGTGGAGAGCTGCTGATCAATAAAATGACTAAATATAAAAAACGATAGACTTCTTCGGAATCTATCGTTTTTATATTTGATTTTATAGATTTTATATTTGAAGTAACGGGAGCATATTTTTACTCGGTAGGATCGATGATACCGCCGCCAACCACAACGTCTCCGTCATAAAATACTATCGATTGTCCGGGAGAAACTGCTCGCTGGGGAAGATCGAATTCCACCGAAACACGGGTTTTCTCTATTGGCGTTACAGTTGCCATAGCGGGTGTATGACGGTACCGTATCTTTGCTTCCAGCCGTAAATGCTTTGAAAAGTCCCGATTCTGGAGCCAATTGACACGGGACGCGGTAAGTTGAGTTGTATAAAGCTCCTCATCGGTACAAAGGGTGACAGTGTGATCCCGAGGAGAAATCTTGCCGACGAAAGCCGGATGTCCCAAGGAAATTCCCAGTCCCTTTCTTTGACCGATGGTATAACGAATGACACCTCCGTGCCGTCCTAAAATCTTGCCATCGGGGGAGATGAAGTCCCCCGCTGGAAAGGTAAGATCGCTGTGCTTGGCAATAAAGGAAACGTAGTCCCCGTCGGGAATGAAGCATATATCCTGGCTGTCCGAACGGTGGGCTACGGGAATTTGTTTCTCCGCCGCAATTCCGCGAATTTCTTCCTTGGTATACGCTCCGAGGGGAAAGAGCAGAGAAGGCAAATATTTTTTTTTGATCGACCAGAGAAAATACGACTGATCTTTCAGCGGATCTTTTGCCTTCTTTAATACGTAGTCTCCCTGGATTGTTTTTTCAATTCTCGCGTAATGTCCCGTGGCAAGATAGTCAAAGCCCTGTTCGTGTGCCAATTGCATCAAATATCCGAATTTCACGCAACGGTTACACTCAACACAGGGGTTAGGTGTCATACCGCGGGCATAAGACTGAATGAAGGGATCGATCACTGTTCTGCGAAAGGTCTCGCCCAAGGTCACGAAACGGTGAGGGATTCCCAGGCAGTCTGCCACCGATCTGGCATCAATACAGTTTTGGTCAGGTATGGTGTTTTCGTTGTCGGAAAGTCGCTCCGTATCCGACCACAGCTTCATGGTGATTCCTTCAACGGTCATCCCTCTGCTTTGTAGTAAATATGCGCAAACGGCACTATCCACGCCCCCGCTCATTGCTACCAGTACGTTGTTCTTCATATGACCTCCTGTCAGGAACTCCATTCCTCGTGAGTTAGGTGTCCTTCTTCCTTCAAGCCGCAAAAATCCCACTGACGGAGAATTTCAAACACGGCAATTGCTACGGAATTGGAAAGATTCAGAGAGCGAATGGTGTCCCGCATGGGAATCCTGACACAAAAATCATGGTTATGGCAGAGAATCTCTTCGGGAATGCCCTTAGTCTCTTTGCCGAACATGATAAAGGTCTCGTTGGGATAGGATATCTCTGTATAAGCACGTGGGGCTTTTGTGGTGAAATAATAAAGGGAACCAATCGCTTGCGGATGCTTTCTCAAGAAATCTTCGTAGTCATCGTAATAGTGAATGTCCAGCTTGTCCCAGTAATCCAGCCCCGCTCGCTTCAGCTTTTTATCATCGATTTCAAAGCCCATGGGACGGATAATGTGAAGAGAAGCACCTGTAGCGGCGCAGGTACGGGCAATATTACCCGTGTTTTGCGGAATCTCCGGTTCGTGTAGTACAATATTAATTTTTTTCATACTCTGTCCTGTTATTTATGATATAGTCACATTCTATTATAATACGTTCTAAGCATCTTTGCAAGAGAAAAGAAAAAAATTTACAATCCAATCATAGTCGAATCCGATAAAACACTTGAAAAAGTATAGATCTTGTTGTATAATAATATGTATATATAATTTTTGGAGGTCTTTATGGGACTTGTTACGAAAATGTTTGGTACCTACAGCGACAGACAGCTAAAAAAGCTGGAGAAATACGTTGACTATATAGAATCCTTAGCGCCCAAGTACGCCGCAATGTCAAACGAAGAACTGGCAGGAACGACAGCGGTTCTGCGGGAGCGTTTGGCGAAGGGAGAAACTCTTGAGGATATTATGGCGGATGCTTATGCGGCAATCCGTGAGGCGGATGACCGTATTTTGGGCAAGCGCCCCTTCCGTGTTCAGATCATCGGCGGTATCATTCTCCATCAGGGTCGGATTGCCGAAATGAAGACCGGTGAGGGAAAAACACTAGTTGCTACCATGCCTGCTTATCTGAACGCACTCGCCGGTAAAGGGGTTCACGTGGTCACGGTGAACGATTATCTTGCCAGACGTGACAGCGAAGAGATGGGAAGAGTATACGCCTTTATGGGGCTGAGCACAGGACTTGTGGTACACGGTCTGACACCAGAGGAAAAGAAGGCTTCCTATGAAGCGGATATTACCTATGGAACCAACAATGAGTTTGGATTTGATTATCTGCGGGATAACATGGTGGTTTACAAGGAAAAAATGGTTCAGCGCGGACACAATTTTGCCATTGTTGACGAGGTGGACTCGATCTTGATCGACGAAGCGAGAACTCCTCTGATCATTTCCGGTGCCGGTGAAAAATCCACCGATCTTTACGACCGTGCCGATGCCTTTGCCAGAAAACTCAGAAAATATGTCATGAAGGAAATGGATACGAAGGAAAGCTACGACGAGCTGGATGCGGACTATATCGTAGATGAAAAGGGTAACAACGCGATCTTAACTCCCTCCGGAGCGAAGAAGGCGGAAGAATTCTTCGGAGTTGATAATCTTTCCGATGCGGAAAATTCCGAGCTTTCTCACCATATCAACCAGGCAATTCGTGCCCATGGTACCATGAAGCGAGATGTGGATTACGTGGTAAACGATCAAGGGGTAATGATCGTAGATGCCTTTACGGGACGTTTGATGCCGGGACGAAGATATTCTAACGGTCTGCACCAGGCAATTGAGGCAAAGGAAGGCGTCAAGATCGAAAAAGAAAACAAGACTCTTGCTACAATTACCTTCCAGAACTATTTCAGAATGTATCAGAAGCTTTCCGGTATGACAGGAACCGCGCTTACTGAGGAAATGGAATTCCGTGAAATTTATGGATTAGATGTGGTGGAG
Organism: Clostridia bacterium; assembly: GCA_017462035.1. Classification (GTDB taxonomy): domain Bacteria; phylum Bacillota; class Clostridia; order Oscillospirales; family CAG-272; genus HGM12713. Next base: position 77,269 of record JAFTRY010000007.1, read on the forward strand.
ATCCCCACCAACAAGCCAATGATCCGCAAGGATCATTCCGATGCGGTATACAAGACCATTGATGCAAAATATGACGCTGTGATCCGTCAGATACAGGAGTGCCACGAAAAGGGTCAGCCAGTCCTTGTGGGTACCGTATCTATTGACAAGTCTGAGTTGCTCTCCTACCGCCTAAAGCGGCAGGGAATTAAGCACACCGTCCTGAATGCCAAGTATCATGACCGTGAGGCAGAGATTGTTGCCCAGGCTGGAAAGCTGGGAGCCGTGACCATTTCCACCAATATGGCGGGACGTGGTACAGATATTATGTTGGGCGGAAATCCCGAGTATATGGCAAAGAAGGAAATGCGGAAAATGGAAATTTCTGAGGATCTGATTGCCATGGCAACCGGTACCGCCGAGATCGACGACGAGGAAGTGCGGAACGCACGGCAGATCTACCGAGATCTTTACGAGAAATTCAAGGAGGAAATCGCGCCGGAGGCAGAGCAGGTTCGTCAGGCGGGCGGCTTATTCATTCTGGGAACAGAGCGTCATGAAAGCCGACGGATCGATAATCAGCTCCGCGGACGTTCCGGCAGACAAGGCGACCCCGGTGAATCCAAGTTTTACCTCTCTCTTGAGGACGATCTGATGCGTCTGTTTGGTTCTGAGCGTATGATGAGTGTTGTGAATCGTCTGGGGTTACCCGATGATGTTCCGATTGACGCGAAAATTCTTTCTAACCAGATCGAGTTTGCCCAGAAGAGGATCGAGGATCAGAACTTCAAACGCAGAAAATACGTGCTGACCTATGACGACGTGATGAATCAACAGAGGAATATCATCTACAAGCAGAGACATGACGTATTGAACGGGGAAGACATTAGTGAGACCGTTCGAAAGATGATCCTGGCAACGGTTCGGGATAATGTGAATCATTTCTGTCAAGGCGACGATCCCGAGCACTGGGATTTTGTCGGCTTGAGAGAAGCGTATCGAGGACTTTTGACCTCCGACGAGGACTTCCGCTATGACGGAGAAGAATTGAAACATCTTAGTCGTGAGGACGTATGCCAGGTTCTTTGTGATAAAGCAATGACGGTGTATGACGAAAAGGCAAAGCTTGTTGGCGAGGAACGCTTCCGTGAGCTGGAGCGGTCTGTGTTGCTTCAAAACGTTGACCGTAACTGGATGGAGCATATTGATGCCATGGAGGATCTGAAGGACAGCATCCGTCTCCAGTCCTACGCACAGCGCGATCCGGTCAACGAGTACCGCTTACAGGGGGCTGATATGTTCGATGCCATGGTCAATGAAATTCGTGACCGTACCGCGAGAATGATTTTGTCGGTTACCGTGAGAACACCGGAGGTAAAGCGCGTTCAGCTGGCAAAGCCATTGACCGAGGGATTTGAAGGAAATGAGACGAAAAAACCGAAGAAGATCAGCGTTGTCAGACGGGCGGAAGCAAGTATAGGGAGAAATGATCTTTGCCCTTGCGGATCCGGTAAAAAGTATAAAAAATGTTGCGGTGCTCCCGGTAACAGCCAGGAGTAAAGTATAGACAGAAAGCGGCGGAGGGTGCCCCCTCTGCCGCGTAAAAAAGGAGTAATGATGGGGTTTGGCTTGTTGTTGATCGGCTATTTTGCCGTGTACTTTATGACCATGAATCCTGTAGGGTCTTTTATTCGTTTGGCGGGATATTGCTTGATTACTTATGCCTCGGTCAAGCTTCGGAAATATCATCGCTCATTTTCCTATTTAACAGTTTTATCTGTGGTCATGTTAGCCGTTTCCGCGGTTCTCGTAGTGGCTGATGTTTCCGGTTATCTTTACAATGGACTGATCTTGGATACGCTGTTGATCAGTGAATCTCAAAAAATGGTCGTTGGATACGTAGATCAAGGGCTTTCCTTTTTCTTTCAAACCGCCATGCTTTATGGAATCCGGTGTATTGCAAGAGAAACTGAGATCAAAAAGATCTCTACCAATGCCATAAGAAACTTTATATTCGTTTGCTTTTACTATTTTGTCTACCTTCTTCGTTTTGTACCCTTCAGCGGGATCCGCGCGGTGCAAATGGAGCTGACGGTCATCGCGTGGGTTTCTTATTTTGTATGGATCTTCCTGAATATATTCCTTCTATTCTCTTGTTACTCCCATATCTGTGACGAAGGGGATACGGAAATGACAAGAACGCCTTCTCGGTTTGATTTTATCAATCGTTTTCGAGCGGAATTTGATCGCAGAGAAGAGAAGGCTATGAGAGAATCCGCTGAATACCGACAGGAAAAGCGAAAGAAAAGGAGAAAAGGATCATGAGTACCGTAAAAAACAAAATGAACACTTTGGGACTGGGATGGCTCTCGATTGCTTTCGTATTTTTTTTAAACCCTAATATCAGCGTCATTGATCTTCTTCCCGATTTCATTGGATATTTGATTCTGTGTCGCGGATTGTCAAAAATTGCCGATCTAAACGAATCTATTGAGAACGCTGTGTCGCTGTTCCGTAAGATGATATTCGTAGATCTTGGTAAGTGGCTTGCCATTCTATGGATTTTCGGCTTGTCCGCTCCCACGGAGCGTAACTCCTCCTTCCTGCTGTTTACCTTTGTTTTTTCCGTGGTAGAACTGATCGTTTTGATTCCCGCTTACAACAAACTATTTTACGGAATTACTCAGCTTGCCTATTTTTTCCCCAATGAGTCTGTCTTGGATATGTCCCCAAAGGAAAAGAAAAAGAGCAAAACTGATAAGATCAAACAGTTTACCTTGGTATTTATTATTGCTAAGGCGGTCTTTGCGGTCTTGCCTGAACTTGCCGATCTAACCAACGGTGATTACAGTGAATTTTCCGCGCAGGACAGCCTCTATCCCTATATTGGAGTAATGAGACTCCTCGCTTTTATTCCCGTTTTAATTTTGGGAATCGTATGGCTTTTCCGAATACAGCATTATTTCCGCAGGATTCGGAAGGACATAGTCTTCGTGCAGGGATTGGAGGAAAAATACCGTACCTGTATCCTTCCCAAAACCGGCATGTTTGTACGCCGAAGCTATGACCTGGCGTATATTCTCATCGTAATCGCCTTGGTTTTGAGTATGGATCTTCGCCTGGAATCCCAAAACGTGTTGCCTGATTTTCTCTTTCCCATTGCCATGTTCTTTGCTTTTCTGCTTTTGGCAAGGCATACGGCGTTAAAGAAACCTCTCTGGATGGGATGTACCGCTTTGTATTTCGTGATGAGTATTATCGCATATGCGGTAGAATTTCGTTTCTTTACAAACTTTTACTACGGAGCTTTACTGCGAAGCGAGGAAGCGCAGATAGCATACGTTGCTGTGTTGCTTTGTAACACCGTAAAGGCAGTTTTGTTCATGTGTCTTACGTGGATTCTGGTACGTTCGCTTTATGCTGTAGTACTGGCGCATACGGGGTACGTAGTAGGTAGAGAGCATTTTAGCGACAATGAAAAGAAGATGATCGGAGATTTACATAGGGAACTATGGCATACACTTCTGTACGCCTTTATCTCCGCTGTGCTATATGCTATTTCCGATATCTGCTTTGATCTTTTCGCGCCTGAGTTTGGCTTTATGGGAATGATCAATCTGGTGTTTGGCGTGATTTGTGTCGCAATGTTTATCAAATCCCTGTCCGCTATTCAAAACGCCATTCGGACAAAGTACATGTTGGAGTAATTTGTTTATACCGGATCGGAGAAAGGAGTGATAACCTTGTTTCAAGGAAAAATGAAAGCCGTCACCTTTAGCTATGATGACGGGGTAACCCAAGACATTCGTTTTATTGAACTGTTGAATCGATACGGACTAAAGGGAACCTTTAATCTCAATTCGGAATTGTTGGGAAAAGAGGGGATGCTGGTTCGAAACGGTCAGACGGTGACACACAACAAGGTCTTGCCCCATGACGTGCGTTCCATCTATGAGGGACATGAGGTTGCGGCACATACTCTCACTCACCCCAACCTTACCAAGATTGAGGCTGCTTCGGAAATCGTACGACAGGTAGAACAGGACAGAATCAATCTGTCGGAGCTGTGCGGCTATGAGGTTTTCGGTATGGCATATCCTTGCGGCGGGACAAATAACGATGATCGTGTGGCAAAAATTATTCGAGAGCAAACGGGGATTCGTTACGCGAGAGCTCTGGAAACCAACGGAAGCTTTGACCTGCAAGAAAATCTTTATCGTTTTCGCGGAACAGTCTATCATCATGAGGAGTGGGATCGTTTGTTTGAAATTGGGGAACAATTTTTACATGCAGAGGCTCAAGAGCCTATGATCCTGTATATCTGGGGACATACCTATGAGTTCGATATTTTTCCCGAACGATGGCAAAAAATTGAGGAATTTTTTCAGATGATCGCGGGACAGAAGGACATTTTTTACGGAACAAACCGTGAGGTTCTCTTGGAAAACAAGACATAATGTTCCTAAAACCATTTTCAAAAAGAAACATGAAAGAAAACATAAAAGAAAATTCTAAAATACTCTTGAAAAGAGAGAGAAAATCTGTTATAATAAATGAGTAAGTCTGCGGGACAGACAGGCAGACTGTAAAATAAGGCCATACCAGCCGGGGAATTAGCGGAGCCCTGTACCTGAAATCCGCTACAGCAGGGGTTCATTCCTTTCTTGAGGGTTGATCCGATACGGTCTGAGTCGTATCTGCTGTGTTGAAGAGCGGGTCTTGCGCAATTGGGAGCTGTGAACCATGTCAGGTGGGGAACCAAGCAGCATTAAGCAGTGCACCCGATGTGCCGCGAGGTAGCCTGCTCGGAGCAGGAGGTGCGAAGATCGCGTAAAGGTGAGATTCGATTTTAAGGTGTATGGTCTTATTTTGCAGTCTGCTTTTTTTACAAAAATAAGGGAAAGGATGTGACGGTAATGCATCAGGCATTGTATCGAAAATGGCGCCCTCAGACCTTTGACGAGGTGTGCGGTCAAGAGCATATTACTTCCATCCTCAAATATGAAACAGAGCACGGAAAATTTTCTCATGCCTATCTGTTTTGCGGCTCCAGAGGAACCGGAAAAACGACCTGCGCGAAGATTCTCGCCAAAGCGGTAAACTGTGAGTCCCCTGTGAACGGAAGCCCCTGTAATCGATGCGCTTCTTGTATGGCAATTGACGGAGGAAGCGCTACGGACGTGTTGGAAATGGATGCGGCATCTAACAACGGTGTAGATAATATTCGGGATATCCGAGACGAGGTCGTCTACACCCCCTCGGCATTGAAATACCGCGTGTATATCGTAGACGAGGTGCATATGCTCAGCGGAAGTGCCTTTAACGCTTTGCTGAAAACACTGGAGGAGCCTCCGGCACACGTCGTGTTTATCTTGGCAACTACAGAATTGCATAAGCTTCCTTCCACGATTATTTCCCGTTGTCAACGCTTCGATTTCCGTCGGATTGCCACTCAGGTGCTATGTGATAGATTGGCTCACATTTCCGATTCGGAGGGAATAGAATACGACACCGATGCCCTCAGAATTCTCGCCAAGCTCGCGCAAGGCGGTATGCGTGACGCAATCAGTCTGCTGGAGCTATGCGCAGGAACAAGAAAAAAGATCACGGCTACACTAGTGGATGAGACGGTGGGTTCCGGCGGAAGAGAAAACGTGGAACGAACGGTTCGAGCAATTTCCGTTTCCAATTTCGATGCGATTTTTTCTGCCATTGATACGGTGGTGCGTTCTTCCAGAGATCTTGCTGTTTACTGGCAGGAGTTGATCTCTTTTTACCGAGATATGCTCGTTATGAAGACCACAGCGGCAGCAGACCGATATTTGGATCTGACCGAGGTGGAGTCGGAACGCTTGAAAAAAACCGCGGACCTATTTTCAAAGGAAACCTTGTTGTATCACTGTCGAATCCTAGATGACGCTTTGCAAAATATGCAATGTGCCGGTGCCGCCAAGCGTATGGTTGCCGAAATGGCTTTGATTAAGATGTGCGATACCTCCTTGGATACTTCTACGGACGCGTTGCTGTCCCGTATTTCCAAGCTGGAAAACGCAATAGCATCTGGAGTCGCTTTTCAACCGAATCGGTTGGCAGAACAGCCTGTAGACAGGGAATTCGAAAGAACAGAAAAAACGGCAGAACCCGTTTCTGACCAAGATACGATCAACGGTATCGATCCTTCCGAAAGCCCACAGAAGGAAATACCCTGTACGTTAAAGATTCTTCGGGGATGGAACGAGATGGCGGAAAAGGCGGCGGCAGGTGACGGTGCGGCACTGGGCTTTCTGAAGCTTGCCAAGGCATTTCGTGATTCAGAGGGAAGGGTCTATGTTAAATTTCCCAATGACTTTGCACGTTCCATGCTGGATCGTCCGCAAATCAGGGACAACATTCGCGCCGCAATCTCTCTTTCTACTCAGCAGAGTTTGGAGGATCGGGACTTGATCTTCGATCTTTTGAAGGAAAATGAAAATATTTCCGATCTGGATGATTTGGAATTGGAATCATAAAAAAGATAATACTGAAACATAAAGGAGAAAAGAACAATGAGAGCAAATATCCCGAAGGGAATGGGCGGCGGTCCCCAGAATATGAACGCAATGATCCGTCAGGCACAAAAGATGCAGGAGGACATGGCTGCACTCCAGGAAGACTTGGATGCCAGAGAATATGATATTTCCGCCGGCGGCGGAGTCGTTGGCGTGAAGATCAACGGAAAAAAGGAGATTCTTTCCATTGACATTCAGCCTGAGATTGTGGATCCCGATGACATCGAGACCTTGTCCGATATTTTGGTCGCGGCAGTAAACGAAGCGATCAAGCGTGTTGAGGATACCAACAGTGCCGAGATGGAAAAGATCACCGGCAGTGTAGGTATGCCCGGATTGTTTTGATGATGACTGAATCGATTGAGTCTCTTCAAAAATTAGCAGAGCAGTTTGGAAAGCTACCGGGAGTTGGCAGAAAGTCGGCAATGAGAATGGCATTTGCCTTACTTCAGCTGGATGAGCTTGACGTAGCGGAATTTGCCTCTGCTATGTTGGACGCAAAACAAAAGATCCACGAGTGCCCCATTTGCGGGAACTTAACCGACGAAGAGACTTGTTATGTTTGTTGCGATGAGACGAGAGATCGCGGTGTGATATGTGTGGTAGAAGATGTCAAAGCGGTAATGTCAATCGAAAAAGTGAGAGAATTCCGCGGTGTATATCATGTGCTTCACGGAGTTATTTCACCCATCAATGGAATTACTCCCGATAAAATACGGTTGAAAGAGCTGATTACCCGTGTGGGAGAGGATGGGGTCAGTGAAGTAATCGTTGCCACCAACCCTACTCCTGACGGAGAGGTTACCGCCATGTATATTTCCAAATATCTGAAGCCACTGGGTGTTAAGGTTACCAGACTCGCTTATGGTATCCCGGTGGGATCCGATCTGGAATATGCAGATGAAGTCACGTTGGGACGTGCCATTGAGGGACGTCGAGACATCAATTCATAGAAGAAGGAGACTTGCCTATGAGTGAAGAAAGAGATCAACAGCAAGATTTTGTGTCATCGGAGACACTTTATGATGAGGATACGGTCCCCTCTAAGACGGAAGATGCCCCTCTGGAAAAGGAAACCGAGCTTTCGGAAGAAAAGACAGATAACAAAGAAGAAGAGATCATCCGGGTATCCTATACGCAAATGAATACCAACGAGCCGTTTGTGGCACAACCTATGCCATCGATTGCTCGCGAATACAACGAAGATGCGTTTCACCGCGCCGAAATGACGGCGTTAATCATGGGCATTATTGCCATTGTACTGATGGGGTGTTGTTGCGTAAATATCATTTTCGCAATCATCTCAATCTGCTTCGCTGTAAAAGCAAAGAACCTTTCCCAAAATAAAAAAATGAGTAGCATGGCTTTAGGCGGTTTGATTTGTTCCATTATTTCTATTGCCTTGACCATAATTATAATTGTTTTGTACGTATTTATAATTGCAATCGTAACCATTGCGGAAGCATCTGAGACAGCAAATTATATAAGATTTCTCTTCTGAACAAAGGATTTCGAGCTTTAGTAAGTTATCTTTAGCGGAGATATGCTAAAACGAAGCTTGCCCTGCGGGCAAAGCGTGTAGTTTCCGCGATACAGAAAAAGAGCAAACATACAAGATTTTCATCTTGCATGTTTGCTCTTTCTGTCGTTATAAGGGTTTGTTCTCAGTCCCCAATACATTTGTCCAGACAAATGGGATACTTGCACTTAGTGAAATTTTCAAATTATCCGCTAAGAACATGACCCTTTCACTCGGGACTTTCTTTTGTTTATGCTTGAATAATACTTTCGTCCCACATGGAAGGAGCCTCGTAACCCATGAGGTTGACCATGGTAGCGGCTACGTTGGACAGACCGAAATTGCCGGTGTCTTCCTTTACAGCATACTGATCCGCATAGAAGTTGTCGTAAATGATGCAGGGAACGGGATTCAGCGTATGGCTTGTCTTTGCCTTGAAGTTTCCATTCTTGTCTGCCTTAGGCAATCCGGTCTTCTTATCGATTTCATACATTTCATCGGCATTACCGTGGTCTGCCGTAATGAGGGCAACCCCCTTGACGCGATCAATAGCACTCAAAAGTCTTGCCAGCTGGAGATCCAGTGCCTCCATAGAACATCTGGTAGCCAGCAAAGAACCGGTATGACCCACCATATCACCGTTGGGGAAGTTTACACGCAAGTACTTGTACTTACCGGACTCAATGCACTCGATCAGCTTGTCGGTGATCTCGGCACACTTCATCCAGGGTCTCTGCTCAAAGGGAACCACGTCAGAGGGGATCTCAATGTAGGTTTCCAGCTCCTCTGAGAACTTACCGGAACGGTTTCCATTCCAGAAATAGGTGACGTGTCCGTACTTCTGCGTCTCAGAAATGGCAAGCTGAGGAACTCCAGTATTTGCCAGATACTCACTCATGGTGTTGGTAATCTCGGGAGGAGATACCAGATAACGCTGAGGAATATGCAGGTCTCCGTCATACTCCAGCATTCCCGCATAAACAACCTGGGGAACACGCTTACGGTCAAACTTATCGAAAGCACCGGAAGGAGCATCAAATGCCTTGGAGATCTCAATGGAACGGTCTCCGCGGAAATTGTAGAAGATTACGCTGTCGCCGTCCTCGATGGTTCCAACAGGATTTCCGTCCTCTGCAATAACGAAAGGAGGAAGATCTTGGTCAATCACCTTATATTCTTCGCGGTAGGTATTGACAGCCTCAGCGGCACTGGTAAAGGTTCTGCCTTCGCCCAGAACGTGGGTCTGCCAACCACGCTCTACCATCGACCAATCTGCCTCGTAACGGTCCATGGTGATCTTCATACGTCCGCCGCCAGATGCGATCTTTACGTCAAACTGACTGTCTCTCAGCTCATTCAAAAAGAGCTCAAAGGGATTGATATATTCCAGCGCGCTGGTTTCACCAACGTCACGGCCATCGATGAGAATGTGGATTCGAACCTTTGTTACCTCTTCCGTCTTTGCCTGGCAGATCATTGCCTTGAGGTGGTCGATATGAGAGTGAACGTTACCGTCTGAGAACAGACCGATAAAGTGCAGGGCACTGCCATTGGACTTCACATTGGAAATAATGGTTTTCCAGGTATCGGATGCAAACATTTTTCCGCTTTCGATGGACTGAGATACAAGCTTTGCACCCTGGGCAAATACCTGTCCGGCACCCAACGCGTTATGTCCAACCTCGGAGTTGCCCATATCGTCGTCAGAGGGCAGTCCAACCGCGGGTCCGTGAGCCTTCAGCTTGACCATGGGATATTTCTCCATGAGCATATCCAGAGTAGGTGTATAAGCACCGTATACCGCATTCGCCTCAGTGGCAGGCGCAATGCCGACACCGTCCATCACAATGGTTACAACGGGACCGGGAACGCCGTTAAAATTTTCGAGTTTCTTTAAAGATTCAGCCATTTTGACCTCCGAAAAATAAATTTTATCAATCTAATATAGTATACCGCTAAATTACAATTTTTTCAAGTGGATATTGAAAATTTGTTTTGATTTTTTAAAAAAAATTTGTATTTTGATCATCAACAGGAACTCGAAGCCATATGTCCCCTTCGGGGACAAGCTTGTTTTCTCGATCTCCGGATGTTCTCCACCATAAAAAGAGGGATGCCCACGGCATGTTCATGGGGGGACTCGAAACCATATGTCACCTTCGGTGACAAGCTTGTTTTCTCGATCTCCGGATGTTCTCCACCATAAAAAGAAGGATGCCCACGGCATGTTCATGGGGGGACTCGAAACCATATGTCACCTTCGGTGACAAGGCAAGATTCGCCTTTGATAACAAGAAGGGCATAATTCACAAGAATCTTGCGCTTGTTTTCTCGATCTCCGGATGTTCTCCATCATAAAAAGAAGGATGCCCACGGCATCCTTCTTTTTATGGTGGAGACATGGGGACTCGAACCCAAGACCTCACGGATGTGAACCGTGCGCTCTAACCAGCTGAGCTATGCCTCCTGACGACCTCATTATTATATCATATAAACGTAAAAAAAGCAATAGCTTTTTCATAATTTTTCTTTTTTATTTTTATAAAAAACCGAGAGAAATGTCTCCCGGTTTCATTTAAGATTTTGTATGATCTTTCTTCAAAGATTTTTTTGTGCCGTCCGGATATTGAATTACGGTATTGTCAAGCATGGCACCAAATGACAATCGAATCTCTCTGAGGTATTCCTCTCGAAGCTCCTTCTGCTCAGCCAACTCTTGTTCATTCAACGGCTCTTGCTTGGATTTCCTTGCTAATTCATTAATTCGGTTTAACTTTTCCTTTTCCATCATTGACCTCTAAAGTATTTATTAACCAAGAAAGGGAAGTGGCTGTTGCTTTTGGCAACAGCCACAAATCATCTTATTCTTCTTCCTCTGCGGGAATATACAGGTGGTAATCCTTCAACTTCATCTTCTTAAACTGTACGGTTCCGTAGTAAGTGAAGTCATACTTGGAAATTTCCTCACGAGCTAAGGTTGCATTCTGATTGAAGATAATCGGAATTACAGGAAGATCCTTCATTAAGATTGCCTCAGCTTCATGCAGAAGAGTTGCTCTTGTTGCCGCATCGGTTGCTTTGTATGCTGCCTCAATCTTCTGATTGTATTCTTCACTGTTGTAGCCGGTAATATGTGTGGGAATTGCGAAATCGGCACTCTCCTCAGAGGTTGCTGCACCGCCAGTATAGTTCTTAGCGAGGGGAGCAAGAACAGAGAAAGCGTTTACACTGTACGCCACGTAATCAATAGCGGCAACGTAGAACTTTCCAGCTCGATAATCCTCATAGAATACATCGTCCTTAACACCGGCAATGACTTCCTGAGTAGTCTTATCATAGTGAACATTATCCGTTACGTCAATCGCATTAATCGCAATGTGGAATCCCAGAGATTCCCAAGCCGCCTGAACCATCTTTGCAATTTCCACATGAACTTCATCATAAGAAGGAACAGAAATGGCAAACATATACTTGGAGGCATCTACACCGGCTGCGCTCAGCATCTGCTTTGCTTTATCAACATTTGCACCAGTGGCAAGAATATCACCGCCGACCGTACGGAACAGATCCTTCTTGGAATCGGTATTAAACACGCCGTAGGGAACCAATCCGGTTGCCGCTTTGGCAAACACAACAGCCTTTGCAATTTCTTCACGGTTAATAGCAAGGGACATTGCCTCGCGAACAGCCTGATTTGCAAAAATTGCGTCTCCGTCGGTTCCTGCAACTAATTCATCCTTATATACGGTTTTAGAGGAAGTTAGCTTTTCAAAGGCACTTGCAGAATAGTAGGGAATCACCGCGTTTTCATTCAAAACGTAGGTATGAGTGCTGAGTGCATCGGTTACAGTTGCTTGATCCTTCCAGTTGCCGCGTACGGACAGGGGGATGTCACCCACGAAGAACAGCTGACCGTCGGAATATGCCTTCATAATCTCTTCATCGGACATGGAGTAGTCAATAATCAGACGGTAGGGGGTTACGGATTTATCATACGCATCCTCCTCAATGTCGCGGTAATAGTAGGCGTTTCTTTCCATAACAATCTTTTCCGCACCGGGATCGTAAGAGATCTCTCGAATCTTGAAGGGACCGCTGGCAACCATGATCGCAGGAGTCTTTGCCCAGTCATAGTAATTGACTGCCTGACCAACGATATTTTCACGGAGGGGAGCCAAAGCTACGCTGGTAAGGTTACGCAGGAACGCATCGTAATCGATCTTACCTTCGAAGTAAATCTCGACCTGAGACTGGTTGATTGCGTACAGGCCAACATCATCAATAGAAGCATCGCCTTCCTTAGCGGCGCGGGCATTCTTGATGTCGTAAAGCAGAGCGGCAGCTTCAAAGGAATTCGCCACGTCCAAAATACGCTTCCAGGAATACACGACGTCATTGGCGGTGACGGCAATACCGTCAGACCAGAAGGTTTCGTTCAGAGTGATAATCATTCTGTATTCGTCTGCCTTCTCGTCCTCATAACTCTTATAATCCTTTGCCAAGGATTTCTTTACCTTTCCGTTCTCGTTAAGAACGAACAGGTTGTCAAACATCAAACTGACAATCTTCAGTGCCGCCTCGTTTCCGTAAGCCATTGCAGGGTCGAAGCTGTAAACAAGGTCAGACAGATACATCGTTACATACGCACCCTTGTCATCTTCATCTACTTCCTTCTTCGCGCAACCGGCAACAACAGGCAGAACCATCAATAAGCAAAGCAAAAGGGAAATGATTCTTTTCATCATGGTTTGGGACCTCCTCCAGATTTGAAACTATACCCTTGGTAGGGCTTTTTTACTCACATAATTATAACATTTTTTTCATTCAAAATCAATCGTATTCCGAGAAAGAATTTCACTTTTGGTTAAGTGCACAATACAAGCGCAAAAAACTTGTGCAATGTTTACATAAAAAAGCGAGGTAAACATGAAAAATTATTTTTTTACGGATTTAAGCCTTGAAAAAAGAGGATATCAAAGTGACTCAACAGAAAAAATTACGGAAAATATTCATCTTTTCAGGAATTTTCCGAATCATTCATCCTCTGATAAAGAGAATTACGTCATGTTTTTCACTCCAAAAATATGGGAAATTAATGCCCATGATTTTTCCATTTTGGAAAGAAAGATCGCGGACGAGTTAAGGAGAATGATGCACCGTTTGATCTCTCCCGAAGGATCCCGTCACATCTCCGTTTTGGTGGTAGGGCTCGGGAATCAAGAAATCACCTCAGATGCAATCGGTCCCGAAACGGTCCGGCATCTCACCGTAACTCGTCATTTACCGATCCGCTCTATGTCCTCCTGTCGAGTATCAGCCATTGCCCCCGGTGTTTTGGGAAGCACGGGTATGGAGACAGTTGAGGTAATCCTTGGTGTTGTTCAGCGTACCGCTCCTGATCTCGTCATTGCCATCGATGCCCTGGCAGCCAGAAGCCTTGAGCGATTGGCGGCTGCCATACAAATTTCTGACGGTGGGATTCTTCCGGGATCGGGAATCGGAAATATGAGAAAGGCATTGAGCCGTGACACGCTGGGGATCCCCGTCATTGCCATCGGTGTCCCCACCGTGGTGAATTCTGCCACCCTGGTAGCTGAAACACTGGGGCAATGCGGAATTCAACAAATCAACGACGACCTGCGAGATAAATTGGAAAGCGGAAAAAGCTGCTTCGTGACACCGAAGGAATCTGATCTGCTTTTAAAAAGTGCATCTTTGCTTTTGGCGGTGGCGATTAATCGAGCATGTCAGGAGACGTAAACGGTATAATAGAACGCACCCGAGAATATATTGTAGTATCAAATTCAAAAGGAGGGTAAAAACAAATGTTCCATAAAATCAAAGAATTGTTTCCTAAAAAGGATTATCCAAGATTAAGCGGCACTCAAGAAAGGCAACGGGGAGAATTCATTTCCCGAAATGTCAAAAAGAGAAAAATGTATCTGGCATATATGGCAACCTCTCTCACAGCGGTATTTCTTTGCGTGACGGTCCTTTTTGCGTCTATTTTCAGTGGCTCCCATAACGTGACCTTTGGGCGTTTTATATCCAAGCTGGCATCCGGTATCATTCAAATGAATTTTATGGATCTATCGGGTAGCAATCAGGATGGAGAAAACCGAGAGGAAGAGTTTTTACCTGATATTTTTGATAATGCCCCCTCTACCGATTCTCCCTATCCAAACAAGCCTCAAAATCCCCCCAACGACACAGATGAAAGCGGTAACAACATGCCCCTAACCCTTGAAACGCTTTATCAATTTGATTATCTCTCCGTTCCCAGCGGAGAGATCCCCATCATTCCCATGGATCTTTCTCTCAGTGCTTACGGCAATCAGTATATTTATAACTCCACAGGACTGGTTCCCGATTTGCAAGCCCTTCTTACCAATCCGCTGACCGCTCAAGAGGGAGCAGAGTACATGTCTGTTACAAGTGCTCCGAAGGTTTTGATCCTACATACTCACGGCACGGAGGCTTACAGCGTGGATGGTGCGGTCTCTTATCGAGAAGATGGGGGAGAACTTGCGAGAAGCACAGATCCCGCGGAATCGGTGGTTTCCGTAGGGGCAGTGATCTCAGATGAGTTGAACCATCTGGGGATCCCCTCGATTCACTGTACGATTATGCATGACCAAGAGCAGTATCGAAACTCCTACGCCCGTGCAAAAGAGACCATTGAGAAATATCTGGAACGTTATCCGACCATTCAACTGGTCATTGACGTGCATCGAGATTCTATTGTAAAATCCACGGGAGAGTTAGTAAGACCGGTTACGCTTCTTAACGGAGAAGCGGCAGCGCAGGTAATGTGCGTGGTCGGCAGCAATTGGGGCGGAGAGGAAAATCCCAACTGGGAAAAAAATCTGGCTTTGGCATTAAAGCTTCGCGAGCGCTTAAACACTCAATGTGAAAATATTTGCCGTCCTGCCTATCTACGGTCTTCTACTTACAATCAAGAATTGTCACCCTATTCGCTTCTGCTGGAAATGGGAGCCAGCGGGAACAGTCTGGAGGAAGCTCAGCGTTCTGCCTACTTAATAGCGGAAGCTTTAGCAGACCTTTGGAGTGAACTGTAAAAAACATTCAGAATCGGAAAATATTTTTCAAAACCCCTTTACAATCCAGAAAATATATGATATAATTATTCCGTAATTGGAATTTCGGAGGGCGTTATGGATTATATTGACAGAATCAAAAAAATTAAGAGCGAGAAAAAAATCACCAATGACCGTTTGTCGGAATTAACAGGAATCCCCTTGGGAACTCTCAGCAAGCTTCTTGCCGGAATCAGTGATTCGCCAAAGCTTGTAAACGTGATAGCCATCGCAAACGCTTTGAATTGCTCTCTTGACTACCTGGTCAGCGGAATTCCGCAAAATGATCACAATTATACCTTGACCGAGGAAGAGATCCGCTTAGTGGAGCAGTATCGCTCTTTGGATCATTTCGGACAGGATCTGATTCTTACGGTAGCCGAAAAGGAAGGAGAACGCGTAAAGTCTTACGTGATTCCGGAGGCTTCGAATTCCAGAAAAAAGCGAGAGACTTCTTCTGTATCTGCGGGTAATACCGAAAAAACGGCGAAAATTTTGGAGCCTACCTTCGGACGTATCGCTCCCATTGGTGAGAAGCGTACGCTTTTGTTATATGATCTCCCGGTTTCTGCCGGTCCCGGTGTATATTTGGATGATACTGCCGCGGAGGAAATTCATATTCCAAACAATGAGAAAACACAGCTTGCTGATTTCGCGTTGCGGATCAGCGGAAACAGTATGGAACCAAAATTCCACGACGGTGACGTTCTGCTGGTTCAAAACACGGAAGCAGTGGAAGTGGGTGAATTGGGTGTATTTATTTTGGACGGTAACGGATACTTTAAGAAGTATGGCGGCGACTGTCTCATTTCCCTCAATCCCGAGTACGGCGATATTCTGCTCAAAGAGTATGCCGAAGCCGTATGCTGTGGCCGTGTAGTCGGAAAGCTCCGGAGAAAATAAATTATAACAAGCAATTCCCGATACCAAGTGATGAACGGTATCGGGGATTATTTTTACTCCGATGGGCAAAATATGTATAAGCAATTCAACAATTCGGAGGAAAATTCTAAATGAAAATCGTAGAGGTGATCAGTGATACCAATATTGGCGGTGCGGGAGTATTGCTTTGTACACGCCTGAAGCATAGCGATCCAGAGAAATTTCAAACCGCAGTGATTCTTCCCACGGACAGTAAATTAAAGCCGAGAATCGAAGGGCTGGGACGGAGCGTATATGAGATCCCCGGAAAGGGTGACCGATCCTGGTCTTTGGAGGGTCTCTACGGGTTTATGGCTCTGTTTTTCCGTCTGCGCCCAGATCTCGTCAACTGTCACGGATCCTTGACAGGGCGTGTAGCAGCAACTCTGTGCGGAATTCCCACGGTGGTATATACCCGACACTGCGCCTATCCCACCAAGCCTTGGCAGAAATATAAGCTTGTCAGAGCGATCATGGGGATCTGTCAAATGCCTTTTTATGACCATGTGATTGCGGTAGCCGATGCGGCTCGGCAAAATCTACAGGATCTTGGAATTCCCAAAAAGCGGATCAGTGTGATTATTAACGGTGTAGAAGAATTAAAAAAATACGCGGAAGAAGAGAAGTCCGCCATCAGAAAAAAGCTTGGGATTCCGCAGGATGCTTTTGTGATTGGAATTTGCGCACGTTTGGAAGCATGTAAAGGACACAAGGATCTTTTAGAGGCGGCACGTATTTTATTGCATCGCTCCCGCCGTTTCCGTTTTCTGATCATCGGCGGCGGAAGCCTTTTTGAACAATTAAAGGTCGAAAGCAGAAAAAAGGGCATCGAGCCCTATGTAATCTTCACCGATTTCGTAGAAGACGTTACCCCGTATATGAACTGCATGGATCTGCAAGTAAACTGCTCCGTCGGCACGGAAACCTCCTCCTTGGCGTTGTCAGAAGGAATGAGTCTTGGAATCCCCATGGTCGTTAGTAACTATGGCGGAAATCCCTATATGGTACGGAACGGAGTCAACGGATATTTATTTCCCGCCGGTCAATTTGAAGTATTAGCGGAAAAGATCCTGTTTCTTTTTGAACATCCGTCAATTTATCAGAAAATGTCAAAGCAGGCACGCCTCCGGTTTCTCGAAGAGCTCAATGCCCGTGAAATGACTCGCCAAACCAACGCGTTGTATCGTTCATTGATTCTATCGCAAAAAAGGAAGGGAAGGAGTCAAGTAAGTATTTCTCCTATCTTACGACGTAGGGAATGAAGCCCATGACGCAGGGGCGGAACCGCATGGGCAATGCGGGAAACGTCTATCTCTTTTTCTCCGGAATGAATCATATTTTCACTTTCTTTAAAAAAAGATTGTAGGGTAGCTTCTAAGGAAAGAAATTCGTTAAAAACCTTCTCTTCAAGCAAGATCAGTTTCTCGTCACCCAAGCGATCTGCTTCCTGAAGCTCACGTACCAATTGGCATACAGTATAACGACACTTCTCCCATTCCCGAGCCAAAATCACGGCATGAGAGTAGTACTCGGCGGAAAACGATCGAATATCAACCGAGGTAAAAAAACGGTCTTTCGGCTGTTGGGACAATACAGAGTCCAGATAGTGATCTGTCTGCCGCAGTAGCTTCTCTGCGGATTCATCCAATTGGTGAAGAAGGATCTGAAAAGAATGATTCATGAATGATTCTCCTTGAATAAGTAAAATGGGGAGCCGATACGCGCAAGATACGCGAGGCGGTCCCCATTTTATCCGGATATATTTATCGGATCTCGACGGTAACGTCTTTTCCATCCGCAGAAGCCGCCGCTCTCATCACAGTGCGGATCGCTTTTGCGATTTTTCCATGCTTGCCAATGACCATACCCATGTCATCCTCAGCAACACTCAGTACAAGATCTACCTTGTTACCGTTAACGGTTTCTTCTACAGAAACGGCATCGGGACTATCAACAATGGCCTTGGCAATACCACACAGGGTTTGTTTCAAATCGGTCATCTGGAATCACCAATACCAATCAGTCAACAATGTTGGACTTCTTCAGCAGAGCCTTAACAGTATCAGTGGGCTGCGCGCCATTTGCGATCCAAGTCTTTGCCTTTTCAGCATCGATTTTGATCTCGTCATTGCGGGGATTGAAGAATCCAATCTCCTCAATGAAACGTCCATCTCTGGGAGAACGGCTGTCAGCAACTACTACACGGTAGGTGGGTGCCTTCTTTGCGCCCATTCTTCTCAATCTCATTTTTACTGCCATTTTTTGTTTCCTCCAAAATGTAAATTATTTTTGTTGTTATATAAAAATCCGTAATCAGTTAAACGGAATTTTCATTTTCTTTCGTCCGAATCGAGACATTTGCTTGGGATTGGAAAACTGCTTCATCAGTTTCTTCGTCTGATCAAACTGCTTTAACAATTTGTTGATTTCCTCAACGGTGGTACCGCTTCCTGCGGCAACCCGTTTTTTGCGGGAGGCGTTGAGAGTATCAGGATGAACACGTTCATACGGGGTCATGGAGCGTATGATCGCTTCCATGTGCGCCAGCGCTTTTTCATCGATCTTGGCATCCTTGAGAGCACCCGGTTTCATTCCGGGCATCATACCCATGATCTGATCCAGACTCCCCATGTTTTTCAGCTGAGCGAACTGATCCAGATAGTCATCCAAGGTGAAGGTAGCCTCGCGAATCTTCTTTTCAAGCTCCTGTGCCTTCTTTTCGTCGTAGGCTTGTTCCGCCTTTTCAATCAAAGAAAGTACATCTCCCATTCCTAAAATTCTCGAAGCCATACGGTCGGGATGGAAGGGCTCAATGGCATCCAGCTTTTCACCTACGCCAATGAATTTAATGGGCTTTCCGGTCACGTGCTTCACGGACAGAGCAGCACCGCCACGGGTATCGCCGTCCAGCTTGGTCAGAATCACACCGGTTACGTCCAACAACTCGTTAAAGGTCTTGGCAACGGTAACCGCATCCTGACCGATCATAGCATCAATGGTCAACAGAATTTCCGTCGGTGCTACCTGGGTTTTAATATCCTGAAGCTCTCCCATCAAGGTCTCGTCGATGTGCAATCGACCTGCGGTATCAATAAATACCATGTCGTGACCTTTTTTAATGGCGTAGGAAAGTCCCTCCTTGGCAATGGTTACCGGTGAGACTTGATCCCCCATGGTAAAAACGGGAATTCCGAGCTTTTCTCCTACAACCTCCAGCTGCTTGATCGCGGCAGGACGGTAAATATCGCAGGCAACTAGCAAAGGATTTTTGCCTTGTTTTTTGTACATACCAGCAAGCTTTCCCGCATGGGTAGTCTTTCCGGCGCCCTGCAAGCCAACCATCATCACCACCGTGGGGGGCTTGGAAGAAATCTGAAGCTTGGATTGTGTTCCTCCCATCAGATTAATTAATTCCTCGTGAACGATCTTGACGATCTGCTGAGCGGGAAGGAGAGATTCCAACACCTCTGTTCCCACCGCGCGGGCGGATACTGTGTTGATGAATTCCTTCACGACCTTGAAGTTTACGTCGGCCTCCAAAAGAGCAAGCTTGATCTCGCGCATACCTGCCTTGATATCAGCCTCGGTCAATTTTCCTTTGTTTTTAAATTTTTTGAAGGCGTTCTCCAATTTTTCGCTTAAGCTTTGAAACATACGACGCGCCCCCTTTCCCGTGGCAAATTATTGTTTAACGACCTGAGTCAGCTGAAGAATTTTTTCCTTCACATCCTCCGGTAAGGAATGCTGATCGGCAAGCTGACACAAAGAGTCGGAATAAGCCTCTACTTGAAGAAGTTTTTTTGCGAGTCCCAGCTTTTCCTCATAAAAGAAAAGCTCACTTTCGGTCTTTTTTACAATATTGCGTACACCCTGTCTGGAAATTCCGATCTCATCCGCTATCTCCGAAAGAGAATAATCCTCGTCATAGTACATCTCCAGTACCATACGTTTCCGTTCAGGCAACAGCTCACCGTAAAAATCCAAGAGGTACCCCACATTTAAATTCTTCTCAAACATGGAATGATCCCTCCTTAAAAGCACGCTAAAACGTGTGTAAACCAAAACGCTTTACAAGTATATCATGAAATTACAATTCTGTCAAGAGCTTTTTAAAAATTTTTCCGTTATTTTCGATAAAAGTCTTTTTTCAATTTCATTCACTTTCACTAAGACAGAAAAAGGACCTTTGCAAAAGCAAAAGTCCTTTTGGTGCCGGTGGTCGGGGTCGAACCGACACGGTATCGCTACCACTGGATTTTGAGTCCAGCACGTCTGCCAATTCCATCACACCGGCATCGAACAGAAAACATTATACCACTTTCTTGAGAGATTGTCAATAACTTTTTTCAAATTTTTTATTTTCATTTTTTAGCAAACAGCGGACTTCTCCACAGAGGATACCGTAATCGCGTCAAAATTACAATTCTTCAAGCTACCGGCGTAAATTTTCTGAATGTTTCGTATTTTTTGAAAATCGACAGGAAGCATCAGATAAGGATCCTTCGGCAATTGGATTTCATCAGACTCCTTTAGCATCAAAGCAACAAACTGAGAACAAACCAAGCGAAACTCCTGGCGTATACGAATCCCCAGACGAAGGGGAATAATCCCCAAGAAGTTATACCTTGCCCGGCGGTAATTTTTTAGGTAATATTGAAGTCTTTGCTTGATCTTCTCGTACGCTTCATCGCTGATCTCTACCGAATAAAGAACACAAGGGCAATCGGGATATAAGGCAAAGACAAAGGAATGAAGGTCCTCCACAATCAATCCGGCATTCAACGGATTCCGAAGTGCTCGTCTGGCATAGCTATAAAACCGGTCTGTTTTGGGTGCCAAAGCAATAGAGACATGGGTAAAAGCCCCCCCGGTCAGACGATGTATCAAGCGGGAGGGAATGGTTCCGGTTTTAGAAAGAAGAATATAAACCTGCTTCATCAGTAACCTCACGATACGTACAAACTCAAATAAAAGAATCCCTCGTGTGCTTTATTATATCACATCCTGTCGAAAGATTCAATGATTATTTCACAGTTTTTTCATGAAAATGCAAAGAGTTTTTCTCAAATGGGTATTTTCTTTTTGAAGAAATTGTGGTATAATCAAGATGTTGTATTCGATCTACTATGTAGCGTATTCGGGAAGGAGAAAACGTGTCATGAAAAAAGTCTTCAGTTTATTGGTTTTAGTCGCCATACTGATCCCATGTTTGGCACCGATTTTGCGCGCCCAAGACACGAGTACGCAGACCTCCGATACCGAATGGAATACACTGAAGAAAAATTCAGTGACCTATACCTGCACATATCACACCGAAACCGGTACGGTGACCATCAACGGAACTGTAAATCATGATACCATGATCCGTTGTCGAGACTATCTGGTGGAGGTATATCGAGTCTTGCCGGGGGAATCCATGGACACCGTCTTTTCTGACGAAACCGCACAGCCGCTGGTAAGTACGGAGATCGCAGTAAAATTCAATTTTTCTCTTTCGGCGCAAACCGCCACGGAACGGTTTTCTGGCTATGCCGTAGTACTTAGAGCTCCTGATGGCAAGCTTTATCGGACAGGAGATCCTGTTTATGCTCAAATTCCTACCGCCCAGACGGAAGAGGCAAGGGATATGTCCTCATTCAAAGGGATCTCCGCCGTTGACGTATCGGTCAGCGGCAACCTGGGCGCGGGCAGTGCCATCGTTCCCGTATACCTGGATCGATTGCTCAGCGAAAGCTCAGCGGGTTATTTGTACCATGTAGATCAGGGCTACCGATATTTTGATAAACCTTATGTTGACAACCTGGATTCCATGGTCCGCAGCTACTCAGCCTCGGGAAGTAAAGTCTATCTTCAACTGTTACTGCCCGCGTCAGGCATCCATTTAGCGGTGAGCCAATCGATTCATACCGACTCCCAATATTACATGCCGAATGTATATTCGCAAGATATATTGCCGCTTCTGAGTTCAATTTCCACCTTTCTTGTCAGCCGTTATGACGACCCACAGGCTGGACTCATTTCCGGACTGATTTTAGGTACAAAAATCGATCAAAAAGCCTTTAACGATCACGGCGAGTTATCCGCGGAACAATATGCGAAGCTATACGCCTTTTACCTTTTGGTCATGGGAGGCTCGGCAAGAACGCTCCGTCCGGAGCTTACCCTGGTGCTTCCATTCAGTGATGCAAATGATTATGTGCCGGGAAGGACGGTAGAAGGAAATGATTACTCTCCATCCGCACTTCTGGAATCCATACTGAGCCATCTTACCCAAATGGGATGTACGAAGCTGTCCTGTATCACCATGATTGAATCCTCGGTCACGCCTTTGGGCATCGACGATCAATTTCTGACAGGAGATAAAGAAGACGCGGTCTTGGATGGCTCCCGTCTGGGAATTGAAAATTTGACACAGTACGAAACATACTTGACCTCACTTACCCGCCGGTACGCTAACGCGCCAACCGGATATCTGTACCGCTGGACCCCAGACAAGGATCTTAGCGGAAACGCGTTGGCATGTGCCTATACTTATGCTTATTACTCACTGCTGAGAGAAAACGGTCCCTCGTCATTTATTCTGTCCCTCGCTACGAATACTCAGCTGACCGACTTGAAACGGATCATTCGTTACATTGACACCTCTGACAGCTTTTCCGTAACGCAGAATCTTCTCGTTTATTTTCAGGCAACGCAATGGGGCGAGGTAATTCAGGGATTTTCCCAGGAGACCGTCGCGGTTCGGGAGCATGTGGAAAGTTCCGTGATCGCGCCAGCAGAGAAGGACTTTAAGGGTTCCTTCTCATACGTGGATTTTTCCACAGGGAACGTAAACGATTGGTTTGCGGGAGCATCTTGCGAAGAGATCAAATTCAACTACAATGAAGAGGGACTCCGCGGGGTGTACGCACAGATGAATACGCTCCCGGAACAAACGTATGGCGAATTGCTTTGTGTGTATGAATATCCGGAAACCTTGATCTATACCCCCTATATAGAATTTTCCATGGAGGTCACCGATTCCGCTCTTCATGACGATTCCATCTATGAAGTGACGGTAACGCTGGGAAGTAAAACGGGAAGTACCTCCGCATCGTATCTGGTCAGATCGGGAGAACGGACCACTATACTTCTGGATATACATAATTACCATGAAGCGTATTTGGCGGAGTATCTGAAATTCGACGTACGCATGCTTTCCGGTGACGCGGAGAACTTTCAGTTCTGGTTATTCGAAATGACGGGACATAGCCAGGACCATACCTCGGAGGAATTAGAAAATCTGATCGCCATGGAACGATTGAAGATTCGAAATCAGCTTCAAGTGGACGAGCAGGAACAGGAAAGCCTCAGCTTGGTATGGACCATCCTGGGAATCCTCGTGGCTGTAACCGCAGTAGGTGTTCTACTCATGACTCGCTTTAAGCAGGAGGATCGAGACTCCGATACGGCAGGCAGAAGCTCAGACTCATCCCATCCCGAGGAGCAATAAAACAAAAAATGAACGGAGGAAAACATGGCGGATTTTGTTCATCTCCATTTGCACAGTGAATATAGTCTGCTGGACGGAGCATGCCGAATTTCCGATATTCCTAAGCGAGCCGCGGAATGCGGTCATACGGCAGTGGCACTGACCGATCACGGTGTCATGTATGGTGCCGTAGCATTTTACCGCGCTTGCCGCCAGGCGGGAATCAAGCCCATCATCGGATGCGAGGTATATGTTGCCAACGGTTCCCGTTTGGAGCGAAGCCACAGTACCGATGGAAAGTACCATCATTTAGTGTTGCTCTGTGAAAATGAAATTGGCTATAGAAATTTGATCGCTATGGTCTCCAAAGGCTTCACGGAGGGGTTTTATTCCAAGCCCAGAATCGATATGGAGCTTTTGGAACAGCATTGTGAAGGTCTGATTGCTCTTTCTGGGTGTTTGGCAGGAAAGATCCCCTCCTTGTTGTTGAAAGGAGAATACGAGGAAGCGGTCTGTTGCGCGAAAAGACTCTCAGTGCTATTTGGAAAGGAGCGTTTCTACATTGAGATCCAAAACCATGGACTCAACGAGCAAACCCAAATTTTGCCCGACCTGGTTCGCTTAGCGGAGGAATGCTCACTCCCCCTGGTCGCAACCAACGACTGTCATTATCTGCGGCGTGAAAACGCTCAGACACAAGCAATTCTCATGTGCATTCAAACCAACACGGTCATAACTGACGGACGACCTATTGGCTTTGAAACCGACGAGTTTTATTATAAGACCTCCGCGGAAATGAAAATGTTGTTTGGAAAGTACCCGGGAGCCATAGAAAATACTGTAAAAATTGCCGAAAGGTGTCAGTTTGAATTTCAGTTCAATATCCCCAAGCTTCCCACCTTCCGAGCACCTAACGGAATGACTTCTACAAAATATCTGAGAGAGTTAACACTCAAGGGTATGAAGCGAAAAATCGAAAACGGATCTTTGGTGATTTCTTCCGAAATGAAGGAGGTCTACGAAGAGCGGGTTGAATATGAGTTGGGTGTCATTGCTGACATGGGATACTCGGATTATTTTCTGATCGTCCAGGATTACGTGGGCTTTGCCCGTTCCAAGGGAATACCGGTAGGACCGGGAAGAGGATCGGGTGCGGGAAGTCTCGTGGCTTTTCTGACCGGGATCACCGACATTGACCCCATTCGGTTCGATCTGCTTTTTGAGCGGTTTCTGAATCCCGAACGGGTCAGTATGCCAGACATTGACGTAGACTTTTGCTACAACCGCCGGGACGAAGTCATTCGCTATATGTTCGACCACTATGGAGATGAGCATGTGTCTCAAATCATTGCTTTCGGTACCTTGGCGGCAAGAGCTGCTATTCGGGATGTTGGCAGAGCTTTGGGAATGTCTTATGCTGAGGTAGATCCAGCCGCCCGAGCGGTTCCCCAGGAGCTTGGTGTTACTCTGCAATCCGCCTTGAAGCTTCCGGCACTGAAATCGCAGTATGAGGCTTCGGAAAAAATCAAACGATTGGTGGATACCGCTATAGAGATCGAGGGAATGCCTCGCAATATCACGGTTCACGCCGCCGGTCTGGTAGTAACCGATCAGCCCGTGGCACAGTATGTTCCTCTGGCAGTCAGCAATGAAACTGTGGTTACCCAGTTTGATATGGATACCATCGCGGATTTGGGACTCTTAAAGTTTGACTTTTTAGGTCTGCGGTATCTGACCATCATACAGGATGCTTGCCGTACGATCCAGGAATCGGATCCGAGCTTTGATGTTGAACAGATTCCTTTGAACGACGGCGAGACCTACGAAATGATCGGAAAGGGTGACACCTTAGGATTGTTCCAGCTTGAGTCAGGGGGAATGCGTCAGACTCTTGCGGAGTTGAAACCCGATTGCTTGGATGATATTATTGCGGCAATCGCCTTGTACCGTCCTGGTCCGATGGACTCTATTCCTCGGTATATTCAAGCAAGGCACCATCCGGATAGGATCCAGTACGCGCATCCGCTTCTTGAACCGATTCTGCGTTCGACCTATGGATGCACGGTATATCAGGAACAGGTCATGAGCATCTTTCGTGTCATTGCGGGATACACCTACGGACATGCCGACATAGTACGGCGTGCCATGTCGAAAAAGAAAGCTGACGTTCTGGAAGCGGAGAGGGTACACTTTTTGCGAGGGGCAGAGCAGAACGGAGTTCCATCTGATGTTGCGGAAAAGCTGTTTGACGACATGTCCTCCTTTGCCAACTATGCCTTTAACAAAAGTCACGCGGCGGCATATGCGGTTATTTCATACCGTACCGCCTATTTAAAGAAGCATTATCCTTGCGAATATTTTTCCGCCCTGATGACCTCGGTTCTGGGAAATCAGCAAAAGCTTGCCGAGTATATTGATGAGTGTAAAAAATACGGTATTCATGTGCTACCGCCCGACATTAACGAAAGCCGAATGGTGTTTCACCCTATGGACGGAAATATCGTGTTTGGACTGCTTGCCCTAAAAAATGTAGGGAAGCAATTCATTGACTCGATCCTTCGAGAGCGCGCGGGAATGCCGTTTGCCGATTTTGAGGATTTTGTGAGGAGAATGTCCCACTACGACCTGAACAAAAGAATGGTAGAATCTTTGATCAAAGCGGGTGCTTTTGATCGCTTAGGGGTCTTCCGCAGTCAGCTTCTCGCCGGGTATGAAGCCTTAATTGAGACCGTTCAACAGAAGGATCGAAATAATATTGTCGGGCAGTTGGACATGTTTTCCGCCATTCCACAGGCTCAACAGCTACTTAGTGCCTTTCACTATCCGGACCTACCGGATCTGACCCTGCGTGAGAAACTGCTTTTGGAGAGGGAAAGCTCCGGAATGTATTTCTCTGGGCATCTGCTGGATACCTACGACGGACATCTGTCCCGACTGTCTCCTCAAACAATTTCCCAGGTGCTGACACTGGATTCCACCCATGAAAAAGAATCTGTCTCCATTGCTGGGGTGGTGTCGGCGATCACCGTAAAAAATACCCGTAAGAACGAAAAAATGGCATTTTTTACGCTGGAAGATCGTGCAGGAGAAATCGAGTGTCTGACGTTTCCCACCCAATATACAAAAAGCTATCATTTGCTTCATTTGGACATGCCGCTCTACGTAAAAGGAAATCTGTCCTATCGTGACGGAGATGAGGAAGCGCCGAAGCTTCTGGTATCTGAGATTGTTGAATTGATAGAAAACAGTAGACTCGGGGAACTTCCCGTTTCAGACAAGAACCCTCAAAAAGAGAACGGTTCTTCCACGGTCAAGGACGTCGAACGGCAAGAAGAAAAAAAAGGTGATACCGCCCCGCTATCTGCGGGAGTGCGTTCACCTTCTAAAGTGTATTTGCGGGTACCCGATCAGCAGAGTGTTCTATATCACAAAGCGAAAAATTTAGTAGAATTATTTGACGGTCCCCTTCAAGTCATTTTTTACGACACAGCAACTTCTACCTATTTTCCAAGCCCAACCGGGATTCAGCTTACGGATTTTGTATATGGAGAGCTGATTGCTCTTTTAGGCAAAGAAAATGTGGTGGCAAAATAAGTCAGCTCGTATAATCCTCGATCAATGCGTTTAACTGAATATCGTTTTCCAAGTAAATCCCTTCCTTTAGGAGACTCTGGTCTGCTTTGGGAAGGGTTTTTACATAGGTATCCAAAATCTGGTACAGCGTTCCGTCAGGCAAAAAAACACCGATCTTTTCACGGTATTCACGAACCCAGTATCCTTCGAGCTCAGAGGAGGTCTCAGCTTCGGTGGTAACCGTCTCTTTCTCTAAATATACATAGATAGGATCTGCCGTTTCCGTATTCTGATTCAACTCACGCTCCCGTTTTAACGCATGTAATAGGAACAGAACCGATACGATCAAGATCGTACACAAAACAACGGCATACAGTGACAGCAGAATCGGAACGATTTTCTTTTTCATGACCTTCGTTTTCTCCGTTTTTTTCTTATTATGAGACAAAGAGTGATTATTTATTCCTGTTTGGAGGAATAATATAACGAACGATGAATCTGAAAGGAGATGTCTCAAAAATATGAAACAGGGAAACGAATCCAAGGGTGAAAACCGTGTACTTCGTCTTGTGACACGCGTTTTGGTAAGTATATTGATCTTGATTGTTGTGATGTGCTGTATTATCACACTGATCTTTGCCTTGTACGTACAAAAAAACGTAGAAAAAAACGTAGATGAAACCATTTTTACTGTGGTTGGAACGGATTCGGCAACTGAGTTGTATTATTATGATCGGAATTACAGCACGGATCGTTGGGAGGTAAAGCGATTGACAGAAGAATCACTCTACGGAGGATATCATTGCGTTTACGTAGAATACAATCAACTTCCGGAAAATCTGATTCAGGCGTTTGTCAGTATTGAAGACAAAAGATTTTACAGCCACAACGGAGTGGATTGGCGGCGAACCATCGCCGCTTTCGCCAACTATTTTCTACACTTTAATGACAGCTTTGGCGGCTCTACCATTACGCAACAGCTGATTAAAAACGTAACCGATAAGGATGATTATTCCTTTCAGAGAAAAATTCAGGAAATATTTTGGGCAATGGATCTGGAAACAAAAATGGACAAGGAGGAGATCATCACTCTTTATCTGAACATTATTAACCTTTCGCAAGGCTGCTATGGAGTACAAGCGGCAGCGGAATATTATTTTTCCAAGGATGTATCGGAGCTCACACTGAACGAGTGCGCCTGCATTGCTGCCATTACAAATAATCCATCCTATTATGACCCTCTCCGTAATCCGGAACATAATTTCGAACGAAAAAATCTGATCCTGGATGAAATGTATGAACAGGGCTATATTACCGAGGAGGAGTGGCAAAGCAATGTTTCCTCATCGGTGGTTCTAAAGATCAATTCCTCCTTTCAATCCCAAGAGGTTAATTCTTGGTATGTAGATATGGTGGTTGAAGATGTGATCCAGGATCTTATGGAGGAAAAAGGATATAGCCGAGTAATGGCGAATTTAGTCCTGTATACAGGGGGCTTGAAAATCTATACCGCTATGGATCCGGATATTCAAGATATTTTGGAGGATTACTATGCCGATACGTCTCATTTTTATACCCAGGCAAGCCAGGAATCCCTTCAATCCTCCATGATCGTGATTGATCCTACAAACGGAGACATTCTTGGTGTTGTTGGGGCAATCGGAGAAAAACAGGCGAATCGTTTGCAAAATTTTGCTACACAGACACTCCGTCCGGCAGGATCTGTGATTAAGCCTCTGTCGGTTTACGCTCCGGCACTCGAAAATGGAATCATTACCTGGTCATCGGTTTATGACGATGTTCCCGTCAATTTTGGAAACTATAATTTAGATTCATCCAAGGGGAGGATCATAGAGCCCGTCGCATGGCCGAAAAACGCAAACGGGGTCTATCGCGGTCTTACCAATATCAATTACGCCATCGAGCATTCTATCAATACGGTTACCGTTCGCGTACTGGAGGAGATCGGCGTTGAAAATTCGTTCCGTTTCCTATATGATAAGCTGCATATAGAAAATCTCATTGACGGAGGATATACCGCCGATGGGCGGTATATTACGGATATGGATTTGGCGGCACTTGCGCTAGGACAGTTAAATTATGGAGTTACGGTGAGGGAAATTACCGCCGCCTATTCCATTTTTGCCAACCAAGGAATCTATCATTCGCCCCGATCCTATTATCGGGTAACAGATGCTTTGGGAAGTGTCATACTTGACCGTCCTTATCAAGGAGAGGCGGTCATCAGTGAGGACAACGCGTCCATTATGAACCTAATGTTAGAAAACGTGGTCAAGAACGGAACGGCAAATACCATTGCTTTGCAAAATCAAATCTCCTGCGCCGGAAAAACAGGTACCACCCAAAACAACTTTGACCGTTGGTATATTGGATATACACCTTATATGATCGGAGGTGTGTGGTATGGCTACGAATACCCGAAAGCACTGAGCGGAAGCAATATCTGTGTGGACATCTGGGATGACGTAAGCAAGATTATCCACGAGAGAACCGTCTTTTCACAAGTGGCAGAAGAGGATCTGAGGGAGTTTTCCTTAGGAAGTAATGTGATAAAAGCGGAATTTTGTGCGGATTCCGGAAAATTGGTTACAAAATCCTGTGAAATGGATCCCAGAAACAACCGTGTTGAGCAAGGATATTTCACAAAAGGAACCGAACCGACGGAACTATGCGACTGTCATGTACCTGTTGCGTATGATACACTATCAGGAGGGATCGCATCTGAAAGTCATTGCCCCGAATCCAATCGCGCTTACGTGGGTTTGATCCATGTGGTAAGAAGCTTTCCCATAGAAATCTATGTAACGGATGCGCAGTATGTATGGCGAGACCTACCCTCCGATATTATGCCGGAAACCTCTCCCGCTTTGCCGTTTTTTTACGGTACACTGAAGGAAGGAGAGTACTGCGGAATCTCGAGAGGCGATGTTCAGTTCAACAGACTCTGCCGCATGCACTTCGATTACGCTCAATGGAAAAAGGAGAAGGAGAAAATATCCTACTAAGAAATAGTATACAAAGAGGGGAGGTACACTGC
Organism: Clostridia bacterium; assembly: GCA_017462035.1. Taxonomy (GTDB): domain Bacteria; phylum Bacillota; class Clostridia; order Oscillospirales; family CAG-272; genus HGM12713. Next base: position 107,435 of record JAFTRY010000007.1, read on the forward strand.
TTCGTGTGCCTCCCCGGCTTTTGATTTATTGGTTTGCGAATTGACTGCGGTATAGCTCGGAATAAAAACCGTTCTTCGCGAGCAGGGTATGATGGTCGCCTTGCTCGACGATATTGCCGTCTCGCATAACAAGAATAATATCCGCTTCCCGAATCGTAGAGAGCCGATGAGCCACGATAAAGCTGGTTCGTCCCCGCATCATAGTAGTAAAAGCTTTTTGAATCCGAATCTCGGTCCTAGTATCAATCGATGAGGTAGCCTCGTCCAGAATGAGCATTTCAGGAAGACAAAGCATGACTCTGGCAATACACAATAACTGCTTTTGCCCCTGAGAGAGACTTCCGCCGTCCTCTGAGATCACGGTTTCGTATCCATTGGGCAAACGACGAATAAAGCTATGCGCGTGAGCACTCTTGGCGGCGGCAACCACCTCTTCATCCGTAGCATCCGGTTTCCCAAACGCAATGTTGTCCCGAATCGTTCCACTGGAAAGCCAGGTATCCTGCAACACCATCCCATAGGAACCGCGAAGCTTCTTTCTCGTGTAATCTCGAATATCCTCACCGTCCAAAGAAATACTTCCTTCATTCACATCATAAAAACGCATCAAAAGATTGATCAGGGTGGTTTTTCCACAACCGGTAGGACCAACAATCGCAATATGCTGACCGGCGTAAGCATCCAGATTGAAGCCCCGGATCAGAGGCTTGTCCTCACGGTAAGAAAACGATACTTCACGGAAAGTAATATCACCGTGTACCGTCTCGGGATCGCACGGCATCTCACAATCGGGTATCTGAACCGGCTCGTCTATCAGCTCGAACACGCGAGCGGCACACGCCAGTGCGTTCTGAAGCTCGGTTACTACGCCGGAAATTTCATTAAAAGGCTTGGTATACTGATTGGAATAGGAAAGAAAGCTTGAGAGCTTACCGATGGACATCATACTTCCGCCGCGAAGGCAAAGGAGGGCTCCCGTAAGCGCTACCAAAGTGTAAACCACACTGTTTACAAAGCGGGTAGACGGATTTGTGGTAGACGAGAAAAAGATCGCGCGTAAGGAGGCTTTGGACAATTGGTGATTGATTTCATCAAATCTCTCCTGGACGTTCTCCTCTTGTCCGAAAGCAACCACGATCTTGTGTCCGCTTATCATTTCATCAATGAGAGCGGTCTGTTCGCTCCTAATTTCCGATTGAAGCTTGAACATAGAATAGGTTTTCTTGGCAATAAACGCTGCTACAAACAAAGACAGAGGGGTGACAAGCACCACGATCAGTGTAACGGGAGGACTGATTATCAACATAAAGATCAGGGTTCCCAAAATTGTCATAACTCCGTTGAACAATTGAGAAAATCCCATTAACAGTCCGTCCGCAAACTGATCTACGTCGGTTACCACACGGCTAATAATTTCGCCGGTTTGGTGAGAATCTATATACGACACGGGCAACTGTTGAATCCGCACGAAGGCACTGTGACGAATATTTCTGACGATTCCGTAGGTCATTCGATTATTCAGCACATTGATCAGCCACTGAAGAATTCCCGTTATAAGGACAGAGATCAGAATTTTCACTAAAATTTGCTGAATACTTGTTAGATCAACCGCATTTTGCCCCAAGGCGTAATCAATAGCAGTACCTACGAGAATAGGAACGTAAAGGGTCAGTGCCACCGAAACAGCGGTAAAGAGAAGGGAAATGGCAAAATGAATACGATATATTTTCAGATATTTGAAAACCATACCAAAGGTCTTTACGTTTTGTTTGAGCTTCATTCTGCGTCACCTCCTTCCGGAAACTGAGAACGGTAGATTTCCCGATAGATCTCACATCGAGCAAGAAGCTCCTGGTGGGTTCCGGCTCCAACCAGTTCACCGTCGTCCAAAACAAGAATCTGATCGGCGTGCATGATGGATGAGGTGCGCTGAGAGATAATAAATAAGGTGGGCTTGTCCTCCAGATGGGAAAGCGCGGTACGCAATTTTGCTTCGGTAGCGTAATCCAGTGCGGATGCCGAATCGTCCAGGATCAGAAAACGAGGTCTTCTTAAAAGTGCTCTGGCAATAGTCAGACGCTGTTTTTGTCCCCCCGAAAAATTACTTCCGCCTTGAAGCACAGGCTCATCTAAACCAAGCTCCTTTTCCGCAACAAACTCCTTCGCTTGCGCCAGTTCAAGCGACTTCCAAATTGCATCGTCATCGGCATCCTCAGCCCCCCACTGTAAATTGGAGCGGATGGTACCCTTGAACAGTACGGATTTCTGAGGAACAATACCAAACATATCGGTCAGCTCCGTTCCATGATACAGTGCTGTATTTTTTCCGTTAACAAACACGTTACCGGATGAGGGTGTATAAAAACCGGGAATCAAATTGGCAAGCGTCGTCTTACCCGATCCGGTACCTCCGATAATACCCACTGTTTCCCCCGGCTTCACCGAGAAAGAAATGTCGCTCAACGCTTCATCTCCGTCCGCGTGATAGCGGAAAGAAACGCGATCAAAAACAAGGGCATATGCCGTCGCATCACTCTTGCGAGATATTTGCTTCCCCTCGTCCGGCTGGGTAGCAAAAACGTCTGAGATACGGTGAGCGCTGGCAGCTGCCTTGTTCAATGTAATGATCAAAGAAGCAAGCTTGATTAGTTCCACGAGAATCTGTGACATATAATTGTATAGGGCAATCAACTCACCCTGAGATATTCTGCCCGAATCCACGGCAAGTGAGCCTCTTTGAATTAGAAAAATAACAGCGGCATTGATGATCACATAGGTGAGAGGGTTCATGAGAGCGGAAATTCCGCCAGCAAACCGTTGAATTCTGGTAAGAGCCTGATTACGCTCATCAAAATCGTGAATTTCATCACTTTCCTTATTAAATGCTCGAACCACGCGGGTACCGTTGTAATTCCCACGTACCTTTCCAACCAAACGGTCTAATGCGCTTTGGGAGTTTTTGTAGATTGGGATGGTGATTAGCATAATCCCAAAGACAACCACTGCTAAAACAGGAATGACAATGGCAAAAATCAGCGCCAGCTTTACGTCAATGGTAAACGCCATAACCATAGCACCGAAGACAATAAAGGGAGAGCGCATAAATAAGCGAAGAAACATATTGATACCGGTCTGCACGGCATTCACGTCCCCGGTCATACGGGTGATCAAGGTAGAGGTTCCCAGGCGGTCTGTGGTAGCGTAGCTAAAGCTTTGAATGTGAGCAAACAGTGAGCTTCTCAATTTTGTTGCAAATCCCACTGCCGCGCGAGCCGCAAAAAATTGAGCACTTAAGGCGCAGATCAAGCCAATCACACCAAGTGCGATCATAACTCCGCACATCTGCAAGATCCTTGTATGATTTACTTGACGCACCCCCACGTCAACGATCTGAGCCACGGCAAGAGGAACCAATAACTCAAAAATTGCCTCCAAACATTTAAAGGCAGGTGCCAAAACCGATTCCTTGTAGTAGCCCTTTAAGTATTTTAATAAACTCTTCATGAAAACTCCTGTTGTATGTTTGATTGCTGTTCTCGCAGAACCATACATAAAAATATTCCTTTCTATTATAAAGCATAAAAGAAAAAATTTCAACCTGATTTTTTAAAACTGTTAAAAAATATTGCATTTAAAGAAAAAGTGTGTTATAAAGCAAAGATGATTGTTTGTAGAAAAAAACCTTTTTTGAGCGATTCTTCACGTTTTTTTTGGAGAATAGTGTTGCTTTTTTATAGTATCGAGTCTTGAAAATCGTGTTTTGCTATGGTAAAATTAAGAAAAAAAGAAAGGTAAGATACGATCATGACAAACAAAGGTATATTTTTTGTAGCGTCAGGCGTTGCGGAACTTCGCGACAAGGAAATGCCCGACATCAGCGACAAGCCAAATTACATTATTGTAAAGACAATGAATTCAAGCGTCAGCGCGGGTACGGAGCGAGCCAATCTGCTCGGCGATCCCTCAAATTCGGCAGGTACTCGGAAATTCCCCTGCCAGCTTGGTTACAGTCTCAGCGGTGTCGTTGTTCAGGTAGGCGAGAAGGTAACGCGAGTAAAGGTCGGCGACCGTGTTGCGTGCCGTTGGACGACTCATTCGCTCTACTGCGCGATGGACGAGGAACTGGCAACCGTTATCCCCGACAACGTTTCCTTTGAGGAAGCGTCGCTCACCAACATCGCTACTTTTCCTATGGCGGCGATCAGAAAATGCCGTCTTGAGCTTGCCGAGTCGGCTATCGTTATGGGGCTTGGTGTACTTGGAATCTTTGCTATCAAGGAATTAATGCTTGCGGGCGCGGCACCGATCATAGCCGTTGATCCCATTGCGGAGAAGAGAGAGCTTGCCTTGAGGCTTGGCGCGGACTACGCATTTGATCCTTTTGAAGAGGGCTTTGCGCAGAAGGTGAAGGAGATCACGGGTGGCGGAGCAAAGGTTGCGATTGAAGTCACTGGCAAGGGACAGGGACTTGATATGGTACTTGACTGTATGGCTAAATTTGGTCGTGTAGCACTCCTCGGATGCACGAGAAACTCCGACTTTACGATAGATTACTACCGCAAGGTGCACATCCCCGGAATTACCATGGTCGGTGCGCACACAAGCGCACGTCCGGATATCGAGTCTCACGATGGCTGGTGGACGCAGGCCGACGATATGAAGGCGACGCTCCGCTTGATCTCCCTCGGACGGTTTAACGTCAAGGAGCTTATCGAAGAAACGCATCTGCCCGAGGAATGTGCCGAGGTCTATGCGCGTTTGGCAAAGAGTCCGACCTTCCCAATCGTTCAGTTTGACTGGACCCGGCTTGAAGGATAATCAATGAGAAAAATCAGAATTGCTCAGATAGGCATCAATCAATACAGTCACGGACCAGAGATGTTCACAAATCTCACACAGCTTCAAGAGCTTTTTGAGGTCGTGGGCTACGCCCTCGTCGAGGACGAAAGAGAGAGGTGTGCCGACAAGCTCCATGTCTTCGAGGGATACCCCGAGTTGACTCTTGAGGAGATACTGAATGATGAAAGTATCGAAGCGGTGGCGGTTGAGGTCGACGAGATACACCTCAACAAATACACGCAGATGGCGGTAGACGCAGGCAAGCATATCCATATGGAGAAGCCGGGAAGTCAGGATCTTGCTTCATTTGAAAGGCTTATTGAGAGTGTCAAGAAGAGCGGTAAGGTATTCCACATCGGATATATGTACCGCTACAACGAGTATCTCGATGCAGCGGTCAAGGACGCGCAGGAGGGCAAATTCGGCGAGATATTCAGCGTCGAGGCACATATGTGCCGCTGGGACAACAAGACCACGCGCGAGTGGCTTGGTACCTTTCGGGGCGGTATGATGTTCTACCTCGGCTGTCACCTCGTTGACCTCGTGCTCAGGATCCAGGGCACTCCCGACGAGATCATTCCCGCAAACGTGTCATCGGGAATCTCGGGAGTTGAGAGCGAGGACGTAAGCTTTGCGATGCTCAGATATCCGCACGGTGTGTCGGTGATACGCACCAGTGCCGTCGAGGTAGGAGGCTTTTTCCGCCGCCAGCTCGTGATCTGCGGCTCGAAGCGTACACTTGAGATCAAGCCCATCGAGGGTATTGAAAACGGACTTTATACCGAGCAAACAGACACGGTTATGAAGGGTGACAAAGGCAGCCGCGGCGAGGTCGAGCACAAGAGAAGTCAGCCATTCAGCCGATACCACAAAATGCTCTCGTCGTTCGCGGCTATGGTGCGGGGCGAATGCGAGAATCCCTATACTCCCGACTACGAGCTTGAGCTTTTCAAAACTCTGCTCAAGTGCTGTGGCGTAGAATAATGTAAAAAATAAGGATAAAAATATGAAAGCAATACTTGTAAACGAAGACAAGAGCCTTCGCTGGGACGATGTTCCCACCGCGGTATGCGGCGACGAGGACGTTCTTGTAAAAATCGAAGCAGCGGCACTTAACCGCGCCGACCTTATGCAACGAGAGGGCGACTATCCTCCTCCTCCCGGTTGCCCTGACTGGATGGGACTTGAGGTCGCGGGAACTATTATCGAGGTCGGCAGCATTGCCGCGGAAAAATCGAATTGGAAGATAGGAGACAAAGTTTGCGCTCTGCTTGGCGGCGGCGGTTATGCTGAGTACGTCAACGTAAAATACGATATGTGTATGCCCGTGCCAAAGAATTGCTCTATAGTCGAGGCGGCGGCTATCCCCGAAGCATTTGCGACAGCTTATCTCAATCTCTTTATTGAGGGCAAGATCAAGGAGGGCAACACGCTTCTTATGCACGCGGGTGCCAGCGGTCTTGCAAGCGTGATCATACCGATGGCAAAGGCGTTTGGCGTTCGCGTGATAACCTCGGTGCTTTCCGACGAGATCGCGGCATCAATAAGCCATCTTGGTGCCGACGTTATTATAAACTCATCAAAGCAAAGAGTAGCCGACGTGCTGAAGGCAGAGCTTGAAGCGGGACACGGCGTTGACGTTGCCATCGATTGCCTTGGCGGTAGCTTTATGGGTGAGTGTCTTCCTTATCTTACACACGGTGCGCGTTGGATTATGATTGCCGCGCTTGCGGGCACGAAGACCGAGATCGACCTCAAAAACATATACGTCCGCAACGTTCGCATCATCGGAAGCACACTGCGCTCGCGGACACCCGGGGTCAAAGCCGAGATACTTGCAGGCATCGTGCGCGATGTCTATCCCAAGATCGAGCAGGGACTTGTAAAGCCGACTATCCATGCAATTCTTCCCATTGAGGAAGCGGAGGCAGCTCACGATATACTCTACCGAGGACAGAACGTGGGTAAAGTTGTTCTAACTGTAAAATAAAGCGTAGGGGACTGTTTAGCTTCGGGTACTAAAAGATATTTTTTCAAGAATGCGGTATATCTCAAAAGAGGTATGCCGTATTCTTGCTTTTTGTTACTATTTGTGCTATAATAAACTCAACGAAGAGTTGAATGAAGCTCATTTTTAAGTCGCTTCTTTTTGTGTAAATAGTATGCGATAATATAACCACAAACCAATTACCTAAAATGGAGGTTTGATCATGAAAGAAACAATGGGACAGATCATACGCAGATTGCGTAAAGAACGGAATCTTACACAAGAAGAACTCGCCGAACAGCTTGGCGTTACTTTTCAGGCTATTTCAAAATGGGAAACCGATACCGGAATGCCCGATATTTCGCAGGTCGTCCCGATAGCGCATGTGTTTGGCGTGAGTACTGACGTTTTGTTCGGAACATTTGGGGCGAATGATACGGAAGAAGTTTGGAAAATCGTCAACAATGCGCAAGCACGTCTTTCGCGCCCACTTACCTCAACAAGTCTTTATCAAAAATATCTTGCTATAAAAGAAGGTTTGAAGCTATATCCAAACAATACAATACTGCTTATGCATTGTTTGGAGACTGGTATTGCGCTTTCTTATCCTGAAAACGACGAGCTTTATGATCCTGAACACGCAGAGGATATCTACAAAGAATGTGTTAGATATGCTAATCTTGTTATTTCTTATACAAAAAATATTTCAGAAGTTTTGCGTGCTCATATGATCATGGTTATTTTACATTCCGCATACGGAAATTTTGAAAAAGCATGGTTCCATGCAGAACAGTTTCCGTACCGTGCCGACTTTAATAATCATGTAATGTATGCTTATTATGCACATTGGAAAAAAGATTACGAGCGAGAAGCCCAAAGCTGTCAATATGGCTTTTTGCATTATCTTGAAGGAATGTTGAATATAAACGTAAGACTTGCAAAAAGCTATATGTTACAAGAAAAATATAAAGATGCGGCAAGTGTCTTGGAAACCTCTCTTGAATTGATACAATGTATTTTCAAAGGTAATGAAGTTATGCCGCCGATTCATCACCGTGAACACGGAGATATATATGCGCTCCTTGCAGAGATCAATTTAATGGATGGAAATCCTGACAAAGCACTATCCTATCTTGAAAAAATGGTCGATTACGATTTAAACGATTATGCAACAATTGATGGTAATACTCAAACAAAATCTCCGATTTTGAATTCAATTCCTCATGGATTGTACCGAAGGAGGATTGATAGACATCAAAATTTAGTAACCAAGCTTACAGATGCACGCTTTGAAGCCTTAAAAGCAACCGAACGATATCAAAAATTGATCGATCTGGTCAATGAATGATAGTAGTCTCCAACAAGTATAACAACTTGTTGGAGGCTTGTTCTTTATTAAATTGCACCACTATATTCAGTAGTGAGTAAGTGCGCACTTGCAGGTTGACATAAGAATAGAAGAAAAAATTCCTCCTATTTTTCAAAAAACTATTGCATTTGTGGGAAAAGTGTGTTATAATACCATTTGTTTGGAGGCATAGCTCAGCTGGTTAGAGTGCATGCTTGACATGCATGAGGTCACTGGTTCGATTCCAGTTGTCTCCACCAATAAAAATCCCCCCGTGTAACGGGGGGATTTTTATCTCAATGAAATATGCAAGAAAGGGGGTTGAAAATTATTTGCTATTCCACACGGGATAGAAGCTCTTTAATTTTTACGGATCCCGTGAGGATCAAGAAAACAAAATACAGCAGAACCGTAAGAATTATATGCGCTGTCAACTGCCAGGGAGAATCAACACAAGCATGAAAATACCGCAACAACCAACGAATTATCCAAGTAGCTACTACAATGGAAAGCATTGGTTTGATGACCCAATTCATCAAATGTGTTTTTACTTTGGTTACCGAAAAAAGTCTATAAATGCTCAGTGTCGCGTTTACAATTTCGGTAAAGTACACCGTAATGATATATCCGTTAATGCCACACTGAGGAAGTAGGATCCAAACCAAAATGACGGAAAGGAAAGAATCTACGATATTTACGCCCATACAGTATACTTGCTCTCCCATGCCTTTCAGAATGGAATCGGTGGACGTATCCAGGTACATCACGGGAATCAGGGGAGCGACCATTAAAATATATTTGCTGGCGTTCGTGTTAGGGTAAATCAAAGAGCCCAATTCATAGGAAAAACACATCATGATTCCCGCGCAGCCAATGGCAAAGACCAGAACGGCATGAAATACACGCTGTATGATTCTACCCACGCGCGCGCGGTCTCCTACCGCCACAGATTCCGCAATTTCTGGTACCAAAAGACCCGCAAAGGATCCGGATAAAGCAGAGGGGAAGAGAACAAGAGGAAATACCATACTGTGTACCACACCGTAGGATGCCAAGGATTGGTCTCTGCTATTCCCGCTTCGTTCCAATCCCCAGGGGATCAGCATGTGCTCAATAGTAACCAAACCAGACCGTACATAAGCACTGAACGCAACAGGAAGAGCGGTTTGAAAGATTTTTCTTTCGATTTTTTTCTTCTCACCGGAACCGATTTTCTCGTCGGAGTGTTTTTTCTTCTCCAGCCGATAAAGAATCCATTGGAGCAAAAAGGAAAGAACCTCCGACAGAGCGCCTCCCAGCACCACAGCAACACACGCGCCCTCTACATCTTTTGCCGTAAACAATCCAACGAACAAAATGCAGGCATAGATACGTATCACTTGACCTACTACCTGTACTACCGCATTTTTATATACACGGCGTACGGCAGTAAAATAGCCGCTGAGCACGGAGGAAAACGCAATTGGAGGAAGCGTAAAGGCAAGTATTTGTAACGGTAGAATGGTACGGCTGTCATGTAGCAGACGCTCTCCAATCAACGGTGCAAACAAAAACAGAACAGCCGCACTGCCAAAGCTAAAGCAAAGTGCATAAACAGTGCATTTTCGTACTGTGCAAATCACACGAGGATTGTCCTGAGGTGCCCGGGCAGACTCTGCGTTCATGCCAGCCGCTTCCGCTACCAATCTTGTAGTAGCCAGTCCGATTCCGGAGGTTGCTACAGTAATAGCAAAGCCGTAAACGGTGGAAATTAATGTAAACAACCCCATTGTAACAGCACCGATCCGATTGGATAGATAAACATTGAAGCTGACGGCAACCGATCGGATCAGCAATGAAACCAGGGTAATAAGAATTCCATTCCACATGAATTGTTTGAATTTTGTCATAAATAACAGTGCCTCTATGTACATATTTTTTATTTTCATTATATGATTCTGAAATCATCAAATAGAATTTTGAGATAAAGAAACTTTTTATATGTCAAATCGCACGGAATTTACATTTTTCTATGGGATAAAACTGTGCCGACTTACAAAATTATCCAAACATTTCATTTATCACAAAAAAACACCTTGACAAGAAGGCGGAGAGGGATTATGATATATAGTGTTGAAAACAAAAGATCTTATACCTAAAATTATGGAGGAAAAAATGAAATACGTGTGTGAACTGTGCGGTTATCTGTACAAGCCCGAGAACGGCGATCCCGAGAACGATGTTCAACCGGGAACCGATTTTGAAGATATACCCGCTGAATGGTGCTGTCCACTCTGCGGAGCCATGAAGGAGGATTTTGAACCTATCTCTTCCTCTGATTACGATGTTTCGGAATTTTAAACCGAAACATCTCATACGGTAAAAATGCAGACTTTCGCAAATGATTGCGTGAGTCTTTTTTTGATGCTAATTTGCGAATGATGCGAATGGTAGCGACACAAAAAACTTGACAAAAATACAAGGTCGGTGTTATACTATATGTATTGCTACTATATGATAAAGGAATTGGGGATAGGAATCAAAATCATGAAAAAAATGTTAGTTGTTGACGGCAATAGTATTCTGAATCGGGCATTTTACGGAATTCGTTTGCTTACCAATAAAGATGGGCTTTATACCAACGCCGTTTACGGAATGATAAATATTCTTTCCCGCCATCTGGAACAGCTCCATCCCGATTACTGTGCCGTGGCATTCGATTTAAAGGCACCTACGTTCCGCCACAAAATGTACGACGGCTATAAAGCAAACCGCAAAGGAATGCCGGATGAGTTAGCTGTTCAGCTTCCATATGCCAAGGAATGTATGAAGCATCTCGGGCTAAATGTAATCACCTGTGAAGGATATGAGGCAGATGACATCCTCGGAACACTGGCAGCCGTTTACGGAAAAGAGAATACACATGTATATATACTGACCGGTGACCGAGACTCCTTGCAACTAATCACGCCCAATGTGTCGGTGTTGCTGGTGAAAACAAAAGAAACACTCGAAATGACTCCCGAGGCTTTTTTTGCGGAGTATGGTATCCCATCCTCTGAATTTGTTGATGTGAAAGCGCTGATGGGAGATAGCTCCGACAATATTCCCGGTGTGGCAGGAATTGGAGAAAAAACGGCACTGAAACTTATTGCGCAATACCATTCTATTGAGGAACTTTATGATGGTCTGACTACCTCTACGCTTACGGAAAATACCAAGAAAAAGCTTTTGGATGGAAAGGACATGGCTGAGCTTTCCCGTACGCTAGCAAAGATTTGCTGCGAGGTACCAATCGATACCGATCCAAGTCACTATCGCTATGAAGGTCCCAACGTGACAGAGCTGAGAGACTTGTTTGTTCAGCTTGATTTTACGGCTCTGATAAAAAAATTCGGGTTAGAGGACGCGGTTGAATCAAAGAAAACCGAAAGCCATCCAGAAGAAAAGCCGATCGTTTCGGTATGCCAATCCTTGAGCGAGCTAACAGGTACCCTCTGTTTTGTGTCGCTCTCAGAGAATACCGTTGAAATTTTTGATGGAGTCAACTATATCGAATGGCATTATCAAGAATGTGACGTATGTGATTGGAATAGATGGATCCAAGGTAAAAGCTTAGTTTGTCATGATTCTAAACAGCTATATAAAACTCTATCTTCTCTGGGACTCTCTATCCCTACGGTGTCCTTTGATATTATGCTTGCCGCCTACGTATTGGATTCGGGACGAACCAACTATTCCTTGGAGGAATTATGCATCCGTTATCTGAACGAACCTCTTTCTAAGGAAATGCCTATAACGCTCTCCCTGGCTCGGTTGTATCCGATTTTAAAGGGAGAAATCCAAAGCTCAAGATTTGATTCACTTTTATATGAAATCGAAATGCCCCTGGCTTTGGTGCTGGCTGACATGGAACATCTTGGATTTAAAGTCGATTGCGACGGAATTGAGCGCTACGGCATGGAATTAAAGGAAGCGGCGGATACCCTGCAGGAACGCATCTATTGCTATGCGGGAGAAGAATTCAATATCAGCTCTCCCAAACAATTGGGGGAGATCCTATTTGAAAAAATGAGTCTACCCAAATTTAAGAAAACCAAAACCGGATACTCTACCGATGCTGAAACGCTTCAAAAATTAATCCCGTATCACCCAATTATCGAAGACATTCTGGATTACCGCCAAGTAACCAAGCTAAAGTCTACCTACGCTGACGGCTTAATCAAGGCGGCTGATTCAGAAAATCGAGTGCACAGTATATTCAATCAAACCGGTACGGCAACCGGACGCCTCTCTTCCTCGGAGCCCAATTTGCAGAATATCCCCGTACGTACTGAATTGGGAAGGGAATTCAGGAAGTTCTTTATCCCAAAGAATAAGGATTATTTGCTGATTGATGCCGACTATTCTCAAATTGAATTGCGCCTTCTGGCACACATTGCCAATGATTCCGCCATGATCGATCTATTCTTATCCGGAAAGGATATTCACACCATGACAGCGGCAAAGGTGTTTCATGTACCACCGGAACAGGTAACAGCTGATCTCCGCAAAAAGGCAAAAGCCGTCAATTTCGGTATTATGTACGGAATTGGAGAATATTCACTCTCCGAGGACCTATCCATTTCCCGTGCGGAAGCCAAAGAATACATCGAAAACTATTTTGCCCAGTTTCCCAGTATCCGAGAGTATTTAGACCGAGTACAGGTCGAGGCAAAGGAAAGCGGTTACGCCACCACGTTTTTCGGACGAAGACGTTATATTCCCGAAATCCTTTCCTCCAATAAAAATCTCCAACACTTTGGAGAGCGAGTCGCCATGAATAGTCCTATTCAGGGAAGTGCATCAGATATCATCAAAATTGCCATGATCTCTGTCGCCAAAGAGCTTTCCGAAAGGAAGCTGGACGCGAGTCTCATTCTACAGGTACACGATGAACTGCTAATCGAGTCCCATAGGGATTGCGCAGAAGAGGTACAGAAGATACTCATCAAGTGTATGGAAAGTGCCGCTGATTTGACCGTACCGCTATTGGTAGATGCTCATATCGGAAAGACATGGTTTGACGCAAAATAAATGGATTGTTTGTTAAAAAATATTTTTTGGGTATTTTGGGTTTTATTTACTTAATTACTTAAAAAATATTGTGAAAAAATAAGCAAATTTCTAAAAAAATATGGACAAAAATCGCTTTTTGTAGTATAATGATCAGAGAGATGATGGAGGAGTTTGCGTATTTCTGTAGATTTCCGTTCTCCATCCTTGTCCTGTGCGTGTTCGGCGAATCTGTTGTGAGTAAATAAAGGAGATTCAAAATGCAAATACGAGAGATTGCGAAGCTTTTGAACGCAAAGGTGCTTTGCGGCGAGGAGCATTTGGACAGAGAAGTCAAATCCGCTTGTGGTTGCGATATGATGAGTGATGTTCTCGCGTTCGTAAAAGATCAAGCCGTGTTGATCACAGGATTGTGCAACCCTCAGGTTGTTCGAACCGCGATGATGATGGATATGAGATGTATCGTTTTTGTGCGCGGAAAAAATCCGCCTCAGGAGGTTATTGATCTGGCATGTAGTGCCGGAATTGTTGTTCTTGCGTCCGACGAAAGAATGTATACCGCTTGCGGTACGTTATATGTAAACGGTCTTGCCGGAGGTGCTGAGGTTCATGACAGAGCATGTTAACTTTCACTTTGAAATAGATGGAGAAAATTTTACGTCCGCCGGAGAAGCATCGGTGCGAATTAAAAAGAATCTTCGTGAGATGGGTTTCTCTCCTGAAATCATTCGACGCGTTTCAGTTGCCATGTATGAAGGCGAGATTAATATGGTAATTCATGCCAACGGCGGAACCGCTGACGTGGATATTTATTGTGATCGGATCGAAATTGTTCTCTCTGATCGCGGTCCTGGGATTTCAAATATTGAACTCGCCATGCAAGAGGGATATTCTACAGCACCTGAAAATGTCCGCTCTCTTGGCTTTGGAGCAGGCATGGGGTTGCCGAATATGAAGCGTTACACCGACGATATGAAAATAGAATCAAAGGTAGGCGAAGGAACAACCATTTCCATGACGGTTTGGGTTTAGACGCTTGTCCTAAGAGGGGGTTACGATGTCCCATAATAAACATTCGGTCACCCTGGATATATCAAAATGTAAAGGGTGCACCAATTGTATCAAGCGATGTCCAACGGAAGCGATTCGCGTCAGAGACGGTCATGCAGTTATAAAGGAAGACCGATGCATTGATTGCGGCGAGTGCATCCGTGTATGTCCCTATCAAGCAAAAAAAGCTACATACGATAAGTTTGAGGATTTCTCCCACTACCGCTACAAAATTGCCATTCCTGCCCCTGCCTTGTACGGGCAGTTTGAAGATCTGGAAGATGTAGATGAGGTGTTAACCGCTCTTCTTCAGTGCGGCTTTGATGCCGTTTTTGAGGTTTCTCGTGCTGCCGAATTGGTAACGGAATACACCCGTCGTTATATGAAAAAATTGGACATAGAAAAACCGGTAATCAGTTCCGCATGTCCTGCAATTGTACGGTTGATCGCAATGCGTTTTCCTTATCTGAAAGATAATTTACTCCCCCTGCTTCCCCCCATTGAATATGCGGCAAGACTGGCTCGCAGAGAAGCTCAAGAAAGCCATCCCGATCTGACAGATGATGATATCTGCGTATTGTTTATTTCTCCGTGTCCCGCCAAGGTCAGCTATGTAAGAAATCCATTGGGCGTAGAGAAGAGTGCCGTATCAGGTACTCTTGCCATTCATGATTTTTATTTTCGAATTCGTTCCAAGCGAAAGGAGATCACCACTCCGTTGCCCTTGTCTCAGACCGGGATTATCGGTTTAAACTGGGCAAGCTCGGGCGGAGAATCCACCTCTTTACTGTCCGATAAATATTTGGCGGCGGATGGAATTGAAAACTGTATTCATGTTTTGGACGAAATTGAAAATGGAACTCTGCACAATCTGGAGTTCGTAGAATTGAATGCTTGTATCGGAGGCTGTGTGGGTGGAACTTTAAATGTTGAGAACCCCTTTATAGCAAAGGCAAGGCTGCGATCTCTCAGAAAGTATCTTCCCATTTCCCGAAATCACGCGGAAATATCGGAGCAAATTCCCAACGATCTGTTCCTCACATCCGATTTGGAGGTAGATGCTTCCTCCAAGCTGTCGGAGGATCGTATGACGGCAATCACAAAAATGGCAGCAATAGAACAAATTTACCGAACACTTCCTCATCTGGACTGCGGCTCCTGCGGAGCACCCAGTTGCCATGCCTTGGCGGAAGATATCGTCAAGGGAGAAGCCTCAGAAACCGATTGTCTGATTCAACTGCGCGAACATTTTGAGAAACAAGAACCGAATGTTTGATAGGAGGCTCAGAGAATGACCGTAAAAGAACTTGCAAAACAATTTGAATATGAGATTCTTTGTGTCCCTGATCCTGACAGAGAGGTAGAGGGCGGCTATACGGGTGATCTTCTCAGTTGGGTCATGGGACGGCTGGAGAGTGGAAACGCGTGGGTGACCATCATGTCCAACATCAACGTTATCGCCGTTGCTGCCTTGGCTGATCCTGCATGTATTATTCTTTCGGAGCAGGTAACACCGGATGAAGGTGTGTTAGAACGAGCCGAAGTTCAAGGAATCAATTTGCTCCGCACGTCAAAATCCAGTTTTGACGTTTGCGCGGAGCTCGCCTCGATATCATGAATCCCTATTATTATGATCTACATGTCCACTCCTGTCTGTCACCTTGTGCCGATGACGATATGACCCCCAACAACATTGTCGGCATGGCAGCGTTGAAAGGGCTTACGCTGTTAGCGCTAACCGATCACAATTCCTGTAAGAATTGCCCCGCTTTTTTTGATGCCTGTCGATCACAAGGGATCGTTCCTGTTGCCGGAATGGAGTTAACAACAGCCGAGGATATTCATCTACTTTGTCTCTTTGAACATTTGGAGGAAGCCATGGCTTTTGACAGGGAAGTAACGAAGCACTTAATGTCGGTGAAAAACCGCCCGGAGATCTTCGGGAATCAGTGGATTTTAGATAATCAGGACGATATAATCGGTAAGGAAGAAAGGCTACTGATTTCCGCCACTGATCTTTGGATGGAAGATGCATTAGAGCTAGCCAAAAAATTCGGAGCTCACGTACATCCGGCTCATATTGACCGGGAATCAAACGGAATTGTTGCTATCCTGGGAAGTATTCCGGCTGAGTATGAATTTACCCATTTTGAATTTAACTGTGCTTCCAATTTTAGTAGCTATCACGAGCGTTTTCCCTATCTTGAGACCACAAACGTGTTGATTTGCTCTGATGCGCATCATTTATGGGATATTAACGAAGCGGAGCATTATTTGATGCTTGAGGATGAGCCATACAGCTCCTCCTTGGTTCGTAAAAAGTTGTTTGAATTGCTCACCAGGCGAAAATAAAAACATTGGGATTTATTATTAAAAATAAATTAAAATAAAATATGGAGGATTTTTTTCATCATGAAAAAGAATTTGACCACAGTAATGTTTCGTGGTACAAAGGCTCAGGAAGAGCAGCTTTATGCTGTAATTGATGAGTACCGCGACACACCCGGTGCCTTGATGCCCGTGCTTCAAAAAGCGCAGGATATTTACGGTTATCTACCGTACGAGGTCCAACGTATGATTGCTTTGAGAATGGGAATTTCCATGGAAGAGGTTTACGGCGTTGCCACCTTCTACTCGCAGTTCGTATTGAACCCTAAGGGTGATGTCGCGATTGCTGTTTGTCTGGGAACCGCTTGCTATGTAAAGGGAAGCGGTGAGATCTTGGATAAGATCACGCAGATCCTCGGTTTACCTTCCGGCTCCACCACCTCTGACGGAAAGTACTCCCTGGAGGCTACCCGTTGTATCGGTGCCTGCGGACTCGCACCCGTTCTTACTATCAACAATGAAGTTTACGGAAGATTGGTTCCTTCCGATATGGAAGGTATTCTTGCTAAATACAAATAATCGATTATGAAGGAATTGTCTCTGAATATTTTGGACGTTGCAAAAAATTCGGTGCGAGCAGGTGCATCACTGATTCACATTTCACTGATGACAGATACAAATGCTTGGTTGACCTTACGGATTGTAGATAACGGATGTGGGATGGATCATGAAACACTTCACCGCGTAACAGATCCCTTTTACACCACAAGAACCACCCGAAAGGTGGGCTTAGGGTTGCCGCTGTTAAAGTTAGCAGCTGAACAAACGGGAGGCTCGCTTTCCATTGAGTCATCTGTTCAGGTACCGCACAATGGAACCACACTGGAGGCAAGATTTGATACCAGTAGCATCGACTGTATGCCGCTGGGAGATATTATTTCCACCGTGTGCATCTTAATTGCGGGAAGTCCCGAGATTGATTTTGTCTTCACTGATTCATCGGACCACCACAGTGTATCCCTGGATACGCGGGAGATCCGTCAGGTATTGGGTGACGGAATTTCTTTAGCAGAACCGGAGATTCAACAATGGATACAAGAATATTTAACAGAGCAATATACTTCAGAGTCTCAACAACAAACGGATTAATTTTTTGAAAATAAATGGAGGAACTACTATGAAATCTTTGGCGGAACTTGCCGCAATCAGAGAAAAGATGCAGAGCAAGGTCGTTATTCGCGAGGGGAATGCGACAACCAGAGTAGTGGTTGGTATGGCTACCTGTGGAATCGCGGCTGGGGCAAGACCTGTTTTGAATGCTTTTGTGGATAGCGTCAACAAAGAAGCACTGACCGACAAGGTTACTGTTACGCAAACTGGATGCATCGGTATTTGTCAGTATGAGCCCGTCGTGGAGGTTTTTGAAGAAGGCAAGGAAAAGGTTACTTACGTAAAACTGGATGCAGCAAAAGCGGTAGAGATCGTTGAGAAGCATTTGAAGGGCGGAAACGTAGTAACAGAATACACCATTGGCGCTTACGAGAAAGACTAATTTGACGGAAAGGGTAAGGAAAGGAAAATGATTAGATCACATGTTTTGATTTGTGGCGGTACCGGCTGTACCTCTTCCGGAAGTCTAAAGCTTCAGGAAGCCATGAACACCGAGCTTGCTACATATGGTCTGCAGGACGAGGTCAAGGTCGTCTTAACCGGATGCTTTGGTCTTTGCGCGCTGGGACCGGTTATGATTGTATATCCCGAAGGAACTTTCTACAGCAACGTAAAGCTTGAAGATATCCATGAAATTGTAGAAGAGCATCTGTTAAAGGGACGTCCCGTGGAGCGCCTCGTTTACCATGAGGCGAAGAGCGAGGATATTCACCACGCCACCTCTCTTTCTGAAACGACCTTCTATAAAAAGCAGAAGAGAGTCGCTCTGAGAAACTGCGGTGTCATTAACCCCGAAAACATTGACGAGTACATCGCAATGGATGGATACGCTGCACTGGGAAAGGTTCTGACCGAAATGACTCCCGATGACGTAATCCAGACGATTCTGGACTCCGGTCTCCGCGGAAGAGGAGGCGGCGGATTCCCCACAGGTCTAAAATGGAAGTTTGCTTCCGGCAACCGAGGAAACGTTCAGAAATACATCGGCTGTAATGCGGACGAGGGAGATCCTGGCGCGTTCATGGATCGTTCCATTCTTGAGGGAGACCCCCACGCCGTTTTGGAGGCAATGGCGATTGCCGGATACGCAATCGGTGCCGACGAGGGCTATATTTATGTCCGCGCAGAGTATCCTATCGCAATTCACCGTTTGGAGGTTGCCATCAAGCAGGCGCGTGAATACGGTTTGCTGGGAAAGGATATTTTTGGAACAGGCTTTAACTTTGATATTCAGCTTCGCTTTGGTGCAGGTGCATTTGTATGCGGTGAGGAAACTGCCCTGATGACCTCTATCGAGGGTAATCGCGGTGAGCCTCGTCCTCGTCCTCCGTTCCCCGCAGTCAAGGGTCTGTTCGGTCAACCCACCGTTCTTAACAATGTTGAGACCTATGCCAATATTCCCCAGATCATTCTGAAGGGTGTTGATTGGTTCAAGTCTATGGGTACTGAAAAATCTAAAGGAACCAAAGTTTTTGCGCTTGGCGGTAAGATCACAAACACCGGCTTGGTGGAGGTTCCCATGGGAACGACTCTGCGTGAGGTAGTAGAAGAAATCGGTGGCGGTATTCCCACCGGAAAGAAATTCAAAGCAGCGCAAACCGGCGGTCCTTCCGGTGGATGTATCCCCGCATCCTTGATCGATACCCCCATCGACTACGATAACCTGATTGCCATTGGATCTATGATGGGTTCGGGTGGATTGATCGTTATGGACGAGGACACCTGTATGGTTGACCTGGCACGCTTCTTCTTGGAGTTCACCGTGGATGAATCCTGCGGTAAATGTACTCCTTGCCGTGTAGGTACTCGGAGATTGCTGGAGATTCTGGATAAGATCATCGCCGGAAACGGTGAAATGGAGGATCTTGACAGGCTGGAAGAGCTATCTAACTATATCAAGAGCGCGTCTTTGTGCGGTTTGGGTCAGACTGCTCCTAACCCTGTACTTTCCACGCTTCGTTACTTCAGAGATGAGTATGTTGCTCATATCGTGGACAAGAAGTGTCCCGCCGGCGTATGTAAGAGCCTGCTACAGTTCAAGATTGATGCGGATAAGTGTATCGGTTGCGGCATGTGTGCCAAGAACTGTCCTGCGGACGCAATCGCAAGAACGGATTATATTGCTCCCGGTCACAAGCTCGCTTCCTTCGCCATCGATCCCAAGAAGTGCGTAAAGTGCGGAGCATGTATGGAAAAATGTAAGCCCCATGCAATTTATAAGGACTAAGAAAGGAGAACAGTGGAAATGGAAACCATTAACGTTAAAATTAACGGCGTAGAATATGCTGTACCCAAGGGTTCCACGGTTCTTGAGGCTGCTAAGGCGGCTAAGATAGACATCCCCACCCTTTGTTACTTGAAAGATATCAACGAAATCGGCGCATGCCGTCTGTGTCTCGTTGAAGTCTCTGAGGGAGGACGTCCCTTCCGTTTGGTTACCGCTTGCGTATATCCTGTAACCGAGGGAATGGAAGTTCTCACCAATACTCCCAAAATCAATAAATCCAGAAAGACCAACCTGGAGCTCTTGCTTTCCAACCATGACCGTCAGTGTCTGTCCTGTGTTCGTAGCACCACCTGTGAGTTGCAGAAGCTCTGTTTGGAGTACGGTGTTGACGAAAACAAGTTTGCAGGAGTGAAGAACGAATATAAGATTGACCGTTCAACCCCTATTATTCGTGATAACAACAAGTGTATCCTCTGCCGTCGTTGTGTAGCAGCATGTCAGAAGGTTCAGGGAATCGGCGTGATCGGTGCCAATGACAGAGGCTTTGACACTCACATCGGCTCCATCTTCGAGCAGACCCTGTCCGAGACCAGCTGTATCAACTGCGGACAGTGTATCGTGGCATGTCCCGTTGGCGCGCTCTATGAGAGAGACGATACCGATAAGGTATTGGATGCCATCGCGGATCCCAACAAGCACGTCCTCATCTGTACCGCTCCCTCCGTGCGTGCGCAGATCGGCGAATGCTTCGGCTATGAGCCCGGTACCGACTGCGAGGGTAAGATGGTAGCAGCGCTGAAGCGTCTGGGCTTCGACGGTGTCTATGACATGAACCTAACCGCTGACCTGACCATTATGGAAGAAGCAACCGAGTTCCTCGGAAGAGTAAAGAATGGCGGAGCACTCCCCATGATCACCTCTTGCTCTCCCGGATGGATCAAGTACTGTGAGCATTACTATCCTGAGTTTACCGAGAATCTGTCTACCTGTAAATCTCCTCAGCAGATGTTTGGCGCAATTGCCAAGACCTACTACGCTGAGAAAATGGGATGGAAACCTGAGGATATCTTCTTCGTTTCCGCTATTCCTTGTACCGCCAAGAAGTTCGAGGTAGGGAGACCCGGTCAGTCCGCAGCAGGCGTACCTGACGTTGATGTAGCAATCACCACCCGTGAGGTTGGCAGAATGATCGCTAAAGCCGGTATCGATTTCAGATCTCTGGCTGACGAAGCATTTGACGATCCCTTCGCATTTGGAAGCGGAGCGGGAGCGATCTTTGGCGCAACCGGCGGTGTAATGGAGGCAGCACTCCGCACCGCGGCTGAGGTTATCGAAAATAAGCCTCTTGAAAAGCTCGACTTCACCGAGGTCCGCGGCGTTGAGGGCGTGAAGACCGCTTCCTATAAGCTGGGTGACATTACCTTGAACGTAGCGGTAGCTTCCGGTACTGCTAATGCAAAGAAGGTTTTGGATGCTGTAAAGGCAGGTAAGCTTGACGTTCAGTTCATCGAAATCATGGCATGTCCCGGCGGATGCGTCAACGGTGGAGGTCAGCCCATTCAGCCTGCGGTTGTTCGCATGAACACTGACTTAAGAGCCGTTAGAGCCGCTGTTCTTTACAACGACGACGTGAACTGCGACGTTCGTAAGTCTCACGAGAACTCCGCTGTAAAGAAACTGTATGATGAGTTCTTTGGCGAGCCCAATAGCCATAAGGCACACGAGATTTTGCATACCCACTACGTAAAACGCGGTCTGTAATTTCTGATCAATACTCCGGCAGAATTCCAGTTCTGCCGGAGTAAAAAAATATCAACGAAATAAGGGAAGGGAAAGCTATGAAAGCACTGGAGCAAAAAATCATTTCCGAAGGAAAAATTTTTGAGGGAGACGTGTTGAAGGTAGATTGCTTTCTCAACCACCAGATTGACGTTGCCTTTCTGAACGAGATTGGGAAAGAATTCTTCCGCTTATATCAACCCGAGGGCATTAATAAAATTTTGACCATTGAGGCATCCGGAATAGGAGTGGCTTGTGTAACGGCTTTGAATTTTGATCCGGCTCTCCCGGTTGTATTCGCAAAAAAAAGCTCCGCCAAAAACGTAGGAGCTAATTTATATCAATCAAAAGTAGAATCCTATACACATGGGCGGACATACGACGTAGTGGTTTCAAAGGATTATTTGAAGGAAAATGACCGTGTACTGATCATTGACGATTTTTTGGCAAAGGGAAGTGCTCTAATGGCACTGACAGACCTCTGCCGCCAAGCTAAAGCAACCGTGATCGGAATTGGAATCGTGATCGAAAAGGCATATCAAGGCGGAGGCGCACTTCTTCGTCAACAAGGATTCCGGATTGAGTCTTTGGCAAAAATTGAATCCATGAATACCGTCGACGGAATTATTTTTGCCAACCCCAACGAAACGAACAGTAAATAATATTCCGTACATCCATCGACAATATAGTAAACATCCGCATGGAACACCGTGGGGATGTTTTTTAAAAAAATTGAGAAAAGAATTGACATTATTTTGGGGATATGTTATAATGTTATAAAAGAATTTCAATTTTTTCTAACGAGGTAAAAAATGAGTCAGAATAGGTTAAAATTATTGTTTGGAATCGGCGCGATCATCTTTTCCGTCGTAGCTGTTGCTCTGTTGTTAGTTGGAATTTTGGCTGTAAGTTATGACACTGCTCCTTTCGTAAAGATTATGGTAATTGTAATTGCCGCGCTCTGTCTGATCCTTGCGGGAGAGTTGGTCTACATGTTCTTGCTGGAAGGAGATACAGCACCCAATTATTTTTTGTATGATACCCAAGCAAAGAGAAATATTCCCGTCCAAAAGATGACGTTTCAGATGGTGAACGGAAGAATGAACCGTTTCCTGGCTGGCTATGCGCCCAGTGAAGGGAAGCTCTGGACCGATGGGGTTCTGGACAACCCCTATTTGGAAATGGAGGACAAGTTCAAGCCCGCTGTTGCCTATAAGTTGCTGTACGATTTGGCAGAGAAGGACACCGAACAGGGATGGATGTGCTTTGAAATCGCCTCGGAGGGTACCATTGAATTTATCTGCAACGCGCTGGATATGAACCATGACGTGGATCTTTCCAGAACCCTTCGTCAGATGAAAGCATCCAAGCCCTTTAATTTGAAGTATTTCCGCGACTATATTGTCAACAATAGAAGCTATCTGAAGAGTAAGTTAGGAC
Source organism: Clostridia bacterium (assembly GCA_017462035.1). Classification (GTDB taxonomy): domain Bacteria; phylum Bacillota; class Clostridia; order Oscillospirales; family CAG-272; genus HGM12713. The sequence goes on from JAFTRY010000007.1 coordinate 130,637, forward strand.
ATTACATCTACGACAACATCCAACTGTTCTGAATACTAACTAAACTTTGATACTGCGCCAAGAATTTGGCGCAGTATTTTTTATTTTCTCTTGCAAAATGTAAACGAATATGGTAGAATAAAGTAGGAGAATATTTTAAGGAGTTGTTATGTTTTTTATTAAAATTGCTGACATAACCGTGCAGATTCACAACGTATATCCTTTTGTGGAACGATTTTGCAAGGATTATCGGGTCGATCCTGTGGAAAATCCGGACCTGATCATCGGAGCGACAACGGATGAGATCGTTCGGGAGGTTGAGTTAGAGGGGGCAACCATGCCTCCGGAGCAGGCAGAGGGTATTTGTTTGTATCGAAAAATCTGTGTTCAGCTACCTATCAAATTTCAGGGTTTTCTGATGCATTGCGCTGTCATTGAATACGAAGGGGTCGGATATGCCTTTGCCGCAAAAAGTGGAACAGGGAAATCCACTCATATTGCGCTTTGGCAAAAACACTTTGGTAATGCTGTTCATATTGTCAATGGAGACAAACCTATTATGCGTTTTAGAAAAAATCAATTATACGCCTATGGTACTCCTTGGTGTGGAAAGGAAGGCTTTCAGACCAATACCTCCGTCCCAATGAAGGCAATTTGTTTTATCGAGCGTTCAGAAACGAATCAAATTCGTCCAATCGGACCTGATGAGGCAGTAACAAGAATTTTTCACCAAATTCTCACTCCTTCCGATCTGGAAACTGTGAACTCTCTATTTCCATTGTTGGATCAAACATTGCGTGAGATTCCGTGTTATGTTCTGGGATGTAACATATCTGAGGAGGCGGCTCAAGTCGCCTATCACGGAATGAATAAAATTTAAAAAGAAAGTACGAGGAAAAACAATGAAAATTAAATCCGGTTTTGTCGCGCGTGAAATTGCGGGTGAATATGTGGTAGTTGCGCTGGGAGCCGCCAGTAAGATTTTTAACGGAATCATTAAGCTCAATGATACAGCAAAATTGATTTGGGACAAGCTGTCTCTTGGCTGGGAAAAGGACGCGATTGTAGACGCTGTCCTTCAAGAATATGAAACCGACAGGGCTACAGTCGAGGCTGATTTTGACCGCTTTGTGGACACCTTAAAAGGAGCCAATATTCTTGAATAACAACGAATTTTATTTGGCAGATGCCATAGATATCATTGAAGAGGTACTGGCAGGCGGAGGAGAATTTCGTATGTATCCCAAAGGAACCAGTATGCTTCCGCTTCTGGTTCAAGGGGAAGATTCGGTAATTTTACGGCGGCGGAAGGGTATACCCGCAAAAAAACACGACATCATTTTTTATAGACGCGACAACGGACAATTCATTTTACATCGGGTTCTAAAGGTGTGTCCGGACGATTCCTATATTCTTTGCGGTGATAATCAAACCTTGCTGGAGCCAAACATTCGTTCCGAACAAATCATTGGATATGTATCAGGCATTTATAAAAAAGACCGATTGTTGTCCACTACCTCCTTTTCATTTCGCGTTTACATGATCTTTTGGATGTGGATGCCGTATCGTCGCATGTTCCTTTTTATCAAGCGGTGTTTTCGGTTTCTCAAACGAAGGATCGGTCAACGAGGAAAGCATAGACAATAGGATAGACAATAGAAAAACAAAACCTCACAATCAAGAGAATTTTCTTTTCTGGTTGCGAGGTTTTTATTCTTTTGCCAGTTAAGATTTGACATGATTATTCAGATAAAAAACATGGACACTATTCAATAGGAGGTGAAAATAACATGAAGAAAAAAGCTTATCTGGGACTCGTGAGCATCCTTTGTTGTATTTGTATGACCTGCATATGTGTATCCGCAACAGAAGGCACGGTTTACAACTGGTACTGTGTACGAAACAGCAATCACCTACAGCCCATTGCGGATGCTAATATGCGTTTTATCGAGGAATACGATGGATATTATATCGATCACGCACATGGAGACGGTTCGGAAGATAAGGTTCTGTACCTCACCTTTGATGCAGGATACGAAAACGGAAATGTTGATAAAATTCTGAATATTTTATCCGAGGAACAGGTTCCAGGCGCATTTTTCATTTTGGGAAATTTAATTAATCGAAATCCTGATCTAATCCGTCGCATGGTACAGGACGGACACACCGTTTGTAATCATACCAATCACCATCCGGACATGACAACCAAAAAAACTTTGGACGATTTTAAAGAAGAATTAATTAGCTTAGAAGAACTCTATCGACAGGCAACAGGAATGGAATTAGCAAAGTATTATCGACCTCCCGAAGGAAAATTCGACAAAACCTCCCTGAAATATGCTCGGCAATTAGGATATCAGACTATTTTTTGGAGTTTGGCATATGCCGATTGGGATAATTCAAAACAACCATCTCCTGAAAGCGCAAAGAAAAAAATCCTTGATAATATTCACAATGGAGCCGTAATTTTATTGCATCCCACCTCTGCTACCAACGCGATCATATTGAAAGAGGTCATTCAAACTCTAAAGGGACAAGGCTATCGCTTTGGAACGTTGGATGAATTGACCGGTAAAAACACTATTCAACAATCATGAAGAAAATTATTGGAATTATTTTACCGCTCATACTAATATTCCACTGCTCAGTCTCGGTTCTCGGAACAAGTCAGGAGTACGGGGCAATCTACTGTCGAAATTCCTCTCATTTAAAACAGGTTGCTCTCACTTTTGACGATGGACCGCATCCCAGATATACCAAAGAGATCCTTTCCATCTTAGATGAATTTAACGTAACGGCTACTTTCTTTATTATTGGTGTCAACGCCGAGCGCTATCCTGAGGACCTCAAAAGAATTGTAAATGCCGGGTGCGAAATCGGAAATCACACCTACTCGCACACGCGGCTCAGCCAACTCTCCTCCAAACAGGTTCGCTGGGAGATCGAACGCTGTCAGACTGTTGTTCAAAATCTTGTTGGAATTCGTCCCGTCTTTTTTCGCCCTCCTCAAGGAGCTGCTTCCGAAAGTGTAAAGACAGTAAGCAGAGAAATGGAGTACGACATTATTTTATGGAGTATCGATACAAGGGATTGGGAGCTCACACCCTCCGCGCAAATTGCCGCGACAGTCCTGAGTCAACTGAAAGGCGGTGATATTATTTTGATGCACGACTATGTTTCGGGTGGAAATACCACATGCGATGCTCTTCGCATCATCATTCCCGAAATTCTGTCCCGTGGCTATGAATTTGTTACCGTTTCCGACTTAATTGATTAAAAAAGCGTAGCCATACGTTTACGGTATGGCTACGCTTTGAATACTATTTGAAATTATATGATTTTCTCATACGCTACGCGAGATACTCCACTTTCCAGGTAAATTACACCGCAATAGACAAAGCCATTTTTTTCAAGCATTCTTCGCATCACCACATTGCCCTCATGCGTATCAATCCGAAGTGAGCCTTTTCCCATGTTTTCCGCGACTTTCACCGCATAAGCGATCAAAGAAGAGGAAATACCGCTTCCTCGATTTGCTACGGAAATAGCAACTCGATGAATGGCAATATAATCTCGGTTATCGTTTCCGGTCAACCATGTGCCGTTGTAAATCCGGTTGTAAGTAGGCTCACCGTCAGAAACCAATACAAATGTACCACAGATTTTTCTGTCTTGCAAAATACAATAGGAGCGTCCCAAGGTAATGTCTTCTTCGATCACCTGTCGAGATGGATAGCCATCCTGCCATTGATCAATTCCCAACTGAGCAATCGTTCGTCTTGCCTCATGAAAAATCGGCATCAATTCATCCAAATCTGTCAACGCACAATGTTTTATTTCCATAGCTTAGTCCCCGACCTCTTTCGAAGGCTCCGAATCTTCCTCGGACTGAATATATGCAGAAGCGCGTTCTTCCTCATAGGGAGCAATCATATACCGATCAATCACGGGATAAGCAGCATAGGTTGTAATAAAACCAACAATCGCGAGAATATAAACCAGAGGCAACACGATAGGAATGGAAATTCCCATAGGAACCAACAACAATATCAAGAATACGTGCAATGCGATCAGCAAAAGAAGTCCTATGAATCCCATAACGTTCCTCTTGATTCCCAATACGGTAAAAATCAACGCATTCTTCAGGATCTTCGGAATTGTTAGATCAAACGTAATGAGCAGATTATATAAATAGAACCGCATTACAATGTAAATCAGCGCAATAGCAAAAATGGCGAAATACATAAAGTCGGCACCAAAGGAACCTGTCCTAAAGTAGAAGAAAAGAAAATCAATGATTAATACAGCACTACAAACAAAGTCCAAAATTCCCATTAAAAAGCCTTGCTTCAAATTTTTTTTAATGGCATAGAAATAGTCGGAGAAAACAAATACCGCATCACCACGAAACAAACCGCGGAGAACGTAGGTAGCTCCTACATTTTGCCATCCGAAGGTAACCGCCAAGAAAAGGATCATTACGATTATGACTACGTTCATCACGGGACTAAATACAGGAACCTCCATTTGAATCCCTGCCAAATCCAAAGCACCCGTAAGAGAAGGAGAGGGAAGAACCTGCGATATACCGTACAGTGGAACGTATGCCGCCTCCGTCACGGTAGGGGTTTTCGTTCCCATGAGATAAAGCCCCAAAATTACAAGCAACGGAATTACCATAAACAACATGAGAAGGTTTAATTGGAGCAGTTGAGTGAACTTCCGCTTCAAGAGAACAAAAAAGAATCCCAAGGTTGGTTTTCTCGTCTCCACCTCATATACGCCTTTTCCATCTCTGTTCATATCAAAGAGTTTAAATTTTTTTTGTTTTTTCGTTTTCATTTGATCTTTCAATGTTTCAATTCCTTTATTTTTACTTTATTCTTCAATTACTACATCAAATACAAAATTAACGTATAAATTCCGGTGATCATTAAAGTGGCACCGATAAATGACAACGCGCTCCCAAACAGTATCAATACCATGCGGGGAGGAAAAACGGATCTACCCACTTCGGTATGTTGCCTCAAGGTCATAGCGATCAGTGCGGTACGCCGACAGTAAAGCAGAAAGCCAAGCATCATACTGCCTCGAAAAAGCAGAAAAGTGATCAAATATCCACTGTTCGCAAAAGGCGGAGTTCTCGACCATTCCATCTGGAACATCAACCATCCGGAAAAGCCAGCGGTAAAGCCTTCAAAAAGCAGGATCAAGTCGGAAACTAGACAGTGAATCGACGAAAACGCAAATATAAAACATATCGCAATGCAAAGCAAATCAGGGACCGCATAGCGCAAGACCAAAAGGATTCCTTGGGAAAAGGAAGCTATGTTTGAAAATACCAGTTCAAAATGAACCGATGTCTGATAGACAATTGCCGAAAAGAACTCGTCCGACAGTAACCCTACAAATATGCCTCCCGATAAAAGAGAGATCAAAAGGGTTAACACGTATTGAAACAGAATTTTCTGACGTTCTCTTCGAATCAAAAGCTGATCGTAATGGTAAATTGAGGTATCCAATCGGTATTCCTCCTTCGATAAAACATGAGAAAACATTCATACTAATCCATATGTTAAAGAAAGAGAAAAAATGACCGCTTATTTTATCTGTCCTAGCTCCTCCGCGCGACATGTACAAGCAAGCATTGCTTGACAGATCGTCTCATTAAAATGATTTTCCTCAAGCTTCTGTAGTGCCTGTTCCGTTGTACCACCCTTGGAGGCCACCTTGGAAATTAATTCCTTTGGTGTATCGTTTGATTGCTTAAGAAGCTGTGCCGATCCAATGACAACGTCACAAATTGCGGATAAAAGATCTCTGTCAGACAGTCCCTGTGCCAGAGCCCCCTCGTAAATTGATTGAATAAACTGAAACACATAGGCAGGAGAAGAGGAAGTTACACCGATCATACGATTCATTTCACATTCGTCAATGATCAATGTTGATCCGGCACTGCGAAAGACCGAGGTAACAAACGCAAAATCGTCCGGTCGAGCCTTGGAAGTTTCACAGATCAAAGAGACCCCCATTCCAATGAACATGGGAACATTTGGAAGTACACGAATCACACAGGCTCCGCCAAGCCGTTCAGACACGGAAGCGGAAGTAATTCCAGCCCCGATAGAAATATATACCTTTTCAGTACGATTCGGTATTAAAACAAGCTCTTGCAATACCTCTTCATAATTCTGCGGCTTAACGGATAACAAAACATAATCTGCCTCAGCAACAGCATTTGGAACAGAATCCGCGATACAAAAAAGGTCTGAGTGATCCGGAATGTCATTATACTGTATCGGTAACTTGTCATACAGGTATATCTTTTCAATCGGAAGATTATTTTTTAAGATTCCGGAAATAATGGCTTTTGCCATATTGCCCACGCCAATGACGGCAAAGTTACAACTCATATCGGTAGCTCCTCATGGTGAATTAGGCTAATTATATCACAATATTTTTAACAAACCGTAAATAGATTTCGGTTATTTTTTTAAGTTACCGATTGCATCTCAAGATTTCAAAAGCGAACACGGCGGCTGCAGCGGCGGTAGAAAGAGAACCCTGAAAGGATACGCCGTAATCAATTCGAACCGTTTCATCTGCCATCTCCAAAACAGAGCGAGAAATTCCTCTCTTTTCGCCTCCCAGAACAACAAGTAAAGGCTTATTCAAATCAGTATCAAACAAAGAAACCGAGTCACGAATTCCGGCACACAATACACGGTATCCTTTCGCCCGAAACATTGGAATTGCTTGCACAGGATCCGACACATACATATCCATCAGTTCCGACGCGCCGGCAGAGGATCTCGCGACTACGCCTGCTGCTCCCATCCAGTTTCTGGGAGAAAGGATCACACCGTCTGCGCCAGCGGCGTACAGTGATCGTACGGCATATCCAAAGTTATAGGGATCTTCTACACCTTCCAGAATAAAATATACACCACTTTCCGCAATCATATCCGGGGAAAGGGAAGGGAGTTCTCTTTCTGTACATTCCGCAATAATTCCTCCATGGGTATTTCCAAGAGTCCATTGCTCAAAGAACTGAGGATCGATTATTTTCAATTCAAATCCGTGCTGCTTCGCTTTAACACGCAAAAAGCCCAACTCATGTCTCTTTTGTTTGATTCTGCTTTCATCTACCAGAATCCGCAAGATCCTTCGAGTGTTTGAACCCGCCTCTATACCTTTCAATACAGCAGAAATAGAGGGCATCCCCTCCATCCAATTGGAGTCGGCATATTTTTCTTCTTCTTTTTTTCGCATAAAAGACCTTTTTCTATAATAATTCTTCCAAGTTTACTCATATATTGGTAGGGAATAAACCATGGGAAGAAGGGTAATCTATGAAATATGACATGTATGAGTTATCGGGAAAAGACAGATGTCTGATCCTCGCCACGTATCTCGTTGAAAACAAAGCAACCGTACGTGCCGTTGCTTCCCGCTTTGGGATCAGTAAAAGCACAGTACATAAGGATGTGACACAACACTTGAAGCGAATCAATCACCCCCTGTATCTGCAAGTAAAGGAGGTATTGGAAATCAACAAAAAGGAACGACATCTTCGGGGCGGCGAAGCGACAAGACAAAAGTATCAACAGGAAAGAAAAACTACTGTTTTGTAAATAATCGGTGACCGCTTGCTTGAAGAGTTCGGCAAAATTTTGTATAATTAGAGACACCTATAGAATTGCGGAACTCCACCATTCGCTTGAACACACCCGGATAGTTATCCAAGGAGTGAGTTATGGAAGGAAGAAGAGCGACACCATTTTCGATGGCAAGAAGCATCTGAGGCTCCGCATCAAGAGACGTTAGATAGTTCAAATCCAAAGCAAATTGATATAGCCGTGAGGACATTAATCGTTGAATCATTTCTGGTGAGTTGGTTCGAATATTGTCCTCAAAGGCGGTAAAAATTGGTCTGCATTTTCGCTTAAAGCAAAAATAATTCAAATCGGATTCCACAAAGGGATCATCCACAAAATTAGGAAGCTTCATAAAAATGTACGGAGAACGCTTAATAGAGAGCCGCAATAATCCTACGTCATAAACAATACCCTCAGATTGCTCGATACTCGCATAGAGGGCAACAGAAATTCCGCGAGAATGGCAATGGCGCAAGGTTTCACGCAACCGACCCATCCGATCCAAAATCCAACCTACCGTATGCTTAGAGCGGTCAAAGGAAACGGTAAAAATAAATTTACGAATTCCGATACCGTGAAAGAATTCAATCGTATCTCGCAAAGAAGATTCATCATAACATTCATTGGAAACAATGAGATAGTCGAAATCTAATAATGGCACCGCAAAGAGACCTCACAAATCTGCAAACATATGTTATTGAACGAAAATCAGTATTTAAAATAGCTCAAATTGTTCCCTTAATTATACAAAATTTGCATTTTGTATAATGCGAGATTCAACTTCCTTCCAATCAAAGAGCCTAAGCCAGAAATCGACAACTGGACGAGAACCACCACAACGAACAAAATCATGATCACCTTTAGCGAAAGCATAACTATCGAAGATCAAGCGAAGAATCGACTTGAAATCATGATTCTGGTCAAGCACAAGATTATGAGCTAAGCGATTACGTGTCTGCCACTCGATGCGGAACCAGCTATCAGGATCATTATATGGATTAGTCTTTTTATACAAGCCAGAGCTTAAATCAATAAACTGCATCTTTTTATCATAAACTCTAAGCATTTTATCAGCTTGTGGAGAGCCAAGATAAACAGTTTTCTGACCACCAGTAACAACTCTACAGCCTATAGCTCCATGAGTACTGGCGAGCGGGATCCTACCAGACGGTAGCATGTTTGAAGCAATATGGTCAAGCATTTGATCGACAAACTCAGGCTTATAGTTAATAAAATCATAAGCCCAGTCAGCACGAGTGAAATGATAGGAGCCAGAAAGCGGAAGATCAGGCTGCACAAAGCGGTAAGAGTCCATATTGACACCAATAGAACGAAGGTAATCCAAAGCCGATCCGGAGAGCTCAAGCCGAATCTTAGGAACAATCGTATCAAAAACACCAACGTCAAGATCTACACCGTAGAAATTAAAGCTCGAGGTCTCGATCAAAATACCGTTATAAACAAATTTAAAAACTTGATCATATCCCCTACTCTGCTCATAAGCTGTAGCACAAAAATCAGAAACACAATCATCAAGCTTTAGCCACCTAAGAACATGATTTAAGGAGCAATCTTGAAAAATAGCGGTAAGCCAGTCAAGCTTACAATAAATTTTACCATCATTATCTAATTGATGATAAACAAACGGTTGAGGAACATCATACCTCTGAGTATCAATATTAAGCTGTTCAAATTGCATAACAACCTCCAATAAAAAGCATTAACAGTAGAAAAAATATACCACACATATATAATACAACAAATATTTACATATGTCAACATTTTTTTAGAAAATTAACAAGTTTTTTCGGGGGAAATAATAAAACAATAGGTTAAAGCAACCGGTTACCCCAGGGGTAACACGGTGATACATAACCGTGTTAAAGGAGCCGCCGAGCAAAATCCTGCGGGATTTTGGTCCCGTCGAGGGACGCACCTGGCGGGATGGCTAATACGGGAATAAAAAAAGCCCGCTTCGAGGGGGGAGAGCAAGCTCTTTCCCCCTCCGAAGCGAGCAACTCCCCCCGGATTGGAAGCTAAAAAACAATCTGACGGATCCATTTATAAAGCGTAATGCCAACAAACAATGTAAGTCCAGATCCAAGCATAAAAACAAAAAGAGAGATATCAAACAAGCCCCAATCAGGCAAATCGACTACAGCTACGTTCTCTATCAAATCTCCAACACTCTGACCAAAAAAATCAAATACACGGTTAGTCAACAAAAGCAGTGATGGAAAAAGATCATTGAAAATGAAATTAACTAGATCCATACTAACCTCCTGCAAACCACTTTAAAAACAACGTAACAAGGCTGAAGGCAAAAACAACACCGACAAGATCGCCAAGAGTAAAAAAACCGTCAAAGAAAGAAATTGATAGTATATTCCTAAAGAAATCAAAAATCAGGAATGCAAACTCGGTAAACGCTCCAGAAGGTTGGTTTACAGAACCACCTTCAATTACTCCACCGGAACCGCCACCACCGGGACCGGCTCCGCCGCTCTGAAATATAACAGGTATAAAAATACCCAACCTTTGAGAAATCTGACCATTAACAAAAGGACCACTGAAGACAGACATATACCATGTATAGAGTGCTTCAATTCCGTAATCATCGGCATACCAGTAATTAGGACCTTGTTCACTACCAAAGTATAAATAAGCGTCAGATACGTAAGTAGTACTATTTAAGGTACCATCGGTATGAAAAAGAACATCTTTAAGACCACCATCACCAATAATATTAAGGTCATTAAGATAACCATAACCCTCTTGATCATAAGATCGTAGTACAATCTGAATAGTATCATATTCCATTAACGTAGAATTATAACCAAAGCCCTGGCTAAAAGTCATATTTAATACCCAGAAACAAACTCCATTACCATCCGCGTCTCGATCATCACGTAATATTTGAATAGGATAAGAAAGACTAATTGTCTCATAATAGATCTCATCCACACTCATGTACATAGAAAATTGCCCTTGAATATAACCAGTTACCGGTGACCAATAACCAGATCGGCTACTATCACCATGCTGATAAATAGGATCATAATTGGCTGCGCCAACAGAAACCAGAAAAAAACAACCGGCAAGGACTACAGAAAGTAAAATTAAAATAAATCTTTTCATGAAATCCCTCCCTCTACAAGTAAGGATTTAAAATAACGAGTATCATAATTAGATCTATTTCGATAAAAGAGCCAACGTCCCTCAACAAGCCCATGTTGATTATAAAAATTATCTTTATAAATATCGACCTGAGACTTTGCTTCTTTTCCTCTTCCCTTCCGGACTCGGCAGGGACGAACACGAGCTTGACAGGTGTCAGCCCGGTCATAAATTATAATACGTTGAATAACAAAACGACCATTAAAGAGAACCAAACAACGATCTGCAGTAATATAGAGATCGGATTGCTCACGAAATTTGTCCCAAGCGCGATTTAAATTCTGAACGTTAAGATGAACATTACAATTTGCGATCTGGCGGGACAACGCTAAAAAAAGAGGAATAGAAGCATATAACTTATTAAGTTCATTACAATATTGACTAGGAAAGTAGACCCCAATATCAGTAATATATATATCGGCACCTTCAGGATACGCATAACAAAATTTTTTGACATTACCAGAAATAAGATCTTTATACGTATTGCCTCCCAACATAAGACTATTGAAGTCAAGTTTAAAGTATTCAGAGTTAGGACAATTATAATCAATATTGGCTACGTAAGGTTTACGACGCCTGGCGACAACATTTGCCATAAGCATATCTTTACCGGTTCCACGTTGACCGGTTACACAAACACTACCACGTTCAAAATAACGCTTAATGAGTTTTTTGAAACGCATTAGATCACCGCCAATCAAACAATGCTTTACAGAACCTTAACACAACGATAAAAGGCAGCACAACCGCGAAAAGAACCGCCATAGTAGACAAGATACAAAGAATCATATCTTCATAAGTACCGGCAAGAACAGAACCACCGTAAATAAAATTATTTAACGTTTGATAACAATCAAGATACCAGTTATGCATAAAATCCCCCTAAGATCTAAACTGCAAAAAATCAGAAATTTTACTTACTAAAAGTAAAAATAAGCTAATACCTAAGGCAACAATAGAACAAATTCCAAACAAAGTCAAACTACCGTCAGACCAAAAAAGGGACACAATATTTACAAGAACAGAACCAATCCATAAAAAGACAGACATAAAAGTAATACCAATATTGGTGAAAACAGTATCCCCCGGCAAAGAAGAAGAATCGTATACATAACAATTACTCAATAAGTCTTCAAATGGGACATTATCATTTTCACTTTCAGAAAAATTGCAAATTGCTTCAATATCCTCATAAATATAGACGGTATACGAACCATCGGGAACAGTTCCCAAATAATCATCATAATAAATAAACGTATTCCCATCTATCCAAGAAATTTGAACCTGATCTAATTGATACGTTACCCCGTCAACAACTATAGCTGCAGATCCGTCAGGAAAATCCCAAGATTGATAAACTTTAGGCCAATCATAACTAAAATACGTAGAGAACGTATAAGTGCCACGTTTGAAAGAATGAGTATACTCGGCAGCAGACGTTGCAAAAGAAAAGCTAGAAAAAAGCAATAGCGTGACTAGTAAACAAACAACAACCTTTTTCATAAAACCTCCAAAAAGCAAACGGGCTGGAGCTGACAAATATAACAACTCCAGCCCGAGCGCGTCAAGATCTGAACTTCAAAAAATTTTGAATCACTCCGACAAGCAAGAAGAAGATAGCTATACCAATCGAAATAATAGCCAATACGCCAAAGAACGTCAAACCTGTTTCAGCAATCCAGAACAAGCCAACAACGCTGGTAAGAGCTTCAATGAGCCAATCAAAAATGGCAGTAAAGACAGCAAGTACAGCAGTTACAATAGAATCAGACATAAAAACCTCCTAAATTTATTTATCACCTTGCAAGTATGATCAAACAATAAAGCAATAAGTCAAACCATTTTCACCTTTAATAGTCTGCAATTCATAAACAGAGCCAACATTAACATCACCAGAACCCTTAAAATAAAGCGTATATATATATACGTTATTGAAATCCACTTTTGAGTCAACATCCTGATCAGTAAGCCTAGCACAATAAAGAATTGAACCAAACTTAGAATTATACTTAGCAATCACATAAAACATACTAGACAAATTAGCCATACTCATAATAACCTCCAACAATTATAATTTAAAAAATAAGCGATCACTCAATCGCCACAAGCCGCCGGATGAGTCCTTTGAATTAAACGGTAATTCATATTGTTTAAGCTGATTGAGCTTATTTATAAAAGCTACTTTACGTCGATCATTAACAGGATCAGGCAAATAAAGCGACTTAAGATATTTATTACAACGATTTTCAGCCTCTTCCCTTCCAAGCAAAGAATACCACAAAATAAAAGAGCGAATCATCGTACTTTCAAAGCTTTTTATAAGCTTCTCTTCCGCTGACTCGCACACAACATATTTTGCATTTTGTATAATTAGATATTTGCCGGGATATAGCAATAACCACGTTTGCCTTCTCAATTTTTTCTTCTAGTATTTTATAATTTTATCATATTTCACGTCATATGTCAAGACAAAGCGCCCGATAAACTATCCCTCAAAAAAAGATTTCCGGTTTATTTTTTCAAAACCTATTGATTATTTCTAAAATTCTTGGTATAATGAAGACATGAAAAAATATGCCATCTGGAGGTTTATCATGGCACTGAAAATGAGATTTCTGTACTTCTCCAAAAAAGGAAAAATGAAAGCAATGGCAGAGGCAGTAAAGGCTGAATTTGATCTTGCCCAAAACTTTAATGCTATTGACATCATCCCACCCGCCTATTCCTGCGAAAACGAGCGCTTGGTGATCCTCGCTGTTTCCGGCAAGGGCGAACCTGATGATATTCTACGTCGTTTCTGCTCCGAGCTGAACAAGAAAAAGGCACAAAATGTTGCTTTGCTGATAGACGGTGACGAAAAGCTCGGTAACCGGTTGTTGGAGGTTTTAAAGGAAACCGGCACCAATGTAATGCAGAACGTAAAGTACATCAAAATCGGTGGACTTCCCTTCTTGGGCGGTAAGCTCACCGACGATGAAAGAAAGGATTTGGTTGCCTGGATTCAGGATATCATCAACAATATCCAGTAAAATCCCGTTAAACAAAACCATTACTAAAAAGAGCGATTGTCGACGCAAGGACAACTCGCTCTTTTTATCTGCTTTTTTTATAAAAAAATACAGTCAGAAGCTCTATTTTTTATTTAAAAAAACATTGTTTTTCTCCCTTGAATATGGTATAATAAATGATGTATATTTTTCTTAAAAGAGGATGAACTGTAGTATGAAATATTTAGTTTTGATTCCGGACGGAATGGCTGATGAGCCGCTGAAAGAGTTGGGTGATTTAACTCCCATGCAAAAGGCAAATAAAACCTGCATGGATTTCCTCGCAAAAGATGCCTTAGTGGGAACGGTTTCCAATGTTCCGGACGGTATGGTCCCTGAAAGCGATACCGCCAATATGGCAATTCTCTCTTTCGATCCCAAGATATACTCCAAGGGACGCTCGCCTTTGGAAGCAGTCAGCATGGGAATCGAAATGCAGCCGGACGAAACCGCCTACCGTTGCAATGTGGTAACCCTTTCCGAGGAGGAGGCCGCATACGAAGATCGGATTATTTTGGATCACAGCGCCGATGAGATTACCACCGAGGAAGCACACGAGTTAATTCAAACACTGGAAGAAAAAATGGGCAATGAGTTCCGCAAATTTTACACCGGTGTCAGCTACCGTCACTGCTTGATCTGGAAGGATGGCAATGATCATTACAATTTTATGCGTCCCCATGACATTCTTGGAAAGCGGATTGGCGATTATCTGCCGAAGATCGAAGACGGTGGCGGGGAATTTCTCAATTTAATGAGAACAAGTTACGATATCTTGAAGGATCACCCTGTAAATCTGGCTCGTAAAGCCAGGGGCTTAAAGCCCGCAAATTCCGCTTGGCTTTGGAGTCCCGGAAAAAAGCCTCAGCTTCCCTCCTTTAAAGACAAATGGGGATTAACCGCCGCTGTCATTTCTGCCGTCGATTTAATCAAGGGAATTGGTCTTTGCGCTGACATGGAATCCATTGATGTAGAAGGTGCTACCGGAAACGTACATACAAACTACAAAGGAAAGGCGAGTGCGGCAATTGAAGCTTTTCAACGCGGTATTGAGCTTGTGTATGTACACGTAGAAGCTCCTGATGAATCAGGGCACCGTGCCGAAGTTGATAATAAGATCGTCTCCATCGAAAGAATTGACAGTGAGATTCTCTCTCCTGTTTATGAGTATTTGAAAGAATGCGGCGAACCCTTTAAGATCATGGTCCTACCCGATCATCCTACACCGATCTGCAAGCGGACCCATACCATCTCCCCCGTCCCCTTCTTAATCTTCTCTTCGGAAAAGAAAGAAGCCGGTGTTGCTTCCTTTGATGAATATTCCGCTGAAACGACCGGTTTGTATATTCCAAACGGATATACGCTGATGAGTCGTTTGATCGAAAAATAAAATTGTGGTGGCATTCATCCGCCATTCTCCACAGAAAGGATTACAATGTCCAATTATCAAGATGAACAAAATCACTCCATGGAAGAACATCCTACAAACAATGCTCCCGCTCAAGATATGGTTGATTTTGAAAAAACAGAAACCGAAGGAACATCTAAAATAAATTCAGACCCTCATACTTCCCTTCACTCTCAAAAAAAACGTTCTGTTGCCACAGAATTGCTGGATTATCTGGAGATTTTTGTTTTTGCCATTGGCTTTGTTATTATTCTGTTTTCCTTTGTTTTTCGCATCTGTACGGTAGATGGAGACTCCATGAAAAACACACTGTTTGAAGGTGAATCTCTCATCGTATCTAATCTCTTTTATGAACCGGAATGTGGTGATGTAATTGTTTTTCATCAAACAGGTACGCTCAATGAACCGGTAGTAAAGCGTGTCATCGCGGTAGCCGGTGAGACCGTCCATCTTGCGTACACCAACCATTCCATGACTGTAACAGTTACCGATCAAAACGGAGTTAACAGAGTTCTTGAAGAGCCCTATGTACTATACGAGGAACCTCTCTTATATCGATCCCCCGCGACCATGACCGTGCCAGAGGGTTCCGTTTTTGTGATGGGTGACAACAGAAACAACTCCATGGACAGTCGAAATCCCGGCATCGGAATGGTAGATACACGTCGGATCCTGGGAAAAGTTATTTTGCGTTTGACTCCGTTTTCCCGTATGGGCTCCGTTACGTAACAAATGTTCAAAGCCAGAGGAGGTTATTCATGCCATCACAGAATATTCAGTGGTTTCCCGGTCATATGGCTCGGACACGGCGTTTGATCACAGAAAATCTAAAAAACGTAGATGCAGTCATTGAATTGCTGGATGCCCGTATTCCACACAGCTCGCGAAACCCGGAAATATCCCGTCTTTGCGCAGGGAAACCGTCCGTTATCTTGCTCAACAAGGCATCTTTAGCTGACCCGTCCATTACAAAGGAATGGGCAAAACGGTTTACCGATGAAAAAACCGTCTGCATAGAAACTGACTGTGTAAGCGGTATCGGTCTGAATCAGATTGCCCCCGCAATTCGCAAGCTTTGCGGCGAGAAGCTGGAACGATATGAAAACAAAGGAATGGTAGGACGGTCTCTAAAAGCTATGGTAGTAGGTATTCCCAACGTGGGAAAATCCTCCCTCATCAACAAGCTTTGCGGAACTAAAAAAGCTAAAGTGGAAAATCGTCCCGGTGTCACATTGGACAAGCAATGGGTTTCTACTAATATCGGAATTCTTCTCTTGGATATGCCCGGTGTATTGTGGCCGAAGTTTGACGATGCCGCTGTGGGTGAAAATCTTGCAATTACCGGCGCAATTAAGGATGATATACTGGATATTGAGTCCATTGCCATGGCTCTTTGCGGTCGATTGAGGGAAATGTATCCGGAGATGCTCTTAGAACGTTATAAGCTGGGAACAATTCCATCCACAGATGAAATGGACAACTATGATCTTCTCTCCTTGATTGGAAAGAAGCGAGGATTTTTGATTTCCGGCGGAGAAATTAACACAGAACGAACCGCCAATATGCTATTAGACGAATTCCGAGCGGCTAAGATCGGACGCATTACGTTAGATCGGAGCAAGGAGTAATATGGATGTTTTAGCCTACAAATTAGAAGATGAATTACTTCAACAAGGCTATTCCGCGATCTGTGGAGTAGACGAAGCTGGACGAGGTCCTTTGTGCGGTCCTGTGGTTGCGGCGGCGGTAATCCTCCCTCACGGATTATATCTGGAAGGACTCAACGATTCTAAGAAGCTCACAGAAAAGAAGCGCGAAAAATTATACGACGTCATATGTGAGTCTGCGGTTGCTTACGCCATCGCCGAGAGCTCAGTGGAAGAGATCAACACCACCAATATTTTGGAGGCTACACTATCCGCAATGAGAAAAGCCATCGCTTCCCTGCCCATCCCTGCTGATTTTGCCTTGATCGACGGTAATATTTCCAGAGATTTTCCTCTCCCTGTACGTGCGGTTATTCACGGAGACGCTATCTCGCCGTCCATTGCCGCGGCATCCATCTTAGCCAAAGTAACCAGAGACAGAATGTGCGCGGAGTTAGATCGAGCGTATCCTCAATATGGAATTCTTCGCCACAAGGGCTATGGAACCAAGGAACATATGGAAGCACTGAGAACCTATGGTCCAACCCCTATCCATCGCACCAAATTTATTCGTTTTTTAGAGGATAAAACTGAATGAAAACCAAAGAAATCGGCGATTTGGGAGAGAAGATTGCCGAGACATACTTAAAAAAGAACGGGTACAAGATTGTTGCCAAAAATCAACATCAGTCCCACAATGAATTGGATCTAATCGTCACCGATTCGCAATATATTGTTTTTGTAGAGGTAAAAACTCGTTCTACAGAACAAGATCTTTTCTCTCCTTACGGATCTCCCGCCTCAGCCGTAGATTGGAAAAAGCAACAAAGGTTGATTCAAGCGGCAAAGTCCTATTTGGCTCAAAGTAAAGCATACGGAAAACAACCTCGTTTTGATGTGATCGAGGTCTATCTCAAAAAAGGAAGCCGTGAAGTTTTACATATCCATTACATTCCCGATGCCTTCACAAAATAAACGCTAAACTATTTAAAAATTAAAGTAAAGAATCCCCAAGAAAGGTATGAAAACCATGAAGTATTATAGTACAAGAGACAAAAGCAAAATAACCTTTGATTCCGCTCAGGTAATAAAAAAAGGGCTTGCTGAGGACGGCGGTCTGTTTGTACCGGAATCCATGCCGGAAATCTCCAAGGAGGAGATTCTGGCGCTTTGCGAAAAAAACTACCCAGAACGTGCCGCATATGTTCTTTCTAAATTTCTCACCGACTATTCCCAGGAGGAATTATTAAAAGATTGCGAGGCAGCCTATTGTGAAGGCTCCTTCCCAGGTGGTGCCGCTCCCCTAAAGAAAGTTACCGACAAATTATTTTCACTAGAGCTGTGGCATGGTCCCACCGCTGCTTTCAAGGACATGGCGCTTCAAATCATGCCTCGTTTGCTGTCCCGCGCATTGATAAAAACCGGTGAAAACAATACCGCACTGATTCTGGTCGCTACCTCCGGTGATACCGGAAAAGCGGCATTGGAGGGATACAAGGATATTGAACGAATCAAGATCATGGTGTTCTATCCGGTAGACGGCGTAAGCAAGGTTCAAAAGCTTCAAATGGCAACACAAACCGGCAACAATGTTCAGGTCTGTGCTATCAAAGGTAATTTCGATGACGCACAGAATGGAGTCAAAAATATCTTTTCTGACGCAAAAGCCAAAGATAATCTTCTTAAACATTCCTATATTCTTTCCAGCGCCAACTCGATCAACTGGGGACGCTTGGCTCCGCAGATCGTTTACTACATCTCCGCTTACTGTGATCTGATAAAAGCAGGCGAGATCACCTACGGCGAGACAGTAAACGTATGTGTACCGACCGGTAACTTCGGCAATATCTTTGCGGCATATATCGCGAAGATGATGGGACTTCCTCTAAACAAACTCATCTGTGCTTCCAATGCCAACAATGTTCTCACCGAGTTTTTACAAACCGGAACATACGACAGAAACCGTCAGTTCCACGTTACGATGTCCCCGTCCATGGATATCCTGATTTCAAGCAATTTAGAGCGTCTGCTCTACTTCAGCTCCAGTGCCTCCGAAACCGCAGACTATATGGCTGATCTGAAGACCACCGGAAAATATACAGTTTCTGGCGCGATCAAGGAGAAAATTGACAAGAACTTTGTGGGTTATTTTGCTAGCGAGGAGGAAACCGCAAACACCTTGAAAAAGTTCTACGATGAACACCATTATCTGGCAGATACTCACACCTCGGTAGCACTGAGTTGCGCCGAAAAATACATGAACGAGGTAAATGATGGTAAGAAGATCATCGTTGCCTCCACGGCAAGTCCTTATAAGTTTGCCGCCGATGTGTATCATGCGATTTCCAGAAAGGATGCTTCGGCTGACACAGGCGCATTGGATGATCTCTCCGCACTCACAGGAACAGAAATCACCCTTCCCCTCCGTAATCTTGCTCAACGCCCTATTCGGTTTGAACAAATTATTGAAGCCGATGAAATGCTGAATGAAGTATACAAATTCATGTAAAACAGGCATGCAGTGGCAAAAGGGGGTGCCGCAGGTTTTGCGGTACCCCTTTTTCTCATAACACGAATTACTTTCTTTCCTTGAAGGTGGCGCAAGCGGTATCCGAGCTACTGCACGCACTGCTAGGACCAACTGCGATCTGCTTGGCGGTACAATAAGTGTCACAAGCATGATACATGCAATTTTTGACATCACAATGGATACCGGAGATATGATCGGTGTTATCCTTATTGGTAGGACATCCACACTTTTCTTTTTCACTGTACATAACCTTATCCTCCTTTGTTATGATACAATTAGTATTCTCAATTCGGAGGGTTTCATACATTGTTATTAGGAGTTTGATATGGCGATTTACGCAATGGCCGACCTTCATCTGGACACAAAAAGCAACCAAAAATCCATGGAAGTATTCGGCAATCGGTGGAAGGACTATGTAAACAAAATTCAAAAGAATTGGAACAGGTTAATTACGCCCGAGGATACCGTGATCATTCCGGGCGATATATCCTGGGCATTAAATCTGGAGTCTGCCCTACCTGATCTACAATGGATCGATTCCCTGTCAGGTAAAAAAATTCTAATGAAGGGCAATCACGATTTTTGGTGGTCCACCGCTTCAAAAATGCAGAAATTTTTTTGTAAAAATTGTATAACATCTATTGACATTTTAAACAACAACGCCCTTATGGTTGAAAACTATGTGATTGCCGGATCCAGAGGATGGTTTACGGATCGTACGATGCAGAATGCGGCACAGGATGTCGATTATGAAAAGATCATGAGGCGCGAGGTAATTCGCCTCAAACTGTCACTGGACAACGCTTCAAAAATCAGCGCGGACACAGGAAAAGAAATCTTAACATTTTTGCATTTTCCTCCTATTTGGGGAGAGTTCCATTGTGAAGAGATTTTAGAACTTCTTAGAAAATACCAGATCCGTCAATGCTTTTTCGGTCATATTCACAGTAATTACACCGCCCCCTCTTCTTTTACGAATGAAAACACTACCTTCCATTTAATTTCTGCTGATTATTTAGAATTTATCCCGCAATTTGTGGGATAAATTTCAAAAAGCTATTGACAAATTCGTCAAAAAAAAGTACAATATATACTGTATGTAAAAAATATTTTTTAACAATCGGAGGTTTAAACCAAATGAGTTTAACAAAATCTGAAGCAATTGAAAAGAACAGATACGAGCTACAATTCTCGGTAGATAAGGCGACCTTTGACGCTGCGGTAAACGCTGTCTACCGTAAGCAGGTGAAGTCCATCACGGTTCCCGGCTTTAGAAAAGGAAAAGCCCCCCGTTCCATCATTGAAAAAATGTATGGTACCGGCGTATTTTATGAAGATGCGATCAACGATCTGATTCCCGGTGCATATACTGATGCAGCAAAGGAATCCGGTCTGGATATCGTTGGTCAGCCCGAGTTTGACGTTGTATCTATTGACGACAACGGTTTGGTTCTATCTGCCAAGGTTTACGTAAAGCCTGATGTTGAAATTAAAGATTATTTGGGCATTGAGGTGGAAAAGGAGGTAACTCCCGTTACCGACGAAGAGGTAGATAAGGAAATTGAGACCGTCCGCGAGAGAAACTCCAGAGAAATTGACATTACTGACCGTGCCGCTGAGATGGGGGACACTGCTGTTATTGACTTTGAAGGCTTCTGTGACGGTGTTGCGTTCGATGGCGGTAAGGGTACCGACTATGCGTTAAAGCTTGGTTCCGGCTCCTTCATTCCCGGCTTTGAGGAGCAGGTTGCCGGCAAGCAGATCGACGAGGAATTCGATGTCAACGTAACCTTCCCCGAGGAATATCACGCTGCTGAGTTGGCAGGAAAGCCTGCTGTATTCAAAGTAAAGATTCATGCGATCACTCATGTTGAGCTTCCCGCTTTGGATGATGATTTTGCAAAGGATGTTTCCGAATTTGATACATTTGCTGAATACAAAGCTGATTTGAAGGCAAAAATTGAAAAGAGACATGAAACTACCGCTGAGAGTGCTGTTGAAGACAAATTGGTTGAAACCCTGATTGAAAAGCTGGAGGCTGACATTCCCGAGGTGATGTACGAGGCTGAAACCGAGAACTATGTTCGTGACTATGATACCAGACTTCGTTCTCAGGGCTTGGACCTGAAGACCTACTTCAAGTACACCGGTATGAATCTGGATTCTCTTCGTGAGCAGATGAGACCGCAGGCAGAGCGCCAGGTTAAGGCGAGACTGGCTTTAGAAAAAATCGCTGCTCTTGAAAACGTAGTGGCTACTGAAGAAGATATCAACGGTGAATACGAAAAGATTGCTTCTGCTTACGGAATTGAAATTGATCAGGTTAAGGAAAGTATTGACGCTTCTGCAATTGCCGAGGATATGAAGGTGAAGAAAGCATTGGATCTCGTTAAGGAAAAGGCGGTCATTAAGACCAAGGAGGCGTAATTGTCCTTCCCTTTGGTGCGCAACAATAAATTGGAGGTAACTGGAATGAATCCCGAAAACAAATTTTACAATGCGTTGGTTCCCATGGTAATTGAACAAACCAGTAAGGGAGAGCGCTCGTATGACATTTTTTCTCGCTTACTCAATGACAGAATTATCTTCTTGTCCGATGAAGTGAATGACGCAACCGCTTCGTTGGTCGTTGCGCAGCTTCTGTTTCTAGAAGCACAGGATCCCGACAAAGATATTTGTTTCTACATTAATAGCCCCGGCGGTTCCGTAACCGCCGGCATGGCTATTTACGATACCATGAATTACATCAAGTGCGATGTATCGACCATTTGTATCGGAATGGCTGCCAGCATGGGTGCTTTTCTTCTGTCCGCCGGGACAAAGGGTAAACGGATCGCTCTTCCCAACAGTGAGATTATGATCCACCAACCCCTGGGCGGAGCTAAGGGTCAAGCAACCGATATTAAAATTCAAGCAGATCTGATCCTACGTACCAGGGATAATCTGAACCGTATCTTGTCTGAAAACACAGGGCGTCCCATTGAAGAAATCGCTCGTGATACCGAGCGTGATAATTTCATGACCGCCAAGCAAGCCCTGGAATACGGTTTGATTGATAAAATTTTTGAAAAACGTGCTTAATGTTCGTATCTGAAAGGAAAGATACATGGCTTCAAATTCCAACAACACCACGTCCGGTGTAAGATACTGTTCTTTTTGTGGACGAAAAGAGAATCAAGTGAATTTTTTGATTCCCTCCCCCACAGGAACCTATATTTGTGACTTTTGCGTGGATGCCTGCCAGCAATTGATTTATGAGAACACTGTCGCTACTCAGACAAAAATAGACGATCTCTCTTTTGAGACACTTCCTAAACCGGTTCAGATCAAGGAGATCCTTGATGAGTACGTGATTGGGCAGGATGATGCCAAGGTAGCGTTGTCCGTCGCAGTATACAATCATTACAAAAGAATTCTTTACAAGGAGACCCAATTAAGCTCAGATGAGCAATCTCCCATCGATCTGCAAAAGAGCAACGTCTTACTGATTGGTCCAACGGGTGTCGGCAAGACTTATTTGGCTCAGACTCTCGCAAAATCTCTGAAGGTTCCTTTTGCCATTGCGGATGCTACCACCCTAACCGAAGCAGGTTATGTGGGTGAGGATGTAGAAAATATTCTGCTTCGTTTAATCCAAGCGGCAGACTACGATATTGAATTGGCTGAAAAAGGAATTATTTATATTGACGAGATCGATAAGATCGCGCGTAAAAGCGAAAATCGCTCCATTACTCGAGATGTATCGGGCGAAGGTGTACAACAAGCTCTACTAAAAATCCTGGAGGGCACTGTTGCAAATGTACCCCCGCAAGGAGGACGTAAGCACCCGAACCAGGAATTTATTCAGATCAATACGGAAAATATTTTATTTATCTGCGGCGGTGCCTTCGAGGGACTGGAAAAAATCATTGAAAAGCGTCAAGGCAATCAAACGATAGGTTTCTCCAGTGAGATCAAGAAAAAAGCCGAACGAAAGAGCACAGGCATATTCAAGGATGTAGTACCTCATGACATCGTAAAGTTTGGATTGATTCCCGAATTAGTTGGTCGAATTCCCGTAATCGTAACACTGAACGATTTAGATAAAGATGCTTTGGTACGTATCTTAAGCGAACCTAAGAATTCTGTAATCAAACAGTACTTGAAAATGTTCGAAATAGATGGCGTGGAACTTCAATTTAAGGATTCGGCACTGGAAGCTATCGCGGCTCAAGCAATTGAGCGAAATACAGGCGCACGGGGATTGCGTTCTATTATGGAAAAATTAATGCTTCCTACCATGTACGAAGTCCCTTCCCGTGAGGATATCGCTAAGGTAATCATTACCAAAGCCTGCGTGGAAGGAACGGAGTCCCCCCAATTCGTTGTTAAGGAACTTGTTTCTTTAAACAACCCCTCCCACAGTGAGTTGAATTCGCCTCACAATGAATAAAATAATGGCGGTGTAATCGTGATTACACCGCCATTATTTTTTAATAAAAGGTTGCAAGCTCCTGTTTAGGAGGAACGGCAAATTCTGTGGACTCCACATAGATCACAGGACCTGGCTGCCGATACAATTTGCTCTGTTCAATTTTCAAGGTTCCCTTCACGGTAATCCAGTCTCTGGTCTTTAGTTTAGTAGTCTGTTTGAATACGCATACCAAACCGCTGTATTGAATGTCATCCGCACAACAGGTCATAACGTGTCTGCCCAGGATCACGGAATTAGAAGGCAAGCGAGGATCGGTAGCAACAATACCCTTGACTTTGATGGTCTTATTTTTGTATTTGCCCAGTTCTTCGGTCATATCACGGTACCAAATAGCATAATCCTCGTCCTTGATCTCAATAACCGGCGCGTCAATATCGAACGGTAACGGATCCTCGATCTGATCATATTCAACATGACCGTCCGGATAATCGTAGACAATAGCAGCACGGCGAGAGATTCCTCGAATAATTTTGTGGATTTCATCTTTATTCATATCATCCGGAGTACGATTCAACACTACCATTTCCGCATCCAGTATCTTATCTACCGTAAGCTGACGCATATTGTTATTGTAGATAATAAAAGTGTTCGCATCCGCAAACATAATATTCTGATAGATCGACCAATTGGCGGGCATTTGCTCGTAAAGTGTTTGCAACTGCCACATGCCATTGTATTCGATAATGATACGATCAATCTTATGATTTTTCGATAGTCCCTCAAGGTTCTCTCTGGTTAACCAGGATACATCCTCAATATACTGAATTTTTACGTTCTTTCCCCAAAATTCATCAGGGGTTAGCTCTTCCATGCCTTCTTCACACATCAGAACCAGTGTTTTTTCACCGCTGTTGAAGTTTTGATCATTCAATGACTCCTGGATAATGGATGTTTTTCCGCCCTCCAGAAAGCCTGTAAACAGGTATACAGGAATCGTCATATTACACCTCTATTCCAAACAGAGATTCCAGCGCATGCTCATTAAGGTGAGAACCGATCACACAGAATTTTCCGATGGCGGCAGGAGCCCCAAAACGAACATCCGGTTCCCCGGGCACATAATCAAAATAGATCCATTGATTATCACTGCTTCGCACAAAGCCCTTGGCACGAAGAACCATACCATAGGTTTTCTCGTCCTCCAATGCATTCAAAATATCAGTGATCTTCTCGGATGTATACTTTTTGACGGTTTCCATGCCCCAACTGGTAAATACCTCGTCGGCATGATGATGCCCGTGATGATCGTGGTCATGCTCGCAACAATGCTCATGGTCATGATGATGCTCATGATGGTCATGGTCGTGCTCACAGCAGTGCCCGTGGTCATGATGATGCTCATGATGATCATGATCATGCTCGCAGCAGTGCTCGTGGTCATGATGATCGTGGTGATGGTGTCCACAAACCGGACAGACTTTCTCTTCTACCCATTCTTGAAGTTCATGCTCCAAGGCATGCTCATTCTTCATTGCCGCGAGCAATATTTGAATGTCCAATTCTCCGGCAGGTGTTGTAATAATGGTCGCTCCAGGATTCTGCTCTCGAACCAGTTCCAGAGCCTCGTGAAGCTTTCGATCTGTGGTTTTGTCAGTGTGACTAAACAAAATACAACCGGCATGGGTAATCTGATCATTGAAGAATTCACCAAAGTTCTTCATATACATCTTGCATTTGTTCACATCCACAACCACCACCGCACTGTTCAAGTGCGCATCATGGAGCTCTGCGTCCAAAACAGCCTTGGTTACATCACTCAGTTTTCCAACGCCGGAGGGCTCAATCAAAACACGATCAGGATGATATTCGCTGATCACCTGATGTAGTGCTTTGCTGAAATCTCCTACCAAGGAACAACAAATACACCCGGAATTCATTTCCGCAATCTGAACTCCTGCTTCCTGAAGAAAGCCGCCATCTACGCCAATTTCGCCAAATTCATTTTCAATTAAAACCAATTTTTCATCTGGATACGCTTCTCGAATCAAACGGTTGATTAGAGTTGTTTTACCGGCTCCCAAAAAGCCTGAGACAATATCAATTTTTGTCATGATTTTCCTCTCCTTTATGAAATCAAAGCAGAGGTTACCTGTGCGTAACCTCTGCTTTTTTCACGCTATCACTGGCTTACGCCTTGCCAACAGAGCCAAACAGCTCCATTTTTTCTTTTACAGTAGCCTTAATTGCCTCAACACCGGGGGCAAGCAGTTTTCTGGGATCAAATCCTTTGCCGACCAAATCCTTGCCTTCTTCAACGTAGCCACGAGTAGCAGCGGCAAACGCCAGCTGGCACTCGGTATTAACATTGATCTTGGCAACCCCCAGAGAAATTGCCTTCTTAATCATATCAGAAGGAATTCCAGTACCGCCATGAAGCACCAGAGGCATATCTCCGGTCTTTTGCTGAACAGCGTCCAAGGTCTCAAAAGACAGTCCCTTCCAGTTTGCGGGATACTTACCGTGAATGTTACCGATTCCTGCCGCCAGCATGGTAACCCCCAGGTCAGCAATCATCTTACATTCATCAGGATCGGCGCACTCACCACTACCGATCACACCGTCTTCTTCACCACCGATAGCTCCAACCTCTGCCTCCAGAGAAAGCCCCTTTTCCTCGCAAACAGCAACCAATTCCTTAGTCTTTTCTACGTTTTCTTCAATGGGATAATGAGAGCCGTCGAACATAACAGAAGAAAAGCCAGCCTTAATACACTTATAGCAAGCATCGTAAGAACCATG
Source organism: Clostridia bacterium (assembly GCA_017462035.1). Lineage (GTDB taxonomy): Bacteria > Bacillota > Clostridia > Oscillospirales > CAG-272 > HGM12713. The sequence goes on from JAFTRY010000007.1 coordinate 157,295, forward strand.
ATCCAAGTGCAAAGCAACAGGGACGGTAATATTTAGCTCCTCGATCATCCCGTTGACCATACCGACAACCGTCTTATATCCGCACATATACTTGCCGGCACCCTCGGAAACACCAAGAATCACAGGAGAGTTCATTTCCTGAGCAGTTTGCAAAATCGCCTTGGTCCATTCCAAATTGTTAATATTGAACTGACCAACTGCATATTTACCCGCTTTCGCTTTTGTTAACATTTCTTTTGCTGAGACTAACATCATTCACAATCTCCTTGTTGTTTTATTTCCAAATTATTATACACTATTTTCCAAGAAAAATCAAGTATTCCGTAAAATATTTTGTCATGTTACAGAAAAATTAACAATTACTTTGTAGATATCGGTGGTGTGGAGTGATATACTTATAGTAGATTAGTACGGAGGAGATATTTATATGGCAAGGAAGCATCAGAGTATGGCGTATGATCTCACTTATATTGCCATCTGTGTGGCTTTCATTACGGTATGCTCCTGGATTGCAATTCCCTTCTTTGTCAACTTTACGCTTCAAACCTTCGCGATCTTTTTTATTTCTGCCATTTCCGGATGGAAGAAAAGCCTATCAGCAATTCTTACATACTTGGCGTTGGGTGCCATTGGAATCCCCGTATTCTCCGGCTTTCAATCCGGTATTTCCGCTCTATTTCAAGTAACAGGTGGTTATTTGTGGGGATTTATCGGCAGTGCCTTGATCGTTAGCGGAATGGTCTCCCATTTCGGGCATAAGAAGAGGTTTCTCATTCTTTCCATGTTGCTTGGACTCCTATTCTGTTATGCAACGGGAACGATATGGTATGTAGTGCTCTATGTAAGAAATTACGGTGAGATTTCTCTTTGGACAGCGCTTGGATACTGTTGCTTGCCCTTTTTGATTCCGGACTTAGTTAAAATTATTCTGGCAAGCTTTTTAACCCTTCGTATTTATCCCCGCATTTCACGTTAAATAGATAAACAGGAGAACACTATGAATATAAACACAGAGCAAAATGATCTTCGAAAGACTCCGGATGAAATGAAGGAGATTTTAAAAAAAATTCATGAGGCATTATGCGAAAAAGGCTATGACCCCGCTCGCCAAATTGCCGGCTATATTCTGTCTGAGGATCCGGTTTATATTACAGATTGGAAGAACGCCCGCGGAATGATTGGTCATATCAACCGTGACGATCTATTGATCGAACTGATTAAAAATTATTTGGAAGCGTAAATTCAGCTTTTCGGGAGGCAATTATTGATGAAAAAAAGATCTTTTTCAAGCAGAGTAATTGCCTTCCTGCTTTGTTTTTTATGCGTTGGACAAGCCATGTGTTTTTCAACAGCCGCCGAAGAACAAAAAAATATTTCTCTGCCTCAAGTATCGGGGGCTTCCTCCGTCTTTCTCTACCACTACGAAAGCAATCAAATTTTGCTAAAACGATCCGGTTTAACGCAGATCGCCCCTGCCTCAACGGTCAAAATCATGACCGGTCTGCTTGCTATTGAAAAACTGCATGATCGACTGAACGAGACCGTAGAAATAACCGTAGACATGCTCACGGGGATTGAGGGCTATACAATCAAGTTGGAACCGGAAATGTCTGTCACCGTCAGGGATCTTTTATACGGGGTCATATGCGCTGGTGGAAATGACGCGGCACACGCGCTGGCAATCGTCTGCTCCGGCAGTGTCAATCATTTCGTTGATGAAATGAATCAAATGGCGTTATCCATAGGATGTCAGAACACCACATATGCAAATCCCTCGGGGATGGATGACACAAATATGATCACTACTCTCGACGATACCATTCTTTTAGCCAAAAAAGCACGTGAAAACGAACTGTTCATGACCATTGCGTCTGCCGTAAACTATACTTTTTCAACCGGCAAAAAGCAAATCACCGTATATAATCGAAATGCCATGATCAGCTCTTTCTCAGCGGCAGGTTATCAAAATCGCTATGTAAAAGGAATGAACGCCGGGATGACAGACCGAGGCGGCTACTGTGCAATTGCATTTGCCGAGCATGAAAACAACTCCTATCTGTGTATCGTTATGGGAGCCATTGAACGAAACGGAACGATTATGTCATACAGTATTGCCAATACCCTGTTGAATTTTATCTTCCATCACTACTCTTATCGATTACTCGCGTCTGCCGGTACAAAAATTTGCACTGCTCCCGTAGAGCTATCGCTTCCCCAAAGCGGACAAGAAGAAAGCGGTGTCGATTGTGTTTTAGATCGGGACGTATACGGATTTTTACCAAACGAAATCTCTCCTGACACCATAACATACCGCACGTTCTTTCACCACCCCCAGCTCTTGGCTCCCGTAACGAAAGGAACCGTAGTAGGAGGTGTAGATCTGTATTACGACGGAACATACATTACCACGGCAAAGCTTTTGGCAGAAGATGATTGTCCCTCTAATGGACTTCTGCGAACGATCCATGACATGCAAGAATTGATTCTTTCACGGTTTTCGCTCATCTTCCTTGTGTCCCTGGTTTTCCTCCTATCCTCTTATTTTATTTTCTTCGAGTGGCATCCTCGGCGACGCACGCGAAAAAAATAAAAAAGCAGGAGAGAATTTCTCCTGCCTTTATGAGTTCATTTCCTTTGCCCCTGTTGAGGCTTTTTGGAAAAATAGGGTGCCAATATCCGGAAATTCTTAAATCCTGTAAAATACGCGATCCACGAAGTGATCAGCGCGGGAATAACAACAAGGAAGTAACTCCACCATTCCTGCCACAGATAGGTATTCGTACCGGGTATGCAGATCACAGATAAAAGTCCACGATACATTCCCTCCAATACTGCTGATACCAGAAGCAATACGGCAGTCAGATTTCCTGCCCACACCTGAGTTTCTTTAAACGGAGTGGCAATGGCAAAAAGAACTGCAACAAGAATGTTCGGAATATTGGCAAATAAAGCAATCAAAATTCCCGTATGAGGGCGGTAGGGCTGCTTTCCGATATCAACTGAGATACGATCCTTTGCGCCGATTTCCCAGGTCATTGTGTATATCAAGAACAGATAAAAGAAAATAGCAAACAAGCTGACCACGGTTGTCAAAACCGGATTGTTGGCAGCAGTGGTTGCCAGAGCAAGGACAAAACCGAAAATAGAAATGGCAAACTGGTAGACGAACATTCTGACCATGTTATACGAATACTGACGAAAGAATAGCTTCATGGATCCTCCCATATTCTGTCGAAAGCCGATTGGCTTTTGTTTTCTTGATTTATTATAATCAATTTCAAAAGTTTTTTCAAGATACCAGACGAAAAGTTTACACTTTATCCACTAAATGCTTACCGAATGTTACATATTTATTCCACAAATACCGGAAAGGACATACCATTATGATACAAAGCGTTCCATTAGAAACCCTTCCCTCTTTGGTCCGTGAATTCGCATCCTATAAATCTGTCATTCAAAACGCTTCTGAAAAAACCGTTTCAGAATATCTGTTGGATCTGAGAACCTTTTTCCGATTCTTACGTGCAAGAGACTTAAAAATTTCTCCGCAATCGGAAGAGTTTGATCAGATTGAGATCAAGGATATTGATTTAGAATACATAAAACATATAACTACTGAGGATATTTACGACTTTCTCATGTATGCCGATCACGTTCGCGGGAATATGGCGGCGGCAAAGTCCCGAAAGCTTTCCGCCATCAAGGGATTTTTTAAATATCTGACCGTCAAGCGCATGATGCTGGAGGAAAATCCTGCCGTCAACATCGAATCACCCAAGCAGACACAGGCACTACCCAAATTCCTTTCCTTAGAGGAAAGCCTGATGCTCCTGAACGCGGTCAAGCAAGACACAGAATCCCCCTTCCGTGTTCGTGATTTTGCCATCATTACCCTGTTTTTGAACTGCGGTATGCGTGTGTCGGAGCTGGTGGGCATTGACCTGAACGACGTGGACCGACAGCTCCGCTCCTTAAGCGTGACGGGTAAAGGAAACAAGCAGAGGATCGTTTACCTAAACGAAGCCTGTCGAGAGGCGCTTGGGGACTACATGGACCTGCGAATGAGCGAAAAATATGAGCGGGTCAACTCCCCCGCCCTGTTTTTGAGCAAACGGGCTCAGCGGATCAGCATCAAGACCGTTCAGTGGTTGGTTTACAAATATTTAGACCTTGCGGGTTTGGAATCCAAGCACTACTCGGTCCATAAGCTGCGCCATACCGCCGCCACGCTGATGTACCAATCGGGCAACGTGGACGTTCGTGTTTTGAAGGATATTTTGGGTCATGAGCAGTTGAACACCACCCAGATCTATACCCACGTCAGCAATCGGAGTATGGAGGAAGCCATGGCACACAATCCTCTATCCACCCAGGAGGGGCTTGCCAAGGAAGAAGAGGATTAACCCAAGAGGTGAGAGAGCAAACAACGAGATACTGTTAAGGATAAAAGTATGAATCATAGAACCTATATAGAATTTCTAAATAAAATAGAAAAACTGAAATGTAATACCCGCCACTCGTGGACATCAAGCGGCAGACAAGAAAGCGTTGCCGAACATTCGTGGCGTCTTGCGGTGATGGCTATGTTGTGTGCCGATGAATATCCCGAGCTCAACATCAACAAGGTCGTAAAAATGTGTCTTATCCATGATTTCGGAGAAGCAATAACGGGCGACATTCCCGCCTTTCTCAAAACAGCTCAAAACGAGGTTGATGAGGATTACGCGGTTGTAAAATTGTTGTCTGAATTGCCTGATGATTTTAGTGATGAGCTTCAAGCCTTGTTTGATGAAATGAACACGCGTGAAACAGACGAAGCAAGGTTGTTCAAATCACTTGACAATTTAGAAGCAGTAATTTCTCACAATGAGGCTGATATTTCCACTTGGCTTCCGCGTGAATACGAAGAAAATCTTACATATGGACAGAAGAATTGCGAGTGGTCTGAGTGGACTAAAAATCTGAGATACGAAATCAAGAAATACAGCGTTGCAAAAATCGAAAAAAGCAAAACCGATAAGGCAGCGCAATGATACACATCAAAATCACCGCCGAGAGTGACCGTTCGGTCACTCTCGGCGGTGATTCTTTATTACCTTTTGATTGGGAATCACTCTGCAATTAGATTATTTCCGCTTATTACACCACGCATGGATCATATTTACATACGAATCCTGTGTTTCCTTGGAAAACACATCAGGAAGCAAGGACACGCAGGGGTAACCGCCATCCAAACTCAAGATGATGTTGGTGTGGTCCAGATAGTCCTTTTCTTCTGGCATAGGGTCATTGGTGCCCAAATGATCAAGATTTAATGTTTTGTTTCCTGCGGAATATTTGCACACCTTATAATGCTCCATGGTGACGCCGCGCCACAGACCTTCTGGATCAAAATTCACATCGTTGATCCGAACGGTATCACAATATTGGCTAACGAAAATATCGGGAATGTGACATTCAACCTCTACCGTAGGATCAATCTTTTTCACTACGGTATACATGATTTTCAGCAATTCCTTCATTTCGTCCTTGGGTCCGTAAGCAATATCCAGCTTGAGCTTTCGGAAGCCCATAGAAATGTAACGGCTGAAAATTTTCGTGTAGTATTCTTCCAGTACGGGATCAGGACGGATGAACACCCACTTCAAGCCCGATTCACTGCTTTGTGAATAAACCTTTCCAATCAGCTCCGGATGTTCTTGGGCAAGACTACAATCGGGTGTAAAGGTAAAGGGGGCAAACCATATGCCGGGAACAAAGCCCCTTGCGGTCATATCCTTCACCAGCTGCTCCATGTGGGGGAACTTTTCTCGGTTGATCTCCCAATTTCCGTAAATCCGACGTCCTTCCGCGGTATATTGAACGTCCCAGCCGTCATCAATGGTCAGCTTTCCCTTGGGAAGTCCCAGTCGTTCAACGCGGTCCATGTAACGGTAAACGTACTCCTCACACAGCGCACTCTGCATATTTTTCGATCCGTTCAGAACCGCTTCCCGCTTTTGGTCAACCCAGGTGCAGTACTCCAGCTCACTCCAAAAGCCTTCTGTTGTTCCCTGTTCTCGGTTCTCAAGAATCAATCTGTTATACTTCTCCCATTCGGCAAAGGGATCACAGGTTTCGTTATAATACAGCGTTTGTCCTGGATAACAAACAACCGTTAATGTTTTTACTCCGTCATAAATAAAGCGTCCACCGGATTCATTCATAAATCCGAAAAAGCCACTGCCTGCGATAATGACAGGAGATCCTGATGTGCTGGAAGCGGATAAATTGAACGGGTCATAGTTAAAAGGCTTGTAACAATGATATACGTTTTTGTTCCATTGGTTATAAAAAGGAAGATACAAAGGTGGCAAAACGGAGAACGTCAATGTCGTTTCCTTCTCAAAGATTTGAATCATGTCAAAGACCACTCTTTCATTTTTTCTTATTATAACACAATGTTTTGGAGAAATCAAGCCTAATTTAAAGGATAATACAAATGAGTCCTCCGCTTCCCTCATTGATGATTCGCTCGAGAGTTTCAGATAGCTTGGTTCTGGATTCCTCCGGCATATGTTCAAGCTTTGTATGAAGTCCCTCGTTCACCAATTCGTAAAGACTCTTTCCAAACACATTGGACTCCCATATCCTCGTGGGATCCTCTTCAAATTCCTTGAGCATATACTTAATCAGATCCTCCGATTGCTGCTCTGTTCCCACAATAGGATTGATCTCAGTTTCAATATTGGCTCGAATCATATGAATGGATTGTGCCGACGCGCTGAGCTTTACGCCGTATCCCCCCGATTGCTTCACGATCTCCGGCTCTTCCAAGCGTAATTCATCCACGGTAGGCATAACAATACCATATCCCTTTTCCTCTGCCATAGTGAGAGCCTCCGCCACACGGTCATATTGGGATTTCATTCCTGACAGCTCCTTGAGAAGAGAAATCAGAGCACTTTCGTTGGGAATATCAAATCCGGTCAGCTCACTGATAGCGGAATAATATAAAGAATCCTCCAGCTCTACCTGAATGACCGCCTTTCCCGTTCCTAAATCGATTTCTTCAATTTGCGCGGTTTGAATATACTCATTCTCCTTCAGATCGGAAAAGGCATCCTTGATATCTCCTGTTTTATGCACCCGATCCGCACACTGACAGACCGATGCGCGAAGCGACGATTGAATGGGATGTCCCGGATCCAATGCTTGAATCCAACCGGGAAGTTGAATTTTAATCTCTGATACGGGAAATTCATTCAGCACCAGTTCAAGAATATGCCGTATGTCTTCCGCATCCAGATCGATACAACTAACCAGGGCAACGGGTATACCGTACTTCTCTTCCAGCTCATACGCCAAAGTAACGGCAGCCTCGGAAGAGGGATCGGCTGAATTTAAAATCATAGCAAAGGGTTTTCCAAGCGCCTTCAATTCTCCTACAATTCGCTCTTCGGCAGGAACATAGCTTTCTCTGGAAATTTCGCCAATGGTTCCGTCGGAAGTAATCAGCATGCCGATGGTAGCATGCTCCTGGATAACCTTCTCTGTTCCCATTTCTGCCGCCTCTACAAAGGGCATAGGCTCCTCTTGCCAAGGGGTATGCACCATTCTTGGCTGACCGTTTTCAATGGTTCCCAAAGCTTCGGAAACAATATATCCAACACAATCTACCATTTTTACGCGTAAGGAAGCACAATCATCCATCTGAATGGTCACCGCTTCATCGGGAACAAATTTCGGCTCTGTAGTCATAACAGTCTTCCCTGCTGCCGATTGCGGCATTTCATCCCTTGCGCGGTCTCGGGAATATGTATCTTCAATATTTGGCAAAACCAACGATTCCATAAAGCGCTTGATAAAAGTTGATTTTCCCGTACGAACCGGTCCTACGACGCCAATATAAATATCGCCTCCGGTTCGCTCGGCAATATCGCGATAAATTGAGTGCTCTGCCATAATAAAAATCCTCCCGATCTATTTTTCAATAAAATATACGGGAGGAAATATAAAATTAGAACGGCTTGTTTCAACTTTTCATTTTAAATTTGTCTGGGAATGATTTTTCCGATCTCCTCAATCACGGAGGATGGCACATAACCGGACAGATCCTTACCGGCACGAATCACTTCTCTCACAACAGTAGAACTGAGATGATCAAGCCGAGGATCCGCTTTCAGCAGAACGGTTTTTGCGTTTGGATTGTGAGATAGATTATATTCTGCCATCTCCTGTTCATATCGGTAGTCCACCTCATTCCGGTATCCCTTGACCAAAGCACAAGCTCCCAGATCCTCAGCAAGCTTCCAAAGCATTCCCTCGGATGAGATCACACGAACATGCTCCATTCCCTCCACCGCCGCTTTAACAATTCTTTCACGTTGTGCCAGGGTAAAAAGGTACTGTTTTTGGTTATTGATCATTACTGCCACTACAACCTCATCAAAGGCTTCTGCCGCACGGCGGATAATATCTATGTGTCCGTAGGTAATCGGATCAAAGCTTCCGGGAACTATGGCAATTTTTTTATCGGAAAGCGTTTTCATGATGACTCCTTTTCAAGAACAGATAAAACCGTAATGACGGTTTTACTATATTGAGAGACCTTCTGAACGGCAAAGTATTCCTCAAGCGTTGCGTCATTTCCAAAGATTGTTTGCGTATTACTTTCACATATGATTAAGGTAGACGGTTTTAACATATCAGACTCGCAAAGAGCCCTCAACGCCTGACGGTAAAGATCGGAGGCATAGGGCGGATCCAAGAAGATCAAATCAAACTTTTTCCCACGATTTCTGCGGATATAATCCAGAGCATCGGAACGGTAAATAGAGCAATCGAATGCCAACTTTGTTTTTAGAGAATTCTCTCGAATTATATTTATGGCATCGGGTGCCCGATCTACAAAAACAGAATGAGCCGCGCCTCGACTCAAAGCTTCCAAGCCCATCTGTCCCGATCCGGCAAACAGGTCAAGTACTTCTCTTCCTTCGATATCAAATTGCAGCATAGAGAAAACAGCCTCTTTGACTCGCTCAGAAGTCGGTCTTGTAGCCTCTCCCTCCAGGGTTTTTAAACGAATTCCTCTCGCTTTTCCAGTGATAATTCTCATCATAACTAATCCTCTTCTTATTCCTTTGACGAATGAAAATATTCGTAAATATGCCGAGCATCTGTCTCCGAAATACCGCCAATCGTCGAGATTTCCTCCACTGACGCCTGTTTGATTGCGGCGAGTGTTCTCATGGCTCCCAACAGTTTTTTTGCCTTAACAGGACCAATTCCATTTATTTTCTCCAAGGAGGAATGCTTCAGTGTTTTTCTCTTGGCGTTGGTTGTTCGTCCCACTGTATAGCGATGCACTTCTTCTTGAATTCGATAGATCAGCATATATATTGCTTGGTGGCGGGCTATATTGATCTCCTCATCTTCAGTACAGAGTGCTCTAGTCTTATGATATTCATCCTTAACCATTCCAAAAATAGGTACATTGAGCTGAAAGCTTTGCAATACCTCCCTGGCAACCGAGACGTGTCCTTTTCCTCCGTCTATGAAAAGAATATCCGGTAAGAGTGAAAACGATCCCGATGTGTCAGAGACATAATGGCTAAAACGACGAGTCAACGCCTCTCTCATAGAGCCGTAATCATCGACTCCATCCACCGATTGGATCGTAAAGGTACGATAATGCGATTTGGATGCGTGTCCGTTTTCAAAACAACCATTCCAGCTGTAATATATTCTGTCCCAATGTTGGATATATCATATGCTTCAATTCGCTCCGGAACCGTTTCCAGACGTAGCAAATCAGCCAGCTGTAAAAGAACGGATTCGTCTTTCTGCGCATCCAGCTCACTCTGCCTTGCCTTTTCTTCCGCATTTTTCACCACGGTCTGGCAAAGCTCGCGCATGGCTCCCCGAAGGGGATGTCTTACCGTGACCTTGTATCCCGCCTGATCAGAGAGAAATTGTTCTATGATTTCAAGTTCTTCTAATGATATGGAAAAGGACAAAAGAACCGTCCGCGGAATCGCGTCATTCCTCATATAATGTTCTACTAAGAAGCTGACGAGAGAGTCCGCCTCTAAAACAGCCGAAGAATCGAAGGTAAAATCATTTTTATCGATTACCGCTCCATCTCGAACATACATAACTGACATACAAGAAACAGAATCGGAAGCAAAAAATCCAAACACATCCATATTGGTTTCGGGATCAGCCACCACATTCTGCTTCTGCCTTATCATGCGAATCGCTTTAATGGTGTCTCTGCATTGTGCCGCTGCCTCAAATTGCTCCTGTTCCGCCAAAGTGTACATTTTCGTCTCCATTTGTTGAATCACGGCACCGGTATGTCCCCTTAAAATATCCGTTGCTATGCGGATCAATTCGGCATATTCCGCTTTGGAAACGCAACCGGTACACACACCGCAGCATTGCTTCATTTGATAATAAATACAGGGACGTTCTTTTCCAATATCCCTCGGAAAGCTTCTCTTGCAATTGGGTATCCCTAAAGACTTGTGTAACACGTCCAAAATGGAAAATACCGTTGCCGTACCGGAAAACGGTCCAAAGTATTTCGCTTTATCCGACAAGCGAGAGCGAGTAAAAAAAATTTTCGGGAAATCCCCGGAAGTAATTTTTATATAGGGATAGGATTTTGCGTCCTTTAGACGGATATTATATTTGGGTACATATTGCTTAATCAACGTATTCTCTAAGGTCAATGCTTCGATTTCCGTATGGCAGAGAATATAATCAAAGTCCTCAACAAAAAACACCATGCGAGCGGTTTTTGTGTTCTTCTTACTGTTTTGAAAATATTGAGACACTCTATTTTTTAATTTTCTTGATTTACCTACATATATCACATGCCCGGCTTTATTTTTCATAATATACACACCGGGACACTGAGGGAGTGTGTTTGCTTTTTTCAATAGTTCTTCGTTTCTTGATTCATACTTAGACATATTCCCTCCTTTGAAAACAAAAAGGGCTGTTTACAACAGCCCGTATTTTATTCGGCAAATCCGGTCTGGATCAACTCCACCAATCCGTCTACCGCTCCGGTCTCATCCTGACCGTCAGCAATCAAGGTCACTGTCATTCCCTGGGCAATCCCCATAGAAAGCACCCCCAACAAGCTTTTTGCGTTCACTTTACGGTCATCCTTTTCGATCCAGATAGAACTCTTAAAGGTGTTCGCTTTTTGAATGAAAAAAGTGGCAGGTCTCGCATGCAACCCGATATTATTGGTGATTGTCACATCTTTTCTTACCATAAATACTGCTCCTGTTCTACGAATCGATTTCATCCAGTGAGATCGACAGTATCTTCCACGAAATCGTTTTCTATATATAATAGTATATCAAAAAAATCATCTAAAATCAATAGCGAAATATTAGTAAAATCAAACAAACTTTTTCACAAAAAATCCACAAACCTGTTTCATTTTACACACAATTCCGTAATTTTTCTCTTTTGCTTTGATTTTTATTATACTGTCGGTTCAATTTCGGTAATGGTCAGAACAAACGTAACAAGTTCTGTTCGCACGGAAATGGTCTGCCCGGCTGACAAATACTGGGAGCCATTCAGAAGGAAACCTCCATCCTGGGTATAGGATCCTCGACAACTCATTCTTCCATTTGCGTTTACACGGGATTCATCATTGGGGTAAAACACTTCCGCAATCGTTCCATCGTCCTTGGTAAAAAACTGGGACGCGGGTGTCACACGAAGCGCAATATTGGACATATCGTCCGATTCCTCAATTAAAGTTCCGATCTGTTCTCCACTGGACGCATCATAGATCGCGTCTCCTACGTTCAAATAGTTGGGAGTCGTGTATCGAATATCTTTAACAGAAAACGAAACCGTATAATCCCGTATATCTTTACGGCTCAAAAAAGTATCCATTAAATTATATCGAAAATAGATACCTACAACAGCAACTAAAACCAAAAGGATTACCACCGCGTCCAGCGCCTTAAATTTTGGCATTCGGTTGGCCATTTCCATATCATTGCTCTTTTGCATGTTTGATTCTCCTTCACTTCTTGTTGTAAAGCGGATCCTTCGGGGAACTTCAATCCCTTCGATCCATTACTCCAGGCTTAAGCCGATGCAAAATCCTTCATTAGCATAATCAGGAAATCTTAAAGACAGCTTTTCACCCACGGCAATACGTTGATTATTAACCGAATACCCGGAACCTTCCACATATTCCGCTGTAGCGTAAATCGTAACGATCACGTTATATTGACTTGGATATTCAGCCAAAACGCCAGAAACCTGTCCATCCTGCTCCACAAACTGAAGTTCCGTATATTTTGTATTATAATCCACCGCCGTTACCGTTCCAATCGTATTCTTTGAAATTGAGTCTACCACAATTTGATCTTCACGGATCTTATCAATTAAATCCTCGCTTACCCCTTGGAATTCTACGGTGTAGTAGATATTTCTTGTTTCCTCCGCCACAAGACGACGCATCCATGATATAGGAGAAAATAAATATATGACCGACGCAAGAAGTAACAATATCAGCAATACGATCAGAAAATCGATCAAATTAAATCTTCCCTCTTTTTTTCTCTTTTTTTGCGTGGAAGCCGCAATTCCGCTATTTGAACGACTCATCAAATTTCATCCTTTCTCAAAGCTTATGTGCTTCTATACTATACATTCAGATCCAATGTTGCCCGTTCATCATCGGACACAGCCACAAAGCTATGCCTTTGCTGTTCCGCGTTACCGATCCTCGTTCCGGCACAAGCCATTGCCAGTACCACCCAGAATAAGAAAAAGAGACGGTAATTATACCAAACGAAATCAAACAGTCCCATAATCAAAATAGCAACGAACGAACAAAGTGCAGAAACCACCATGAGTCTGGTGCTGAGATCCTTTGTATTTTTAATATACTCCAGATTCATCTGAGCACCCAGAAGCAAGACGGCTAAAAATACGATCAAGCCTCCGATACCCATGCCGATCATAATTTGTAAAAATAGATTATGACTATGCTCGGCTGCCTCAATTCCCGCATAAGCATACTGTGGATAAATCTCTCTAAATGCGGTATTTCCATATCCGATGCCCCCCCAGAAATTCTCTCGAAGGAGACGCAAAGCCCCCTTCCAGGTATACATCCGATACTGCAAAGAAGAGTCAGCCATATCTCCAATGCTCATGAAGCGTATCGTAACCGACTCAGGCAACACCATGGGAAGAAACGGAATCGCGAGAATACAGAAAAAAATCACACGGAAAGTTTTTGGAGAATTGAACAGCGCAAACAAAAGCGCGCTGATTAAAATTGCAAGCCACGCCCCCCGAGACCAGGTAAGAACTGCGCAAAGCAAAATGATTCCAACGGAGATCCGGCAAAGAAGCTTTTCATTTTTGGCGCAACATCGTGACAAAGCATATAACGCAAACGGAAACACCATGCACAGGTACATCCCCAAAACATTGGGATTATCAAAGACCGAAGTAACCCTCCCTCGGATATTTGTAAAATAGCGAACGTCCAACCAAACATCCGAGCCAAACATTCCAAAAACGTACTGTATGATTCCCAGTAATGCCACAATGGTTCCGGAGGACACCCATGCATAAATCAAACGTTTAAGCCACGCCTCAGTGCGCATTAGGTTTACCACCAGAAAGTAACCAAGCATCAATGAGCAGCTCAACAGAACCTCATAATAGCCCTTCTTGCCGCCTGCGGTAATTGTACCGGAGAAAAACAGGAGCAAAGTGAAAGCCACCACAGAAATATCCATCAGCTCCATGCGAAGGATCCGCTTTCCCCGTAAGAGCTTCAGAAGATAACTCATACCGGTCACTAAAACAAGAACAGCAAAGGCAATGGTTGAATCATCCAACAAAGAAAAGAATGGCAAAAAGAAGATTGTACTGAGTACTCCAATTTCCGGGGTCACAAACACCACGCAAAGTGCTATCAAAAAAACAAATAACACAATGATGGACAACGGATGAATAAACAGAGTCAACGCGCCAAACAGAAGACCTGCCATAACCAAAACATTTCCTCTGGTACGATGGCTTCGAACAGGCGCCTCATAGTGTTCCTCACGGAATCCGAAGCCTCCCGAAAACAACATTCTGGGAATTACACTATTTCCCACAGCGGATGCCACACTGTCCTTAGACAGCATCATGGGAATGGACACAATACAGATTCCGATACCGGTCATTACAAAATCGAACCCTGATTCTGTCAATCCAGGTACTAGCATACGAATAAAATACACCAACACCGTATAAATACCGAAGGAAAAAAGAGCACTCCCACAGTTTTTTAACGGAATACACAGACATTTGCGAATGATTTTTACGCAAAAGTTCAAGAACCAGCTAGCTTCCAGAGTCCCGGAAACATAAAAGCGAAGTTTCCGAAAATACTCCTTTATCTTATTTCCGCTAACAAATTGGCTCTTCAAAAAGCCTTCGTCAAAGGCTTTTTGTTCCTTGGAGTAAGACGTAAATATCTTACCGAAAAAACCGTTTGATAATTTCTGACAAAAGAAATTCCATAATTGATCCAAAAGAAAGAAAATCAGACTAACCGTTGCGGTTCCCTTGGATTGCTCGGCGCGTGCCGATTTACTGCTTCTTCGTCTCAATGGGATTCCTCCTTTCCAAACTTTTCTAAAATATCCGGACGATTCCGAACGGTCAATTCCATCGCCTTCTCGCGTCGCCATTTATTGATATTTTCATGATGTCCGGAGATCAATACATCCGGAACCTTAACCCCATGAAATTCGTAGGGTCTTGTGTATTGAGGATATTCCAACAATCCACTGGAAATACTTTCATTTTCATAACATTCAGGATCAGAAAGTACACCGTCCACCAAGCGAGCAACGCAGTCGACCAAAATACAAGCGGGGATCTCTCCACCCGTCAGAACATAATCTCCAATGGATATCTCCTCATCTACGATCTCGTCAATAATACGGCGATCCACTCCCTCATAATGTCCGCACAAAATCACCAGATGATCATATCCCGCCAATTCCTCTGCTTTTTTCTGATCCAGAAGCTTACCGGATGGTGACATGAAGATGACTCTTTTTCGAGAATGTTCCTCTTTCCTTCTCTGACAGATCGCATGATAACAGCGGTCAATGGGAGGTGCCATCATCAACATTCCCTTTCCTCCCCCATAAGGGGTATCATCCACACGATGATGTTTATCCTCAGAGTAATCGCGAATATTATAGGTTGCCACCTCAATGGCTCCGCTCTTTTGTGCTCTGCCAATAATACTCTCTCCAAGAACATAGTTCACGAGATCAGGAAAAAGTGTCATAATATCAAATATCATAAAAACCTCTGTCTTAGTCCAGCATTCCCTCAATTGGACGAACAAAAATACCCTTTTCAGGATCGACGCGCTCCACAAATTCCGGAACCGACGGAATCATACACTCACCCGTTTCGGTCTTTACCACATAGAGATCAGAGGCACCTCGATTTATGGTTTCTTTCACCGTTCCTAATACCGCACCGGTATCAGCATGGATCACCTTCAAACCAATTAAATCAGCAATAAAATACTCTCCGTCTTCCAAATGAAAATCCTCACGCTTGGCATAAAGAAGTTTCCCTTTGTGAGCCATTGCATCATCCATCGTTTGTACAAGATCCAGATTCACCAAAACAAATTGCTTGAATGCCGACGACTTGGTTACCCGATATTCCCGATAGATCTCTCCCTCTTTGATATACAGCCTTTTCAATACCGCTAATTCTTCAGGTGTGTTACACCAAGATTCCAGCTTTAACCCACCGTGACATCCGTGGGTATTTACGATTTTTCCACATTCAATATACGGATTTACAGACATACAAACTCCTAATCCACGATCTTTCGTCGATTTTATCAATACTCAGTTTATTATAACACAATTTAAACTATATTTCAACAGTTTTGGGAATTAAATTCAAATCCTTCTTGATATCCCGCCTTTTTTATAAAATAATTTGCAAATATCTCTTGCTTTTTCGGGTAAAATATGGTATGATAATATCATTAAATTGTAAATGGAGGTTTCATATAAAATGGGACAGTATGGATCAATTATTCTGATCGTTTTGATGTTCGTTGCCATGTATTTCTTTATGATAAGACCCCAAAAAAAGCAAGAACGCGAAACGAATGACATGAGAAATAACTTGCAGGTTGGAGATGAGATCACAACCATTGGCGGGATTATTGGAAAAATTGTCAGCATCAAAGAAGAGACGCTCATGATCGAAACCGGTCATGACCGCACAAAAATCCGAATTTTAAGGACCGCTGTACGCAATGTTGACGTAAAAGCTGAAGATGCGCAGGACTAATCTGGACGAAATGATTTCAGACGAACCGTACACACAAAACCGAAAGGATTAGTCGATGATCCTTTCGGTTTTTTCATGGGAGGATAGCAATGATGATTTCAAAACATTTTGTTTGCGCCACAAAAGAGTACAATACACTGGAGTATCCTGTTCCCAATCCACAATTTCGGAAAAAATTTCATTTAACCTCTCTTCCTAAGGTAGCAGAGATCACAATCTGTGGGTTAGGCTACTATGAGTTATATCTGAATGGACAGAATATAACAAAAGGGGTTATGGCTCCTTACCGATCCAATCCCGATCATTTTCTTTATTACGACAGATACGATATTACCGAACTGCTGACAGTGGGCGAAAATGTCATTGGGATACTACTTGGCAATGGATTCTTAAATTCCTGTCATCCTGTATGGGACTTTGACCAAGCCCCTTACCGTTCTGCCCCCAAGGTAGCCCTATCTGTCACAACGGACAAAGGCGTTTTATTTGAATCTGATCAACTTGTTTGTACCGAAAGTCCCTTGATCCGCGAAGATTTTCACTGCGGTGAGTGTTATGACGCAAGACTTGAGCTCGATGGATGGAAAAACCCGGGATATGATGATCGAAATTGGAGACCGGCTCTTCCTGCGGAATGCCCAAAAGGAGAAGTCAGATTTCCCGATTGTGAACCCATCGGAATTGTTGACGTTCATTATCCTGTCCGCATCATTCCCACTGCCAGAGGATTTATTTATGACTTCGTAGTAAACTGTGCCGGGTTGTGCGAATTAAAAATTAAAGGATCGCCGGGACAGAAGATATCTTTGCTGTACGGTGAGCTGATTCGAGACGGACAGGTGGATCAAAGAAACATTCGCTTTGAGCATTTCGTGGCTGAAAAAGACGAGTATATTTTGCGAGGCGGCAAGACGGAAACCTATATGCCTCATTTCACCTATCATGGATTCCGTTTTGTAGAGGTCATTGGTATCACAGCTGAACAAGCTACGCCCGATTTGCTGACTTTTTATGAAATGAGCAGTTCCTTAAAGCAATTGTCGGATTTTCAATGTGACAATGCTGACATTAACGCCATTTATGATTCTACACAGCGAAGTAACCGTGCAAACTTCATGTACTTTCCAACCGATTGCCCTCATCGTGAGAAAAATGGATGGACCGGAGATATTGCCCTAAGCGCGGAACAGCTATTGATCCAATACGATTGCGTGCGGTCTCTAAAAGAATGGTGCAGAAATGTATGGAAGGCACAAAACGAATTAGGTGCCATCCCGGGTATCGTTCCAACTGACACCTGGGGATTTGATTGGGGAAACGGTCCCGCATGGGATCTTGCTATGTTTGAGGTCCCCTACCGTATATATCAGTATACCGGCGATACAGATTTCTTACGTGAATCCGCACCGTATTTATTGAAGTACCTTTGTTACATGGAATCAAAATCGGACGAAAAGGGGCTCTATCATTACGGTCTGGGCGATTGGTGTCACGTTCATCTCACCACAGAAGCAATGAATGATCATTTAAAATATACGGACACCATGATCTGTAAGGACATTTGTGATAAGGCTGCACAAATATTTACGCTAATAGGCAATACAAAATCTGCCGCGCACGCATCTTCTTTATCTAATAAAATCAAAGAAGCCTTTCGCAAAAAATGCATATCCGGGAAATTTATCAGGCTGAGAAATCAAACCGTCCAAGCAATGGGAATCTACTATAATATGATGGACCCGGAAGAGGTACGGGAGGCTGAACAACATTTGGAAACCATGATTCATAGCTACAACGATCATTTCGACGTGGGTGTCTTGGGAAATCGAGTCATTTTTCGGGTTTTGGCGGAACATGGAGCGATCGATCTGGCTCTAAAGATGATTCTTGATCCTACTTTCCCCAGCTACAAAAATCATCTGGACTTAGGTGCAACTTCTTTGTTCGAGTCCTTCGTCTGGTTACCCCATCGAATCGATGAACTGCGATCCACAGACCCCGCTGTCAACTCTCTTAACCATCATTTCTGGGGGGACATAACGGCATTTTTCTACCGTCATCTGGCGGGGATTCAGATCGATTCTATCGATCATGTAACGATTGCGCCCTGTTTTAATAGCTACATGAATCGAGTCCGAGCATCCTGTACCGTACTTGAAAATAAAATTTCAGTTGAGTACAAAAAAACAGACATTATGGTTGAATTGACAGCCAATATTCCCGCGAGCGTACAGGGAGAAGTAAAGATTCCCTTCGGTTACCGACTGGTTCGCGGCAAATTAAGCTGCAGAACGGGAGAAAATCATCTCATTTTCTGCAAGATCTAACAAAACAGAAAAGCGGTTGGTTCTTAAGAACCAACCGCATTTATGTTTTTACATCTAAATAAT